>JBEAZA010000037.1:0-97399 GCA_041170385.1 Verrucomicrobiota bacterium | reverse complement strand
CATCGCCCATGAGCTTGTCCGGGGAGGCTATGACAAATGGGTCTCCGTCGAGGTGTTCGATACCCATCTCAGCCCCACGGAACTCGCCGCTGAAAGCATGAATCAACTGCGACTGGCGTTTGCTTAATCCTCGGGCAATGGCTTACCCTTGGTTTCCGGTAAAAATGGTAGCACAATGATGCCTAGCAGGAAGATCAGACACATCCAGGAAGCAGCATCTCGGAAAGCATCGATCTTCGCCACAGTCTTTAATGCACCCAGTGCTGCCTCCGTCATTCCCTCCGGAGCGGTATTCTCAGCAACTGCCTGTGCATCCTTGCCAAATTTCGCAGCCAATGCTCCAAGCGTAAAAGGACCAAGGGCCGCCAGGTAACGCCCCACATTGTAACAAAAAGAGACTCCAGTGGCACGCAGACGGGTGGGGAACAATTCGGGCAGATAAATCGAAAATCCGGCAAAGACCGAGAGATGGAAAAAACCCATGAGCGGAGCCATCCACAAAATATCCCAACGACCGTTGATCTTTCCGATCATCTGGAACACAAAAACCGTCACGGCGAGAGAACCGATGAAAAAAATCAAAAACGCACCTTTGCGACCCATGTTGACAGCAAACCGAGTGAAGACTAACATGCCTGCAAAGGCACCAACATTGAACGCCAAAAGGTTCAGCGACATCCATAGCTGCTTGCCTTTGTTGACTTCTTCGATCGAAGCCCCCGCCTCTGAGAGATTGTGGGAAACGATGTCTCCAACCAAATCCGACGAAAAGACCCCTATCCCCCACAAACCAATGACTCCTGCGCAGGATAACACCATACCCAACAGCGCATGCCTGCGCCAGAGGCGATGACTGAAAAGATCACGATAAGACCCGGAACGTTTGCCTTCCGCCAGCGCCTTGTCCCGCGACTGTCGCCAAGATTCCGGCTCTTTCATACGCAGCTGAATGGTTGCCACCAAAAAAGCCGGCAACGCACCGATCACAAACAACCACTTCCAATAGTTTTCGTTTTCGCCTAATGCGGTCAAAGCAATTGCAAGACCGATGAATCCGGCTGCGCAATTGCCAACCGCGGAAAACGACTGCAACACACCCAAAGCCTTCGGCCTTGTTTGCTCCGGAACCGAGTCAGCCACCAATGCGACGGCAAGCCCGAAGACCCCACCCACTCCCAGACCCGTGATAAACCGATACACGGCGAAATCCATAAAACTCTGGGACAACGCCGATAATCCGGTCGCAATCGAATACAACAGAACAGTCACCGACAACATCTTTGCACGACCATAGCGGTCTCCTAACGAGCCGAAAATCATCCCGCCCGTCGCCCATCCCAAGACGAAAATGGATGTGGACAACGCTCCGGCCTGAATCGGAAATTTGCCAAAAAGGATCAATTCCTGATTCGCACCCAACAGGGATTTCATGGCGGGGCTGCGAGCAAGATTGAAAAGCTGTTGGTCCAGACAGTCGAACAACCAAGCCAGAGTCGCGACGACAAATACCAACCGCTGGTATGGATTAAGTTGCGACCACCAGCCGGAATCGCTCTTGGACAATGAATTACCGGAATGAATCATAGGGATAATGTGAGGTTTGTGTCCACACTCCAACGGCACACGCTTGTGACAGCAAGCCTAATTTCACAAATCATGAGGCACCCCGAAGGTATCTCACAAAAAAAATCGCGGATTTCATCTTCAAGATTGGACGGCGCAGAGAACTTTGTCATGCTTCGCCCAACCGATATGCCACACCCTGCCCATAAAGATCCCCGTCCCTTCAAACGTGCCATTCTTAAACTCAGTGGCGAGGCCCTGCGCGAACCCGGATCCACGGACAACATCTCGCCGGAAATCGTGCAACGCATCGCAGATGAAATCAAGGAAGCGGTGGATTACGGACTCGAGCTCGGCATCGTGGTCGGCGGCGGTAATTTCTGGCGCGGCGCCTCAGCCTCAGCTCGTGGCATGGATCGGGCCACCGCAGATTACGTGGGTATGTTGGCCACCGTCATGAATGCCCTCGCGCTCGAAGGCGCCCTGTCCCATGTTGGCGTTAAATGCACGGTAATGTCAGCCATCGAGATGAAAAACGTCGCCGAACCCTTCATCCGCAGGAAAGCCGAGCATCAACTTGACAAAGGCACCGTCATCATCTTCGCCGCCGGCACGGGCAGCCCTTTCTTCTCCACCGACACGACCGCGGCCCTCCGTGCCAGTGAAATGGGAGCCGATGTGATTCTCAAAGCTACCCAAGTCGATGGCGTTTACTGTTCTGACCCGAGGAAAAATCCGGACGCCAAACGCTTCGAATCCGTCACGTTCCAGCATTGTCTCGAAAACCGCCTAAGCGTGATGGACGCCACGGCTTTCAGTCTCTGCATGGACAACCAAATCCCCATCATCATTTTCGATCTCGGCCCGAACGGCAACCTCTCCCACGCCCTCCGCTCCCAACCCATCGGCACCCTTGTCCATGGCGAATAATTTCCCGTCCAATCCATCATCGAACATCATCATTCATCCGCCTTCCATCCACATGCGGCACCGCACATTTTTATCCATTTGAATGACGATCATTGATGGCTGATGATCAAACCAATCCAACCTCACAACTCCATGCTCGACCCCATCCAAACCCTTAAAAACGTTGAAGCCGACATGCAATCGGGAATCGATCACCTGATCCAGGACTTCCACGGTGTGCGCACCGGCAAGGCTTCTCCCTCGCTCATCGACAACCTCGATGTGTATGTTCACGCCTATGGCGGGGTTCAGAAACTCAAATCGCTTGCAGTGATCAACACCCCTGAGCCACGGATGCTGAACGTGCAGCCATTCGATCCCTCAACCACCCGTGACATCGAAAAAGCCATCCGCGAATCCAAACTCGGCCTCAACCCAGCTGCTGCGGACCGATCGATCCGGGTTCCCATCCCGGAATTGTCCGAGGAGCGTCGTCGTGACATGGTCAAACTCATCAAACAACTCGCTGAAGAAGCCAAGGTGCGGCTCCGCTCGTCCCGCAAGAACGGTCTCGACGAGGCAAAAAAAATGAAGGTCGATAATATCCTCACCGAGGATAGTCTGAAGACCTACGAAAAACAGATCCAGGACCTCACCAACAGGTTTACCAAGAAAGTCGACGAATTGGCCGCGGCCAAGGAGGAAGATCTGATGAAAATCTGAGATGAGTGGGTGGATACCAACCATCCATGCTTCAGCATCGGAATGTCAAAATGACGGCCTGGTCCCAACGGCCGGCGATCGCCTACGACCAAGGTGGATCGGAAAACGCAACGAGGAGTTGGACGACTGCAAGCCACCCCAGATACCAACGCGCCGAATGGAGCGGGCGATGAGATTCGAACTCACGACATCCACCTTGGCAAGGTGGCGCTCTACCACTGAGCTACGCCCGCGTTCATTAGTGCGTGATGAGTTGTTACCCTACCGTGATTCGCGATCAAGAGAATTTTTCATAAAATTGTGAAAAAATTTTCTTCGCAGCGGGCGTGCATGACTCTACCCATGATCAGCCCGAACATGTCCGACAAACTCGCTCAAATCATCGCCACCAAACATCTGGAAGTGGAGGCCCTCCTTCCCCGTGCCGCACACCTCCGTGCCGCAGCTCTTCAAAGAAACGAGTTTCGTGGCTTCCGCGCCGCCCTCGATCGCGGTCCTGGGCATCTCGGCCTCATCGCCGAAGTCAAAAAGGCGTCACCATCCGTGGGTCTGATCGACCCCGATTTCGACCCTATCCGCCAGGCGAAGCGTTACATGGACGGCGGTGCATCCTGCCTGTCCATCCTCACGGATGAACCATACTTCCAAGGATCCCTGAGCTACCTATCAAAAATTGCCGAGTTCTCAACCATCCCCCTACTTCGCAAAGATTTCACCATACACGAAACTCAGATCCACGAAGCTGTCATTGCCGGAGCCGATGCCATCCTGCTCATTGTGGCGGCTTTGGATGACGCACTCCTCAGACACCTTTACGACGAAGCCAAATCCTTCCAGTTGGACATTCTCGTCGAAGTTCACGATCTGCCGGAAATGGAACGTGCCCTGGAACTGGGAGCCGACCTGATCGGCATCAACAACCGCAACCTCAAAACCTTCGAGGTCGATATGGCCACTACCGAACGTCTTGCCGAGGAAGTTCCGGATGATGTCATACTGGTGTCCGAAAGCGGCATCAAAACCCATGATGACGCTCTCCGCGCCCTGCGAGCAGGTGCCAACGCCCTTCTCATCGGCGAAACCCTCATGCGGGCCAACGATCCCTCCCGCGAAATCGAAGCATTTCTCCGTCTAACCGAATAAGCTCATGTTCCTCAAAAGAATACCACTGATTTGCCTGCTCTGCCTATCCCAGCTCAAAGCCGCTGAACCCGCAGCGAAAATTAGCGGAAACGAGGCCGGATGGATCCCCCTGAAAAAAACGGATTTCACGCCGGTCAATAGCGCGGATACCACATGGAACTTTGATGACGAAAAAGCCGAGATCTTCTGCACGGGCCAACCGGTCAGCGTGATTCGGACTACCAAAACCTACAGGAACTTCGAACTTGTGGTCGAGTGGATGCATGAGAAACCCGCGGGAAACTCGGGCATTTTCGTATGGACCAGCAAAACCTCGCTCGACGCCCTGACCAAACCCGGATTACCCGATGAAGGCATCGAGGTGCAGATCCTCGATCCGGCTTTCAGAGCCGTTTACGAGAAGAACACGGGGAAAAAAGGCGATTGGTTCACTTCGCACGGAGATGTGTTTCCGGTCAAGAAAGCGAAGCTGCAACCCTTCCCTCCCATCTCACCCGATGGATCCAGAAGTTTTCCTTCTGCAGAAACTACCAAAGACCATGGAAATTGGAACCATTACTATATCCGCGCCATCAACGGCGAAATTCGACTATGGGTCAACGGAACCGAAGTTTCCGGTGGGAAAAACGCCACCCCCAACGATGGTTATCTCTGTCTGGAGTCCGAAGGCAGTCCGATCCGCTTCAGAAATCTCAGGATCCGGGAATTACCCTGATGAACCATCATCCCAATGACCCTCTCCACGGCTATACGCTGGAGACCATCGTTACCCGGCTTGCAGAAGAATACGGCTGGGACGAACTTGCAGACCGCGTACGAATCCGCTGCTTCGCCAATGATCCTTCCGTCAAATCCACCCTGACATTTCTCAGAAAAACCCCTTGGGCAAGAACCAAAGTCGAAGCCCTGTTTGTCGAGACGCTGATGCGACAAGAACGGGATCTCTGAATCCGGAACGATGGTGGATGACCATCACTGATCCCACCGCGTCGGATGAAAAGGTCATGGATTCGGAAATGATTTACCCAAACCCCTCCGGCTACGTGCGATATCTCCGGCCTTACTGACCAGCTGGCAAACTCACACCATCGCGTCCAGCCACCTACCCTTGAAGTGAAGCCATGAAAACACGATTGCCTGTGTGAACAAGTCCAGGCTGAGCACGATCCATACACCTGTTAGAGTAATCAAATCCATACTCGATAAAACCCATAGCACCACAATACGATAGAACAACATGCTGGTGAACGCCCATCGCATCACCAGGCGCGTGGCACCTGCACCGCGCATGGTGGTTTTCAATATGATGCAGGTGGCGAAAAACGGCTGCGTGATTGCGCAGACCACCAGCAGTGGCCCTGCAAGATCCGCATGCAAGACGCTTCCCGGAGCCATCAAACCGATCAACCCATCGCGACCGAAAACAAAACACACGCCCATGGTAAACATCACACCCGCACCCAATTTCCAGGCAAAGCGCACGGCGCGCTTTGCCATTTCCTTCGAGCCAGCGCCCAGATACTGACCCGTAAGAGCAGCCGCCGCCGCTGCGATCGCGAAGCCCGGCAGGAAACTCATCGACTCCAAACGCACCGCCATGAAATGGGCACCCAATGCCCCCTTCTGCTCCAGGTTCGAGATCACACGCAAACCGTATGAATGAATCATCCACATGCCCGCCACTTCTACTGCCTGCGGTACGCCGACTCTCCAGATCCGGATGATGGTTTCAAAATGAAACCTGAGTGCTTCCCTTCGCCATTTCAATCCGTCCCGTTTGCGCAATGCAAGCATGGCCACCACAACCACCAAACCCACGAACCAGCCCAATACTGTTCCCAGCGCGATCCCTTGAACGCCCATGCCTCCAACAGGCTCGGGACCGAAAACAAACAGCGTGCTGAAACCCATGTTGATGATGTTGACAACAAGCATCACCACAAAAGGTGTTTTGGTATCACCCGAGCCTCTCAAGGCAGCGTTCACCGAAAACACCGCTCCGGCAATCGGTCCGGACCAGGCGAGAATCCGGATGTATTCCTCCGCAAATACCGCTGCGGCAGGCGTAAGCCCCATCCAGCGAATCAGAGGAATGGTCGCCAGCTGCAACACAAGAAATGCAGCAAAACCCGCCATCGCTCCCAGCCACAAGCCCTGCCCCAGCCCCAGGCTTGCCAATTTCCCATCCCGTGCGCCCGTTGCACGGGAAACCAACGCCATCACACCGGTAGCGACGGAACCTTGGAAAATGAAAAGAAACCAAGCAACATATCCACCCAAGGCCATGGCATCGATGATGGCCACCCGGACGTCACCGGCAACCATGCGCCCGGCGATAAGGATATCTGTCATGCCCACGAAAAAAGCCAGCACCTGCTCCAGCAATGGCCAAACTGCCAGAGAGAGAACCTGCATCGTCAGGCTCATTTCACCAAGTTTGCCTGGCAGCTTGACCTCGGAAACTTGTTCAGAAGCTCCCACTGATATGCCGGGTTGATCCATCCGCGCCAACCCTCACCCCGAGATGCCATCCGTTCAATCCAAAATCCGCGCTTGTCGTTGCGAATTCTTCGTTTGAGACATGTCGCTGCAGCCCCCGATTCTTGGAAATTCGGGGTTGGATCAGAATCCCATGTTCAACCGCTGAATGCTTGAACCCGTCTCAGTGACAATCCTTGAAGTAGCGGAAAAACAGATACCAACAACCTTACCAAGCTGCAGATTCTCCGGATGAATCACCCCCACTTCCTCGAGATCTGGTCGCGCTGCGCGGATAAGCGATGTTTCGCCGTTCCGAATGACAGCACGGCACCTTCCCCAGCTGAATGTTTTCCACCCAGTCTCGGCTCAACAAGCGATTGAGGAAAGGTGTAACAGCAGCGCAATTTCCGAACAACCAGCCAGGATATGATACCGCATGAAAAAGCCGCGACCATCGTCACATACGGAATCCGATCTCGTGACCACTCGGACCATCGCCATTCTGATTTCTTCATCTCCCGATACGCAACCGCTGACTTGATCGGATTCGTCGGCTTCGGATCGATCGACTCCTCGGCTGTCCACGCCAACATCTTTTCCATCCAATAAACCCGCAGCGAAATCTGCGTCATAAACGCTTCCAATGGCTCATAGATCCCCGAAGCTTGGGTCGCCTTTACCAAGGCGCTGTCCATCGCACGCCCTCGTTCCGCAATCGAAACCGCATCCGTCATGTGCGGACTCAAATACAATACCGTTTTCGATGGAGCGCCCAAATGATAGAACAGGATGACTGCCGGTTTGCCTGAGGAAAACAATCGCTCAGGGATTTCCTCCACCCTCACATCCGTTGGAATCGACTGATCGGAACCGAACAGATACAGATAGAGCTCGATTTCGGAATCATTGGCACGGAGATGCAGGGATCGCAGCAACTTGTTGCGCTGCTCCGGGGTTACCAAGCCCTGAGGATCAATCAAAAATGTTTCGGGTTTCCTCGAAAAATAACCATCGATGTGTTTCTCTGGCACGTTTTGTAGGACGACAAGATCCAAAGCTGCCTCTTCGGCTGTCGGCTCCATATAAGCCATGATTTCATGTTCCGGAATGGTTGTGAAATCCAACAATTCCTGCCCCGCGATCCAACCCTCTTCGATCATCCTATTCCGATCCGAATGATCCCATACAGGCATCGCCATCATCGGATGCATACTCAGAACGCACAGCATGTAACGGAGGCGGTTCATGTGGCATTGCCTTTCCCGATTCCCGCTTGCAAGCCGTGCTTCCTCACGTCACGACTCCGTTTTTTCAACAGTTTCTGCAGTTCGTTGATTACCTGCAGCACCCCATCGGCATACCTGCCGTGCAACCAATGGGCATGCGCCCGTGCGAGACAATCAAAGCTCTCTTCTTCGCCGACGTAAGGTTCCAACCGATACCCAAAAGTAAGCCCCGCCATCCTCGAATCGGGATCGATCACCAGAATCACCCCGTTATCATTGGGTATATGCGCGGGAGTATCCCTGAAAACTCCGCGATTTAGCAACCAGAAACCCAACTGCCTGACCTGCCCCGCATGGTTCAGATTTCCCGTATAAATGGATACGAACAACTCTGGAAATAACCTGCGCAACCTCTGGAGCTTCTCCACCAGCCGATCACGCTCTTGCAACCGGAACAGGCCTGCTACATCGTTCACTGATTTCAAATGAAGCGGCTGCCCTCCGAAAAGCAGGTCTGCATCCGAAATCGAAAATCCGCAATGCGGACAGCTTGCGGCAGCTCGATGGATTCGTTGTACGCAGCGGGGACATTTCATGGGCGATTACCTGCGTGAGATCATGAAAACCGTGTGCGTGAAGTCGATCCCACACACAGCGGGATATCGCAAATTTCCGTGAGGAAAGATGGCAGGTCAAGACTGTCTTGAAGGCGATGCGGGAGCACCTAACCATGCAGGATAGTGTGTCGTGTGGATCAGGATCGCAGATTGCGATTCCGGTGCGGGCCACAATACCTCATCGCGTGGACTTCAGTTCCAATCTCAACAGATTCAACAAGGATTGGGATACCGCTTGCTTGAAATCCTTGCGACTTCTCGGATGAAAGACCTTCATCGCATGGGTCTTCCCACCCCGAATCGCCAGTGCCAACCATGCCGTACCCACGGGTTTGTCCTCGCTACCGCCCGTGGGACCGGCAATTCCTGTCACCGAGATGGCGTAATCCGCACCGCTATGACGCAGCGCTCCATCGGCCATGGCACAAGCTACCGGTTCGGAGACCGCGCCGAACTCTCGGATCATTTGATCTGCTACGCCAAGCTCTCCGGTTTTGGCATCGTTTCCATAAGTCACCCAACCATGCGTGTAAACTTCCGAAGCACCGGAAACATTCGTGAGCCGATTTGCCACCAAACCGCCGGTACAACTTTCCGCTGTTGCAAGCGTTTTTCCCTGTTGTTTGAGCAAGCGAATCACCGTTGCTTCAAGAGAGGATCCGTCATCGCTCACAAGATAATCGGAGAATTCCTTCAATACCAACGTTTTAGCAGCCGAAACCGCCCGTTCATTGCCGATCAATCTCAGATCCACTTCACCCATGCGCGCGCAATAACCATACTCCAGTCCTTCCATCACTGCGAGCTTCTCATCGATCCCCTGATGGAATTCACTTTCTCCAATCCCCGTGAATTTCAATTCGCAGACAGAAAGCGAGCTCGTGACACCCGAAAGCGCTCGCAGCCTGGGCGCCACCTCATTGTGAAACATCGGATAAAGCTCACGCGGCGGCCCCGGAAGAAGAAAGATCGCGCAATCGGAAAGCGTGTTCATGCGCGGAGGAAGATACAGACCCGGAGCCGTGCCGTTCGGATTCGGCAAAACATCGGCCCCGGTCGGCACCAAAGCCTGTTTGAGGTTGGCCGCCACCATTGATTTGACCCGAATCGAAAAGAACGCCTCCAAGGTGCGCAAAGCCTGCTCATCCTGATGGAGCTCCAAACCCAGACACTCGGCGACGACCTCACGCGTCAGATCGTCACTGGTAGGACCCAATCCGCCGGTAATCAGCAGAGCATCGGAGCGTTTCACCATTTCAAGAAACGCTTCACGAATCGCATCGCCATCCGGAACAGTGGATTGTCGCGCGACACGCAGTCCCATGTCAAACAACTGCCTGCCAAACCAACTGCCATGGGTGTTGAGGGTATTGCCCAGCAACAACTCCGTACCGGTATTGAGAATTTCAATTCGCATGATCCGAATCCTGCCAACGCGGATCACTCCCACAAATAGGACTGGGAGGTCGAAACCGTTTTGCCATCGGCAATCAAACTCACCCTCCAACAGAGAACCCGGCCATTTTCAAAATAATTGTCACCGATCACCGAAAACTCCTCCTTGCCGGAATGTGTGGAGGCTTTCAATTCGCGGCGTATCGTCTTGACCAGACTGCCTGACTTTCCTTGCTGATATTCGAACAGAATCTCCCGTTTCGCACCGCCCTCAAAATTCCAGAGCACCGTGTAATATTGTCCCAGTCTCTGGCGACGCTCCTCCATGCTAACAGCGCCATACAGACGACGCGATTTTTCATGCATCACCATCGGATCGCCTCCCTTGTCAATCTTCTGGTCACGGATCGTTTGGATTTTCACAACCAATGGCGCGGAAGTCTTGGCACATCCGATGGACAGGATACAGCAAACACAAATGGATAAGATTTTCATGGAATTTTTGTTTCGGTTTTACTCATGGAACCTATCTTCAAGTCGGGCAAGCACTTCGCGGTAAGCGTCCATCACATTGCCCAGATCACGGCGGAAACGGTCCTTGTCCATCTTTTCGCCGGTCTTCAGGTCCCACAGACGGCAACCATCGGGACTGATCTCATCCGCCAATACGATCTTCGTCGGATCACTCAGCAAACGGCCGAACTCGAGCTTGAAATCAACCAGACGAAGCCCCGCATCGGCAAACACTCCACGCAGAATCTCATTCACTTTCAGGGCCGACTTACGCAAGTGGGCCAGATCCTCCTCACTGGCCAAACCCATTTCACGGATGTAATCGTCATTGATCAGCGGATCACCCAGTTCATCACTTTTATAGGAAAACTCAATGATGGGCTGTGAAAACGTCCTGCCTTCCTCGATTCCTGTCCGCTTGCAGAAACTGCCGGCAGATACATTGCGAACAATCACTTCGACCATCAAAATCTCCACTCTCCGGACCTCGACATTCGTATCATCGATCTTACGGACAAAGTGGGTGGGCACTCCAACTTCCTCCAAATACCGGTAGATCAGCGTGCTGATCGAATTATTGAGCCGCCCTTTGTCATCAAAACTCGCCTTCTTCTCGCCATTGAAGGCCGTAGCATCGTTTTTGAATTCCATCCGCAAGGTGTCCGGATTCTCGGTTGTCCATAAGCGCTTGGCTTTACCTTCGTAAATTGGCTGCATGACCTGTCCTAGATTTTCCAATCAGTCCGGTCAAGCCTGCGGAACAGAAGATTCAGGCTTGGCACACAAATCCAACCGCAGCAAACGGCGCAGGATGTGAGGGACCCAGAATCGGTCACATCTTCCGTCCGTTCCGGAAATCACCGATCCGGCCGCCCGGCGGACGTTCATCCGCCCCGTTTTCCCCTCACCATGGCCAGCACATCTCGGATCTCGTCAACCTTGAACATCAAACTCATGATCAGGTAGACCGAACCCGCCACGCCGATCAGCCCCAGCACGGAAACCGCCTTTTTCCAAAACAACATCGCTGACAAATCGCTCAACAGCCAGCGCATTCCAAAAAAGCAAACTCCGGCCATCACGGCGGTAGCCATACCGATTTTGAGAAACGAAAGAAGCAACCGACCGGTTCCGATATCCCCCGCGTAACGGATCATCATCACATACAAAAACATGAAATTCAGACTTGCGACGATGCTGGTTGTAAGGGCAAGCGACTCATGGCCCCACTTCAGGATAAAGACGAAGGTGTAGTTACAGAGAATGTTCGCCAACAAAGCGATCAAACTGGCGATCATCGGAAACCATCTCTTTTCGATGGCGTAGAACGCCGGCTGGAGCACTTTCAAGCCGGCATAGAACAACAAGCCGCAGCCGTAAGCCTGCAATGCTCCGGCGGTGGCAACCCGGTCCACCGCATCGAACTGACCACGCTCGTACAACAAGCTCACAATCGGTTGAGCCATCACCACCAGGCCTACGGTCGCCGGAAAAACCAGGAACATCACCAGTTTCAATCCCTTGAGCAGGGTCGGGGCAAAATCCTTGCCGACACCGCCGATCGCCGCGCGCGACATCACAGGCAAGGTCACCGTGGCCACGGCCACACCGAACACGCCAATCGGCAACTGCATCAGCCGGAAGGAATAACTCAACCAGCTCACGGCCCCTTCTCCGACGCCATAGGCAAACATCGCGTTGACCAGCACATTCACCTGCGTGACGGAAGCGGCGATCATCGCAGGGATCATCAAGGTCAGAATTTTCCTCACTCCGGAATCGTTCCATTTGAAATTTGCAACAAAACGATACCCAACCGACCGCAAAGCGGGAAACTGGCAGACCAACTGGGACAGCCCGCCAATCAACACGCCCCATGAAAAACCAACCAAGCTTCTCGGCCCCCACTCCGGATCCATCCAGTAACCCAGTATGGCGCCTCCGACCATCGATCCGATGTTGAAAAAGCAAGAAGCCAGAGCCGGCATTCCGAACACATCCCTCGCATTCAGCATGCCCATCACCAGGGCTGAAATCGAAACGAGGGCAATGAACGGATACATCACCCTTACCATCTCCAAAATCAGCGAAACCTCCTCGGGATTGTAGGATCGTGCTGTCCCGCCGCTTTTTGAAAAAACCGTCAATAGTTCCACAATCCAGGGTGCCACCATGATCCCGACCAAAGCGACCAGACTCATGAACACGGCCGCCAGGGTCATCATCCGGTTCGCCAGGACCCAGGCACTCTCCACTCCGTCGGATTTCACCTTCTTGGAAAAGGTCGTCACAAAAGCCTGGGACAATGCACCCTCCGCAAACAGATCCCGCAACAGATTGGGCACTTTGAAAGCCAGATAAAAACAGTCCATCCACCGGCTTCCACCATACAAGCCCGCAAACAACATCTCACGAACCAGACCAAGCACCCGGCTTAGCATCACCGCCGCGCTTACTCTCCATGTTGCCCTGACTGACATGCCAAGGTCATCCACGATGGAAACGGGTTTTGCAATCCCTTATGGAGCCCTGATCCGAGATTCCATGCTTTACGCTCGAGCGGAACCACCACACCATGGCCGATGCGGATCGATTTGAATCCTTTCCTCGTATTTTTTCGCATCCGTTCTCCGGTTCAACCTCCCACCCATGCCATCCCGCGGCCGTCATCAATCCACTTGCAAAGAATGCGAGCGCACGATCGCAAAAATCGAGGCGCTGCAGGGCGTCATCGGCGTGATCATCGGCCGCTCCTATGGAGGCAAATCTCTCGGACATGAAAAAACAACAGGCTCTGTCAGAATCCAGCGACCCGTCTCCGGGGGTCTGAAAGCCGTCACCCAGACCGAGAAAGGCCTGCAGGAACTGTTTATCCGCACCCAAGCGGGTGCGGAGGCTGAAATCACCGCGGCGATCAACCGCATGCAGTGATCAATTGCGCGGCGTCCGGCTCTTTCTTGGCGGCCTCTTTTTTTCTTCCGTCCTCGAAAATCCTGCCGATGGTTCGGACCTGTCGGGCTGATCGGCCCTCGGGGCCTTTTTCGCGACTGTGGACGCAGCAGCTCGTTTGACCCGCAGCACCGAATCACCCAGTTTCATTCCGTTCAATGCTTCTATCGCATTCAACGCCTCATCCGTTTTCGGCATTTCCGCAAACCCAAAGCCTTTTGAAAGTCCGGTGCTCGCGTCTTTCACAATGGTACAGGAAGTCACCTTGCCATGCTTTCTGAACAGACAAACGATTTCCGGTTGAGTCAGCTTGCGATCGATGTTGCGGATGAGGATTTGCACGTGTTGGACAAGATGTCCGGAAGAGATAGCCGATTTGGCGCGCAAGGCGAGCAAGGAATCAAAAATTCTTGATGGCAATCGGCAGACGATCGTCCTACCCCCGACGGATTTTCGACCCCGTGAAAAAGACCGTCATCCGGTATACTTTCTTCTGTCGGGTGATGATCTCCCCCGTCTGAAGATCAACCCGTTCAGGAATCTCCTGCTTGTGGATATCGACCATCGCCTGGAATCCGCGTTCGGAATACACATCGACCAAAATGGCAATGGCGACAGGATCGTGAAATAACGGATCTTCCGTATTCACGGTGGCGCGTCCGGTCACCGAATACCTCTTGATCACCGGCATCATTTTCTCTTCTATGAACCGCACGACTCGTTGGAAGGTTTCCAGATGCTCGACCTGGTAACTGTCGAGCCGGTTTACCAGCTCCTGCCTTGCCTTGACCACAATTTCATCTGCCAGTGGAATGTGCCTCAGGATATCATAGGTCCTTGGGTCCAGTTCCAATGAACTCTGATATTCTAACTCACGGATGATGTTCTTCTGCACCACTTCGATCGGGGCTTGCGCATTGATGAAATGATAATGAAAGATCTGCTTGAGCGAGACCAAGGCGTCATACGTCTTTTCCTTGAAGGTCCGGTAACGATTCCTGGCCAAATCAGGATCGAAATCCGTGGCGCGCTCCTCTTCGAGAACTCCCACCCCTGACTGCCGAACTTCTGCGTTGTGCGCGAGAGTCTCCTGACCACGCTTCAACTGGCGCGCGATGCTCTCTGTCTCGTCCACAAACAACACCATGATGTGGAAAACCGGCTGGCGGAAAAAATGCGCCTGAGGCGTGTCGGAAAATTCCTTACGCAAATGAACCATCTCATCATAAAACAATTTCAGACATTCCACTTGCACGTTTGTCCGCGGAAACCCGTCCAACACGGCACTGTCACGGAATTCGGGCTTCAGAAGTTCCTTCAGCAAAAGTCGCAACACCTCCTCATCGCCGACCATGCCGCCCCGCGCCTTGATCTCCTGGGCCTCACGAGAATTGAGCAACTGGCTGACGACAATCGGCTGCGCCATGATACCCCGAACTTTCCGAATGAAATCCGTATTGGTCCCCTTGCCTGATCCGGGAGCCCCACCCAAAAGAATCAACTCTTTCGGAAAACGCAGGTTTTCGCGACCCATCGACTCCTCAAGCTCTTTCCAGACCCGATGGAAAATCAACTGGGCGTCTTTGATTTCCAGATCGGGAACCGGATCGTTTGTTTTATTGCTACTCACTGGACGGCGATCAAAGAGCATCATCCCGCATCCGTCCAGCACGGAAGAAATCCATGACAATCCGGTCCGTGCAAGGCCCCGGCATATCCCCGAAATTTAGGGTTTGAAATCGAACGTATCCATGCAGAATGGGCGAATGCTCTCCAAAGCCCTTTCTCTCCTTCAAGAACTCACCGAGGCCCACTCCGTTTCGGGGTTTGAAGACGAGGTTCGCGCGATTTTCACCGATGAGCTCCAGGAGATCGGTCCGCTCGCCACAGACAAATCCGGTTCCGTGATCTGCTCACACACCCTACAAGGCCCCCGCGTGCTGATCGCAGGTCACATGGATGAAATCGGCTTCTTGGTGCAGAATATCACACCCGACGGATTCCTGCAGTTCATCACCATCGGCGGCTGGTGGAATCAAGTCATTCTCGGCCAGAGGGTTCAAATTCTCAATCGTGACGGCGAAAAGATCATCGGTGTTGTCGGTAGCAAGCCGGTGCACTTTCTACCATCCTCACAACGCGACAGCCCGGTTGCAGTCGAGTCGATGTTCATCGATATCGGCGCAACTTCCCATCGGGACGTGACTGAAAACTACCGGATCTCCCTCGGCGCGCCCATCGCGCCGCTCTCGGCCTTCACCCCTCTGGCCAATCCCGATCTGTTTCTCGCCAAAGCGTTTGACAACCGGGTTGGTATGGCCGGAGTCATCCAATCCGCCCAAATTCTCTCGGCAATGGATCACCCCAACGATCTGATTTTCGCAGGAACGGTTCAAGAGGAGATCGGACTACGCGGTGCAAAAACCCTGGCCCACTTCACCAAACCGGATGTTGCGATCGTCTTGGAAGGCCCACCAGCTGACGATACCCCCGGCTTCAATTCATCCGAATCCCAGGGAAAATTGGGTAGGGGCGTGCAAATCCGACTCTTCGATCCGACGGCCATCACAAACCCCAGACTTGCGGAACTGGCGATCGAAACCGCCGAGGTCAACAACATCGCTCACCAAGTTACCGTCCGCCGCAGTGGCGGGACCGACGCCGGCGCTTTCCACCTCGCCAATGACGGAATTCCCTCGATCGTCCTCGGAGTTCCGACACGCTACATCCATTCTCACAATGCCATCATCGACATCAACGACTACTTGGCCATGGTCAACCTCACCATCGCACTGGCGAATGAACTCGATCAGAAAACCGTCGATTCCCTCACTCAGTTCCTCTAGGCTCATGGGAATCGCCTCCCAATCCACCATCCACACCACTTTGCCGGATGAGATTTCATCTGTCAGCTTCGGTATTTCACCATCACCTCTCGGCAAGATTCTCATCGCCCGATCCCCTCTGGGCATTGCACACCTCTCATTCATCGAAGGATCGGAATCCGCCCGGATCCGCTCATTGCGCGCGGAACTGCCCAAGGCCAGACTGACCCGCAACGATATGCTGGCGGAAAAACTGGTTCACCGAGTTTTTCAGACCGCGCCGGAAGTCGACCTCCACCTCTGGGGCACCGATTTTCAGCTCAAGACTTGGAAAGCCCTGCTCGACATTCCCTTCGGCCGGACTTCCACCTATGGCCAAATCGCCCGGAACCTTCATGTGCCCGGATCCGCCCGCGCTGTCGGCAATGCCATCGGCAGAAATCGGATCGCCTATCTCATTCCTTGCCACCGCATCACTCGTCAAAACGGCTCTCTCGGAGGATACCGATGGGGCGACAGATGCAAAATCAAGCTGCTGGAATGGGAAAAGCGCTTCCATACCGGCTCTAATCCTCTCGCCAATCCCGTTTCGGAGCTATAAAATCATGCCCAGCGCTTCCCCATGATCCAAGATCCAGCAAGTTCCGATTCAATCCCGATGGCGAATTCCGAGAATCTCCCGGATCATTCGGAAATGTTCGCCTCGCCCGATCCATCGGATATCGCTCCATCCTGCGCTGTCCCGATAGCGCCGAATGATTCGGAATATCCGGAATCAAATGAGATCAACGATCACTCGCACCGCCCGGAAAACATTCGCACGCGCATCAACATGCGCATCGCCGAGTTTCGGGAATGGATACGCAGCACATCGCTTTCATTTCATGAAAAACTGAGTCTGCTCGCCATGGTCACCGTCATTCTCGGGGCTGCCGCGCTTGCCATCCATTACTTCAACGCAAAAATCCCTGTCAAATCCCCGATCTCGAAAGACCTCGAACTGCCTGTGGAAGGAGAGCGCTTCACGGTCACATCAGTAGAAACTTTTTGGCGCAAACCGA
Organism: Verrucomicrobiota bacterium; assembly: GCA_041170385.1. GTDB lineage: Bacteria > Verrucomicrobiota > Verrucomicrobiia > Verrucomicrobiales > Akkermansiaceae > Luteolibacter. The sequence goes on along the minus strand of JBEAZA010000037.1, from coordinate 79,994 downwards.
ACACCCAAGGAGACAATCCGGATATCGTACGCCGCGGAATCGAACTTGCTCCCGTTCTCAGAATCCACATCAGCGGATCCAAAGGAGCAATCCGTATCTTCTTCCGGGACAGCAACGGCCGAATGATCGGAGACAGCATCAGCCGCAGCGTCTCCGGCAACAAGACGGAGGAATGGATCGCCACCGATGGCTTCACAAGCCTCGGCGATTATGCCTCATACCGAACCGGAGAAAACCCGCGCTGGATGATCCATGTCTTTGAGGGGCCGTCCGTAGATGCTCCCTTCGCGCAATTCAAACCGCTTCTCGAGACCAAAATGTCCGCCGATATCCGGCAAAAAACACAAGACTGAAGTCACCATCTCTTACCGAATCATCCTATTTGAAACCGACCGATATGACCCCGCTCAACCCCAAAGAAGGCTGGCACGTTTTACACCTGTTCTATCACATCGACTACTCACAGTGGTCGGTCCTGAGCGATGATGAAAAACGTCATGCCAAAACACGATTCACCGAACTGGTTCAGGAAATCCGAGCCACCCCCGATACCCAACTGCTGACGTTTTCCATCGTATCTCCAAAAGCTGACATCGGCTTCATGCTTCTCACCCCGGATCTCCACATCGCCAACGCCTTCGAAAAACAATTGTCACTCTCGCTCGGACCGGAAATCCTGACACCTGCCTATTCCTATTTCTCGATTACCGAGCCTTCCGAATACACCACGACCCGCGAGCAATACATCGCCGAGACCCTCATCGCCGAAAAAAAACTCAATGCCGAGAGCGAGGAATACACCGCCGCATTGAAGGAATTCGACGAACGCATGGCCCATTACCGCTCTTACCGCGTTTATCCGCAACTTCCCGACTGGCCGATTGTTTGCTTCTACCCCATGGCGAAACGCCGCAGTGGAAACGACAACTGGTATCAACTCGACTACGAAAAACGCCGCGAACTCATGTCCGGCCATGCGCGTGTCGGGCGAACCTACTCCGGGCGCATCCTCCAGCTCATCACCGGCTCCACCGGCCTCGATGAACACGAATGGGGCGTCACCCTGCTCGCCAAAACTACTTCCGACGTCAAAGACATCGTCTATGAAATGCGCTTCGACGAGGTCTCCGCAAGGTATTCGGAGTTCGGCGATTTCTACATCTGCCTCCAGTTGCCTCTTCCCGAACTGTTCAAGAGAATTTGTCTTTGAGTTCTCGAGGGCTTGAGGAATACGGTGCTTCATTCGAGCGAAACGGGCGGCTCAGTTGCGGCTTGGCTGCGCGGCCCAACCAAAATACATCAAAAACCAGGTGTCATCCGAGCAATCGACCGATGATTCCAGAATTCACATGGCATCACAAACAAACCGGAATCGAAAAGGATCCGTTCACCCTCTCGGCAGGGCATCATGGTCGGAAATTTGATTCCATACTCCCGGGCAACCCACATGATCCGCGCTTGATCCCGAATCGACCCGCTCTCGCTACGGCTCAATCAAAACCCCTTCTTGTCACGGGGCGGTTACCCGTTTAATGTCCTCTGGATCGATTCACTGTCGTTCGTTCACTACCTCTTCTCACAGGTCCTCCGTCCTTCCAGCGCCTGTGCATTCATTTTCATCACAACTGCATCATGCGCGAACAGATTCTCGAACTCTTCAGATCCAATCCGGATTATCCTTTTTCCAAAACCCAGATCGCCAAAAAACTCAGCATTCCGGGCGAACGCAAAGGCGAAATGACTGGCATATTGATGGACCTCACCGCATGCAACCTCATCTCCTGCGGAAAGAAACATCTGTACACCTTTCCCTCTCCACCTGAGATCAAAGCCAAGGTCGTGGAAACAAAAACCTCTGCGTCCAAATCTGCCCCCAAAGGCTCACTCACCGGATCGATCAAATTCCTTCCCAACGGCCACGCCTTTTTCTATCCCATCATCGGCGATCCTGAAAACGAGGCAGCTGGAATCGATTTCACCATCCATTCCCGTATCTTCATTCCGCGCGACAAAACCAAAACCTCGCTCGATGGCGACCGCGTCCGTATCAAAACTGCCTCCCCCCGCTCTGCTCCCCGCCAACGGGGCCCCATACCCGACGATCAGGAAATGCGCGGAGAAGTGCTGGAAGTTCTCTCCAGGCGCTCCGGCCGTATCGTCGGGATCTACCGCAAACAAAACAAATTCTCTTGGGTCGAAACCGATGATAAAGCACTGAACGGGCGGATCAATATCAAGGGCGACACGACTGCACAACCCGGCCAGACAGTCGTGGTCGATCTCGAAACCTGGACAAACGCGAACACCGATCCCATCGGTCGCATCATCGAGGTCCTCGGCTGGCCGGGAGATGCCGGTGTTGACATCCTTTCCACCATCGCCCGATTCGGTTTGCGCACCTCGTTTCCCGAAGAGGTTCTGCGCGAGGCCCGCGCGGTATCCGAAGAAATCCCCGCACAGGAACTCGCCCGCCGCAGCGATCATCGCGACAAACTCATCATCACCATCGACCCCGCCGATGCCAAAGACCATGACGATGCGATCCATATCGAAAAAAAACCATCTGGCGGTTGGCTGCTGGAAGTACACATCGCCGATGTCTCCCACTACATCAAACCCGGAACGCCGATGGATCAGGAAGCCGTCGAACGCGGCAACTCCACCTACTTGGTCGATCGCGTGCTACCCATGCTCCCCACCGAGCTTTCCAACGGTATCTGCTCGCTCAAGCCGAACGTGGATCGGCTTACCAAATGCGCCATTCTGGAAATTTCCGCAGACGGACATGTGGAAAAAACCCGTTTCGTCGATGCCGTGATCCATTCCCGCTCCAAGCTGTCCTACGAGCAGGCTCAGGCCATTCTGGATGGCGGACCGGCACCCGAGGGATCCGATCCTGCTCTTGAGCCCTGCGTCCGGGAAGCTTGGGTCATGGCTTCACTGCTGAGAAAAAACCGTTTCTCCAACGGCGCACTCGATCTCGAAATGCCAGAAATCAAAATCAAACTCGATGAACAAGGCCGTGCCTGTGAGGCCCATCAGGTCGTGCACACCTCATCCCACCAACTCATCGAGGAATGCATGTTGATCGCCAACCAAGCTGTCGCAAAAATCCTCCGCGAACGCTCCAAGCCATCGATCTACCGCATTCATGAGGACCCGGATCCTTCACGTCTTGAGGACTATACCCAAACGGCCATCCAACACGGCTACCAACCCGGCGACCTGACAAACCGATCCCACATTCAAGCCCTTTTGGACTCATCCAAAGGCACGGCCGAGGAGCACACGATCAAACTTGGCCTCTTGAAATCGCTGAAACGCGCCGCCTATGCCGCCGAACCGATCGGCCACTACGGTCTGGCCAAAACCGACTACACGCATTTCACCTCTCCCATCCGTCGCTATGCGGACCTGATCGTCCACCGCTCGCTGCAACCTTTTCTTGAAAACCCTCCGCGAAATCCCGACCGTACACCCTCACAAGCCGATCTCCGAGAAATCGCCCGCCACATTTCCGATACCGAACGCAATTCGGCCGAAGCCGAGTCCGAGACCAAACAAATCAAACTGATCGAATATCTCGAACTCATCGCCTCCATGGATCAGTCCCGCTGCGATCGTGAGAAAACCACCTTTGACGGTGTTGTCACCGATGTCCGGGCAATGGGCCTGATGGTCGAAATTGCCGAGATGGGTATCCGCGGAGTGGTCAAACGCGAAGACCTGCCCCGCTCCACCAGCTGGCGCTTCGAAGCCCACAACATGGCTTGGACCTCGATCGACGGACGCCGCCTCGCCCTCGGGATGAAACTCCCGCTACGCATTGTCGGCATTGATAAAATCAAACGTTTCGTCGATTTTGCCGTAGCCGGTCCACCAACCACCGAAGGTATCAAAATACCCGGCGGCCTGAGAACCTCCATCGGGCGCAATCCAACCAAGGGCCATGGCTCCAAAAAACCGTCGCCAAAACCCGTATCTCATGCAGGCCCGAGGAAATCTACCTACGGTCCATCCAAAGACTCCGGCAAAAAACGCAAGAAGAGAAGATAGCCTTTTGAGAACCGGTCTGAGCCTTACACGAGGTTCAAACCTTCATACTTCCCGCCCAGAATTCTCTCGACTCCGGGCGCTTTCAACCAACCGGACAACACGTTGGCGTATACGTTCCTGAAATCCACCGTATGATTCAAATCGCCTTGCGACAACTCCGTCAGGCTGGGTGCTTTGCCATATACACCACCTTTGACTCCACCACCTGCTACAAACAAGCAGGAGGCTTTGCCATGATCCGTCCCGGAGCTGGCATTTTCAGCAACTCTGCGGCCGAACTCCGAAAAGGTCATCAACATGACCCGCTTGTCATTTCCCTGTGCCTTCAAATCGTTAAAAAACGATTTCAACGCCGAATCCAGCTGACCCAACAAACGGTCATGAGAGTTCTCCTGCCCTGTATGGGTGTCGAAGCCGCCGTGACTCACGTAATACACCCGCGTCGCCATCCCACCGGCGATCATCCTGGCCACCAGATTCAGATTTCTCGCCACCGGGGTGCCATCATAGCTCACCTTGGTTTTGTGCTTCGCCGCGATCTCCAAAATCTTCTTGGAGGAAACCTGCGCATCCAACGCCACACGCTCAAGGAAACTCAGATTTGATTCGCCCGCAAGACTACCGACTTTTCCGCCCGCCGGCATGTCAATCGATCCTCCGGAAAACGATTCTTCATTTCCATCGGCCGGTTGGTTCAGCTCGGAGAAGAATTCCTCAGCTTCGGCTTTTTGTCCGCCACTGTGAATCCAGCGATACAACTCCGGCGAGCTCAGACTCACACCCGGATTACGCATCGCTCCGAAGGCCTCAGGCGTTGATTTATTGAAGCTGATCCCCACCGTCGGATCAACACCCGCACAAGCATGATCGAAATAACGCCCAAGCCATCCGGTGTTGGATCGATTACCCGGATCAGCAGTTTCCCAGATCGAAGTGGAAACAAAATGCGAGCGGTTCGGATTGGGGTAACCCACTCCCTGAACTATCCCCAATCCGCCTTCTTTGTAGAGCGAGGCAAGATATGGCAGCGCATGGTTCAAACCCGACCGATCATTGAGCTTGATGACATCTTTTGCATGCTTCGCCAGCTTCGGCCTTGCATGGTAATAGGCATCATCCGCATACGGAATCCATGTGTTTAACCCATCGTTGCCACCCGCCAACTGCAAAACCACAAGAATCGTGTCATCTTTGCCAGTTGCAAACTGGGTACTTCTGTCCTGTGCCTGCTGCCCGAGCTGGGCAAAGGTGCGGTCGACAAATCCCGGCAGCGTCCATGTTGCGGATGCTCCCAATACCGCGGACTTCATGAAATCTCTTCTCGTTTTCATCTTTTCTGGTTTCTGGTTACGAAAATCAACTCAGTTGATAGTAAGGCGTGCTCAACATCAGGTGACACAATTCACCAAGCTCTTTGTCTGTGAAGCTCACGCCCTTTTTTGAATCCGCATATTGCACGAACGATTCGCGCGCCTTCTCGGGAATCGCAATGGAAAAAAAGCGTGCGATCAGATGATCAACCAATTCCTTCGTTTCGTTACGCTTGGATTCGGGAGCGATGTTTGCAAAGTCCGGCTGAGTGACATCGTTGCCGACACGTTCGGCACGCCGTTCGCGCATGGCATCCATCATCATGCCTCTTTGAGGCGATTTCATATCGACTTTCCCTGTGATCAGGTTTCCAGCGATGTTGTATCTCGCAAGCAAGGTATTGGTATTGATCCATGCTTTTCCCCAATCCCAGCCAGCAACGTTAGGTGGCAGGAAAAGCACCTGTCCGAGTTGGGTTTGCGCATCCACCAACCACCTCGTTGGCGCCCTTTCCACCTCAAGTTCTTTGAGCATTTGCACCAGATATTGAACCGGACATTTGATCTGGTTACCCATATCCCGCGGTTGGTAAAATTCTTCGGACAAAAACATTTCTGCCAACATCGGTTTCATTTCATAATTCGCATCCCTCAGAACCTTGCCGAATCGCTTCACCAACGCATCGGCAGGCGCTTCATGGGAGAAAAACTCCCAAATTTTCCGAGCCATGAATTCCGAACACTCCGGCTTTCTGAAAATCAATTTCACGATGTCGGAGCCGTTGAACTTGCCGGTTTGTCCGAAAACGGTCTTCTGACCATCGTCCCAAATCCTCGCACTTTGAGTGACCTCGCCGCTGAGACGATCCAACTGGTAGCCTGTAAACGCTCGCGCTGCGTGCTTCACATCATCCTCAGTATAATGGCCCTCTCCCAGGGTGAACAATTCCATCACCTCACGCGCGAAGTTCTCGTTGGGCTGCTTCTTGTCAGACCTCTGCACATCCAGATAAATCATCATCGCGGGATCGCGCACGATACGCTGCGTGAGCTCACGGAAGTTTCCGAACGCAAATTCACGGAACAACTCGTTCTGCCGAATCATCATGAATGGCCCGCGTACTTTCTGGGTGGATGTCGCGAAATGATCATGCCAGAACAAGGTCATCTTCTCGCGCAAGGGAGCGGATGATTTCAGCATGCGTCGAATCCACCAAGCCTGGGACTCGGTGACCTGCTCTCTGGATTCCTGCTGCTGCCTGCGGTTCAATTCCCTCTGCTGCCTCTCAAAAGCCTCCGACGACAAGGTCTCCTTTTTCCTGCGCAATTCCGCACGCTCCTCAAAAACCCTTCTCAACGTCTCTTTGACCGCTTCCGGCTGTGCCCAGTCCGGCACGGGAAACGCATCCGGTGACTCCTCCGGCTCAAGCAGCCATTTTACCGCGCCTTCCCTGCCCATCGCATGGAATGTGTCAATCTGCACGGGTGAACCGCCGAAACCCGCACGATTCAACAAATGACGAGCTTCTTGTCTTGTCCACTCCCTTTTTGCTTTGCTCGATATCATACTCTCTTCAACCGAAAAAACACCACATCCTCACGATGGTTGCGCATGTTTGAAATTTCTTTTAACATCGTGCCAGATGACCGAACTCCTCTCACCTGCCGGAAACTGGGATTGCGCGCGCGCCGCAGTCGCCGCCGGCGCTGATGCCATTTACTTCGGTCTGCCAAAATTCAACGCCCGCCTGCGCGCTGACAATTTCACCGAAGAGGATCTGCCCACACTAGTGTCCTACCTGCACAAACACGGAGTCAAGGGCTTCATCGCGATGAACACCCTGATTTTCACCAATGAAATCGAAGCCGCGGAAAAACAGCTGCGCCTTGCGGGAGATGCGGGTATAGACGCCCTGATCATCCAGGATCTCGGACTGGCGAAATTGGCCCGTGAAATCATCCCTCACGTCGAGCTGCATGCATCGACCCAGATGACCATCACTTCACCGGAAGGCCTTGGCTTTCTCGAAACCCTTTTCCCGATGGACCGGGCCGTACTTTCACGCGAGCTTTCCATCGGTGAAATCCAACGGTTTGCATCACGAAAAACTGAAACATCCCCATCCGTCACTCCTCTCGAGGTGTTCGTGCATGGCGCACTTTGCGTCGCCTACTCCGGCCAATGCCTCACGTCAGAGTCGCTCGGCCAACGCTCCGCGAACCGTGGCGAATGCGCCCAGGCCTGCCGCATGCCCTACGAAATCATCGTCGATGGGGTTCCCAGAGACTTGGGCGAACACCGCTACCTCCTCTCACCCCAGGACCTCGCTGCGGTCGATCTCATCCCGGATTTGATCAAGGCAGGAGTCGTAAGTTTCAAAATCGAAGGCCGTCTGAAAACCCCCGAATACGTCGCGGCGGTAACACGCGTGTATCGGAAAGCCATCGATGCGGCCATCTCTGTGTCCGACAAGCAAGCCAGTGCTGCCGAAATCACCCGAAAAGACCGTTATGAATTGGAAATGACTTTCTCCCGCGGTCTTACAACCGGCTGGTTGGCAGGTACAAACCATCCATACCTCACCCACGGAAAATTCGGGAAGAAACGCGGGCCGTTTCTTGGGACGATCACCGAGGCTCAGAACGGCTGGATCCGACTGGACAGGGCACCCTCACAACAGATCCCTCCGCTCAAAGCGGGTGACGGCGTCGTTTTCGATGCCGGTGAAAATCGCGATCTCGAACAAGGTGCTTCGATCTGGAAAATCGAGAATGACCGGATCATCTTTCACCGTACCTTCTCGGGTATCAATTTCGATCGCATCCGCCCGGGTATGACCATCTACAAAACCTCGGATCCGGCTCTGGAATCCTCCATCCGCAAGTTCTGGCAGAACGCCAAACCCAAGATTGTCAAAACACCCCTCAATATCACTGTCCGTGGAAATGCAGGTGAACCACTGACACTTGCTTCGGGCGGACATACGGTGAAATCCGATGTTTTGCTCACACATGCAACCAACCAGCCTCTCAACACCGAAATTCTTATCGCCCAACTCTCACGCCTCGGGGACACACCCTACGAACTTACCTCTCTCGAGAACCGCATTCTGGGCGCCTGCCATATGCCGCTGTCCGCGCTGAACCAACTTCGTCGCGAACTGGTCTCCCAACTCGAAAAAACCGAAACCAAGAAATCTTCAATCCTCACTCATCCATCCTCTTTCGATGTCACATCCCTGTTCCCGCAAATCACGGATCAGCCGGTATACAGCTCTCCGAAGCTCTCCGTCCTCACCCGAACCCTCGAACAACTCGAGGCCGCGATCTTCTGCTCCGTCCCGCAAATCTACTGCGACTTTGAGGACCCTCGCCGCTACAGAGACGCCGTGGATCGGTTCAGATCTGAAAATTCGAATTCCGAATCTCATATCATATTGGCCACGCCGCGCATTATCAAAACCGGTGAGACAGGGTATCTCAACTTGATCGAGCGCATGGAAGCCGATGGCCTGCTGCTGCGCAACCTTGCCGCACTGCAACATTTCAAAGATCGCGATGGCCTCATTCGGATCGGTGATTTCTCGCTCAACGCCGCCAACCCGCTGACTGCAAAACTCCTGAAAGAGAGAGCCAGTCTGGATCGTCTCACGATCTCCTACGATCTCAATATTTCCCAGGTTCTCGATCTATTGGAAAAAACTCCCGCCGATTGGTTGGAACTGACACTTCACCAACACATGCCGATGTTTCATATGGAGCATTGCGTGTTCTGCACGTTTCTGAGCTCGGGAACCACGTACAAGGACTGCGGCCGCCCCTGCGAGAAGCATGTCGTCCATCTGAAAGACAGGGTCGGACAACTCCACCGGCTCCAAGCCGATGTCGGATGCAGAAACACGCTCTTCAACGGACGTGCCCAGACGGGCGCGAGATTCTTCGAAAAACTCCTGTCTTCCGGATTGAGGAATTTCCGTATCGAACTCCTTGATGAATCCCGCAACTCCGCCATCAGCACCATCACGGCCTACCAGGACCTGCTCTTGGAAAAAATCACCCCCGAGCAACTCCTCGCCCGAATCCACGCCACGGAAAAACTGGGGGTGACGGAAGGATCCTTGGTTTGAAATTTCGCGAACCGGACAGCTCTCAGCGCTGCATGGCCACGTCAGCTTTCAAAAACCTCACACGCGCTTTGACTGGAAAATGATCGGATAAGTAGGGCTCCCCACTTTTCACAATCTTGGCTTCCAGGACGTCCGCATGCTTGGATACGAAAATATGATCAACCTTCCACTGGCGGTTCACATCGTTCATCCAGAAATGCAGGGTACCACGTTTCTTTTCATTACGGTGCAACAGCTCATACGTCTCGATCAGTCCGTCGATTCCATCCACGGGTTGGTATTCCGACAGATACCTCACGGCGGCATTTCGCTCCGTCGCGTTGAAATCACCCATCACCACCACCGGTTCCTTTCGCTGATTCATCCTGGCCAACTTTCGCATGATCAATCGCACACCCTTCTCTCGAGATTCCTGATTCCTATGATCGAAATGCGTGTTCAACACCCATAATGCCTGAGCGCTGGAACGATCGATCAACCGCACCCAGGTCGCCGTACGCGGAATTTGGTTTCCCCATGTCATCGATCCCGGCTGGTCCGGCGTGTCGGACAACCAACATGTGCCAAAGTTTGCCTCATCGAGATCGAAATGATCCTGCTGATAAAAAATTCCCGCGTATTCGCCGTTTCGATGACCATCGCTTCTGCCCACCCCCACGAAACCGAATTCGGGGAGAGACGCCCTGAGATCGGCTACTTGGCCGTGCAAGCCTTCCTGAATCCCCAGGATCTCGACACTCTCCCGCTCAAGCATTCCAACTATCCCGATCACACGATTGTTCCATGCTCTCTTGCCAGTCTCCTGGTCGTTTTCATAACGCAGGTTGAACGTCATCAGGGTAACTTCCATGGAACCGTCCGGACGGATCGCAACGGCACGGGGCACACGTTTCTGCTGTTTGTCACAACCCGCAAGCACCAAAGCAACCGATATCAGCGGGATGAAAAAAAAGAACCTGATGAAACTACGACTCATGAAAGGTTGGGCATTGCTCCGGGAGCCTGAAGGCTTGCCATTCACAACTCTCGGAGGAAAGCGAGCCATGGAGCCGGCAGTCGGACTCGAACCGACGACCTGCTGATTACAAATCAGCTGCTCTACCAACTGAGCTATACCGGCCTCAAGACGCGTAACAGCGTGCCGCAGGTCTAGCTGTCCGGCAGGGCAATGGCAACGGGAAAAATTCACAATGCGCCGGTGCCAGGCAGAAAGCGGTAATAAACTTCTAGCATCAGAATGTTCAGACAGCTGCGATAATGGATGTCCCCATAAGCCGCACCGCTTCCGGGAGCCCTCCAACTGCCATCCGGATTTTGCGATTCGATCAGAGGATCTCGAAAGATCTCGTTGTATGTTCTCCAGTCCGTGCCACCGCGGGCCATCATGGCCTGAGATTCGTAATAATGCGCGTAAAGGTTCGAATCCCGACCGTTGTAATCGAATTTCGTGAATTCCAGGATATGCTTGACCCCTTTTCGGACGGATGAGTCATCACCTTTTCCGGACATCTGCAAACACAGCACACCCGCACCGGTAAGCTTAGCGTAACTGTCTCCCGCGTGCGCTCTGACATAGCCGAACCCGCCCTGATCGCCCTGCATGGATTTGACGTATTCCGTGGCTTTTTTCTGCGCAGTTTTCAATTTGACGAATGGAATCCCCGTATGCGACGCCGCCTTCAACGCCTGGATGTGCCATGCAGCAATCGACAGATCGCCGCCCCTGCCTCCTGTTTTGTCATAGGCATAGTCCCAACCACCTGTTTTCTCATGCTGGTTCTCAATGATCAGATCGAGGGCTTTTTTTGTCACTGCTTCGAGGTTCGGAATCGGAGCATCCAACCGGTTGGTAAAAGTCACCGCCTCACACAGGGCATACGTCGCAATCGCATGCTCATACGGCCAATGCTTATCATTCAGTTGGTTCGACAGCTTGCCATCCTGCTTCATGCCGAGATCGACCAGATAAATGATGGCCCGCAGACAGGAATCGCCATATTTTTCCGATGCCGGCGTCTCACACCTTCCCAAATATGCCAATACGCCAAAACCCGTCATCGCAGCCACATGCCTGTTCGACCATGAACCATCGCTCTGCTGGGTCGACTTCAGCCACTCCAATCCCTTTTCAACAGCCGCTTCCGCCTCTTCCCTTCCTCCCATTTCACGAAGCCGGTTCAACCTGTCTTGCTGTGAACAGCGTTTCGACATCACACCTGTGATGGGTTTAAATTCACCCTTGAACCCGTTTCCTGGTCCGATGCTCATTTGCCCCCCGAAGTCGGTATCAACCGACAATCCCGACATGCTGCCAACCATATCCGTTTGAACGCTTGGCAATGAGACGTGGCTAAGTGCATCGGAAACGATGACCCGGCTCATGGGATTGGCCGGTGGCATGGGTTTGCTTCGGATCGTGTGATTCGGTTTCGGGCCGTCAACCGCCGGAATCTCGGGCTTCGGCGAACTAACAATCACAATATCCGGATTGGTTTTTTCCATTCTTGGCAGCAACCAAAAACCCAGCAGGAAAAAAATGACCGCAAGGGCAACGCAAGAAGAAATCAGCGACAAAACCGTTGAATTTCTCCGATCACGCTCAAGTTTCGCCTGCGCTTCCGCGCTCAATCTGACATGTATGCTCATGGTGTGGGGTTTCTGTTGAAGTGGATATCATCACCCACCTCTTCAACGAACGCCCCAGCATGATTGCTTCTTGGAAAAAAAAATCGCAGGGATGCGATTTACCTCGCAGTTTCCTCAGTCTTTTTCTTGTAGGTACTCTGGACGTATACCTCGCGCAACTCCTTCATCCCGATCTCACATGGGCTTTGGGCCATCAGATCGGCTCCTTTGTTGTTTTTCGGGAAGGCGATCACTTCACGAATGCTGTCTTCACCAGCAACCAACATCGCAATGCGATCCAGACCCAGCGCCAGACCGCCATGTGGCGGCGCGCCGAAGCGGAAAGCATCCAGGATATGAGCGAATTTGATCTGCTGCTCCTCGGGCGTGACACCAAGTACCTCGAACATCCTGGACTGCAGATCTTTCTCATGGATACGGATCGATCCACCACCCAGCTCGTAGCCGTTCAATACCACATCGTAAGCCACGGCACGTACACTGGCATAATCGCCTTTTTCCAACAAACCGATATCATCCGGATGAGGACGAGTGAAAGGGTGATGAACCGCCACCCATTGGCCAGACTCCTCGTCCTGTGCAAGCAACGGGAAATCGACCACCCAGAGAAAATGGTAGGCCTTGTTGTCTTTCAGAAGCTCCATCATGACGGCACATTCGCTACGGACCCGACCCAGGATGGTGCTCACGCTATCCCGCGAACCGGCGGCGAAAAAGACGATATCGCCCTCTTCCAAATTCATTTTCTCCGTGACCGCGGTTTTCTCAACATCCGAGAAAATCTTCCATAACGGACTCTTGTATTCGCCGTTCTCCAACTTGATGAAAGCCAGGTTTTTCACAGGAAGCCCCGCTTGCACGGCAATCTCATTCAAACGGTTCATCTGGCCGGTTGTGATTCCGGCAAATCCTTTGGCATTGATCGCCCTGACTACACCGCCGCCATCCAGAACCCCTCGGAAAATTTTGAATTCGGTGGACGCGAACACATCTGCAAGATCCGTGATCTTCATGTCGAAACGCGTATCCGGTTTGTCGGAACCATAGATGTCCATGGCCTCGCGATAGGTCATGCGCGGAAACGCGGCAGGAAGATCAATGGCCAGACCTGCCTTGAACATCGAACTCAACAAGCCTTCCACTGTGCGGATAATGTCTTCCTGACCTGCAAAGCTCATCTCCAAATCGATCTGGGTGAACTCTGGCTGACGGTCCGCTCGAAGGTCTTCGTCACGGAAGCAGCGCGCGATCTGGAAATACTTCTCCACTCCAGCAACCATCAGTAACTGCTTGTATTGCTGAGGTGCCTGCGGCAGCGCATAAAATTTCCCCGGATTCAGACGAGACGGCACGAGGAAATCCCTTGCTCCCTCCGGCGTAGGGTTGGAAAGAACGGGAGTCTCAATTTCGTAAAAACCGCAATCATCAAGAAAACGGCGTGCCGCCGAAGTGATCTTGCTGCGCAAGCGGATGTTCCTACTCATCCGCGGGCGGCGCAGATCGAGATAGCGGTATTTCATCCGGATATCCTCATTGGAAAGCTCCTTGTCCAATTGGAACGGCAGCACATCTGCCTTGTTCACGATCTTCAGATCACTGGCAACGACCTCGATCGTTCCGGTTTGCATTTTATCGTTGTCCGCACCATCCAGACGCTTCGCGACTTTTCCGGACACCTGTACCACATCCTCTTCACGAAGACTGTGAGAGAGTCTGGCTACTTCCGCACTCTCCTCAGGGCGAAATACACACTGGGTCAATCCCTCACGATCGCGCAAATCGATGAAAATCACTCCGCCGTGATCGCGGGCTGAATTCACCCATCCCATAAGCGTGACTTCTTTTCCCAAATCACTCTCCCTCAGTTCGTTACAATGATGACTACGCATGTTTTTAAAATCCAATGTTGAAAGCGGCGTTATGCCAGAAGCGGACCATCCGGCTCAGTCAGATTTCGTCTGATCCAACCGACCAAATCCGCTGCCTGACAAACTTCTTCACGCCTGTTGGCAAGGTTCTTGATTTTCACCTGAGGAAATGACGAATCGACAATGACCGCGAAGCGCGCGCCTGATTTCTCAGCAGCCTGAAATTGCTTGCCAACCTTGGCATTTGCCAAGGGCAGATCAACGGAAATTCCCGCACGCCTCAGTAGGGTGACCACACCCAGCGCGTGCGATCTGGCCTCATCATCGGGAATGACAACATACGCATCACAGCCAGCCGCATGGCGCTTCAGCCAGACTTCCATCTGCATCGCAGCATGTGTGGTTTCCTCAATGAGGTTCCTGATGACATAATCTCCCATGGCGAAACCCGTGGCGGGCAGGTCCACAGCTCCATCCGAAATGGTTTTGACCAGACTGTCGTATCGGCCTCCCCCGGCAACCGCCCGCATCGATTTTTTGGCATCGAAAATTTCAAATACGACACCGGTATAGTAAGCCAAACCCCGAACTATGGAGAGATCCAGCTTCACAAAACCTCCCAGGCCACGACCCTTCAGATCCCCCAAAATTTCCCCCAAGGAGCCCTCGGCTCCATCCGCATTCGCGACGAAGTGTTTCACCTCATCAGGTGTCGTACCGAAATTCGCCAGCTTTTCCGCCAGAACCTCAGGCTTTTCGCGCTCCAACTTGTCCACGAGGTTAAGAAAGTCGGGCATTGAATCTTCACCCACCCCTCGTGACTCGGCGAATCTGACCCAAGCATTCCGATCCGAAATACGCACCACAAAGTCACCCTCCACAAATCCGAAGGACAGCATGGTCTCGATCGCCAGAGCGATCAGCTCGGCATCCGCTCCGGGACCCGCCTCACCGAGAATATCCACATTGAACTGGTGAAACTCGCGTCCCCGGCCCTTTTGCGGCTTCTCATAGCGAAAGCACTGACCGATCTCGAACCACTTCAGCGGCTTCGGATACTGCCGCTGCTCAACGGCCGCAATCCGCGCCAGCGATGCCGTGACTTCCGGACGCAAGGTGACATCCCTACCTCCCTGATCCTCAAAACGGAACAACTGCGAGGAGAGCTCTCCGCCGGATTTCTTCAGGTATAGGCCTGTATCCTCCAAAATCGGGGTCTCGTACTCCACATAACCGCATCGCCGTGCCACATTCCGCCAGGTTTCGAAAAGATAATTCCTCACCGCACACTCACGAGGTGTGAAATCACGAAATCCGGGTAAAGCTTGGAACGTTGGGCCTGCCATTGCGGGAGCGCGACAATGCACAGCTTAACCGACATATCAAGCCTTTAGGTAATGGCTTCCGCCTCCCCCCACGGAGACAAGCGGCACTTTTCCGAAAAAATTCGTTTTCTCCCGAAAAAAACCTTGCATGAATTCTACAGCTCAGCTTTCTTTCGCCCCGCACCACGAACAACGACCCGTTCGTCTATCGGTTAGGACTCCAGGTTTTCATCCTGGCAAGAAGGGTTCGATTCCCTTACGGGTCGCCATTTCCATGGAAAATCGCCTCCGCCAAGAGCTCAGCTCCACGGAGGCTTTTTCATTCCCAAATCTTCACCATTCGTGACTCAAAACCAAAAAGTCGCCGCCGTTTCAGGAAAAAAGGGTCTAGGCTCCATCGCTGCCCTCACCTGTTACGATTATCCCACGGCAAAACTTCTTGACGAGACCGGGATTGATATCCTCTTGGTTGGCGATTCCCTCGGCATGGTGGTCCTCGGATTTCCTGACACCACCCGGGTCACGCTGGATCACATGGTTCATCATGTGTCTGCCGTAGCCCGAGCCAAGCCCGCGGCCCTGATCATCGCAGATCTGCCCATCCGCACCTATGAGACACCTGAACAGGCTCTGAATACCGCAAAAACCCTCGTCTCTGCCGGTGCCGATGCCGTCAAACTCGAAGGGGGAATCCGTCAGACCGATCAAGTCCGTGCCATCACCCTGGCGGGTATTCCTGTATGCGGTCATCTGGGCATGCTGCCACAACGCGTTCTGGAAGAGGGTGGCTACCACAAAAAAGGCAAAACCCCCGAACAAACCCAAGCCATGCTCGAAGAGGCCCATTCGCTCATCGATGCCGGCGTTTTCGCCATCGTTCTCGAATCTGTCACTCCGGAGGCCGCGAAAACCATCACCCGATCCATCAGCGTTCCCACCATCGGGATCGGTTGCGGAGACCATACCTGTGACGGAGAAATCGCGGTCATCACCGACCTCCTCGGCTCCTTCCCCTGGTTCGTCCCCCCTTTTGCCAAGCCCGAAGCCAACCTCGCCTCCTCGATCCGAAACGCAGCCGGCAAATATATCGACCGTGTGCGCTCCGGGACCGGAGGGACATGGGAAATCTGAGATGGGCATTCCGTCATGCAGTCTCATGAAATTCTGAATTTCATTGCAAAGCCTCATGCTCCTCTACGTTCATATTCCCTTTTGCCACCGCGTCTGCCCCTATTGTTCGTTCTACAAACACACGCCGGGTAACACACCCATCGGTGAGTTCATCGGGGCGATCGGCCGGGAAGCCATGTGGAGAAGAGATTTCAACCCGTTTGCTCAGCAACTTACATCCCTCTACCTCGGAGGCGGAACACCTTCGATGCTCTCATCAAAACACCTCAGCGATCTATTTCAGTCCCTGAGAGGATGTTTCGATTTCTCACCCATCCGTGAAATCACCCTGGAAGCCAACCCTGCAACGTTCGATCTCAAAAAAGCCCGCCTGTTCAAGTCCCTCGGCATTACCCGGGTGTCCCTCGGCATCCAATCCTTCACGCAGCAAACTCTGAAAACCCTCGGTCGCGAGCACTCTCCCGAACAAGCCGAAGCATCCGTCCATATCCTACGCGAAGCTGGAATCGACTCCGTCAATATCGATCTCATGTTCTCCATTCCCGGGCAGTCAATCGCCGATTGGGAGAAAAGCCTGCGACATGCCGTCTCACTCAAGCCCGATCATATTTCCGCCTATAACCTCACCTATGAGGAAGACACCGCGTTTTTCGAATCGCTACAAAACGGCACCTATCGGAAAAACGAGGATGCAGACGCCGATCATTACCACCTTGCCGAACAAATTTTAACAGAACATGGGTTTGATCATTACGAAACCTCCAACTATGCGCAAACCCATCACCGATCCGTGCACAACCTGGGCTACTGGCTCGGCGAGGATTACCTCGGACTGGGTCCCTCCGCTGTATCCACAATCAACAACAAGCGGGATAAAAACATTCCCGACACCGCCGCATACATCCGCCGCGTTTCCTCCATCGGACATGCCATCGGGGAAACCGAAATTCTGACGCCGGCCCAACGCCGGATCGAACGCATCGCTCTCGGTCTTCGTACGACCCTTGGCATTCCTCTGGAACTCCTGAGCGAGTGCTCCTTGAAAAAAGCTTTCACTCTCGCATCAGAGAATCTTCTCGAAATCCGCTCTGGCCGCCTCTCATTGACCGGACTCGGACGACCTCTCGTGGACCCCATTGCCGCGGAATTGATCTGAAATCAGGCACTTTCCTCTTCCTGGTCCCGCACCGGCTCCGCCTCAGGATCCGGTAGCTTGCGGAAATGCACTTGCCCGACCCGACGTCCGTCGGTGCTGGTCACCTTGGCCTCATAGCCAAGAATTTCCATGGATTCGCCAACTTTGGGAAACCTTCCCAACTGCTGGGTGATATATCCCCCAACTGTCGTCACCTCGCCACTTTCGATATAAAGTTCAGGCACATACCCCTCGAGATCGTTCAGAGTCAGAGAGCCTTCGACGACAAACTCGCCATCATTGATACGAACAAAGGACGAATGTTCATTGTCAAATTCATCCTGGATGTCTCCAACGAGTTCTTCGATCACGTTGTCGAGAAACACAATCCCTACCGGCGTACCGAACTCATCCACCGCCATGGCCAAATGAGCATGTTCCTTGAGGAAAAACTTCAGCAAGCTGTCCAGCGGCATGGTATCAGGAACCATTTTCAAATCACGTTTGATGCGCATCAGATCCGGATCCGGATCATTGATCAGGGTAAACAAATCCTTGATGTGGATCAACCCGATGGACTGGTCGATATGCCCTTTCACTAATGGAAAACGGGTATGTTTGCTGCGAATTGCGATCGCCAATGTCTTTTCAAAGGGCTCGTCCGCATCCAACACGACCACCTCATTACGGGGTGTCATCACGTCACGCACCCATAATTCATTCAACTCGAGCGCGTTAATCAAAATTTCGCGCTCTGTCTCGGTAACCTCCTGGAACTTTCCCGAATGAGTCACCAGAATCGCCAGTTCCTCAGCCGAATGCACATGCTCGCCCTCGCTGATCGGATCAATTCGGAAAAATGATTTCAACAACCAGTTGGCCGTACCCTGAAAGAAACGGATGACGAGAAAAAAACTTTTGTAGAAGAGGTGCAACGGCCCGACCAAAAGCATGGTCGTTCCCACCGACCGGCGGATCGCGATCGATTTCGGCATCAGCTCTCCCACAACCACATGCAGGAACGTGAACGATGCGTAGGCGATGATCAGGGAAACCCAGTAGATTCCTTTTTCCGGCATGCCAGTATGCGCAAGCAATGGCGAAACCATCGCTTTGACAAAAGGCTCGCCAAGGAAACCCAATGCCAGAGACGAAAAGGTAATACCGAGCTGATTTGCCGATAGATAGCCATCCAGATGATTGACCACGTGCATGGCACGCTTCGTGTCCGCGCCGGTTTCCTTGCCGTGCGTCTCCAATTGGCTCGGGCGGACCTTGACAATGGCGAATTCTGAAGCCACGAAAAACGCGTTCAACAGGAGAAAAAAGGCGATCCCAAATAAATATAGCACCGTCTCGCCCGTAGTCGGAAATTCATGATGGATCACTGCAACCATGATCACCTCCATATGCTGTAAGATATTGTTCAATGGATGGTCAGAGTTTTTCGTACACACCCTGATCCCGCTTTTCGAGCACCGTGAAACCGGCTTTTTTCGCATCGGAAACAGACAATGGCTTCGACAAGCGGGGGGTGTTGATCCTGGACAGAACTTTCTTGATCGGATGTTTGCAAATCAGGCAGCACACAAGCGCTTCACGAGCAGCCGGCCGTCTCAACTCAAAGCCATGCCTGCATACTCTGCACGATCGCGCAGGATCGTCAGGGGCTTCGGATACGTATTCGTAAATGGGCATAAGGTAAACGCGGGAGCGGGTGTTTTCCGTCCCACGTTAATGCCATGCGGCTTCGCTTCAGCCACATGTACCAGCGGTTGGTGACTTTACCAGCTGGATTTGGTGACGCCGGGCAGGAGTCCTGCGGATGCGTATTCGCGGAAAGTGATCCGGGAAAGCTTGAAACGGCGAAGGAAAGCACGGCGGCGGCCGGTGATCTCGCAGCGGTTCACCAGACGGGTCGGGCTGGCATCGCGTGGAAGCATCGAGAGACCTACATAGTCTTTCTCAGCCTTCAGCTTGTGCCTGAGGTCTGCGTATTTATCAACGGTCTTTGCTTTGCGCTTGTTGCGTGCGATCCAACTTTTCTTAGCCATAATTCGGGGGCGGTTTCTTAGCCCAACCAGACAAGCGTGCAAGCCCAAAGTCGCAAATATCGTCAAAAATTACGAATTTCACAGGTTTAACCCTGGTTTCGAACCATAAATGACCTCTTCAAGATACAATCCGTCAGGTGGGGCACACAAGGGAGCTTTTCCATATGGCAAGCCCTCCGGTTGATCCAAATACTGCTCCAACTGGTCAATTCGTAGCCGACCTTGGGCGACTTTGATCGCCGATCCCACCAACATCCTGACCATTTTGTAGAGAAATCCATCAGCATAAAACGTCATCCGATATCCATCGGGAAGAATCGAGAGATTCGCTGAAAACACCTCCCGCACATAATCGGTTTCACTGTCTTCATTGCCCCGATAAGCTGCAAACGCATGAAAATCATGCTCCCCCACATAGAGGGCCAGAGCCTGCTCCAGAACCGCAGCATCCAACAAACGGGGCAAATGCCATGCCAAACCCGCTTTCAGGGGCGGCAATACCGGTTCCGTGCAAACCTCATAATGATAGCGTTTTCCGCTTGCCGAAAAGCGGCTGTGAAAATCCCCGGCCACCTCCTCACACGCCATCACCCGAATGCTCGCCGGCAGTTTCGTATTCAAAGCCGGAACCCAATTGTAAGGATTCATGTTCGATCCCTCGGGCACATCGAAATGCGCCACCTGTCCGTACGCATGCACGCCCGTGTCGGTCCGACCCGCCGCCTGGAGACGGATCGTCTGTTTCGCCGTTTCTTCGAGCGCCTTCTGGATATGATCCTGCACGGTATTTCCACCCACTTGAGATTGCCACCCGAGAAAAGGCCGGCCGTCATATGCAATGGTGAGTTTCAATCTCATCCGATCCCCTCCATCCATCGGTTCAAAATTTCCACCGCCGCCGCTTGATCGATCACGGCTTTCTGCTTCCGCCCGTTCCTACCCGCTTCGCGCAGCTTCAACGTTGCATCCAACGTAGTGTAACTCTCATCCACAAAAATCAGGGAAATTCCCGGTAGAAATCCGCCAAGATTTGTAGCGAAATCCCTCACTTTTCTCGCCGAATCTCCCTCCGAGCCGTCCAGCCGAATCGGCAACCCCACCACCACCGTGCGAACTCTGCGTATGGCCACAATCTCAGCAATCCTTCGGCACACCATATCCCCTCCCGCATGAGGAATTGTCTCCACCGGATGCGCCATGATTCCGAAATCATCCGTCGCCGCCACACCAACCCGCGAATCTCCATAATCCAATCCTAACGCCGGATGCGGCGTCTGAACCGATTGCAATTCACTGTGATTTCCAAACTTCAACCCCGCCACCTTTCCCACCTTCATCCAACAATTCAATCCCGAATCCACCCGCATACCTCCACCAAATCCAAATCCTCATCACATACAATCATTGTCCTGCCCATGACAAAAATTGTATGAGTGAAACGCAAGAAAAGAGGCGCATGCCACCATATCGCATGAAATGTTGTTGGTATTTCAAAATACAACGCGTGTTTCGACAGAGAAATTCAATTCTCCGGCTTTGCAATCGTTGTCATGGCCGCGACATGGATTGCAAGGGCATGGAAAAAGGTGTCGGGTGTCATTCCGTGATGAATCGGCTGATGCGGAGGGCAGGAACAGCAAAACGGCAAATTGACCGAATGGCGATTGTTCAGATGACCCTGCCGTAAGTGGTGAAGCCGGTGGATTCTTGGATTTCGACGTCGAGGATCTGTCCGGTGAAACGTTCGGTATTTCCCTCGAAGATGACGATTTTATTCTGAGGAGTCCTGCCCGAGAGCGTGCTCGGGTTGTGTTTCGACGGACCTTCGCAAAGCACCTGTTGGACGGTTCCCACAATGGCGGCGTTTTTTTCCTTGGCCAGACGGTCCACCACTTCCAGCAACCGCTGGTTGCGTTCTTCCTTAACGGTTTCAGGTAGCTGCCCCTCCATGACCGCCGCAGGAGTGTCCTTGCGTTTCGAGTAGCGGAATACGAAGGCGTTGTCGAATTCAAGCCGCTCGACGGTTCGGATCGTCGCTTGAAAATCCTCCTCGGTCTCCCCGGGAAAACCCACGATGATATCCGTCGTGATCGCCAGATCCGGCCTTGCCGCTTTCATTTTCTCGCAGATTTCGATGAACTTCTCGTTTTTGTAAGGACGACGCATCGCTTTCAATATCCTGTCGGATCCGCTTTGCATCGGGAAATGGATGTGCGACATGAGTTTGGGCAAATATCCGAACGCGGCCACCAGATCATCACGATAGCCAATGGGATGCGGCGATGTGAAACGGATGCGCTCGATTCCCGGGACCTGGTGAACGGCTTCCAACAACTGCACAAAGGGCGATTTCCCATCTACTTTCGCAAACTCGGTACGACCGTACAAATTGACGATCTGTCCCAGCAATGTAACTTCTTTCACACCTTGAGCCGCCAGCAGCTCGACTTCGTTGACGATACTGGAAATGGGCCTGCCCCGCTCTTTTCCACGCGTATCCGGAACAATGCAGAACGAGCAGCGCATGTTGCAACCTTGCATCACGGATACAAACGCGGAGGCGTTTTTCGCCTTTGGCAGGTGATCGCGGATGGTGTTTTGAGAATCCAGCTCCTCGGCGGTGTCACATACCGTTGTTCCGATCAGCGACAGGGCCGGATGATCCATCCGCGCTTCCAATCGCTGCCTCAAAATCCCATCCACATACTCGAAGACCTTATGATATTTCTGCGTGCCGACCACCAGATCAAGATGAGGGATCCGCTCGAAAAGTTCCTGTCCCCGCGATTGTGCCATGCAACCCATGAAGCCATAAACCACATGCGGCCTTTTCTGGCGCTGCGCACCCATGATGCCCATCTTGCCCAACGCTTTCTGCTCCGCCTGGTCACGAACCGAACAGGTATTGATCAGGATCGCATCCGCATCCTTCTCCGTCGAGGTGAGCGTGTACCCCCCCTCCGTGAACATGCGCGCGACCTGCTCGGTATCGCGTTCGTTCATCTGACAACCGTAGGTTTTTAGGTAAACTTTGGGCATTTCGCAACAATCTGTTCACGCTAGCTTCAAACGATCATCCGATGCGAGTTTTTCGGTCAACGCCGTGTAACCGCCGGGCACCTGCATGTTAAAACAATGGAGATAAAGGGTGAAAATTTTCGGATCGAACACATCAACCAGTTTCCCGATCGTTTCTGAAAGTTTCTTGGAATCCAACTCGGAAGGCAGCGCACCGCTCACAGCCCCTTTGCCATCGTGGCCAATACCCAATCCGTCGCAGAACATGCCGAGCATCTTCTGCTGAGCGGACATCAAATAGGATTGCATGAACTGCTCCCCAATCGTGTCACATGCACGAAGCTGCAAGGTCTTCCGAATCCAGTTGTATTGCTCGGGCAGGGATTTCTTCTGCACAAAAACCGGACGCAATTTACGGTTCGAAGTCAGGACGGAAATGAGGTTCTTGTAGATGTCCCTCTCGTTTTCACGAAACCAGTCGAGCATTTCGGAAACGACTGCGGGATCAATGACAGTAAAAATTTCGTGCGATTTCACAGATAAATTTGGGATGGGCGGGAAGTCAAAGCACTCCATATCCGCTTGGCAATCATATTGCTTGCCAAAAACACGCTTGGAAGGACGCCCCTTGCCAAGTCTTGCTTGAAATTTAAGGTTCAAAATTTGAGAATTCATCCGATATGCGTATCCCCACTCCCATCGCTGCCTCCCTCCTGCTTGCCGCATTCACCATTTTTCTCATCTTGCGGCAGCCTTCCCAGCTTCCGCTCTCCCCCACCCAGAAAGAATCCTCCGCGGGCACCCCGCAACCGCTGGCGCCCACCAAAACGGCAAGTCCGCTCGACAAGCTCTCGCTTCTCGGGGAGATACCCGATTGGAGGGAACTGGAACCCTATCAATATACGATAGCACGTGGCGATTTTGAACATCTGCTTCAAAACGTCTTCACCACCGACTCAAGTTGGCAGCTGTTCATCACCATACATGAAGACTCGGCGGAAATCGTCACCTCAAGCAATCCCGACGAGCCTCCATTCATCCTGAATTTTACCACTGAGGAAATCAAGCGGCCGAGTCCCAGAAACTGGAAAACCACCGCTGGCCGTTCCGCACCTTCTCCCGAGAAACCTCTCACCGATTTGCACATCGCCATCGACCCGGGACACATCGGGGGTGAGTGGGCGAAAATTGAAGGCCGTTGGTTTCAGATCGGCCAAGACAAACCGGTGACCGAGGGAGATATGACCCTACACGTCGCCCATCTTCTCAAACCATTGCTTGAAAGCTATGGTGCGAGAGTCTCTCTCGTCAGATCCACCACCGATCCCGTGACGCCTTACCGACCCGAAAATTTTACAGCCCTCGCTGAAAATGACGATTCGCTGAGCGATCCAGAATCGCTCCGTCTTTTCACGGAAAAGCTGTTCTACCGAACCTCGGAAATTCGAGCAAGAGCGACTCTGGTCAACGAGCTGATCAAGCCCGATCTGGTCATTTGTCTCCATTTCAATGCAGATGCATGGGGTGACCCTAAAAATCCAACGCTTGTTCCAAACAATCATTTTCATATCTTATTGAACGGTGCCTATACCGCTGAAGAAATTCAGCTACCTGACCAGCGTTTTGTTTTGTTAAAAAAATTATTGCAAAGCACTCATGATGAAGAACTTATCGTTAGTAAAACGATCGCTGAAACCTTTGCGAAAATCACCCAGCTTCCGCCCTACGTTTACCATCCGAGCGGGAAGAATTTTCGAGCTATTGACGGCAGTGAATATCTGTATGCGCGCAACCTGCTTGCGAATCGGCTCTACGACTGCCCGGTGATTTTTATGGAGCCCTATGTGATGAATTCCGTAGCAGATTACAACCGAATCCAAGCGGGAGATTACCCTGGCCTGCGTGAAATCAACGGTCAATTTCTACCGTCGATTTTTCAAGAATACGCGCATGCTTTGGCCGCCGGGCTGGTAAAGCATTACGGTAAGACTCCATGATCTGATCCATTCGAGACTCTCAGCCCGTTCATCTAAAGAAGAATTTTTGGTTCCATGACCCTGCTCATCTCCTACATCGCGATCGCCCTTGTCATCTCGTTTCTCTGCTCTCTTTTGGAAGCCACCCTGCTCAGCCTGACGCCTGCCACCATTTCCATGGCCAAGAAAAAGGATCTGCCTTGGGGGGGCCGTATGGAGCAACTCAAAACGGACATCGACCGCCCCCTTTCTGCCATTCTGACACTGAACACCATCGCCCATACAATGGGTGCCGCAGGTGCGGGTGCGCAGTATGCAAAAATCAGTGGTAACACGGGCGAAGCGATTTTCGCAGCCTTCCTCACCGTTGCGATCCTGATTTTAACCGAGATCATACCAAAAACCATCGGCGCTCGGTTTTCCAAAGGTTTGGCCCCATTCACGGCCACCTTGCTGCCGATGATGATCACCCTGCTCAAACCGCTGGTCATGATGTCGAAATCCATCACGAACCTCATCACCCCTGCCCCTTCGCTATCCGATATCGCCACGCATCGTGAGGAGCTTCTTGCGATGGCCCGCATGGGTGAGGAAGCCGGATCGATCCGTCAGCGGGAGAGCCAATTTGTGCATAACCTGATCCAGTTGAACGCGATGAAAGCCTCGGACATCATGACCCCGCGGCCGGTGATTTTTTCCTTACCCCAAAACACGTTGCTGAGCGATTTCGCCACCCTGATCGAGGATAAGGCCTTCACCCGGATCCCGATCTACGACAAAAACATCGATGACTTCACCGGTTTCATCATCCGCAGTGATGCTCTCATCGCCCACCTGAAAGACCACGATGACAGTGGGATCCTGGCCGATGTGATGAAGCCCATCGCCGCCACCCTGGAATGCACCCACCTCGACGCATTATTCCAACGCTTCGTTGCGGAGCGCCATCATATCATGCTGGTCACAAACGAATTCGGAACCACCGTCGGACTTGTGACCTTTGAGGATATTCTGGAAACCATCTTCGGCATCGAAATCCTTGATGAAACCGATCAAGTTCCCAACCTCCAGCAACATGCTCGGAACCTTTGGCACGACCGCGCGAAAAAAATGGGCATTGAGATCGAAACCTAGAGAGACATGCGGATTGAAGGACCATGTGCGCGGCCCGGTTCGATGCCGCGTGAAAAACCACAGCGAGTTTGCGAGGACCGCACCCGTCACGCCACCATGATGCATCTGTCTGATTCGGAATCGGTGTCAGCGCCCATTGCGAGTCTGAGCTTTTACCTCCGGCTTTCTGGCGGCTGCGATTTCAACGACCAGCCGATGGAGAATCATCCGGTGATCGAGACCGGTGGTGACCAATAATTGATCCGCCCGTTGGGTTTGCTCCAACGCATGCTGCAAGCCGGCAAGATCGAAGTGTTTGGCATATGGAATGACCAGGAAGACAGGATACAGGTTGACGCCCGGACCATCTTTTTTTTGCGGCATCCACGCACGTTCGGCGGCCGGGAGCTTGTTGAGCGCGCCCGCAAAGGCGTTGTAGTTGCCGGTGGCAGGCTTGTATTGCTCCAAAATCAGCTTCGCAAAATACAAATTGCGCACCACCGAAATGATCGACGCACGCATGATTCCTATCGCGGACTCATCGGCATCAAGCTGTTCATCGATGAGTTGGATGGCCCGGACCACATTTCCTTTCTGAATCGCTTTTCCTGTCTCAAGGACCACCGCATCGCGGCTGAGGGGAACCAACTTTCGCACATCGTCCTCTGTGACAATTCGTCGCTCAGTTCCAAGATAAAGATCCAATTTTACCAGTTCGTTGCGAATCTGATTGGTTTGTTCGCCGGCGAGCAAGGCGAACAGCTCCAGTGCTTCAGCTTCGAATTGCAGGCCCCATTGTTTCGATCGGGTCTCCACGAGGTGGGCGACCTCCGACTCCCAACCGTCCTTCGTGGTGTCGATTTTATCGAAGCTCTGCACCGCTGCATGGCTCTCGAGAAACTTCCAAAAGCTTTTTCGTTTGTCGATCTTCGCAGAAGAGAGCAGGAATTTGACCCCATCGGTCAGACCCTTTTCAAGAATCCGTTGCAGCATCTCCACCCCGGCTTCGGTGCGCTGGGATCGGCCAGTGACATCATCGGCCAGGAAATTCACATTCCGCAACCAGACCACCTTGTCCCCGCCGAACATTGGCAGGGTCATCAGAGATTGTGAGACGCCGGAGCAAATGGCGTAAGCACCCTCGGAATTGTCGGCGTTTCCATCGATCGTCTCATGGGTGAACCCGTCGTCATTTCCTGCGGTGAGCCGGTTGAAGAGTGCCAGAGCCTGCTCCCGCACCATTCCATCATCGCTTCCCACGATCACATGGAAATTCGGATTTGCGGATTTCTTGGGATTGGTCTTCGGCACAAATGAAGCTTAGGCGGAAATCCCGAAGAGGGAAAACCACGAATTTCAGAAATGAAACGAAAGTTCGGGTGGTTTGACCGTGCCGGATCGCTTCTCATTTCCTGAATGACCGGAAACAATGCCCTGAAAAACCGAGCCAAGCCCATTGTGCACGACAATCGGCGGATCTGGTAAATTCGCGGCTCGGATCCGATTGAAGCCGCAAATTTTGAGGGTTGAATTTTCATGCTCCCCTATCCACATTCCCGCTCTGCCGCAAATCACGGCGGTTCATGTCATGGGAAAAAGTCTATTTCAAAAAGTCTGGGATTCACACCGCGTCGGCACGCTTGCGGACGGGCGCACTCAACTCTTCATTGGCACGCACCTCATCCACGAGGTGACGTCGCCACAAGCTTTTGGCATGCTTCGCGATCTCGGGCTCAACGTGAAATTTCCTCAGCGCACTTTCGCCACGATTGATCACATTGTCCCTACGGAAAACCAGGACCAACCTGCTGACCCTCTTGCGGCAGAGATGATCGAGGCGATCCGCAAGAACTGCGATGATTTCGGAATCACGTATTTTGATTTGAAATCCGGCAAACAAGGCATCGTGCACGTGGTGGGTCCTGAACAAGGAATCACCCAACCGGGGACGACGATCGCTTGCGGAGATTCCCATACAGCGACCCACGGAGCCTTCGGAGCGATCGCTTTCGGCATCGGCACCAGCCAGGTGCGCGACGTTCTCGCCACCCAGACCATCGCCTTACAGGAAATGAAAGTGCGGCGCATCGAGGTCAATGGGGAGCTGCGTCCGGGAGTCTATGCGAAAGATGTGATTCTGCACATCATCCGCCTGCTGGGTGCGAACGGCGGCATCGGTTACGCCTATGAATACGCCGGTGACGTATTCGACCGCATGTCGATGGAGGAACGCATGACCGTTTGCAACATGTCCATCGAAGGTGGCGCACGTTGCGGTTACGTAAATCCGGATGCAAAAACCATCGCCTACCTTCAAGGCCGTCCGTATGTGGACAATCGCAACTTCGATCAAACCGCTGCGCGCTGGTTATCCTTCGCTTCCGACTCCGATGCGCATTACGATGACATTGTAAAGATCGCCGCACAAGAGATCGAACCCACTGTCACTTGGGGCATTTCCCCGGACCACGGCATATCCATTTCGGAGTCGATTCCTGACCCGCTCAACGCATCCTCGCCTGAACAGAAAGCCAGTATCGAGGAAGCTCTTGCCTACATGAAGCTTCCGGCTGGCACCCCGATTCGTGGCGTGAAGATCGATGTCGCTTTTCTGGGTTCTTGCACCAACGGGCGGATCTCCGACTTCCGGGAAGTGGCAAAATACATCAAAGGCCACAAAGTTGCCTCCCATGTCAAAGCGATCGCGGTTCCCGGTTCGCAGATCGTTGCGATCCAGTGCGAAAAAGAAGGCATCCCTGAAATCTTCCGGGCCGCCGGCTTCGAATGGCGCGCTGCGGGTTGTTCGATGTGCCTGGCAATGAACCCCGACAAGCTCGTAGGCGACCAGCTGTGTGCTTCATCATCCAATCGTAACTTCAAAGGCCGCCAAGGTTCACCGACCGGCCGTACCGTGCTGATGTCCCCCGTGATGGTTGCGGCCGCCGCAATCAAAGGCCACATCACTGACGCCCGCGAACTCTTCGATCTGGGCCAACCCGCCGCCGTTGCCTGATCGCCACCGACCTTCAAGTATCATCGAATTTCCAGCATCAATCCCACCATGGCCCTCGATCCCGTCAAACAAGTCACCGGAACCGGAGTTTTCATTCCCGGTGCCGACATCGATACCGACCGCATCATACCCGCGCGCTTCATGAAATGCGTGACCTTTGACGGACTGGGTGAATTCGCGTTCTACGATGTCCGCTTCGATTCCGAAACCGGCAAGAAAACCAACCATCCGCTCAACGACGAACGCTTCAAGGGCGCCACAGTCCTGATCGCAGGATCGAACTTCGGTTGCGGCTCCTCGCGTGAACATGCTCCACAGTCCCTGCGCAAATACGGCTTCAATGCCGTGATCGCCGAGTCCTTTGCGGAAATTTTCTATGGTAACTCCACCACCCTGGCTATGCCCTGCGTCATGGCGGGCCCGAAGGACATCGCGAGCCTGAGGGCCGCAGTCGAGACGGATCCGGCAACCGAGATCACGATCGACCTTGAGAATCTCCGAGTTCGCACATCAGGCGGACTGGATGTTCCAATCAACATGCCGGAATCCGCGCGCGAGGCTCTTGTTTCGGGCCGCTGGGACCCGATCCAGGAACTGCTCGACAACGAGTCTGCCATCAACGATCGCGCCAGAGCGCTGCACTACGTGTGACCATAAAACGGCGTTTCAGGGTGTTCTTCGTTCTTGGTTCCTAGTTCTTGGTTTGCAAATGCAAGGGCGCGAAGCTCAACTAGGGACTGAGAGCCTAGAACCACGAACAAAAAAGTTGCCAGCAAACTTGCCCATGAATCCAGCAGAGAACCCACCCAAAGGCATCGCCCTGTTCGACATGGACGGAACCCTTCTCCCCTGGGATTGTCAGCTGCTATTTCGTCACCATGTCATCCGCGAGGAACCCCTGCGCTTTTTTTCGGTGCCTCTTTTCCTCATATTCCTTCCTTTCGCCGGAATTCTGGGGACAGAAACCATGAAACGCATCTTTCATGGTTTTCTCTGGAAAATGTCACCCGAGCGCCTCGCCGAACTCTCGCAACGTTTTGCAGAACGGCTGGCGCCAAGTTTCTATGAAGAGCTCAAGTCCGCCCTTGCCATGCATCGGGCAGCTGGCCATCTCACCATTCTCAGCTCCGCCAGCCCGGAATGTTATGTGGCGGCTGTGGGAAAGCTGTTGGGTTTCGACCTCGCTCTCGGAACGGTTTTCGAGAGCAACTCCCTGTTTCCCGACCTCACCAATCACAAGGGAAAACAGAAAGTGACGCGTCTGCGCACGCTCCTGCCGGCGACGTATTTCCATGACGGCATGCTGATCAACTCGCACGGCTATACCGACAGCATGGCGGATTTACCGATGCTGGAAATCTGTGATCGGGCCACGTTGGTGAACCCGCCACACGAACTCGCTGAACTCGCGCAAAAACGCCGCTGGAGCGTTCTCCAGCCGCCTCGTCCGTGGAGAAATTCCTACGAAAAATGGATCCGTATCGCACTTCTCTTGTTCGCGATCGGAAAAAACCCAGCCAGACTCTGAACATGTTTTCCCGCACGCTGATTCTGAGGCTGCTCGCCATGGTCGCATCCGGCGTCATGGTGGCGGCGATGTTTCCGCCTTACTCGGTCTCATTTCTGGCCTGGGTCTGCATCATCCCCCTGCTGATCAGTCTCTGGAGCATTCAGGGCGGTCATCGTGTGAAAAAGGGCTTCCTGACCGGCTATGTGGCGGGTGTGATCGGTTTCGGCATCCAGGTCTCATGGTTATCGACCGTTTCCTGGCTCGGCCCCATCGCCCTCTCCGCCTACCTCGCTCTTTACTGGGGAGTTTTCGGTGCATTTGCCGCGACGCTCGGAAACCCATGGCATCCGAAAAACGGTATCCGACTTACCCCGGGACGGAGCTTATTCAATGCCTTCACCCATGCGGCTGTCTTTGCCGGCCTGGAAGTCCTGCGCGGATGGATGTTCACCGGATTCGGATGGAATGGTCTTGGCGTCGCCTTTCATGAAACCCTCGCAATCTCTCAAGCCGCGGACCTGCTGGGCGTAGCTGGACTTTCCCTGATGCTGGTTTTTTTCCAAGCCGTGCTGGTGCAGTGCGGACATCGGCTCTTCAGGCAGGCGGCGCAGGGAATCCGCTCTCCCCGGTGGGATTTCACGATCACCGCGATCCTCATCGGCTTGTTGCTCATCTACGGAATCATCCGCGTTGCGCTTGAGGGAGGCAAACCCTCCATCCCGCTGAAAGCACTGCTGGTTCAGATCAACATCCCCCACGAGGGCGCGAATGTGCTGTGGCCGGGAGCGGAGGTCCACATGGCTTACGAAAATGATACCCTCCAGGCACTGCAACAAATCGCGGATGAGGATGAAAAAAAACTGCAGGCAGCGATCCGGCAGAGTGCCGAGGGCGAAATCGAACTCGGCACACCTGACTGGATCCTGTGGCCCGAAACGGCATTGAACGGCCGACTTCTCAAAACCGACGACGGTCAATGGGGTGCTTATCGGGAAAACCTCGACACCATCGCGACGATTCGCAGCGCCGGTGGAAATTTCAAGCTCATCTACGGAGTCGTCGAAATCGAAGGTGAGGCTCGTGAAGACGGAATTTACATGAGAGAGAACTCGAAATTCTACAACTCCATCGTGATCGACAAGCCCGATGGTGAGATAAGGACCTTCCGCAAACACCATCTCGTGATTTTCGGGGAAACCATCCCGTTGATCGAAACCTTTCCCTTTCTGAAAAAGATCTATGAGCAGCAGGCAGGCCAGGCCTACCAGGGCTCTTTCTCATCCGGTGAATCCTTAGCTCCCCTGAAGACGGAGCTCAAAGGCCACGAGGTGGAGATCATCCCCTCCGTTTGCTTTGAAGATACCGTTCCACGCCTGACTCGAAGATTCATCCGCCACAATCGCCCACAAATCATTGTCAACCTTACCAACGATGGATGGTTCAAGGAATCTCCCGCTGCCGCCCAACACTTCGCGAACGCCCGTTTCCGTGCCATCGAACTCCGCCGTCCCATGCTGCGCTGCGCCAACACCGGGGTCACCGCTGCGATCGACACCACCGGTTCCATCGCCCACCCTACCAGTGGTAAACCTCAGGCCATTCTCGGCCCCGACGGAAAATCTTTTGTCCGCGACACCCTCCTTGCCGACGTGAATATCCCCCTTTCCCCATCCGTCTCGCCCTATTCCATCATCGGCGACTGGGGAATTCTGCTGCTTTCGTTCATTGGATTCGGCTCCGCAGTGGTAAATCGCCGGCTCAGGGGAAAATCAACCGCCCCGCAGAACGATTAGTCGAAAATCGCCTTTTTTTGCTTGTGCCATTTTGTCGAGCTGCTTGGCTAACGCCGATTTTTTGCAACAAGCGCGGTGAAACCTGCTGCTTCTGGCACAATTTCAGCTGACTTCCACTCGGTCAGTACAACTCATTTTCCCGAATTTCACATGTCCGATCTTCATAGTGCATTCTCAACACAGCAACCGGTCATCGCACATCCTTCCGATCTGCTCAGCCGCCGCGGTCTGCTCAGCACGCTGAGCCTTGCAGGAACCGCATTGTATGCATCCACCCTCACTGCCCGAGCCGGATGGTTCGGATCCAAAAACGAAGATATGCCCGTGGTGACAGTCAAGACAGCCAGAAACAGCTCCAGAAAACCGAGCCAGAAAATCGGTGGTTTCGACAAGGAGTGGGTCAAACTCGAGGGCCGCAATATCAACGATTACGCCAATTATATCAATTCCCTGAAACTCCGTAATATCAGCGCTCAGGAAGTTCTTGATGCCCATGCCAAGGAGCATGGCAACGTGTGGAACCGGATCCCCCCCCGTTACTGGTGGGCAAGAATGGGTTATACCCTGCAAGTGGTTGATCGAATTTCCTCCGCGATGAAATCCCCCGTCAAGGAAATCATTTCCGCCTACCGCACTCCGCAGTACAATGCCAAGTGCAGGGGAGCCAAGCGCCAATCATGGCACCAAGCCAACATCGCCGTGGACTTCCGTTTCGATGCAAGCCCACGCCAAGTCAGTGCCGCCGCCAGAAGTCTTCGTGACCGCGGGCTTTTCAAGGGGGGTATCGGTAGCTACTCAAGCTTCACTCACATCGATACCCGCGGCCAAAACATCAGTTGGTGAGACGGAAATGTCCCTCCTGCTGAGATCCGCCATCGCGCTCGGTGCAACCCCCCTCATCCTCGGCAGCCTCATTTATGTGACCTGGCGTCTGACCCGCTGGCCTTTCCTTGAAATGATGGGATTGCTTGCCCTTCCTCTCGGTTTCATTGCTTTCCTGATCGGGACCACCTGCCTGATCGTTCACCTCAGGAATGAGACACGCATCGGAATCACCGCCCAGCGCACCTTGATCCCGCGTGCACTGATGGTCGGTGGTTTGCTGATCCTCAATTTCCCTGCCGCAGCATTTTACACCGGCTCCGCCATCAAGCTTCACACTCGATACACGGTCGAAGTACGGAACGAAAGCGGGCAACCCATCGATTCTCTCTCCATCCTCGGCCCGGGCGTCAACACCGCCCCGGTCTCAATAGCGCCTGGCAAAACCATCGAACAGCACCTCCGTTTCAAGCATGACGGAGAACTGACGTTTTCCCTCAATCAACATGGCAGTGAGATCCGGGGAGTCATTGAGCCCTATGTCACCGGAGGCCTTGGAGGGCATGCCACCCTGCGAATTCACCCGAGGGGAGTTTCTTTGAGGTGATGACGAAAGATGAAAACAGGTGAATATCAGCGATCCAAGTGATTTTCGTGGTTCTATGATCAAGTTTAAGCTTTAGTCCTAGCGACTTTCCGCTCCACCATGACACTCGCCACGAAAATTACCGTCCTGCGGCTGTTTCTGGTGCCTGTGTTCACCGTTCTTGCGATCGCTTACAGCCTCAAATTGACATGGACGGAGAACCCCGAAACCCTGCGCTGGGCAGCCTTTACCGTTTTCAACGTTGCCGCTCTCAGTGACTGGCTGGATGGATGGCTTGCCAGAAATTGTAACCAATCCTCCGAGCTCGGCGCTTTTCTCGACCCGATTGCGGATAAATTACTGGTTTTTTCAGCCATCATCGTACTCACCTTCTTCAAGTGGGACGGAAACGGCTGGTCGATCCCCATCTGGTTCGCCGCTCTGGTGGTGTTTCGCGATTGCATGATTCTGATCGGTATCAAAATTCTTTATGCCAGACGCTTGAAAGTGAAAATCAAACCACATTGGTCCGGCAAAGCCTGCACCCTGAGCTTATTCATCGTCATTGGCTGGGTCATGCTGAAAGCCATACCCCTCTCCCCTGTATATCCCTGCATCTTAGCCGCCTTTTTCATCCTTTGGTCAACCGTCGAATACTTTCTGCAGGGTCTCGCCATATTGCGCCAGACCAACTAACAACTCCCATGTGGATCGCGCGCTCGAAAACCATTCTTCAGCAACATCTCGTTTCCTTGCCGAGACCCATCGTACTGGTTCCGACCATGGGCGCACTCCATTCCGGACACGCGGCGCTGATCCAACATGCCAGAAGTCATGCCGGATCCCATGGATCGGTACTTGTATCTATTTTTGTCAATCCCATCCAATTCGACCGGTCAGACGACCTTGAAAATTACCCCAGAAGCGAAAAGGAAGACCTTTCGATCTGCCGATCCTCCGGTGCAGATGGAGTATTGATTCCGGAAATTCGTGAAATGTATCATCCGGATCGATCCGTATCTGTCACGGAAAACCTCCTCTCGAAGCATCTTTGCGGTGCAACCCGACCGGGTCACTTCGACGGAGTTTGCACGGTGGTGTTGAAGCTTTTCAATCTGACCGGTTGCGATGCCGCCGTATTCGGCGAGAAGGATTTGCAGCAAATCGCCATCATCCGGCGGATGGTCCGCGATCTCGACATACCCGTTCAAATCCTGCCGCATCCTACCATGCGGGAGGCCGACGGACTCGCAATCTCCTCGCGGAACCGCCTTTTGTCCGCGGAACAACGGACCGACGCAGCACGCATCCGCAATGCCCTGCTCGAAGCCTCGAAGAAAACCAGCCCGCCGGAAATCATCAAAACCGCACGTGAAATCATCGGAGGATCAGCGCTAGCCAAAATCCATTACCTGACCCTGGTGGATGCGGAAACCCTGCAACCCACCGATACCCTGACGCGCCCTTCCAGCCTTGCATGCGCGGTGTTTTACGGGGAGGTGAGACTGATCGACCACATCCTCATTCCGGCTTTGTCCCGAAACGTTTAGCCAAGACTTCCTTCCGGTGGGCGAAAATCCGCTCCAGTTTGGGACGAACCAACCATCGGTTCGCGATCTCTCCCAGCGGCCAGAATGGTAGGGCGTAATGCACCAGATCCCGCATCAGGACTCCGCCTTCCTTTTCCTCAAACGTATGCAAGTGATGCCAGAACTTGTAGGGCCCGAAACGCTGTTCATCAATGAATGACTTCCTCTCCTTCACCGTTTTGATTTCCGTGACCCATGGCAGCCACAGACCGGGAAATACCATCACCCGATACTCGATCACCTGCCCCTCATACATCTTCTCGCCCGGCTGGTAAATGATCCGAAATCCCAAATCTTCAGGAGTGATCTCGTCCAAATTGCCGGGCGACGAGAAAAAATCCCATGCCTCGTCGAGTCCGATCGGCAAAAACTGCTCCTGCTCAAGGTGATGGATCATATGAATCAAAGCTTAATTCAAATATCCGGAAACACAAACCGTAGATTCGAGCATCAACGGCCGGCAATCCTCGCCTCGATCTCACCGACTGCCCAACCCGCATGCTCGGCGATCAGAGAATCCTCATCACGGGAGGCATGTTTCAACACATCCAGGTCTTCCTCACCACCACCGTTTCCCAGAGCAACACACACATTTCGTAAAAAGCGCGAACGCTTGATGCGTTTGATGGGTGACTTGGCAAACACCCGCCGGAAATCATCCTCATCCATCTGCAGGAAATCACGGAGATGATGAGAAAAAATTTCCTGTCTCGCTTGGAAATGAATTTCACGCGATTCCCGCGCGAAACGGTTCCACGGGCAGACATCGAGACATTCGTCACAACCGTAGATGCGATCACCTACCGCGCGACGAAACTCCAATGGAATGGGCCCCTTGTTCTCGATGGTGAGATACGAGATGCAGCGCCTCGCATCCAACTGATGCGGCGCAGTGATTGCCTGCGTCGGGCAGGCATCAATACAGCGCGTACACTTTCCACAATGATCGCCAAAAACCTGATCCTGTGCAAGATCCAGCGTCGTGAGGATTTCCGCCAAAAAAAGCCAGGTTCCGAAACGGCGATGAATCTGAACCGTCGATTTTCCGTTCCAACCCATGCCGGAATCGGTCGCAAAATCCCGCTCCAACACCGGACCGGTATCGACATAATAGCGCTGAACCCCGCCCAGACCAACAAGTTTGGAATTGAACTCCGCAAGCCGCTTCTCAATGAGATCATGGTAGTCCTCATTCCACGCGTATTTCGCAATCCGATAGTCTTTCGGATGACATGCATCAAACGGATCCGATCCTGTGAAATAATTGATTCCAAGACAGATCACCGACTTACAACCGGGAAGCACCTCGCGCGGATCGCAACGCCGCTGCGGATTTCTCTCCATCCACTGCATGTCCCCGTGCCTTCCCTCCTTGATCCATGTCTCGAAATCCGCGGCATGTGTTGCCCGCTTCGCCAACGCAATCCGGCAATCATCAAACCCCAACTCAGCCGCACAGGCTTTCACTATGGCGGTCAAATCATTCATCGGCCGTGTGTGAAATAATATCGCGCGCTTTCCAAAATACCCGTGGCGATCTCTTTCGAGTCCAGACCCGCCGTATCAATTTTCAAGTGTGCCGTTTCCTGATACCATGGCTCGCGCTCGGCCATTAGCCGCTTGATCCGGTCCCGAGAATCAGGATGATTCAACAGGGGCCGATCCGGACTACGAGATGTCCGCTCGACAATCACATCCTCAGGCGCATGCAACCAGACCACATAGCCGAGATGGCGCAACAACGACCGGTTTCCGGGACGGATCACCACCCCTCCACCGGTGGAAACAATGCGCCGGGCCTTGGTTTCCCTGCTTAACTCCTCAAGCTGAAATGTCTCAAAATCACGGAATGCGGACTCTCCGTCCTCCTTGAAAATCTCAGTGATTTTTTTTCCCGCCATCTGCTCAATGGCCCGGTCCGTGTCCATCAGGGGATAACCCAGACGCTGGTGCAGCTCTCTCCCCACCGTGGTTTTGCCACTTCCCATGAAACCGATGAGAACAATGTTCTCCAGTATGACCTCGCTGTCACTCATGGGCAGAGTTTACAGCCATTCGTGCATGATTAGAAGCGACAAAACACCCCTGTATCGACTTCTTGTCGAATCCGGTATTACCATGCATGTTTGACTCATGTTTGAGTTGAAAATGGATCCAGCCACCTCGTGGGGACTGATCGGTATCGCGTTGTTTTACCTGATCGGATTCGTTCACATTCTGCATGCGCTGATGCATACCCGGACCTCCCAAGGCACCATCGCGTGGGTGGTCTCCTTGCTCTTCATCCCGTTTCTGGCGATTCCTCTTTACTGGCTCTTGGGTCGGAGCAAGTTCGAGGGCTATGTCCGCGCCCGGCGCAGCAACGATGCTGAATTGAAAAAAATCGCCAAAAACATGAGCGATAGCCTCGAGAGATACTCCATCGATCTGCCTGAGGAAGATTTCTTCGAACGTTGCGCAGAAGAACTCGGTGGGCTTCCGTTCACCGGAGGCAACCAACTGAAACTTCTGATTGATGGCGATCAAACCTTCAGCGAGATTTTTGCCGCTCTGAATCGCGCCCGAGACTACGTTTGTGTCAATTTCTTCATCTTCAAGCAGGACAGGATCGGGGAAAAATTTCAAAAACTCCTGATCGAGCGCGCCAGAGCCGGGGTCAGGATTTATTTCCTATTTGATGAGATTGGCTCTTACAAATTGTCCTCCACATTTCTCGGCGAACTTGAGGACGCAGGCGTCGTATGCCAATCCTTTGGTTCAAACCGCCACTGGTGGTCACGCCTCCAGCTCAACTTCAGGAACCATCGAAAAATCCTGATCGTAGATGGCCTCGAGGCATTTTTGGGCGGGATTAATGTCGGAGATGAATATCTCGGCAGAAGCATCGAATTCGGCCCATGGAGAGATACCCACCTGCACATCAAAGGGCCGGCCGTCCAGTCGCTGCAACTGGTCTTTCTGGAAGATTGGTTCTGGGTGAGAGGTGAAGTTCCCCGGCTTTCCTGGGCTACGAACTCTCAGGATGAAAACCAGATTGCTGCGATCATTCCCACAGGACCGGCCGACCCCATCGACTCATGGAAAATGATCGTGATGGAAGCAGCCAATACCGCACGGGAAAAACTCTGGATCACCAGCCCTTACTTTGTTCCGGATGACGGAGTCATCAATGCACTCCAACTCGCTGCGATGCGAGGGGTCGATATCCGCATCATGTTGCCCGACCATCCGGATCATCTTCTGGTGTGGTTGTCATCTTTTTCCTATTACGAGGATGTGATCCCGTTCGGCATTAGCATCTGGCGATACCAAGCGGGTTTTCTGCATCAAAAAGCCATGCTGATTGATCGCCGTATGGCCGCGATTGGCACAGCGAACTTGGATAACCGCTCATTCCGGCTGAATTTCGAGGTTACTGCCTTCGTCTCGGACCCCTTCTTCATCGAGGAAGTTCAAACCATGCTTGAGCGGGATTTCTCCCAATGCAGAAACGTGAAACTGGAGGAATTCAGCCAGCGATCCGTTCTTTTCCGAATCGCATGTCGATTTGCACGCCTGCTTGCACCGCTTCAGTGAGCCGAACCCTATCTCATTGCCATGCGGCCCAAATCCGGGCGCTGGCGGGTGATGTTTGCCAACATCCGCCGGCAATGCGCGAATTTGGTGCGGTGCCTCAGGATTTCCGCGCTACGTTCGAAGGATCCCCATTGGATGACCGTTATCTCAACATTGCGACGTCCCCACTGATTCATCAAGGCACGGCTCGGCTTGTACATGTCAATTGTGCCGGTCCCTGTCAGTGCCGAACCATAATCATCCACCACAAACAACTGAGGCATGCCTTTCACCCGGAAAACCGTACCCACCGGATAAAAAGACCAGTCAGCAGCCGCACTTCGGACCTTATTGGAAAAACGAAGGTTCGTACCGGCCGCATTCTTTTTGCCATACTGAAGGTGATCTGCCTCGGAGCAGGTGTAAGCCGTGGTACGAACGACTCGCTGACGTTCGCTGAATTTGTAGATCGGCATCCTGTGCTTGTCCTTTGGCTTGCTGACCGACTCCGCAAGCAATTGAGATGTCGGCTTGGGAATGACATTGTAATCACGATCAATGGCAAAAGGCCCCTGACGATGCATCTCTTCATGAGATAAGGTGCGCAGTCCGGGACTGCAGCTGGCCAACATCAACAAAGAACCCAAAGATAAGAGTTGGGAAAGCTTGCGGGAATTCATATGGGAATAGGCTGGTTGTGAGGACAAAAATGACTTGGGTGTGGCAATCAAGTTACCGAGGATCCCGAACTCAATCGCAATTTCCCCGAGAGGGCAAAACAAAAAAAGCCACTAAAGACCTTAAAAATCGGTCAAAAAG
The DNA here is from genome assembly GCA_041170385.1 of Verrucomicrobiota bacterium. Classification (GTDB taxonomy): domain Bacteria; phylum Verrucomicrobiota; class Verrucomicrobiia; order Verrucomicrobiales; family Akkermansiaceae; genus Luteolibacter. The sequence continues at coordinate 40,548 of JBEAZA010000037.1, read as the reverse complement.
AACTTTATCCCCATCAAATCAGGCGATTTTCGACCCAGAAATCCCAGAAATCTCCGAAATTTGCTCCGCTAAAGCTACGAAAGGATCATTCTTTATCACCGGAATCGCCTCTTCCAACCATCCCTCGGGCGGTTCGGGCAAATCCACCCAGGAGCGGCAACCTCCATACCGCTTTTCATATGTCAGCCGCCATGGCCGAGCGAGTTCATAAACCCGCACGATCGCAAGCTGAATGCTTCCGGAAGCCATGCCTTTCCCATCCCATTCAAACCGGTCCCGAATCGTGTCTTCTTTGTAAATATGATAAGGCAAGAGCCGGGCTATCTGCTCCCAACTTCTGAGAGTTACCGCAGCGGTAACCTCGGCATATGAACGGATCCCAATCAAGTCTCCGGGCTCCCACTCCCTCTCAGGCATGAAATCACCCTCCCGAACTTGCTCCATTTGTGCGTGAAAATGCGTCGGAAATAAAAAAAACGAGTCATGGGCGAATGAAAATCCCTCTTTTCCCTCATGAATCCCCCCTTTGCGCAGAATCACGGTCTGCCGACCGCTCGCAAGAGCGTCACAAACGACTCGCCACTCTTTGAATGCCGTCACCATGTATTCACCCCAGATCCTCTGCGGTTACCGATCTCTGCTCCCGGCTTCCGAGCAACGCAGCCTGCTGTTTCACGGCATCAGGCGCTTCGTTGAAACGAAAGCTGTGACAGTTGGGGCATAACGCGGTTGCCTTGCCAACAATCGAATCACACCCTTCACATACTTTGTATTGGTAAGGATGGGCTGCGATCTTGGCAGCGGCTTCTGCTCGGTTTGTGCTGGTATTCGCCATGCTTAAAAAATGAAAAGCGGTGCCGGCAAACCGGACCGCTTATCGGCAAGAGATCTATTTCGAACCGATCTCAACCAATCGAAGCGATCGCCTTCGCAGTCTTGCTCTTGATATTTGCCGCCTTGTTGGGGTGAATCAAGTTACGCTTTGCGGCCTTGTCCAGAACCGAGGCCAGAGCCGAGCTTGCCTTGACAGCCTCTTCTTTATTTCCCGAACTGATGGCAAGAAGCGTTTTCTTGCGAATGGTCTTCATACGGCTTTTTTCGGCACGATTCCGCTCGGTGCGGGTCTCGGTTTGTCTGATACGCTTGCCTGCGGATTTGGTATTGGCCATGATTTCTTGAGATAATTGGTGTCTTTGGTGTGAGTAGGGGCGAAAAATTAGCTGCATGAATCCCAACATGTCAAGCTCATGTTCGGCTTTGACGCGGGATATTTGAAAAATATCAACGAGCCACGAGTCTGCGGTCGGGGGCGAGGTTTCCCAGGGATTCGCGAATGACAACCACATCCGCGCCCACCCCGACCCGGTTGTACAAATCGATCACATCCTTGGTTCCCATTCGAATGCAGCCATATGAGGAAGGGGTGCCAAGGCGCTTCACCTCAGGTGTACCGTGAATGTAAATGTAACGTTTGAATGCATTGCGGTTATAGGGCTCCGTGCCTCTCAGCCATAGGATCCGGCTCACAATCGGATCACGACCGGGCGCGTTCGGAGCCAAGACCTCACCGGTAGGCCTGCGACTCTTGAACACCGCACCGGCAGGCTGTCCTGATCCGATCTTTTTTGCAACTTTCATCCGTCCCAGCGGGGTACGATTTGTGCCAAAAGTGTCCCCTAATCCAAATTTCGAAGTGGAAATTTTATAGGTTTTCACGGGTTGGTTATCGGTCATCAGCAACATTTTCTGATCCCGAACGCTCACAATCACCTTGTTTCTTCGATCCACTTGAGGCGCTGGAGCGCAGCTGGCCAGTCCGAGAACTGCAACCAGACCCAATCCAAAAAACAATTTTTTCAGCTCACGTTTTGGCATGTATCATTTCGATTGTGAGTCAATCGCTGGAATCCGGACGGCTTTCTCTTTTCCGAAGGTAGGCATCATGCGAGCAATCGATGATAAGGATGTGTAGAAAAAACCAACGGGAAACGGCAAAAGCAGGATAGCGGACGACCAGTTGCCTTTCATCGCAGCCTCAACAACAACGAACAAAAAGAAGCATCCGAACAAGAATTCGACCACGGGTGTCAGGGATTTGATGGCCTTGTAACTGCTCTTCTTCCAGTCGGAATTCTTTTTCTCAATTCCATATTTGGGAGTACGGATGAAGGCGGATTGATGGTTGAAAATCGCTTCCAAGACGGCTTTTGCATTCGTGATCGACATGCCGATTCCCAAGGCAAGAAGGAGAGGAAGATAGGGAATTTCCTTCCACCAGGTTTTCGGGCGCAGAGCTTTCTGTGAAGTGAGATAGAAAAGAATGACGGAAACGGATGCAAAGAAGAAGATCGGAACGTTGATGATGTAGTAGGTGAGCGGCCCGAAATCCGGCTGAGCATGCTGGTTGGGGTAGATCAGAAAACACAGACAGATGAGCAGCAGATAGGCAAAATTGGATGTCAAATGGGCTGTCGCCTCCATTTTGATGAACAAAGGAATCTTGCTTTTCCAGATCGCCGGCAAAACCTTCTTGCAAACTTGGATCGAGCCTTTGGTCCATCGGTGCTGCTGGCTTTTGAAGCCATCCATATCGACCGGCAGTTCGGCGGGTGTTTCCACATCGTTGAGGAAAATGAACCTCCAGCCCTTGAGCTGCGCACGGTAGCTGAGGTCCATGTCCTCCGTCAACGTGTCATGTTCCCATCCGCCGGCGTCAGCGATGCAGGATTTTCGCCAAATACCGGCCGTGCCGTTAAACGTGAAAAAACGGCCGGAACGATTTCGCGCCGTTTGTTCAAGCTCGAGGTGACCATCCAGAAACATCGCTTGGATCCGGGTGAGAACATTGAAGGTCCGGTTCAGGTGGCCCCAACGCGTCTGGATCATCCCGATTTTGTCATCCGTAAAGTAGTGGATGGTCTTTTTCAACACGTCGGGATTCGGAACAAAATCGGCATCCAGGATAAATAGATATTCACCCTTGGCGTATTGGGTTCCGTTTTCCAGCGCACCGGCCTTGAAACCGGTCCGATCGGTGCGGTGGATATGCTCCGCATCGAATCCCAATGAACGCATCCGCTCGATGCCCGCCTTGCAGATGGACACCGTATCGTCCGTGGAATCATCCAACATCTGGATCTGCAATTTATCCACGGGGTAATCAATCTTCGAGACGGACTCGAGAAGGCGATCCACCACGTGCATCTCGTTGTAAACCGGCAACTGGATCGTGACCAGCGGCAGCTCGTCAAAATGATTTTTGGGCTCCGGACGCTTGCGGGAATGCCGAAGATAGAGGAAAATGATCGTCAAACGGTGGGAACCGTACCCGGCCAGACCCACGAGAACGGTGATGTAGGCGAAATACCAAAGAGGAGAGGAAAGATCCATAGGAAGGGAGATTGATGCGGCGTTGAGGGTGATGGCGAGGTGGTTGACGTAGGGGGCTAGGCGGGCTTTGGTGGTCAGTGGAATCCAGCGAAATCCGGGAAAAGTTCCCCAGAGACGGTAATTTCCGCTGGCGAATGTGACCAGAGCTGTGGGCTGCTTGTCAAGCCATAAGTCCCAGCGGTTCCGGCATTGCTACCCCCCGGGAAATCTGATCAAAGCTGCCACCCCATCCTGCCTGATTTTGGCAACGCGACGAATTCACGAATCCGGCTGTCCTCAAGCCGCCCGGTCCATTAGGCTTTGCATTCTGCATGGAGTCGTTAAAGCTCTGTCCATCTTCAGCGCTTCCATACCCAGACCAGTCCATGTCAGAGAACTTTTACCAACAAGCGACCGAGACCCCGGCAACACCCTATGATGTCTCGTTGCGTCCTCCTGTGTTTTCCGAATTCATCGGTCAGGACAAAGTCAAGGAACGGATCCTCCTGATGCTTGCTGCCGCCAAACAGCGTCATGATGTTCTGGATCATGTCCTTCTCTCCGGACCTCCGGGACTGGGCAAAACCACCCTCGCCAATCTGATTGCCAAAGCTGCCGGAACCCAAATGCACACCACCTCGGGGCCGCAAATTGAAAAAGCGGGCGATCTGGCCGGCATCCTGACCAATATTCAAAAAGGCGATGTCCTGTTCATCGATGAAATCCACCGGTTACACCCTGCCATCGAGGAATACCTCTACCCCGCCATGGAGGATTATCGCCTCGACATCATCATCGACTCAGGCCCCTCCGCGCGCTCCATCCAGATCAATCTGCCCCGTTTCACGCTCGTCGGAGCCACCACCCGCTCCGGTATGCTTACCGCACCGCTACGCTCCCGCTTTGGTTTGATCAACCGGCTCGATTACTACAACCGTGAGGAACTCGCTGATATCATCGAGCGCTCCGCCGGCTTATTGGACACGGAAATCCACCGCTCCGGGGCTCTCGAAATCGCCTCCCGCTCCCGTGGCACACCACGGGTTGCCAACGCCTTGCTTCGCTGGGTGCGAGATTTTGCCCAAGTAAGAGGAAACGGAGTGATCGACCGTGAACATGCCGCCGGCGCGTTGGCAATGATCGAGATCGATGCGGACGGGCTTGATGAAATGGACAAGCGCTTGCTGGAGGCCATGATCTACAAATTCAATGGCGGCCCGGTTGGTCTGAACTCTCTGGCGGTTGCGATCGGTGAGGATGCCGCTACCCTGGAGGAGGTTCACGAGCCGTTCCTCATCATGCAGGGCTTCATCCAACGCACCCCGCGCGGACGCACCGCCATGCCGGCAGCATATGAAAAGATCGGGGCCCCCGTTCCACCCTTGAAACCTGAGGATCCCCAAGCGAGACTCTTTTGACAAACGCCAGCATATTCAACCCATCCAACCGTCCCGGCATATCCATGGATACCCTACTCAAACAAGTCATCACCCGCTGCAGGGATCAGGGTCTGCGCCGTACCAAGGCGCTCGAAGAGCTGGTTCTCACACTGATCGAGAGCGCGCAACCCATGACGCTTGCCGGACTGGCGACCTCAAAACGCCTGAAGGATCTCTGTGACAAAGCCACGGTCTATCGCCTGCTGCAACGTCTGACCGAGCATGGCATGATTCGTCGCCTCGGACTTCATGAGCGTGCCGCATATTTCACCCTGATCCAACCCGGAAAGCACAGTGACTACCTGATCTGCACCGGTTGTGGTAAAATCGAAGCCGTCAAAGCTCCTTGCCCCGTCCACCAGCTCGAAGAGGAGATCCGTCAAAACACCGGCTACCGGAACCTGTATCATGAACTCGAATTCTTCGGTACGTGTCCCGCTTGTGCCTGATGTTCAAGCTTCTCCTCCCATCCCCGACCTCGAGACTCCCGCACCTTCCACCTATGCCATACATTGAACCGCACGCTCACATGGTCAGCCGCACGACGGATGACTACGAAAAACTCGCTCTTGCTGGCTGTGAAATCCTCTGTGAACCTGCGTTCTGGGCGGGTTACGACCGCTCCTCGGCGGATGGATTTTACGACTATTTCCGCCAACTCACGGAATACGAACCCAAGCGAGCCGCCAGATTCGGTATCAAGCACTTTTGCTGGCTCTGCATCAACCCCAAGGAGGCGGACGATCCGGTATTCGCCCGCGAAGTGATGTCGCTGATTCCCGATTTCATCCAAAAAAACAATGTGCTTGGAATCGGAGAAATCGGCCTGAACAAAAACACCCGCTCGGAGTTGCAGATTTTCGAGGAACATGTGCAAATCGCTCTCGACTACGATCTTCCGATACTCATCCACACTCCTCATCTGGAAGACAAGCTGAAGGGCACCAAGCTGATCATCGATTCCCTCTCTGCCTTCTCCAAACTTGACCGCTCAAAAGTCATCATCGACCACGTCGAGGAACACACGGTCCGGTCGGTTATCGACTCCGGTTTCTGGGCGGGAATGACACTTTACCCGGAAAGCAAATGCACGCCTCACCGAGCGATCGACATGCTCGAAATCCACGGCAACGAACGCATCTGGATGAATTCCGCCTGCGACTGGGGCATCTCGGATCCTCTTGCCGTTCCCAAGTGCGCCCTTGAAATGAAACGCCGCAAACATTCCCCCGATTTCATCGAAAAAGTGACATACCGGAACCCCCTGGCCTTCCTCAAACAGTCCCCCCGCTTCCTGATCTGACCCAGACAAAGGAAACATTCACGGAACAGGGCTCATCATGGCATTGGTGGGCACCACCTTGGATGATCGGATGGGTTGGTTACAGTCTCAGTCCATCAGGTTCTGATAACATTTCCCCGCGTGTGCGACACTGAGTTGCATGATGTCCAGAGACCGCGTGAGCTTCAGCGCAGCCTGTGCAAGAGCTTGACAACCGGAGTATTCGAGAGAGCGGATCGCTTGTCCCACCTTCGGCACGATTTTCGGCGAAACAGAAAGTTCCTGTACCCCAAGGCCCAAGAGCAGAGGAGTGAGCCTGATATCCCCCGCCATCTCACCGCAAACTCCCGTCCAAATCCCCTGAGCTTGTCCTGCCTCAACGGTTTTGTTGATCAGACGGATGACTGCGGGATGAGTTGGTTTGTAGAGATCCGCAACATGAGGATTCACTCGGTCCACAGCAACGGTATATTGAATCAGGTCATTGGTCCCGATTGAGAAGAAATCCACGTGAGGGGCCAACAGATCCGCGCAAATCGCAGCAGAGGGAACCTCAATCATGACTCCAACGGGTATCTTCGGATCAAATGCAACGCCTTCGGAGCTGAGCTCATCCATGCATCGCTTCAGCATTTCCCTCGCACGCAGGAGCTCGGACAGTCCGGAAACCAGTGGAAACATGACAGCCAGCTTCCCGAAAGCGCTCGCCCTTAAAATGGCACGCAACTGATCGCGGAACATGGAGGGGCGCGATAAGGAGACCCGGATACCGCGCCAGCCCAAAAATGGATTTGGCTCGGGCTCGGTCAGCGGTTCGATCGGGAGTTTGTCACCGCCCGCATCCATGGTGCGGACGATCACGATATCTCCCTTGACCGCCTCAGCGACACGTTTGTAGGCGTCGGCCTGTTCGTTCTCATCAGGCATTTCGAGCCCATTGAGCAACAGGAATTCCGTACGATAGAGCCCCACTCCCTTCGCACCGCTCTCCGTGAGTTCGTGCAACTCCTCCAAAAACTCGATGTTGGCTGACAAGGTGATGATCCTGCCGTCTTTCGTCTCCGTGGCTTCGTCCTTGCGGGCCGCCAATTCATGGGTCTGGCGGTCTTTCTCCGCTGCAAGATTGATATAACGCTCCAACGTCTCTCGCGTCGGATTCAAAATCAGCTTTCCCGAGTAACCATCGATGACGGCAGGTGTCAGAGCTGTCACCTGAATGACCGATGCCTCCAATCCAACCACCGCCGGAATTCCGAACGAACGAGCCAAAATGGCGGTGTGGGAGTTCACACTTCCCTGCTCGGTTGCAAAACCAAGCAATTGCCTGCGATTCATCGATGCGGTGTCCGATGGGGAAAGATCATACGCCAATAGGATGTGATTGCCGTCCGGCAACTGGTGGCCGCTATCCTCATCCACTTTGAAATTCCGCAGCACGCGCTGCGAAACATCCTCGATATCGGCCGTACGCTCACGAAGATAGGGATCCGGAATCCGACGCATCGCCTCCAGAAAATTCTGCATCACCGCATAAAACGCATACTCGGCATTCTGCTGACGCCTCTCAATGGCCTGCAGCACGCGGTCAACGAGCGATTTGTCCTCCAACAACATCACATGGGCCTCAAAAATCTCGCTTTCCGAATTTCCTGCCAGAGACTCAAGGCGCTCTTGCAGATCTTTCAGCTGCTTCTTGGTCATGTTCACAGCCTCAAGAAATCTCAGCTGCTCCTCGGCAACCTGATCCTCCGGGATTTCATAAATTTCCGGAGCTGAGAACCCCCGCGCGCTCACATGGATCGGCCCCAAAGCGATTCCCGGCGATGCCGGGATCCCCGTGAAGGTCACTTCCTCTGTTTGTGTAGCCTTAACCATTCCTTTCTCTTGACCCCCAGCGTTTCCAACAATTCCTGCAAGCTTTCAAGCCCTATCTCCATAGAAAAAGCCGCCTTCCGTTCCGGGAAGACGGCTTGCCAATGACCGTTTGCGGCACCTTACTTGGTGGGCACCTCGGAAATCGTTTTCAGGATGCGCGAGGCGATCTGGTACGGATCACCCTGCGAGTTCGGACGACGGTCTTCCAGGTAACCCTTCCAACCGTTGTTTGCGAAACTGTGCGGAACACGGATCGAGGATCCACGGTCTGCAACACCCCAAGTGAACTTGTCGATGGATTGCGTCTCGTGAAGTCCGGTCAAACGGAGGTGGTTGTCCGGCCCGTAAACCGCAACGTGTTCTTCCATATTTTTACCGAACTGGGCCATGAGAGCCTCGAAATACTCCTTACCGCCGACTTCACGGAGATATTTGGTGGAGAAATTGGCGTGCATGCCGGAGCCGTTCCAGTCACCGCGAATCGGTTTGCAATGATACTCCACGTCAATGCCGTATTTCTCACAGAGGCGGTTGAGGATGTAACGGGCAACCCAAATCTGGTCGGCAGCGTTTTTGGATCCTTTGCCAAAGATCTGGAATTCCCACTGACCTTTGGCAACCTCGGCGTTGATGCCTTCATGGTTGATCCCCGCGTCAAGACAGAGGTCGAGATGCTCTTCAACAATCTGCCGTGCGATATCTCCCACGGCCTTGTAACCAACGCCACAGTAATAAGGACCTTGTGGTGCAGGATATCCATCAGCCGGGAAACCCAGCGGTTTACCGTCCTGATAAAGAAAATATTCCTGTTCGAAGCCGAACCATGCGTCCGCATCGTCCAGAATGGTGGCACGGGAGTTGGAGGCGTGAGGCGTGCCGTCCGGCATCATGACCTCGCACATCACGAGCGCGCCGTTTTTGCGGGTGCTGTCGGGATAAACCGCAACCGGCTTGAGCATGCAATCCGAGCTGCCGCCCGGAGCTTGTTGAGTCGAAGAACCGTCAAATCCCCACATCGGAAGCTCCCCAAGCTTCGGGAAGCTTGCGAATTCCTTGATTTGAGTTTTGCTGCGCAGGTTCGGCACGGGCGTGTAGCCGTCGAGCCAGATGTATTCCAGTTTGTATTTGGCCATGTGTACTTGTTTCTATGTTCGTGGTTAGCGATGGATCTTACGGCAACGCGGGATGAAAAAACCATTCATCCCGATCACCGTCGAGCAAAATTAAAGCAATTCATGTGCCAGCCGGGCATTTTTTTCGCATTTTCATGTGCAAATCCCAATTGCTGCTGACGACCTACCGAAGCTTCCGTGCTGCGCGGGAATTTGAGCATTGAGATTTGGGATTTGAAACCTACCATCCTTGCCCGTGAACCTCCTTCTTCGCAATGTACGCATCGCCTCCGAATCGACTGCCGAACTCAAACCGGCGGATGTTCTGATCATCGACGGAGTGATCCGCAAGGTTGCAAAAGACATCCGAGCGACAGATCACCCCAAAATCATCGACTGCAACCATCAAATCCTTTGTCCCGCATTTTTCGATGCACACGTGCACTTCCGAGAGCCCGGGCAGGAACACAAAGAGAACATCGCCAGTGGTTCCGAATCTGCCATCCATGGAGGAATCACGGGGGTGGTCATGATGCCCAACACCTCCCCGGCGCTGGATTCGGGAGCAGCGGTCATTGCGGTTCTGGAATCCGGAAAACGCAACTCTCGCATCCCCATCTACACCTCCGGCTGCGTGTCGAAAGGCCGCGAGGGAAAAGAAATGGCAGGCATCGATGGCATGCGTGCCGCAGGGGTCAAAATGCTCACCGATGATGGCGATACCACGCTGAACTCTTCCCTTCTTTACCGGACCATGCAATACGCTTCCGAGTTCGGCATGTTCTTCGCATCCCACTGCGAGGTTCCCGAGCTTGCCGGCCCGCGTGCACTGAACGACGGCCCGACTGCCTACAAGCTCGGAATCGCGGGCTCCCCGGCCTGCGCTGAGGAAATCATCATCGACCGCGACATCCGCCTGGCGCACGCCACCGGCGCACACATCCATATCCAACACGTTTCCTCGAAAATGGGCATGGAAACCATCCGCTGGTGGAAATCCCGCGGCGACGTGAAAGTCACTGCCGAGGTTTCACCACACCACCTCCTTTTTACGGATGAGGACATCGGGGAATTCGATACCCACTACAAAATGAACCCGCCACTGAGGACCAGAGCGGACAAGGAAGCATTGCTGGAGGGCCTGCTTGACGGGACCTTCGACATGATCGCCACCGATCACGCCCCACACAGTCCCTTTGAAAAATCCCAAGATTTCGTATCCGCACCCAACGGCATCACCGGACTCGATACTGCGGTGATCTCGCTCTATCATTACTTTGTCAAAGAAGGAACATTCGGGTGGGATACCCTCATCAACAAATACTCGGCCGAGCCACGTCGGCTCATGTCGCTGGACGTCCCGACCATCGCGGAAGGACAACCCGCCAACATCACGCTCATCAACACCGCGGCCACATCCACTTTCACCAAGGATTTCATGAAGTCGAAGTCTCAGAATACCCCGTTTCTGAACAAAACCCTTCAGGGACGAATCGACCTGGTAGTGCTGGGGGACCGAATTTTGTTAGAACGGTAAGAGCCGTTCCGTCACATGCCCTGATTTTCCAGAAGGGATCAACGAACGTTCCGGGAACAAATGCCAATCGATCTCCATGAAAACCAAACGCAACCGCGGTAAAAAATCGTTTCTAAAATGCGGCGTACCGAGTCTTCTGATCATCGGGATCATGGCGTTGTTCGGTGGGATGATTGCAATCAACGATCCCATCCGATTTGAAAGCCCGGGAGGAACGAACAGGTATGCCAGACCTGAAACAAATACCTCCTACCATCCCGATCAAACACGCAACTGGGGATTCTTTTTTGTGGCGATCAGCCTTTTCTTTCTCATCTGCGCTTATCGCATGCAACAGGATAAGAGTCGCTGATCATAAAAATGGACACCTATCCCGTCACCTGCCCGACTTGTTTTGAAGTATTCGAAATCGCGATCCCTCCGGAATCCGAGATGCCGACCGAATACGATTACGACTGCGAAGTCTGCTGCCGTCCGATGCTGATCATCCTCAATTCGCCGGATGACATCTACGCCCAATCGCTGGCGGATTAAAAAATTTCATTCTTCACCTTTCAACATTCCCTCTTCAATCTTTCACGCATGAAAAAGACCGACAAAGCTTTCCTCTTCGAACTCCTTGAAACCCCTTCGCCCACCGGCTTTGAAATGCCAGGACAGAATGTATGGGCCAATTACCTCAAACCCGTCGCAACCAAGATCGAATGTGATGCCTATGGCTCGACCTGGGCGACCTTGCAAGGCAAGTCTGGGAGAACCGTCATGCTTTCCGCGCACGCCGATGAAATCGGTTACATCATCAAACATATCGACGACAAAGGCTTTCTGCGCATCGATCGTATCGGCGGATCCGATGCCGCAACAGCTCGCGGCCGACGCGTTCGCATTTCAGGAGACAAGGGCGTTGTCTCGGGTATCATCGGCAATACCGCCATCCATCTCAGGCGCGATGAGCTCGGCGGTGAAAAAGCCCCGGCGGTGCATGATCTTTGGGTCGATATCGGTGCGTCGAACGCGAAGGATGTCGCAGAAATGGGGCTGCGTGTCGGTCATCCCATGGTTTATAGCGATGGCCCCACCGAGCTCGCGCACAAACGTCTTGTGTCCCGCGCGCTCGACAACCGCATCGGCTCCTACATCATCGCCCAAGTGATGAAACGCATCGCCGCCTCCGGAAAAAAACCACCGGTGACGCTCGTGTGTCTCAATGCCATTCAGGAGGAAATCGGCGGGAACGGTGCCATGATGGCGACTTATCGTCTCAAGCCCGACATGTGCCTGTGCCTCGACGTCACGCATGCAACCGACACTCCGGGAATCGACCCCGCCAAATTCGGACAGGTAAAACTCGGGCATGGCCCGACCCTGACGCACGGCACCTGCAATCACCCGCTGATGGTCGGGCGCCTGATCGAACTGGCAAGGAAGCACAAGATTGACATCCAGCACGAGTCATCCAGCCGTTTTTCCGGCACCGATACCGACAAAATTTTCAATTCGCGTGAGGGTATTCCCAGTGCGCTGGTCTCACTTCCCCTGCGCTGCATGCACTCGGTGGTGGAAACCGCCCATCTCGAAGATATCGAATCTACGGTTCAACTGTTGGAATGGTTCGTGATGTCCCTGAAGGATACGGATACCTTCCATCAGACACTGGAGGCGTAAGACCTCATGGCGGCACCCATCGCCGGCCCCTATTTTTCGCCGTTCAGGCTGTGAATCCAATTCCAGATGGCCTCGTATTGCTTTCGAGCATCACCTTCAAGCACATCCGCACGTTGCGATACATTGCCTTCGGCATAGCGCGGCATTTTGCTGCCCGGCGTGACTTCGGCCGGGTGATCCATCCAGCGGTAATAATAGCCTTCCCTGAGACGGCTGGAGACCTGGTCGAAATTGATGGCTCCGACCTCGAAGGCATCGGTAGCCTGAACGGAACCGACCCCGTGACAGGTATTGCAACCGAAACCCTTGGAACCGATCAAGTCATGCCCGATCTTGGCAAGGTCCTTGTCGATCTTCATCTGAGGCGGACCACCCGGCAAGAATCCGTGCTGCCTCGTCAATCCCTCCGCCAGGGCCTTTGCATGACTTTTGAAAGCTGGCATGCGCGTGCCCAACCACGGCCGCGGACGTTCTTTCAACTCACCGGAAAGAACGGATTCGAGATAGTCGGTATAAAGCATCTCCCCCATGAACGTGAGTGCCGGACGCGACTGGTCGACCCGGTATTTCAATGCCTCAACATGAGCAGCCAGTTCTGCTGTCCTGCCGTGCAAGGAGCTGAGCAACGATACTTCTTCATCCAGAGAATGGCAAGCAACGCAGCGTTTGGCAGCGATCTGCCGTTTCGAAAATTCCGCCGAGCTGTCCTTGTAGAGAGAGTCAGGGCTTGATTTTGAAAAGACCAGCAACGCCGCTTTGTCGGCTTCGCTGAGGTTGAGTACGGGCAAATGCGGTCTTGGATCTCTTCCCGAGACACAGCCTGCAGCCGTCCAATCCTTTTTGAAAACGCCCTCGAGGGAGGCCGCTTCAGATACGCTCCCCGGCATACCGGGATGACAGGTGCCGCATTGCAGGCTTTCTGCCAATACCGCACCACGTGCCGAATCTCCTTTTGGAAACGCATAAGCCAGCTTTGTCTCTTTTCCCATCGCATCATGATGGAGAAACGCCGCAAGCGCAGCCGCCTCATCATCCCCGAGTTGGAAGTTTGGCATCGCAGTATAAGGATGATAGGCTTCCGGTCTTTTCAAAAAGGCCTCCAGCTGACCACCCCGGAATTTGGACGCGACATTGTTGAGCGGAACCCTGCGTTTGTCATCCGCCTCAGCCGGCAGACCCGACAGATCATGACAAGCGACGCAACCCAGCTCATGAAAATGCACGCCTCCCGCTTTTGCCAACTGCCTGTCCGGCTCCGCTTTCTTTTCAAGCCCTTGTTTGGAATCCATCAAATATGCCGCCAAGTCCGCAGCTTTCTGAAGACCTTCCGGTGTGGATGGATCCACCATCATCGGCATATGAGTGGAGGGCTTCAGCGCTTTAGGATTTGCCAGCCACAAACGTAACCACTCCTCCGAAACCCGCTCCCCGATTCCGGACAGAATCGGAGCGATCTCCCCCATTTCCGGCATCGGCTTCACCCCGAATCCCGCTTCCGGAGCATGGCACTTCGCACAATGTTGCTCAGCGAACACCATCCTGCCCCTGCGCTTCAATTCGCTCTCAACAAGTCGATTGTCTTCCATCCGCAAATAGACGCCCGGAGCGATGATCTGGCGAACCATTTCCTCGGATTCCCAGTACAAACGGAAATTTCCACTGCCGTCATCCGCGCTGGTGTATTGAATCAGAATTTCATGCTCACCGGGGTTGAGCCGCAACCGTTCTGATTTTGTTTTGCCGAAATCACCATCTTCTCGATGAACCGCCTCGCCGGCAATGTTCAGGACAACGTTGCCATGTCCTTCGAAAGAAAAATACAATCGGCTCCGCTTCTTCAGGCCGATCTTTCCTCGCCATTCCACCTGGAATTTTCCGGGAGACAAAAATGGCGTCGGCGCCTCTCCGGCCGGAACGGCCAAGGCAGGCAGCCGATCGGATCGAACATCCGTGAGTCCTCCCTGAGTGAAGGTCGCAACCAGCTCGGCACGAGCGGTAACGATCAGAAGAAATGCGACTGTGATTGGTTTCAACACGGCGAGGTCTGGCTAATTTTCGTGAATCGTCGCATGAATGTTGCCGATCATCACATTGCCGTCCTCATCCTCAAGATCATAGCTCACTTTGAGTGACATCGATGGCTTCATTCCCGCGATTTCCAGTTCAACCGTTTTCTTGTCGCCGGAAAGCTTGGCTGACAACACCTTGGCAGTGTCACGGGTTTTTTGTTTTTTCGACTCTCCCAACAGGGCTTTTTCCATCGCGGCGGCGTCGGGTTGATCAACCGAAAACTCCCCTGAGCCATATTGTGGACCGCGCACGTAATTCCAGCGCTGGGCACCGTAACTGGTCGGATCCTCCGCCAGTTCCTTATCCAGCGTTACGGGATACGTCAGCTTCACACCCTTGGGCGTATACTCGAGTTTTTCAGGAACTTTCAAACCTGCGCGCTCATTGTAACGAATTCTCTGAAATGCAGCAGGACTTGCCGCATTGGTTTGCCAACCCCTGAAACCCAGCACATACATCGAACCATCACGATGAAACCTGGCACGCATCGCGGAAGACTGCAGGCTGATCGGAAGTTTTGCAACTCCACCGTGAACTCGCCCGCCTGCGTCGGACACAGGCAGAACCCGATAGATGCTCGACGCCCCATAGGACAGGTGCAGCATCTCTCCGGGCTTCAAACCCATCTCTGCATGGTCGGGCACCCAGAGTTGTGAGGCTCCAGAATTGTCTACATCCATGGGCAGATAGACCATCGGCTGCGTGAATGGGGCATCTTTAAGATCATGACGGGTCGGTTCCGTGCCAAGAAAGACCGGGGCGTTCTTCAGGTTGAAAATATTGACCTTGCAGCACGGCTGCCAGGTTCCCTCGTTCTCTCCGGTGCTGATTTCACCATTCGGGCCGACACCGACGCCACCTGGAGCTCGCAGGCCAGTCGCGAGCACTTCGAATGTTTTTCCGTCAGCCGATACTTTGGCAACGATTCCATGATGCGGCAGGATGGGATCGAAACCACGTCCACCGCCTTTCACCGGTCCGCCCTTGGAGAAATAGAAATTGCCTTGTTTGTCGGTGACCAGATCGAAAGCAAACTCATGGAAGTTGGATGAAACGTAGACGTCACGGTTGAACACCTTGAAGTAATCGGTTTCTCCATCACCGTTGAGGTCGATCAGCTTGGTAATTTGGTCGCGTCCGTTCACGTAGATCTCCCCTTTGACGACAGCCAATCCAAGGGTTTCGAACAAGCCTGCTGCAATTCTCTGCCACTTGAGTTCGCTCCAATCACCTTTCAATCCTTTGACCACCCAGACATCTCCGTTCCACGATGAGAGGGCCGCGGAGTCTTCATCGATGAAATCGAAACCACCGAAGCGCGTGTTGGAAAACCACGGATTGGTTTCGGGCAAGGTAACAAGATCCGTGACATACGGGCTTTTTTCATCGGTCGAAATCTGGCCTTTGGTGGTTACCACCTCGGTCCACATCGCGGGGCCGCCCTTGATCAAGCTTTTGAAATCTGGTTTCTCAGCCGCTTTGGGTTCTGCGTTTCTGGCAAAGGTCACGCGGGCGGTGAGATCATCCTTGCCTGCAGGGATTGTGGCGAGAAGCCTGCCCGCTTGCTTGGTATCGATCCTGAGTTTCACGCCGTCGCTCGCTGAAAGGTTCAACCCGCTTTTCGACTTTGCGGAGCTGCCATCGGCTGAAATTTCAAAGCCCTCTTTTTCATCGGCGATGACCAAGGTCATTTCTTTGTCGCGCTTCCCGAAGTTGAGCGCGCGGGTGACGGAGTCGCCGTCCCTGAGAAGGCATTCCATCACCGGGGTGCCGTTGACCGTGTATTCCAGGACCACTTGCTGGCCTTTGCGGTAATGGCCGGTGAAAGCTCCGTGCGGGATATTGCCATGCCCCGGAATGGGACGCTTGTCATCGAGTGAACCTTCACCATCCGCCCAACCCGAGCCGTTGGCCGTGACGATGAGTGGGGCCTGATTTTGCAACTGAATCAACGAACCATGCGCACCCGTCCAAGGGGTGCCTCCCCATTTGATTTCGCCTTTGTAAACGGTTACCAATCTCAGGGTCTCCGTGTCGTAAAGCGCACGCCATTGCTCCCCCAGATCCACCGAAAGACCTTTGATGGCAGCAACACGTGGCTTACCATCGTACATATCACCGAACGTCTGCATCCACGCAGGACCAATGATCATTTCGATGGGCTTTTTCTGCTGGGCAGACATCGACGCAGCCACGAGAAGCAATAGGGAGAGGGTTAAACTCGGGGTATTCATAGGATTGAAGTAACTCATTGCAATACGCCGGGGCAAGGCAAATTTTTCAGAAATCGGCGCTTCACCTCGAGCCAATAAAGCTTTTTGATCTTCATATGATCGACATGCTCGTACGTCTCTATGATCTGCCTGATACCGCAGCTCTATATGGAAACATCCAATCCCAAGGAATCACCCTGCGGCGCGCACGAGCTTTTGAAACACACACGGTGACGAAATTCGCGCGCGAACATTTCTCGGAAAAATGGGCAAGCGAGATCGGGATCGCCCTCACGCGGCAACCCGTTTCATGCTGGATCGCAACTCTCGACAAACGAATCGTCGGCTTTTCATGTTATGAAACCACCCATCGTGGGTTTTTCGGTCCCACAGGAGTGATCGAATCCGCCCGGGGAAACGGCTTGGGCAAAGCCCTGTTGCTCAAGGCGCTCGAATCCCTGCGAGAAATGGGCTATGCCTATGCCGTCATCGGTGGGGTCGGACCACGCGCGTTTTACGAAAAACATTGCGGAGCCATCGAAATTCCGGGCAGTGACCCCGGAATGTATTCCGACATTCTTCCCTGAACCCGATCGGTGAGTTCGACATCCTATACAGATCTGACGGACCGGATGTGGCCGATGCTAGCCAAAGAGCTCAGGCAGAATCTTCGGAGATACAGTTTCATCTATCCGTTTCTGTGCATCCATCTTTTCGCGATCGCGGCGATTTTCTTCGAATTCAAATTCGAGATCTCATCCGGTGGCTCGACCCCTGCCATTTTTTTCTGGGATCCCGACCATATCGGTCCGTTCTGGTGGGTCGCGATGGTCGTGATCGGCTTTCTCATGCCGCTCGCAGGATTCATGCTGATGCCGCAGGAAATCGAAGAGGGAAACCATGAGATCCTGCTGCTCACCCAGATCAACCGCTGGCAGATTGTTTTTGGGAAATTCATGACCTTATGGATGTTGTGCCTGCTAACACTGACATCACTCCTGCCATACATCATCATCCGCTATTTTATCGGTGGTGTTGAATGGCTGAACGAAACTGCCAACGCAGCAACGGTTGTTTCGGTCTCTGCGATCATTTGCTCGGTCTCCATCGCCGCATCCGGTTACCCCAACATCGGTTCCAAACTGGGTGTTTTATTGCTCATGTTGTTCTCCTCAGCAACCGGAGGCGGGATTGGAATGATCGGCGGGGCCATCTGGATGGAGGCCTCGAAAACATCCCGTTGGTCATGGATTGCAATGGTTTTCTATCACTTCTCCGCCGTGATCATGGTGGCAGGTTATGTCATTCTCGGACTTCTGGTGGCAAGATCCCGCTTGCGTCTGGCCATCCTTAGCTTCGAAATCAAGCCATCTTCATTGCTTCTTATCATCATCGGTCTGGCGCCGTTTATTGTAGGAATGGTCGCCGCCTTCACCTGCGGCTTCGGTAGTATCCTCGGAGTGGTTTTGCTGACTTTTCTCGCATGGCATTCCGACCGGACTCCCAAAGCAGCGAAATGGATGTCGCCGCCAAGATCGAACATCCCGGTCGCAATCCCCGGAGGTATTTCTCCGCCACTCCCGGCGCCGCAAGTGATTCAGCAGGAACCACCTCGAATCCACTGACTCATCAAACCAGACGCCGGAGCATCTTGCCGGAAACCCCGTTCTTTGAAGCAGAGGTTGGAAGAAACGGCAGGCGAAGCGATCGGTTCAAATCGAACAGACCCTCGAAATCTTCGGGCTTGTCCGAATCCTGTTTCCCGAAAACTTGCTCCTCGATCAACCGAAAGACCATGTTGCCGACGTCGCGGGTTTCATGAATTCCCCACTCCTCCATCAGGGTCGCAGCCATCGGCCCGAACTGATCCAGGGCGTAATCCCTGAACCCCTCCGATAATTCCTTTCCGCTGACATGCCGCCCTCGATTGCCCGCCTGCTCGGCAAATCGTTTCAAGGTGAAATCCAGAGCATCTTTCAGAAAAAAATATGCCTGACCATCATAACGCTGGTCACGTTTCAAAATGGAAATCACCGATTCCTCAAAATGGATGGGCTGCATTACGGAAAACTCTCAAATGCGGCTCGGAGTGTCAAAACAGGATTTTTCAGAGATCCATGCCGACCAGATCCTTGTCATGACGCGCGGAGTCCCTGAAGGTTTCATCCATTTCAAAAGCCAGGTTGAGGTGTTTGCGTGCGCATTCGCTCTCGCCCAGCGTCCACAGATAACACGCCATGTTGTAATGAAAGACGGCCATCCCGGAAAGAGTTTCAGGACCGCCTTGCAACCATGTTTTCGCACCGCTGGTGTCTCCCAGCTCATGCAGACAGAAAGCCGCACTGAGGAAATAATTCGGTTCGTCGATCGCCTCCATACAAAGCAACTTTGCAGTTTCAGCGGCATCCATCCAGTTTCTCAAGGCCATCTCCGCTGCCAACCTCAATTCCAATGCCGACCGATCCTCACGATCTTCCTCCGAAAGATGCTTCAATTCGTTCAATGCGTCCTCAGGCATCCCCAATTCCAGCCAGCCCGATGCCGCTCTCAAAGTTTGTTTTGTTAACATTAGATCACATGTAGCAGATGCCGAGTCTCTCCGCAACCTGCCGAAACAGAAAAATCTACCCTTGAATCCGAATCCTTAAACCATTCAACATCCATCATGCGGAACGACTTTTACCATTCTTTCGACACCGAACGTCTGGATCACCCATCCGACCCGGGCGACTACCGTTCGTCTTTCCAGATTGATCGTGATCGGGTTCTTCATACCACCACCTTTCGTCGCCTGCAGAGTAAAACCCAAGTTTTCTGGTCGGGAGAATACGATTTCTACCGGACACGCCTCACCCACTCGCTTGAGGTCGCCCAGATTGGTAAATCCATCTGCACATGGTTGTTACGCCAGCCTGATTCGCTCTTGTCGGATACGTGTTTCATCGACCCGGATCTGGTGGAGGCCATCTGTCTCTCACACGACCTTGGGCACCCCCCCTTCGGACATGCGGGAGAGAGAACTCTCAACCACCTGACACGTGAGTATGGTGGATTTGAGGGGAACGCCCAAACGCTCCGGCTGCTCAGTGAGCGCATCTTCTCTGCGAAACACAACGGCATGTCGCCGTCACGTGCGTTTCTGGACGGGATCCTCAAATACAAAACCCTTTGGTCTGAGCTGCTCGATAAGGGAAATGTGCCGGAAAACCACTTTATCTATGACTCGCAACACCGGTTTCTCGACTGGGCAATGGGTGGACATGATTTCCCTGCGGAGTTCACTCCGGGAGAGGTTCGGGATTCTTTCAAATCCATCGAATGCCAGATCATGGACTGGGCAGACGATACGGCGTATTCTCTCAACGACCTCTCGGACAGTGTGCGGGCAGGCTTTCTTCACATCGAGCATATCGAGAACTGGGCTGTAACCAAAAATTTGGATTCTTCACAACAGGCGTCAATCAGCGAACTTTTCGAGGCGGTCCGCGCTCACCGGGTCGAGCCCTTCGTGGGCAAACGTATCGGCAAATACATCACCGCGACCAAGCTGGAGCCTGTCGTCAATTTCCTCTCTTCTATCACCAATCGCTATCGTTACCGGCTCGCAATCGACCCCGCGATCCGCAAGGAATCCGCACTTTTCAAAAAACTCGCCTACGAGGTGGTGTTTCTGTCCCCGAAACTGAAGCAACTCGAACACAAGGGTTCACATATGCTAAGGAAACTCTGGGAAGTTCTTGAAACCCGATACATCCATAACCAGTCCATCGACGGACAATACTTCCAGCTCCTGCCCAACGACACCGTCAGCG
The DNA here is from genome assembly GCA_041170385.1 of Verrucomicrobiota bacterium. GTDB lineage: Bacteria > Verrucomicrobiota > Verrucomicrobiia > Verrucomicrobiales > Akkermansiaceae > Luteolibacter. The sequence goes on along the minus strand of JBEAZA010000037.1, from coordinate 20,174 downwards.
AAATTCAACAGGCCGCCGATCCTGCCACCCGAGCACGGCTCATCTGCGACTATCTCGCCGGCATGACCGATGGTTATGCAGCACGAACCTACAAACGCCTCTTTTCTCCGGACTTCGGGTCGATCAATGATCTCTGAATCCACCGGTTTAACGGGACGAAGCCTGATATTCGCCCGAAATTCGTAGCAAAAACATAGCCTCACTAGGACTCGAACCTAGAATGACGGAATCAAAATCCGGAGTGTTACCATTACACTATGAGGCTGTTTGCTCGGGCGATTTGGTCCCAGGGGCGCGGCAAGCTACATGAGCACCGCGCCACTTGGCAACCCGGAAATTCACCCCTTTTTCGGATTTTTCACGCTTCATCACCCGAGAACCCGGGAAATCCGTCTCCCTGCCGATCCGCCTTCATGATCCGGGCCGATGAGATCCGCAAACTCTGCGGATTCGGACTCTTGAACCGAACCGGAATGTCTGTGACAACACCGTCACACAGATAAACTTCAGGTGGGAGAGATCCCTTGTGCATGTTCTCGCTGTGCCCAAGAGCACGCCAATACAACACACTACACATATGAAAACCATCCATCACACCCTGCTTGCTTCCAGCCTGCTCGGAATCATCGCGGCCAATGCCGAACCATCCGGACTTTTGTTCGGCAAATTTTCGGGTGAGACCGCCATGGATCGCGCCTGGTCTGCGGCGACTCTCTTCAAAGACGAAGACAACCAGGTCATTCAGGAATTCAGCCTTCAAGGCCGCCTGCACCTCCAGTCCATCTTCGGCGAGTCCGGAGGACAAAGTTTCAACACAAAGGAATACAAAGAGAGAGTAAGCGATGAAGCTGTCTGGGGCGACGACATCGAAGCCCGCCGCGCTCGGATCGGATTCAAATCCAAATGGTTCCAGTCATGGAAATTCGATGGTATGATCAATGTTGATGTCGATGGCATGGATGACTCCGGCAGCGACACCCTCTACAAAGATCTTTATGACCTGATGGTGACATACGCACCTTCGGATGCAATGAATGTCTCCGTGGGTAAAACCAAGGTGAAATTCACCCGTGAGCAGGAAATCTCATCCAACAATATCCTGACAATCGAGCGCAGCCTGCTTTCCAACACCCTTTTCCCCGGCGAACTTACCGGCGCATGGGTGAGCGGCAAGGGTATCGCGGATTACTGGCTCTATGAATTCGGGGTTTACGGTGCCGATCGCACCCGTGAGTTCTCCAAATTCGACAACGGTCATGTGATGCTTGCGAAAATCGGTTACGACTATTCATCGCAACTCGGTCTTGATTCTGCTGTTGCATCGTTCCACTTCATGCACAACTCGAATCCGGGATTCGAACACTCCAGCTCTTCAAGCTATGACCCGAGCGCATCACCCAACTTCGGCAATTCCTTCGCGTTGACCAACGAGATGAGCCAGGGTAGGTTCGGACTGATCTCGGATATCACATTCGCCCAAGGCAATGGATCCCAATCGGACGTAACCGGTATCAGCCTGATTCCCTCATACTTCATTGCCGAGGGATTGCAGCTGGTAGGCCGCTTGCAATATGCCACCTCTAAAGACCTGAACGACCTGCGCCTCCCCTCGCGTTATGAGCGGCTTGTAACCAGCGATGACGAGCGTGGCGATGCCTACACCTCCGCTTACCTTGGCCTCAACTACTACATGCATGGCCACAAGCTTAAACTCATGAACGGAATCGAATTCTCAGAAATGGATGGTGGCGACTACAGCGGCTACACCTTCATGAGCGGTCTTCGCTTCTCCTTCTAAACATCACGAATTGCCATAACCAACACAGTAAAAACATTATGAAAACGATCAGTACATTCATCCTATCCGCAGCCCTGGTCTCCATGGCCGGCGCTCAAACCCTCAGCATCAAAGGAAGCGACACGCTTGGCGCGAAGCTGATTCCCCAGCTCTCGGAAGCGTTCAAAGCCGCCGGCAACAACAGCGTCAAATTCGAAATCGCTGCCGAAGGTTCGACAACCGCCTTCCCGGCTCTTGCCAACGGCACTGCCCAAATCGGCATGTCCTCTCGCAAGGTCAAGGACGACGAACGGACCTTCTGTAAAACCAAAGGTGTCTACATCAAGGAACACGCCATTTGCCACGACATGCTTGTGGTGATCGTGAACAAGAACAGCCCGGTATCCAGCCTCACCAAGGCTCAGGTGGCCAAAATCTTCACCGGTCAGATCAAAGACTGGTCTGAAATCGGCGGCGCACCGGGTCCGATCTCGATCTACACACGCAACACTTCATCCGGAACTTACAAAGACTGGCAGAAGCTTGCGATGGGCGGACGCGACTACCCTGCTTCTTCTCTCAAGATGGCAGGAAATGAGCAAATCGCCCAAGAAGTGGCCAAAAACAAAAACGGCATCGGTTACGTCGGTCTGGCTTATGCCAAAACCGCAGGAACCAAGGCCCTGAGCATCGATGGTGTGGAACCCGTCGCTTCCAACGCGAAAAAATACGTTTACGCACGTCTCTGCTACCTCTATGCCCCGGACAAACCAACCGCCGAAGCAGCATCCTTCCTGGAGTTCATCAAATCCTCCGCCGGCCAAGCCATCGTGGAGAAAGTCGGATTCATCCCCAACAACTGATCTCTGGTTGACGGACAGAATTTGATTCTGTGAATGAGCATCGTTGGCATCGGTCGGCGATGCTCATTTTCTTGCCAGCTCTCCAACTTTAGCTTCTTATTTGCCCCGCGCATGGCTCTCAAAACTGCTCCAAAGCTCAGTCAAACTCACCGCTTCCAGCGCAAGGGATTTTCTTATGAACGCCTGATCCGCTACTTCTTCGCGTCGAATGCGGGCCTGACGATCGTCATTCTGCTGCTGATCATCATTTTCCTTCTCAAAGAAGGACTCGGATTTTTTCCCGGCTACCGCAGGGAATTGGAAACCTATCGGATCGCAGGTCTGGAATTCGTCGATCTTTCAAGACAAAACCTCACTTCTCACGAGCAACTCACCAGTTTGCTCAATCGCGCCTATTATGCCGAAATCAATGGCAAAAGCCGCCTTGAATTGCTGCGCACCCAGGAAGCCAGCGCCCTGTATAATGCTTACACGGACGCCGTCGCTCCAACCCGTGATCTCATTCTCAATAATCCTCAAGCCGAGTCATCGGAAAACTCGGGTCTCCTCACCTCCCTCCGCAGTAATTTCGAAAAACAACGAGCCAGCGCACTTACCAAGCTCCCGCCCACCCCTCATCTGTCGGCCGTGGAACGGAACAAGCTGATTGAATCTCTCAAAAACCGCCCTGCGGAAGCAACGGATGATCCTCCGCTGGTGACCAAGCTCATCGAGGATTTCACTGCCGCCCAACTGAAAAACTCGGAGCCTTTGAAACCGCTGCGTGATGCGATCGACAATTTCGAATTCGCCAGTTTCGACCTCGGTTCTGCAGTCATGGAAATGACCGAGTCTGTCACGGTCACCAAAGAGCAACTGCAAAGCTCGGACATTCTAGAGCGCGATCGGAAAACGCTGCTCGCCGCAGCCTCCAACGAAAAAGATCCCGTCCAGCGGAAAAGACTCCTCGCTGAGGCGAAAGCAGCCCTTGCCGACAAGCCCGATATTGAGACCCCAATGCGGTCCCTGATGGAACGCAAGGAATCATGCATCGAAATCCACAAACAGCTGAGGAATGCCGCTTCCGAAGCCTTTGGAAAAATCCCCAACACACTCACAGAGAACGATGCAAAACGTCTTCTCAGCGCCGCGCGTGCCGCTTGGCCTGTCTATATCTCGGATTTGGATGCAACTCCCCAAAAAATCAAGGCATGGAACCACACCGATCCCGTTCCTTTGTCAGACGCGATCCTCTCTTTCATCACCGGAAAAAAATGGGTGACAGGTGGGGAATGGCAGGATTTTTACGGTATCATCCCGCTAGCAGCGGGCTCCCTCATGATCGCGATCGTTGCGCTCACGATTGCCATTCCGGTCAGTATCAGTGCCGCAATCTATGTAAACCAATTCGCCAAAAGCCGCGAACAATCGATTGTCAAACCTGTCATTGAGTTCATCCAAGCCATTCCCTCCGTCGTGCTGGGTTTCATCGGCATTCTCGTGTTCGGAACCATGCTTCGCCAGCTTTCCACTGCTGACTGGCTGCAATGGGTGCCCGGCTTTCCCATTGAGGAGAGGCTGAATATTTTTACCGCAGGTTGCCTGTTGGCACTGATGACCATCCCGACGATTTTCTCCCTGGCAGAAGACGCGTTGAACAATGTCCCTTCCGCTTATGCGGAGGCATCGGAGGCTTTGGGTGCTTCCCGCCTGCAAACCACTTTCCGTGTGATCATTCCCGCCGCGTTTTCAGGCATCCTTGCATCCGTTCTGCTCGGACTGGGTCGCGTCATCGGCGAGACGATGGTGGTGCTGCTGGTGGCCGGAAATCGAATCAAAATTCCGGATTTCACGGAAGGCTTGGGCGCTGTTTTCCAACCTGCACATACCCTGACCGGCATCATCGCACAGGAACTGGGTGAAGTGCCACTCGGCAGCGTTCACTATCGTGCTCTTTTCGTTGTCGGCATCCTTCTTTTCTTCATCGCCCTCACCATCAATGCACTCGCCCATCATTTCGTGAACCGGGTCAAAAAGTAAATCTCTCTCCCATGTTCAACCCGGAAAAACTCATTCGCAAAGGCACTCCGAAAGGCTACTTCAAAGACATGATTGTCAGAAGTCTGTTTGGAATGATGACGTATCTCATCGTGATCATCGCCGTCCTGCTTTTCGGCAAGATCATCATCGATGGCGCCCCTTCGATCTTCACCTCGAAGTTCCCGTTCGTGGACATCGAGTTTCTTACCGCGAAAAACGAAACACTTCACGTATTCGATGACGCCGAGGGAACCAGGCACCGGCTTTCCGCATCCAAATACAACGAATATCTCAGGAATCATCCGGGAAAAACGATTTATAACGAGCAGACCTTCTCCTACTCGGGAGGTGGAATTGCCGGTCCGATCGTAGGCACCGCATTGCTAACCATCGGCTCGATCGCCATCGCCTTGTTCCTTGGCGTAAGCGCCGCCATCTATCTCGCCGAGTATGCCAAGCAAAGCCCGTTCATTCATGCAGTCCGCCTTGCGATCCTCAATCTCGCCGGCATTCCCTCCATCGTTTTCGGTTTATTCGGTTTCTCTGTTTTCGTGCTTGCGGTTCCGATCATCACAGATGCTCCGTCCGATCGCTCGCTTCTGACCATTCCCCTCCTGATCAACGATTGGGTCATCAGTTTCCAAGGCTGGAATTCTTCCCTGATGGCTGGCTGCGCGACCCTCGCCTGCATGATTCTGCCTGTGATCATCACCGCATCGGAAGAATCCTTGCGGGCGGTCCCACAGGGCTTCCGTGACGCATCCCTGGCCATGGGCTGCACACGCTGGCAAACCATACGCAAGTCGGTATTGCCGTATTCACTTCCCGGCATTCTCACATCATCACTGCTCGCCATTACACGCGTCGCCGGCGAAACCGCTCCCATCATGTTCACCGCCGCAGTTGCGGCAAAGGACGATTTCCCATGGCAGGGCGCTGATGGTCCGCTGGATGTGCTTTCCTCACAGGTCCAGGCACTGCCATATCACATCTATACGCTCGCCGCCCGGATTCCCAATTCAGAGTATACCCAGCGTGCTCAATACGGCTCGGTTCTGGTCTTCCTGATCCTTGTGGCTCTCCTCTCCTTTGGCTCAATGATTCTCCGCGCAAAAATGCGCTCCAAACTCAAATGGTAACCTCCTCAGAAATCATGCCCGACAACATGGAAACCGCCATTGAAATCAAAAATGTGAATTTCGCATATGGTGAAAAACAGGTCATCCATGATGTCACGATGGACATTCCGGCCCAGAAGGTCACCGCCTTCATCGGTCCGTCCGGTTGCGGCAAATCCACCCTGCTACGCTGCATCAACCGAATCAACGACCGCATTTCCGGCGCAAGAATTACCAACGGATCCATCCACGTGCATGGGATTGACATCAACCGCACCGACATCAACATCAACGAACTGCGCCGTCGAGTCGGCATGGTTTTCCAGAAATACAACCCCTTCGCCAAATCCATCTACGACAATGTCGTCTACGGACTGCGCATCGCGGGCATCAAAAAACGTTCCGAGTTGGATGAGGCGGCGGAAAAAGCGCTAACCAGCGCAGCACTCTGGGATGAGGTGAAAGACCGTCTTCATACGAGCGCCTTCGGCCTTTCAGGCGGCCAACAGCAACGGCTTTGTATTGCACGAGTGATCGCAACGGAACCTGACATCGTTCTCATGGATGAGCCATGCGCCGCCCTTGATCCCCTGGCCACCCTCAAGATCGAGGAGCTCATCCACGAACTGAAGAAGAATTACACGATCGTCATTGTCACTCACAACATGCAGCAGGCTACGCGATGTTCGGACCGGACCGCTTTCATGTATCTCGGTAACCTTATCGAATACGGCGATACGATGCAAATTTTCGAAAACCCGAAAGATTCGCAAACTGAAGCCTATATCACGGGAGCCTTCGGCTGAATACCACACACCTCATGCAAGATCTCCTTACAAAACCAGAACTCGCTACAACAGAATTTCCTTCGGTCGACATCCGAAATGTATCATTCAATTACGGATCATCACAGGCGCTCAGGGACATTACGCTTGAGCTCAATAAAAACGAGGTCACGGCATTCATTGGTCCGTCTGGCTGCGGAAAATCTACCTTGCTGCGCTGTATCAACCGCATGAACGATGAAATCGTCGGCACCAAAATCACTCATGGAGAGATTCTGATCGAAGGTACGGATATTCACCACCCATCCGTGGACGTGGTGAAACTCCGCCGGGATGTCGGAATGGTTTTCCAGAAATCCAATCCTTTCCCCATGAGTATTTTCGAGAACGTCGCTTTTGGCCTGCGTATGCATGGCGAACGCAACAAAACAATCATCAACCAGACCGTCGAGGAAAGCCTCAAAGCGGCAGCCCTCTGGGATGAAGTCAAGGATCGGCTGAATGATTCGGCACTCGGCTTGTCCGGCGGACAACAGCAGCGGCTTTGCATCGCCAGGACCATTGCGGTAAAACCGAACATCATCCTGATGGACGAGCCATGCAGTGCGCTGGATCCGATCGCCACAGCCAAAGTCGAAGAGCTGATTTGGAGTTTGAAACAGGATTACACCTTTGTGGTGGTCACCCACAACATGCAGCAGGCAGCAAGGGTCTCGGACAAGACCGCATTTTTCTTTATGGGTGAACTCATCGAGTTTTCCGACACCAAACTCATATTCAGCAATCCGAAAATCAAAAAAACCGAGGAATACATCAGCGGAAGATTCGGTTGATTCTTCCACATCCGATCATCAACCAACCCCTACCACCTTTATGAGCCAACAACACATATTTCAGGAGATGGACAAATCCATCAATGAACTCAGGGAAAAAATCCTTCTCATGGCAAATCTGACCCGCCAGAATCTGGATCGTGCGGTGCAATCCCTGATCCATCGTGATCTTGATCTGGCTCGCATGGTGATCGGGGATGACACGGACATCGATGATTTGGAGGTGAAAATCGACCAACTCGGAATGGATATCCTCGTGCGCTTTCATCCGGTCGCTACGGATCTGCGTCTCGTTGTGACTTCAATGAAAACCGCTCACAACCTTGAACGCATATCCGACCACGCCGTCAATATCGCCAAACGGACCAAAAAAATCTGCAAGTCCGGCGAAAGCCTGGAAACCAACATGATCGAACCGCTATACGCGATGGCGATTCAGATTTTTAACGACGCAATGCTCTCCTTTACCGACCGCGAGGCGAATCTCGGAGAAGGACTTAAGGCGGTCGACGATGAGCTCGATACCGCACACAAGGAAGTTGCCGCGAAGTTGAGCAGACGACTGGAAGACAGCAAACTCAATGCGGAGAATATCCTGCATCTCATACTTGTGGCGCGTTCGATCGAGAGAATCGGCGATCTTGCCGTAAATATCGGCGAAGATTCGGTATTTCTACGCGAGGCACGGGATATCCGTCATACCCGTCAATAAGGACAGGCATGACGTGATCCCAAAATCACTTCTCGAGCGGATGCTCCTTGAGTAACTGCTCGATTTGGTAAAATCCCTGTTGTGACTTGGTTGCGTCACGGATTTTTTTCACATGATCCGGAGTGATGACCGATGCCTTGTTGTTGAAGGAATTACGAACATAGGTGAGTACATCTGCCAATTCCTTATCATTCAACATGCCACCGAACGGTGTCATCGGAACCTGACCGTTGTATTTTTTACCATTCACCTCCATGGGTCCCATCAAACCATGAAGCGTGAGCTTGATCAGGCGATCCGGGTCTCCGTGCACGTAGATGCTGTCATGCAGGGGTGGAAACGCAGGATCCAATCCCTTGCCATCTGGCTGGTGGCAGGTTGCGCAATGGCCTTCTCTCGAATAAATCTCATATCCGGCAATGTAAGACTTTATGGCATTCTCATCCAGATGAGCGGGAGCTTTGATTTGAGGCTCGGTTGGACTTCCCGGGCTCTTGCCCATCAGACGCGCTTCCGCTGCCGGGTAAACTTTCTCAGTCCAGGAGTCCATGCCTTTTGATTTCGCAATACTGACAACTTCAAACGCCTCCGGCTTGTCATACCAGGTTGCGGCAATGACCGCCTCAAGACGCACACGTCCATGCTCATCCACCGCCGCTTTTTTCAACAAATCCAGCGCATCCGGAAAGAGGTTGAAATTGTAGCGAACCACCCGTACCGCCGCAGAGCGCACGCGGAAATCCTCGTTGGCAAGCAGTTGTCTCACGAGAGCGACATCCACACGGTTGATCGACCAAGTGGTCCACATCGCTTCAAGCAAGTGGTGGTTGTAACGCTGATCTTTCTTATCGAGGGCAGCCACCCATTTTCCAAGAGCGGAAAGAACTTCCTCCGCCTTGTGTTCCCTGAGCTCGCGCCGGCTGCGGTAACGGCTGCGGTATTCGGGAAGCTTGAGGTTTTCCAGCAAAGTGGATATCGGAGCCCCATCGACCAGCGCTGGCTTCACCAACGGACGGGATGGATAGGTGATTCGGTAAACACGACCATGCTTGTGGTCACGAAGCGGATCACGGGCGTTGTGTTGCATGTGGCCGATGAGAACGTTCTGCCAGTCAACCACATACAAGGACCCGTCAGGAGCGAATTCAAGATCTGCCGGACGGAAATTGCCGTCCTCGGATTTCAGCAAATCCTGCCTGTGGGCCGTTTTGTAACCCGTGCCGTCATCGCGGATCGAATGCTGTTTGATCCCGAGGAATCCGATGCAGTTCCCCAGAATGAAATCACCCTGCATTTCATCGGGAAAATGCCGCGATGATACCACCTCCAAGCCGGAGGTCGGACGAACAGCATGACCCTGCGGGATCAGATTGACGGTAGCCGGCGCTTTTTCGCCGTGCTTTGGCTTCAGTGAGACAGGGAGGTTCCAGTTCCATGGCGGACCGGAGGTATGAATGAAAAAATCCTGACCCCATTCATCGAACGCAAATCCCCAAGGGTTGGGAATCGCAAGCTGGGAAGTGCGTTCCAGTTTGGTTTTCTGCGGACAAAACCGATAGAACCCGCCGTCAACTCCTCGCACCACACCATATGGAGTTTCAACGTTCGAGTGAAGAAAAACGCCTTCGCACATCATGATCGCACCGGATGGATCTGCGGTAAAGGCACTGATCGCATGGTGAGTATCGTGTGAATCGAATCCTGTCAGGACGATGTCGATGGAATCAGCTTTATCATCGTTGTTCAGATCAGGCAGAAATACCAAGTGTGGCTCTTGGGACACAAAGACACCACCCGGAGCGAACTCAAATCCGATCGGGAGATTCAACCCATCCGCAAAAACGATTTCCTTGTCGGCTTTGCCATCCTTGTCCGTGTCCTCATAAATCAACAATTTATCATTCGGTTTCGCATCACCCGGTCGATAGTGCGGATAACTCGGCATGACTGCCACCCACATCCTGCCTTTGTTATCGAAGGAAATCTGCATCGGGTTGGCAAGGTTGGGGAAATCCAGTTCGGATGCGAACAACTCCACGTTGAAACCTTCCGGTGTCACGAGATGTTTGACTGCTTCCTGACCTTTTTTGTATTCGGGCACAACAGCGGATTTGTAGTTGGTCTTCACCTCACGAAGCGGATGTGTATTTTTATCCGCAGCAGCAACATCGAAAGTTGTACCCCGGGCTGCAGCCCAAATGGCCTGATCCCGAATTTCTGTCATCTGGCGGTTTTTCTTCTGCTCGTCCGGATAGTTGTCGGGACCGAAAGGCTTGAAGCGGCGTCCATCGACGTGTACTCCGTTGAGCATGCGGTATTCGTTAAACCAAAACCAATTCTTGTCCGCGACAGCGGCAACCAACTGTTTGCCTGGAGTCTTTGCTGCGGACTTGGCTTTCCCGTAGAGCCCCTCGGCAAGCAACCCGCCGAGATGCCGATAACCATCATCGTTCGGTAAGAATCCGTTGCGCGTATATGGAGATTTGAGTGAGGAGTATAGAGATTTGGTCGGTGTGAACACATCGACAAACTCTACCTTGTTTGCCGCCGCAACCTCCGCCATGGCCTTGGAATAGAGCTCCAAGTTCAAATTCTCGGCTTTTCCATCGGGAAGATCGCGCGAACCCGAAAGATTCTCGAATGCAATTGGCGAGACCAACACCAGGCGTGGTGACTTCACTCCGTTGTATTTCTGGGCTTGGGTGTGCTTGATAAAAGCATCCAACTCGCCCTTGAAGTTGTTCAATCCGGCCTGACCGTCGAACGATTCGCCATATCCGAAAAACGCGACCAACACGTCCGGTCGAAGGTCTGTCAGCCATTGGTCGGGCGTGGGGTGAAAGCCATTTCCGGCATGTGTCTGATGCTGGGGATGAAATGATTCCGCACCGGGAAACGCCCACTGGGACTTGCGCGACGGATGCGGCCGGAATCCCGCTGTATCACCGGGACGGCAAAGATTGCGGATGTAGAGCTGATGCTCTGGAAAACGTTCGTGAAGCAATACTTCAAAATGCGGGTGATCGACCATTCTTTCGCCCAGACCATTGCCAATCAGAACAATTCGCTCCCCTTTCGCAGGGACGGGTGTCTGCCCGTATGACAGGACGCAGGACAAGAATAGCGAGGAAACCAGGAATACAGATTTTTTCATAAACAAGCGATTTATCGGTATTCGATACGTTCCAACCTTTCCCAGTCGATCAAAATTTTTCATTCTCGGAACTTCCACGGAGCCCTCGTATCTTTTAGCCTGTATCCATGAAATTCCCTATCCTCGGCCCATTCCTGCTCGCTGTGGGACTTCTGGGCTGCCAGGCCCCTGACATGTGGCATGCGAAAGCCCGAGAAAAAACCCGCCTTCCCCGATCCACTGTCTTCAAAGGGGATGCGAAGTTCCATGCCATCGTCGCCAAGGCCGAGCGTGAAAACTGGCGGGATCTGCCCATTGGTGAGCGCACGACGCGCGTCGCGCGCGAAATGATCGGCACGCCATACCTCAATTATACCCTTGAGGTGGACGACACGATCGAGTCTCCGTCAGTCAATTTGAATGCCATGGACTGCTGGACTTTTTACGAAAACGCTCTCGCGATTTCCCGCCTGATCAGGATCAAATCCCCGCCCTACGAACCTGAGGATATGCTCGGGATGATTGAGATCGAACGCTATCGCAACGGCATCTGTACGGGACATTACCTCTCCCGCATGCATCATCTCGAAGAGGTGTTTCATGACAACCAGCGCCGTGGTTTGGCAGAGAACATCACTGCCAAACTGCCGGGAGCCGTCCGTATCCGGCGCCAGATCCGCGAAATGACCGTACAATGGCAACATTATCGCTACCTGAAAACCAATCCCGAGCTTATCGAACCCATGGCAACCATCGAGGCGCGCGTATCGAGACTCCCTGTCTGGCATATCCCCAAGCACAACGTTCGCGCGGTCGAGACTTACCTGCGGAACGGCGATATCTGTGCCATCACCACCAGCGACCCTGACGCGTATACCTCACACGTTGGTCTGATTGTCAAAATCAGAGGACGTGCCTACCTTACCCATGCCACTTCGGAGCGGGACAAAGGCCGGATGATCATCATTGACCGCCCCGTCACGGATTATCTGAATGGCAGGGAAAAACATGCCGGAATCATCATTTGCAGACCGTTCGATCTTCAAATACATTCTTTCAAAAGCCATGGTCGTGAATAGAAAAATACCTTTCAGACCGCAACTCGACGCATGGCAGGGTGTTGAAACCGCGCACGCCATCCGGCGGGAACCCAACTTTCTGTGATTCAATGGAGCCAACTGACTCGTCCATGCCATTCGACGACGAAACCATGATCGACCATGAGTTGATGGTGAAAATCGGAAACGGAGATCATTTCGCGTTTCGCCATCTGGTCGAGAGACATCAAAATTCCTTGGTCGGAACCATCTCCAAAATGCTCGGCAACGAGAGCGACTCCGAGGACATTGCACAGCAGGTTTTCATCCGTATTTGGAAGCACGCAAAACGCTACAAGCCGGAGAACAAGTTCACCACCTACCTCTACACCATCGCCCGAAACCTCGTTTACAACGAATCCCGCCGTCGTGCTCGCAAAAAAACCGCCTCCACCGAACATCTGTCGGAAGAACACCATCTGCAGTTTCCCGATGATGCCAACCACGAGCCTGATAACAACTTGCTGGAAGCGGAACTCCGCGATGCCATTGACGCCGCCATCCGGAAACTCCCGGAAAACCAGCGCATGGCGGTTGTGCTTCGTCGTTATGAGAATGTGCCCTATGAGGAAATCGCCGTGATTCTGAACACTTCCGTCCCCTCGGTCAAAAGCCTGCTGTTCCGTGCCAGGACGACCTTACGCGAACATTTGGCGAGGTATCTCGATGATTGAACCTGTCACAGACAAGGCACGAACCCTTGCCCCAACTCTGTCAACCTTGCCATTTCCGCCTCACTGAAATCATACGGTACGGTTTTCCCAACCCCAAGAGTTCCCAATACCCTGCCTTGTTGATCCAGGATGGGTACCGCCAGCGAACCGGAAACTCCTGTCTTGCGGGCATCCTCTTTTGCCACACCGCCAAGATCCTGCTGAAGATTGCACAATTCCACCGGTTCTTTCCTCTCTGCAGCGACTCCCGCGATGCCTTTTCCAAACGGAATCTTCGAAATCTTATCCATCAGAAAATCCGGAACTCCTGCCTGCGCAACCAGAAACAACCACTCGCCTTCCGCACGATGCAATGTACCCGTCTGACATCCGAACTCAGCCATCGCTTCCTGTAATTTTAGTTGTGCATTCATACCCCCGAACATTCGATGCAATATGGTGATTTATCCAACGAAAATTCCGACAGAATCATACAAACCTTTGCACAATCGGCATTCTCCTACCGATGCCAAACGCTTTCGAGGTCACACGGATACCGGGAGCGGCTTGCTGACGCTTCCATTCGTTGAGATCCACTCGCCGCTGGATCCAGCGGACCATCGTTTCATCAAACCCACGCTCAACAATCTCCTCCGCGCCGAGCTGCTGTTCGACATAGAGCTCAAGAACCGCATCCAAGACATCATATTCGGGCAGGGTATCCTGATCCTTCTGATCGGGTCGTAACTCGGCGCTCGGGGGTTTTTCAATCGTGTTCTGAGGAATGCGTTCCGCTGTTCGATTCACCCAACGCGCCACTTCAAACACCCGGGTCTTGGGCAAATCGGATATGACCGCCAGACCTCCGCACATATCACCATAGATCGTGCAATATCCGACCGCCAGCTCGCTCTTGTTACCCGTCGTCAGAAGCAGATGGTTGTCCTTGTTTGACAACGCCATCAGCAACAAGCCCCGGATCCTTGCCTGCATGTTCTCCTCGGTCACATCCTCTTTTCTTCCATCAAACAGAGGCAACATGGTTTTTTTGACCGATGAAAACACCTCGGAAATCGAAATCTCATCACAGCGAATCCCGAGGTTTTCGGCCAATGCAAGGGAATCCTCGACACTGCCTCCTGATGAGTAAGGACCCGGCATGGTAAGGCCATGCACATTTTCAGGTCCCAGAGCATCGGCAGCGATCACTGCTGTCAGAGCCGAATCGATTCCACCGCTGAGACCGAGACAAACACTCGAAAATCCGCACTTGTGCACATAATCCCTCAGTCCCAATACCAAAGCCCGGTAAAGTTGCTCGGAATCGGCACTCGGAACGGGCTCAACCTCACCGCCCCCAAACACATCCACGACCCTGCACTCCTCTTCGAAACCAACCATTTGGGCAATCACATCTCCGGAGACATCAACCACCATTGAGTGACCATCGAAAACCAGCTGGTCATTGCCGCCAACGGAATTGCAATAAACGATCGGAACCGCAGCTTCACAGGCAATTTCACCCAACATCCTGCGTCGAGAGTCGGGCTTGCCAAGATGAAATGGAGAGGCACTGAGATTCAATATCAAGTCCGCCCCCCTTGCGCACAACTCCACCACCGGATCCCGGTCATACAGGGGACGCTGCAGGTAATCCTCTGTCCAAATGTCCTCACAAATCGTAATCCCGATTTTCTTGCCATTCCATTCAAACGGCTCAGCTGCCTGCCCTGGTTCAAAATATCGACGCTCATCAAACACATCATAGGTAGGCAGCAGGGTTTTGAAAAACCGTTCCGTGATTTTACCCGACTCCAACCACGCCACCGCGTTACGGTATGGCTTGCCAATCTCACCAGCATGGAAATCGACATATCCCACCAAAAGCGGCACCGCCTTGACTTCATCAGCGAGGTAATCAAGAGCCTGCAAACATTTCGGAACAAACTGGCTCTTGAAGACCAAATCTCGCGGAGGATAACCGGCCAAGCTCATTTCAGGTGTCACTACCAAATCCGCTCCCTGTTCCAAACACTCGCGGTATGCGGCCAGAATGCGTTTCGCGTTTCCGGGGAAATCCCCCACTACGGCGTTGATCTGTGCGATACCAATCTTCATGTCGACAACGAGGAGCAAACTATTCTTCTGAGCATAGACCAATCCAAAAAAAGAATTCGGCGGCTAAATGTGGGCTTTTTCGAAGTATGCCTTTGCATCGGTGATGATTTGCTCGGCTTTTTCCCATTCATACGGACATTTCCCCTCAAAGGCCCATACCACGCCGGGCCAGGCAGGATCGGATAAGAACCGCCCGACCACATGGATGTGCATCTGCCTCACCATGTTTCCGATACAGGCGACATTGAGCTTCTCAGGGGAAAAATATGAGCTGACAAACTCCGACGTCTCCCGAATCAGCTCCATGACGTTTCCATAGGTTTCCCGATCCAGTTGATGCAAATCCTCGATGCCTTCCGCCACCTCCGGCACAAGAATAAACCATGGAAAATTCGCCTCGTTTTTCAACAATACCCGGCAGCCTTTATACCGCATGACTTCAAAACAACCTGCTTCCAATCTGGGATGAAGAACCATTTCCATATCACTGATGCTTGCGGATACAATCCGCGATAACGTTTGAAAACCTGGCCAATAATCTGGACTGGGCGGCAATCATCGCTTCAAACGTCGTCTCCTTTACGGGCTCTCTTGCCACAAACGTCTCGGAAGATACCAGTCGCCGCTCCGGCATCGCAAAGACCCTCCAGCTGGCATGCAGATGGGCATACCCATCATTTGCGGCCACAAACTCATGAATGTCCATGGTTACCTGATAATCGATCTCCCCATCGCCCCTCCATGGATAGCTGCGCACGTTTCCGGTATTCAATTCGCTTCCGAGATTCACCGAAATCACCCTAGAAACGGAATGCCGCAGGTCCCCGGCCCACAGATGATTTGCAGATGCTTCTATCTGGTTTTCACTTGTCTTCACCATCAGGTTTTGACGGTTGAGATACTCGGCCAAAATGACAGGGCCCACGCCGATGCCGAGTCCACCCCCTGTCGGGCCTGATCCCATTGCGCTCAATGTGTAGAACGTGGGCGTGCTTGTGCCACATCCGAGCAACATCAGGATAGGAATGAAAACCATGCAGATGCGATTCATCATCATCTCATTCATTTTCCTTCGCGGCTTTGGGTTTCAGATCTTCTGAGGCTTTTTTCCCGAAAATCAGCGAGTTGGGTTTTTCCTTGATGGCATCAGAAAGTGATTCCATCGCGCGAACCGCCGATCGGAATTCATCCATGGTGCGTAAAAAATCCCCCTGCACAGCTCCATCAGGACCCAAGCTCGCGAGAGCTTTTTCCAACTCGCCCAATGTTTTTTTCAAATCCGCCGGGATACTCTTGAAATCTTCGCTATCCATCATTTCTCTGGCCGACTTCACCGCCAAACCCATTTCATTCAAGACTGTCTTCGCATCCTCCGCCGTACTAGCCAGTTGCCTGACCGATTGATCCAATGGCAATTTGTCGAGCTTGTCCAAAATGGATGCCAATTTGACCTCAAACTGTGCGAAGCCCGATGATAGAGTCGGCACAACGGGCAGGTCTCCCTCATAAGCCAATTCCAACCGCCTCTCCTCAGGATAGTAATCAAAATCCACAAACATCGCACCTGTCAGCAGACTTCCGATCTTGAGAGACGCACGCAATCCGTTGTGAACGGCCTCAGCGACTTGATTGACACCATCGGTGGTCTTTTGCTGCCCACTGCTGGCCCGCAGCAAGTCCGGATCGATTTCCACCAATACCGGAACTCTCTGGTTCTGCTGGTTCGGCACGTAATCGAAGGAGATGTTTCTCACCTTACCAATCGTGATGCCGCGATACTCCACAGGCGCATTCTTGGCCAATCCACGGACACTCTGGTCAAACAGGAGCAACAATTGCAGAGATGGGTTGAAGGTGGAGGAAGCCGCAGAATCCGCATCGCGGTGCAGATCAAAGACCATCCCGTCCTGCACACCATGGCCTGCTGGCATCCCATCCGGTATCCCGAAGGAAACGCCTCCTGAAACCATCGCCTGTAAGGACGGCGTTCTGACCTTGAATCCCTCGACCCCGGCCGAAATGTCAATTCCGCTCGTATTCCAGAACCGCGTGTGTGTTGTCACCAGGGATTGATACTTCTCCTGCACGAAAACATCATAACGGATTCTCTGCCCGTCCATATCCAGCTCACGCCCCTCAACCCTTCCTACTTCGAATCCACGGTGATACACGGGTGACCCAACGACCAATGATCGCGCCTCCTCGGAGACCAGTATGAGTCTGCGTCCGGGTATGCTGCGGCTGGTTGCCGGAGGGGTTTCGAGGCCATCCCACTTCCTTCCGCCTTCCGTTCCTTTTCCGGGCTCCATTTCGATATACACCCCGGTGAGCAAGGTCCCGAGGCCTGAAATATCAACCGCCGAAACCCTTGGTCTTACCACCCAGAAACGTGAATCCCTGCGCAATAGATGCTGGTTGCCCGCATTCACAGAACAAGTCACCAAGACCGACCTCAGGTCCCTCGCGAGTTCGATTCGAGTCACTTTACCGATGCTCACCGAGCGGCACTTCAACTCGGTTTTCCCTTCAGACAAGCCGTCAGCGGTTTCAAACCGGATTTGAATTTCAGGCCCCTTTGAGTCGATATTTTGATACAACATCCAAGCTCCAATCAGTACCGCCAGAATCGGGACCACCCAAACGGCGTTCCATCTCTGTGCCGTCTGGGTCAGCGGCATCGCAGCATTGGCTCTGGTTTTACTCACGGTCGTTTTCCTCCTTATTGAAACTCATATACTCAAGCCGATCCCAAAGCAACTTTGGATCAAAGCACATCGCGGCGCACATCGTCAATATGACCACTCCTGCAAAAGCGAAAGTTCCGATCCCGGGAGTGACGACCATGTAATTGCCCAACCTCACCATCGCAACAAGAATAGAAACCACGAAAATATCAACCATCGACCACCTGCCTAGCAACTCCGTCACCCAATAGACTTTCCCCATCGTCTTGACGGAATAGGAAATCATTCCCTTGGCCGCCGCACATAACCACAACAAAGCCGCCATCTTCAATATCGGAATCAGAATCGAGGCCGTAAAAATGACAATCGCAATTGGATAGGAACCCATCTCCCAAAACTCGACCAATCCGCTCAAAATGGTCTTCTCCCTTGCCAAGCCCAGTTCGCGGATCGTCAGAATAGGCAGAAGATTTGCCGGGATGTAGAGCGCCGCGGCAGCAAGCACCAAAGCAACCGTCCGGTTCACGCTTTCTTTCTTGCGAAAGTACAATCCATGCCCGCATCGCGGACATTTCCCAATCGAGATCGGTGAAACCTTTTCGCAAACATGGCAACTGGCCAAGCCCTGATCCATCCCTCGCGGCGCATGTTCCCGTTCCTGATTCATCTCGCGGAAGCCACCTCCAAGCGGTCCCACAATTCTCTCTTGTCAATGGCCGCCACGGCAGCAGCCATGCAGAACATCAAAACGAAAAATGCCCAGAAGCCATAACCGAAATGCAACTCCGCCACCTTTCCCAATTTCAACAAACTGACCAAAACACCCAAAAGAAAGACCTCGATCATGTTCCATGGTTCCGTAAAGCTGATCCAACGGGTCACGAATTTCGCACCCGGAGCCATCCTGCCGAACAACAACGGCGCACAGACGTATGCCAGACCACCGGCAAGGACAAGAGGCGCCAGGATCGTAAATATGGCCACTCCCCATCCTACCACATGCATCCCCTCCGAGATCAGCGCGTGAGCCGCTCCCGGCAGCGTCAACGTTGTTCTCAAACTCGCCGCATCCATGGTAATGAACGGTGCGCTGTGCACGACCACCATCAGCAAAAGCGCTGTGAACGAAAATGCCGTTACCCGTACCAATGATGCGGGCCGATTCTGATACAACGTCGCCCCACAACACACACATCTTGCCCGTACGCCTTCCGCGACAGGCTCGGCAACATGAACCGCATCACAAAAGTGGCAGATCGCGTAATGCGGCCCACCCTTCGGCTTCGGCCATGACAATATGGAAAGTCGTATTCTCAAGATTCCAAGATGATCCTTATCGTGTCGCCACAACTCGCTGGGTCAGGACCCCCAAACGCTCCACTCCGCATTCAACCCAATCTCCTGCTTGCAAATATCTGGGAGGCTTCATCCCCATCGCGACCCCACTGGGCGTTCCTGTGGCAATGACATCACCCGGCAAAAGCGTCATGAAACGGCTGATATAGCTTACAATATGTTTCACCCCGAACAGCATATCCTTCGTGCAGCTGTTCTGCCTGACCTCACCATTGACCTGACACCATAGCCTCAGCTCCTGCGGATCCGGAATCTCATCTTTCGTAACCAAACAGGGTCCCATCGGAGCAAAGGTATCGCAGCTTTTCCCCTTGGTCCATTGACCGCCGTGATCTTTTTGAAAGGCTCTCTCGGAATAATCACACAATACGGAGTAGCCCGCAATATGACTCATTGCCTCCTCCTCCGGCACATGCTTCGCGTGCTTGCCAATCACCACCGCAAGCTCGACCTCGTAGTCCAGCTTCTCAGCGTTGCGCGGAATCACCACATCATCCTTCGGGCCGCTCCAGGCGGTTGTCGCCTTCATGAACAAGACGGGCTCGGTGGGAATTTCACCTCCCATTTCCCTTGCATGCTCCATGTAATTTTGCCCCACACAGACGATCTTCGAGGGACGCGCGAGCGGTGGAGCCCAACGGACGGATGAATCGATTTTCACTCCGCCTTCACAACCCTTTTCCACCCATTCAGATAAAGCATCCAACCCGTTCGAACGAAAAAAACATTCATTGAAATCCGCAAACCGCCCGCTTGCATCCACGCGGCTCCCATCCGCCAACAGAATGCCGGGCTTCTCAGCTCCCATATCTCCAAATCGAATGAGTTTCATCTATTCAGTTTCACACGTTTGTGCCACATCCTATCGAAACCCTTGCAGCTTTCCAACCGGAATCCTCAAATCTCCGTTCAGCAAGCCGATGTGGCATGTGGGTGATAAAAAAAGAGCCCCGCACCTTCGATGGAAGATGCGGGGCAAATACCTGGCGACGACCTACTCTCACAGGACCTATCGTCCCACTACCA
>JBEAZA010000036.1:0-50309 GCA_041170385.1 Verrucomicrobiota bacterium | reverse complement strand
GATTTCCTTCAACAAGGGATGCGCCGGCAGCCCGCATGCCTTGCTCGCAATCACCGGTATCCCCATGGCCAGCGCTTTTAGAGCAAGCCGTGGTTCGTGTTCCACCCACGCGGGGATCACCAAACCGGCACAATCCGGCAAATCATCAGGGCTTGCAGGACGATGTTTGACACCTTTCAGCAAATCGCCCATCCCTTCGTTCGCGCGTCCAAGAATCAACAAATCACGTTCCGAACCTCGAAACGCCTCAGCGATTTCGAAAATCCCTTTCCTCCCCAGAGCCGATGCGGGAAAAAACCAACTCTTGCTGTTTTCGAAAGGGATCGCCCGAATGTCCGACTCGGGAAGCTGCCAATCTAACAGAATGGATTTTGATCCGAAATGTCCGGCGATCCCGCGATGCGGAGTGACGATACGGGCGGAAGCGGCCAGAGCCTCGCGTTCCGCATGAACGAGACCCTCATCCGCGCGGAAATCCCTCAAAGTGACCGATTTCGGATACCGCGCCGCGGCCTCATCCAAACGCCTTTGAAGTTCTGTCATCGGCCAACGGTTCACCAACACATCATAGGTTCTTCCTCCCAAAACTCCGGTCTTCCACAAATGCGGAAGCAGGGTCTGGGAAACCACCAGATGGCGCGCTTTGGGATCGATTTGACGCGCCATGCTCAATGCGATGGATTGCTGCGATTCGAGCAGAAACTTCTGCCGTACCGCGCCCTGCGCGGGCAACTTCCGCTGTTTCCATGAACGCATCAGGGTGATCCATGTCTGGTGCTTCATGGAGACCCCGACCGGAGCTTTCCATCCATAATTCGGTCTTTTCCAACGCAACCCGTTCAAGGGAGTATGCCATGCATCGCCCGCATGCGCGTGACGCCCGCACCAGTCCTGAAACTCCGGCCACCATCCCTCCAGCAGATAAGCGCTGTGTCCATGCGCTGGTCCATGGGATTTGGTCGCGGAGGGATGACGGAAACATGACGTCACCCCGCAAGTCAGGCAATCCCCATCCGCTGCCGCCCGCGCGGGCAAACCGACAGCCGGAGCCGTTGCTTTGTTCGATACCGAATCGTCGCGCACTGCACGAATCGAAACCACCAGATCCGTGGCGGTCAGCTTCATCTGCAAACGCCACGCAAACGACGCCTTCATGCGAAGATCCACATAGTTCCAGAATACCGTTGCATCCCGCTCAGGGGGCAACTCGGATCCACGCAACGTGCGCGAATGCTCGTGTTTTTCCACAACCTCCAATCCCGCATCCATCGCGGCCGCGTGCAGCAACCCCGAGACCTGACACAAACCGCCACCGATATTTGGAATCAAACACCCCGAGCGCAACTCACGGCCCTCCGTGAAACCCTTTTTGCGTGTCGTGCGTCCGAGTTGCCTCCAAAAACTGAACAACTCCCCCGCCGGAATCTCGATCCCGTCCAGTGCCAAACACGCCGCCCGCAAGTTCTGAACCTTGCCTGCAGTCAGGGGAAACTCCGCATCACTGATCTGCGTCCACAACGGAGCGGAGACCTCAGCGATCACTGCCTCGTCACGCAGGCCGATCCCCTTCGGATGCGCCACGATTTGATTCCCACGCTCTCGCCACAGCCGATCCAAAATCAGAATGCGAGTCTTCGCGTAAAACAACACCGAATCGAACCATGTCGGTTCACGGTGTGCCTCATCAAAAGAGTCGCTCATGGAAAAGCCCAACCTATCCGGTCCGTCTGACCCGTAAAAGAAAAATTCACCGATGGGATTCGCTTTGGCAAGGCGCTGCCATCCCGACGCCTGAAATCCGAATACTCAACTTGTCGCCGCATTCCCGCCCGATTCCCGCCCGATTCCCGGACGAACCAACCCAGCCAATACTTCACACAAAAAATTCCCTCTTGTATTACTAGACGACTGGTCTAATCGTATCGCTGTGAGCCATCCCCACACCAAAGAACGCATCATCGAAGCCGCCGAGGAAATCATGTGGAAGCGAAGTTTTCACTCGGTGGGTCTGAACGAAATCCTCAAAGCCGTCGGCGTGCCGAAAGGCTCCTTTTACCATTGGTTCGAGTCCAAGGAGCACTTCGGAGTCGAGCTTTTGAAGCATTACATCAATGCGGCGACAGATGAGAAAAACCACGCGTTGTTTTCGAATCTGATCGAGAAAAAGCCCATGCCTCGTCTCCTGAATTTCCTGGAGGGATCGATTCAGAAATTCGAGGAAAATGGCCAGCGCTGCCCATGTTTGGTATTGAAACTCGCCTCGGAAGTTACTGATTTGAGCGAACCCATGCGCCAGGTTCTTGCCGAGGGAATGTCCACATGGCTCGGACTTCTGGCCGGCGTTTTCGATGAGGCAAAAGCGCTCGGACACATCTCCGGGACGGTGAATTCAAGACAAGAAGCGGAGATGTTCCGTGATCTTTGGGCGGGAGCCATCCAGCGTGCCACCATCTGCAAGTCCACCCAACCGATGAAGCTCGCACTGGGCATACTCAAACAACGGATCACCTCATATCAGATCCATACCAAAACCAAACGCGTCACCGTCTAATGCCCTCACCCCATCACGTTTTGAAAATCACATTCATTCCGGCACTTGCGCTTTTGCTCGGCTCGTGCGCCATGGTCGGACCCGACCACAGCGTCCCCGAGACGGAGAGTGCAAAGAAATTCAAAAGCTTCAACGCCGACTATGCTTCACGCGTCAGCAGGAACTGGTGGCAGACATTCGGAGACTCCCGGCTGAATTCGCTCATGTCGGATCTTGAACATGGCAATTTCGATCTCCGTGCCGCTGAGAGCCGCCGCAATCAAGCCTTTGCCGCGCTCGGTATCGACCGATCCCTCCTGCTGCCGCAGGTCCGCACCGAGGGTTCTGCCACACGCAACCGCGAGAGCGAATCGAACCGTGCCGGCCCGGGGGTGATGGAATCTTATTACGACGACTACCGCGTCTCGATGTCACTCGGTTACGAAATCGACCTGTGGGGTCGTGTTCGCCGCATCGTGGAGGCAGGAAAGGCCAACGCCGGCGCCGCGGAGATCTCCGTGGATCAGGTCAAACTTTCGCTCCAAAGCCAGCTCGCCACGAATTATTTCGCGCTCCGGTTCATCGACAGCGAGGCTCATGTGCTGGAGCAGGCAATGAAAACACGGATCGAGTCTCTCGATCTGGCACGCAATCTGTTCGAAGCCGGTCGCTCCAGCGAAGCGGATGTGGCGCGGGCCGAAGCCGAGCTGGCGAATGCCAAAGCCCAGTTGGTGAGCCTGCAAGGGCCAAGAGCCGCCCTTGAAAACGCCATCGCCGTGCTTGCCGGCAAAAACGCCTCCTCATTCACGATTGCGCCCAAAGTGATTACCGACAATCCGCCAAGCGTCTCCGCAGGTTCTCCTGTTGAATTGTTGGGCAGGCGACCCGATGTATTTTTCGCGGAACGTTCCCTCGCCGCAAGCTCGGCAGAAATCGGAATCGCCACGGCAGGATTCTATCCGAAAATTTCCCTCATCGGATCCGGAGGTTTTGCTGCCGTAAACGCATCGGATTTCCTGAAATACTCGAGCCGTCAGTTTTCAATCGGTCCGGAGATCGAACTTCCCCTTTTCCAAGGAGCCAGGCGCAAATCGGATCTCGCTCTCGCCAAAGCCAAGCATGAAGAAGCTCTGGCCAACTATCAGCAAACGGTGCTCATGGCATTTGCGGATGTCGAAAACGCACTCGCCACCCGGCGCGCGGCCCTGAATGAGATTCATGCACAGGAAGAAAGCCTGAAAGCCTCCAAAAAAACCTACGAACTGTCCAACTCGCGCTACAAGGAAGGGGTCTCCAGTTACCTCGAGGTGATCGACAGCCATCGTGAAATGCTCAACGCCGAGCGCGGTGCGGTTCAGGCACGCGGCCGCTCCTTCGCGGCCACCATCCAACTCATGCAGTCTCTTGGCGGTGGGTTTTCCAAATAATCACCTCCGCATCCCATCGTCGTCATGAAACTTCTTCTCATTCCTCTCTCCTGGTTGTTGCTCATCGGTTGCAAACCCAAACCCAACGCGCAAGCGCCGGGCCAAGCCATGCCGGTTCAGGTTGCATCACCGGAAACCCGAACCATCATCCTCAAAGAAACCTACACCGGCCGGTTCACGCCCATTGAGGAAGTCGTTCTCCAGGCTCGCGTCAGCGGCTACCTCGAATCTGTTCACTTCAGGGAGGGACAACAGATCAACAAGGGCGATCTCATGTTCCGCATCGACCCGCGCCTGTTCGACGCCGCCAAGGCACGCGCCGAGGCCGGCCAACAGCAAGCAAATGCCAGATTGGAACTCGCAAAGAGCACTGTGAAACGCGCAGAAAACCTGATCCTCCGGAATGCGATTTCCAAAGAGGAATTCGATACCCGGAAAAGCGAACTCGCCCAAGCCGAAGCCGACCTCCTTGCCGCGGAGGCGGACCTGAAAACCGCAAGACTCGAGCGCGACTTCGCAGACATCCACGCACCCATCTCCGGTATTGCGGGGCGCTTCAACATCACGGTTGGAAACTTCATCCAGGGCGGCAGTGGCAATGCCAGCCTGCTTACCACCATCGTTCCTCATCACCCGATCTATTGCGCGTTCGAGATCGACGAACGTCGCGTTCTGCAAATGACCCGTGCCTCGCTCGATGGGAAGAACGGACCGAACCATGCGGCAGAAACTCCGGTCGAAATCGCCCTCTCCGACCGAAAGGAATTCGAATTCAAGGGCATCTTGAATTTCACGGAAAACCAACTCGACCGCAACACGGCCACGCTACAAATGCGGGCGCTGGTGCAAAACGAACAGGGCCTCATCACTCCGGGTCTGTTCGCCAGGGTGCGGATTCCAATCGGTCCATCGCAGGAGCGACTGCTTGTAAGGGACGCAGCTCTCGGTTTTGATCAGGACAAGCGCTTCGCATGGGTTCTCACCGGAGAAAACATGCTGGAACGACGTTTTGTGGAAACTGGTCCGCTTGAAGGTGATATGCGCATCGTCACCGGCTGCTTGGAAAAAGGAGAAAAAATCGCGGTTTCAGGCATTCAATTGCTACGCCCGAACATGCCGGTTTCCCCAATCGATGTGCCGATGGGCACATCGGAGATTTCGTCGCATCGCTAAATTCCGGACCCGCGGCGAAATCATCTTACACGTTTCTGACATATGAAAAATTTCTCTTTCTTTTTCATCGATCGGCCGCGCTTCGCGACGGTGATCTCCATCTTGGTGATCTTTATCGGGGCCATTTCTTACTTCAACCTGCCGGTCGCACAATTCCCCGAAGTTGCACCCCCAACCGTAATCGTCACCACGAATTATCCGGGAGCGACTCCGGATACGATTGCCAAAACGCTGGCCGCGCCGATCGAGCAGGAAGTCAACGGTATCGAGGACATGCTCTACATGAACTCGCAGAGCACTGCGGATGGAACATACACCCTGACCATTAGTTTCAAACTTGGGACCGACCTCGACAAGGCTCAGGTATTGGTCCAGAACCGCGTAGCCTTGGCTGAACCTCGCCTGCCAGAAGAGGTGCGCAGGATCGGTGTCGTCGTACAGAAATCATCGCCCGATCTCCTCCTGGTAGTCCAAATGTTTTCCAAGGATCGGACCTTCGATCTCGGTTACATCTCCAACTACGCACTTCTACAGGTCCGCGAGAAGCTGCGGCGCATCGATGGCGTCGGCGAGGTCCGTTTGTTCGGCGCACGTGAATATTCCATGCGCATCTGGTTGGATCCGCAACGTCTGGATTTCTACAAACTCTCGGCGGACGAGGTCATCTCCGCACTGCGGACCCAGAACGTCGAAATCGCCGCCGGAACCATCGGCAAAGAGCCGCTCGGCCAAAGCGTGCCTTTCCAGATCAACGTCACTTCGCAAGGCCGACTCACCGATATTGCGGAGTTCGAAAAAATCGTCGTCAAGAATGATGCGAACCAGCGTCTCGTCCGGCTCTCGGATGTGGCCCGCGTCGAGCTCGGCGCGCTCGACTACAACGTGAATGCTTACTTGAACGAAACTCCCACCTTGGCCCTGCCCATCTTCCAGCGCCCGGGCAGCAACGCGCTTGAGATCTCCGCAGCCATCCGCGAGACGATGCAGGAATTGTCGGGGGATTTTCCGAAAGGGCTGGAATACGATATCATCTACGACCCTACCCAATTCATCGGCCAATCGATCGATGCCGTCATCACCACCCTCTTCGAAGCCGTCATCCTCGTGGTGCTGGTCATGATCCTTTTCCTGCAATCCTGGCGTGCGGCACTGATTCCGGTTTTGGCCATTCCGGTCTCACTGATCGGAACCTTCGCTGTGATGCAGGCCTTCGGCTACTCCCTGAACAATCTCACCCTTTTCGGCTTGGTACTTGCGATCGGCATTGTTGTCGACGACGCAATCGTGGTGGTGGAGAACATCGAACGCAATCTGGAAGAAGGATACCCCCCGCGCGAAGCCACCCAGCGCTCCATGAAAGAGGTAAGCGGTGCAATTTTTGCCACCACTCTGGTGTTGCTGGCGGTATTCATCCCGACAGCATTCATGTCGGGCATCTCAGGCCAGTTTTACAAACAGTTCGCGCTAACGATCGCGACTTCCACGGTCATCTCCAGTCTTGTCTCACTCACGCTCAGCCCTGCGCTCGGAGTGCTGTTGTTGCGCAGACATTCCGAAAAGGCCGATCCGCTGGGGAAAGCCATCCATTTCATCTTCGGATGGTTTTTCCAGCTATTCAATCGTGCCTTCGATGCCACCAACCGGGGCTACTCGGCTTTCATTCGCCGAAGCCTCAGAATGGGTTTGCTGATGTTTTTGCTGTATTTCGGCCTGATCGGCATTGCAGCTCTGGGATTCAAAGCCGTACCGGGAGGTTTCATCCCTCCACAGGACCAAGGCTACGCGATTGTGGCGGCACAACTTCCCACCGGAACCGCCTTACAAAAGACAGATGCGACGGTTCAACGGCTGATCAGGGAGATCGCAGCCGTAGATGGTGTCCAGAATGTGGTGGGTTTCGCGGGTTTCAACGGAGCAACATTTTCCAACGCCACCAACTCCATCGTGCTTTTCCCGGTCTTCAAACCCTTTTCGGAGCGGAAGAGCGGTCCTGAGATGTATGCGGATCTGACCGCCGCGATTCGGAAGGTCGATGCCTTCGGGATTGTGATTCCTCCCCCACCCGTGCGCGGGCTCGGAACCGGCGGCGGCTTCAAAATGCAGGTTCAGGACCGCGCCGGACTCGGCTACGCGGCTCTTGAACACGCCACTTGGGCGCTCGCCGGCGCCGCGATGGGCCAGCCCGAGATCTTTCAGGCTTTCACCCCTTTCACATCCTCAGGGCCTCAATACTATGCGGAGATCGATCGCGAAAAAGCCCTGATGCTCAACGTCCCGCTGGATCAGCTTTTCAAAACCCTCGAAATCTATCTCGGTTCATCCTTCGTCAATGAAATCAATCTGTACGGACGCACCTATCGCGTTACCGCCCAGGCGGATAGTTCGTTCAGAGACGAATTCGAAGACATCGCGAAGCTCAAGACTCGCAACAGGGATGGCGACATGGTTCCTCTTGGTTCGGTCATGGAACTGCGCCAACATACCGGACCGGATCGGGTCGTTCGGCACAACCTTTACCCGTCCGCAGACCTCATCGGATCAGCGGCACCGGGAATCAGCACGGGACAGGCACTCGCCAAAATGGAACAGCTCGCTTCCAACATTCTGCCACCGGGCATTGCCTATGAGTGGACCGAGATCGCCTATGAGGAAACCCGCAACTCAGGTTCCGCCCTGATGATTTTCCTGATCGCGGTCTTGTTCGTATTCCTGCTTCTTACCGCCCAATACGAAAGCTGGGGACTTCCCTTGGCGGTGATTCTCACTGTGCCGCTCTGTCTGGCAGGTGCCATCTGGGGAATTTACCTCCGCGGGATGGATAACAATATCCTGACTCAGGTCGGCCTGGTGGTTCTGATCGCTCTCGCATCCAAAAACGCCATCCTGATTGTTGAGTTCGCACGCCAGCTCGAAGACGAGGGAAAAAATCGTTTTGAGGCTGCGGCCGAAGCCGCAAGGCTCCGCCTGCGCCCGATCGTCATGACTTCGATGGCATTCATCCTCGGAGTCGTTCCCCTTGTCATCGCCTTCGGCCCCGGTGCGGAAATGCGTCAGGCACTCGGTACCGTGGTATTCTACGGAACCATCGCCCTGACTTTCTTCGGCCTGATTTTCACTCCGCTTTTGTATACCTTGGTCAGAAAAGCGCGGCCTGAAACATAGGAATGTGATGTGATTCGCTCCACACGGATCTCTGCCGCCATACGACGGCAAGCAACACATCGGGTCACAAACCGAGCGGAAAACCTTCCGCATCGGATGGCGAATCGGATCATCTGGCGGAACATGATCCTTCGGGCAAAGGACATGAGCTTCATCGCCCGGCATCTTGATGACCATTTCCGACCATAACCCGGATGCGGTTCCTCGCATGCCTCAAACCCATGGGTG
Source organism: Verrucomicrobiota bacterium (assembly GCA_041170385.1). GTDB lineage: Bacteria > Verrucomicrobiota > Verrucomicrobiia > Verrucomicrobiales > Akkermansiaceae > Luteolibacter. The sequence continues at coordinate 41,789 of JBEAZA010000036.1, read as the reverse complement.
ATGAATGAAACATCCCATCCCATGGGACTGAACGATCGGTTCAACGGGTGCCAAACACCGCCTCGCAGAGCAGACAATCGGAAAAATCGATGAACTCGCTCTGCACACGGCATTCACAACGCGATGGCAACGATCATCCCGCCGCATCAGATAAGAAAAAGCCGCCCCGGAACATTCCGAGACGGCTTGTGATATCTTACCCGGCATGATGACCGAGAGCCAGAGGACTGATCAGACGTTTCTGTCAGCGGTTCTTGCTCCGCAGCACCAGCCCTGAAGTTATTTCCTCTTGGCAGATGCCTTCGCTTGTTTTTCGGCGATAGCGGCCTGCGCAGCAGCGAGGCGGGCAACCGGAACGCGGTAAGGCGAGCAGGAAACGTAAGCAAGGCCCAGCTTATGACAGAAGGTCACGGAATCCGGATCACCTCCGTGTTCACCGCAGATACCCAGCTTGATGTTCCTCTTGGTGGAGCGGCCTTTCGCAACGGCGATTTCCATCAAATGACCCACACCCGTGGTGTCCAAAGATGCAAACGGGTTCTTCGGATAGATGTCGTTTTCCTGATAGCTGTTGAGGAACGAACCCATGTCGTCTCGGCTGACGCCCAGTGCGGTTTGAGTCAGGTCGTTCGTACCAAAGGAGAAGAACTCCGCGTGTTTGGCGATCTCATCGGCCGTAACGCAACCACGGGGAACCTCGATCATGGTTCCGACGAGGTAGTCGAACTTCACACCTTTGGCCGCTTTGACTTCCTTGGCGACACGATGGATGATTGCGACCTGGAGCTCGAGCTCACGGGCATAGCCGACAAGTGGCACCATGACTTCCGGCTTCACAGGAATCCCTTTTTTCACGCACTCCGCGGCAGCCTCGAAAATGGCTTGCGCCTGCATCTCGGCGATTTCCGGATAGGAAATGGCCAGACGGCAACCCCGGTGACCAAGCATCGGGTTGAACTCGTGGAGCTCGTGAACGCGCTGCATGATGTCCTCGACTTTCAAGCCGAGCTTCTTCGCCAGATCGAGCTGCTGCTCCTTGCTGTGTGGGAGGAACTCGTGGAGCGGCGGATCCAGCAGACGGATGGTGGCCGGTTTGCCCTCGAGTGCCTTGAAGATGCCATAGAAATCCTTGCGCTGATGCGGCAGGAGTTTCTTGAGTGCTTTCTTGCGAGCGGGTTCGTTGGTGGCGAGAATCATCTCACGCATCGAGTCGATGCGGTCCCCCTCGAAGAACATATGCTCCGTTCGGGTCAGGCCGATGCCTTCGGCACCAAACGCAACCGCGTTCTTCACTTGCTCGGGAGTATCCGCATTGGTGCGAACACCCATGCGGGTCGCTTGGGAACACCAGTCCATCAGCTTGACAAAGTTCTTGTATTTCTCGGTCGCTTGGGACGCCTTCTTGTTGAAGATCAGGCCGGTGATGATTTCCGAAGGCTCGGTGGCGAGCTGACCGCCATAGACGGTTCCAGCCGTTCCGTCGATCGAAAGGAAATCACCTTCTTTGTAGGTTTTGCCACCTGCTTTGACGGTTTTCTTGTCATAATCGACCTCCACACCCGACGCGCCGCATACACAAACTTTACCCATCTGGCGGGCGACGAGTGCGGCGTGTGAGGAAACACCCCCACGCGAGGTGAGGATTCCTTCCGCAGCGATCATTCCGCGAAGGTCTTCCGGAGAGGTCTCGACGCGCACGAGCAAGACTTTCTCACCTTTTTCTGCTGCGGCGACAGCGCGCTCGGCGTTGAGGTAAATTTTTCCGGAAGCCGCACCGGGACCTGCTGGCAGGCCTTTGGCGATGACCGTGGCTTTTTTTGCTTCGTTGATATCAAAGACCGGAGCAAGGAGCTGGTCAAGCTGATCGGCCGGATTGCGCATCACCGCCGTTTCCCAATCGATCAGTTTTTCTTTCACCATGTCCGCAGCAAATTTGAGACCTGCAGCGGCGGTGCGTTTGCCATTCCGCGTCTGTAGCATGAACAACTTGCCTTCCTGGATCGTGAATTCCACATCCTGCACGTCACGGAAATGTTTTTCAAGAATCTGACGAACCTTCATCAGCTCCCTGAATGCGCCCGGAAGGGCTTTCTGCATTCCGGAAACAGGATCCGGGGTGCGCACACCTGCGACGACATCCTCACCTTGCGCGTTCACCAAGAACTCGCCGTACAGAACGTTTTCACCGTTGGCCGGGTTACGGGTGAAGGCAACCCCTGAGCCCGAATTCGAACCGGTGTTACCAAAGACCATTGCCTGCACGTTGACTGCGGTGCCCCATGCGGCCGGAATACCGTATTTGCGACGATAAACAATCGCACGGTCATTCATCCACGAACTGAAAACGGCACCGGCCGCTCCTTCCAGTTGCTCCCATGGATCTTCAGGGAAGCCCTTGCCCGTACGGTCTTTGACCAGTTTTTTAAACAAAGCAACCAGCGCCTTGTTGTCATTCGCCGACAGGTCGGAATCGACAATGTCTTTTTTGTAAGTCTTGTGCTTGTAGGACTCGATCACGTGCTCGAACGGCTCGTGGTCCTCATTGGGCAGCTTCTGAACGCCAAGGACGACGTCGCCATACATCTGAATGAACCGGCGGTAGCAGTCCCATGCGAAACGCTCGTTCTTGGTCGCTTTGCAAAGCGCTTCAACCGTCTTATCGTTAAGGCCGAGGTTGAGTACCGTATCCATCATGCCGGGCATCGAGTCCCGTGCACCGGAACGCACGGCAAGAAGCAAGGGGAAACCCTTGTCGTCACCGAATTTGTAGCCCATGATTTTTTCCATGTTGGCCACACCGGCTTCCATCTGCGCACGCAGGGATTTCGGATAGGTTTTCTTGTGATCGTAGTAATAGGTGCAGACTTCGGTGGTAATCGTGAAACCTGCCGGAACGGGAAGACCGATGAGGGTCATCTCCGCAAGGTTCGCGCCTTTGCCTCCGAGCAGGGCTTTCATTTTACCGTTTCCGTCGGCTTTACCTGCACCCCAGGTGTAGACGTATTTGGTTTCCTTGGCGGAGGATTGTTTCGCACCGGATTTCTTTACGACCGGTTTTTTGGCGGCTGGCTTCTTCTTCGTTGGCATCGTGATTATGATTGTCGGGTTGGATGGCGCGGCTCGATCATACGAAACAGAAGGTTCCGAATGTCCCCGACGCGCGGCGGCAGGCTATCAGGAGATGTCCTTCTGTCAACCGACCAATTGCACGATTCGGCTGAATTCAGCGGCTGATCGAATAAGCCTGAAAAATCAGACCCGGCACCAAAAAACAGGCACTGGTCAGAATTTTGATATCGCAGAGCTCGAACCTGTGAAACGTCCGGTTCAGGACCTGCAGCAGAGCAGCTCCGGTCAGGATGCAGTAGTAGTAGGGGCGCGTGATCTGGGAATCTTCCTGCACGGCGAACACCAAAGCCGACGCTCCCAAGAGGGTCAGAGGCAACGAGATCTGCCAAATTTCCTGTATGGCGGTATTTCCGGACTGCTTGGCACGAGTCCAATGCTCCAGAGCCGCGGAAGCGATGGTGCACATTACCGCAAAAGCCAGGAATTCTCGGGCACGGAAGAGATCCTGAAGCGTGAGACTTGTGAGATACACATGAGCCATCATGGTGATTCCGAATGCAAAGGCCACACCAGCGAACAGATGCTTTGGATAAGAGATATCGCCCTTCGGATCGGAGGAAAAAATTGCGAGGGCGAAATAGGCAATGATCAGGATGGCAACAACCAGCAGCCGCAGGTAGATCGACAATGGAAAATTCAAGATCACCAGGAACGCGGAAATCAAGCCGGCACCCGCAGCCGCCGGTACCAACCACTTGCGCCAGATCTGCAGGGGGTCTTTCGGGTCGGCATGAATGGAGCTGCGCAGCAGCTTGGCCGCCATGCCAGTTGACCATACCATGAGGAACAGCACCGCATATGCTTCCCATGGATGGTAGTTGACTCTCCAGGTTTTCGCGAAAAGGAAAAGCCACAGCACGGCGATCAACGGGGTATCAAGTCCCAGATGATGCAGGTTGTGCCACCATGGCATGCGAGGTTTTTCCACAAGCAGGATTTTCCAGTGAAACGATCGGAACGCAAGCGCTGACTTGTCGGTCTTTCAAACGGCGAGGCTGACGTGAGGCGGAAACGGCGCACCCATCGCTTCAGCCGTTGCTCTCAACAGTTCGATCTCCGGTTGATCGGCTTTTGAATCGTCCATCACAACCAGCGAACACAGGCGGAGGATTTGTTCCTTCACCGGAGGAGTTGCGGCGTCCATTTTGCCCAAGGCGGCGGAAACCTGCGCGAGATCGATCCCCGAAAACGTGAGATCACGTCCCGTTTGGATCCGATAGGCTTCAGCGGCCCCCGTCATGGCATGGCCTCCGCCTGCGAGATTAGCGAAGGCAGATAGTAAAGTTGAAACCTCCGCCTCCAGATCCTGCAGCGCCCGGTATTTCATCATGGGCACAGGAACCAAGCCGATACCGATTTCAACATTCCTGCGGATGACCTGCTGCAACATGAATTCAAACAAATCCACCTGCCCGTTTGCACGGATCAACGCCTGGCTCAACATCACATAAGCCGCTGCTTCGTCCTTTTCCATACGCTTCAGCCAAGCCAACGCGATATCCACCGAAGCCAATTTTTCCACAGTGGTCTTGGCCGCAGCCTCCCTGCTCCATTCCAAAATCTGTTGGATCGTCTCTTCATCGCATCCATGCGCACGCAATGTTTCCGCAGCCAAAGTCTCGCCCGATCCGGAAGAAACCAACAATCCGAGCAATAAGGACTTCGCGCGTTCCATGGAAAAATCCGGAAAGTTGGAACGGTCCGTTGAAGGGACGACTTCTTTCATCCCGGCAGAATGGGTGGCAAAACCCATCACTCCGTTGAACTCCTCATCCGTTATCACATGGTCGGATTCCAGCACTTGTCCGTCCCACCCCGGATCGATGGCTCTGATGCGCTTTTCAAGCGGGGGATGGGTGGCAAAAAGCATCTCCAGCGAGCTACCAGCGAAAAACATGTGACGCGCCTCGGTTGCTGCTGCGGAATACACTTTGCCGTGCTCCGCGTACCCGCCGATCTTCTTCAAGGCGCTGGCGATCCCATCCGGGTATCTTGTGAACTGCACTGCCGATGCATCAGCGAGAAATTCCCGCTGTCGCGAAATCGCCGCCTGGATCAGGCGGGCAAAGAGAACTCCGACAGATCCGACCAGCCAGATCACCACTCCGACCAAAACCACAGCGATCACGATTCCTCCGTTTTTCGAATCTCTCGAACCCCGGAAATGACGCGATAATTCAAAGATCACGCGCCCTGTCATGGACAACATGACCAGACCAAAAATCCACCCGATCAAACGCATGTTGAGCTTCATATCCCCATTGAGAATATGACTGAACTCGTGGGCGATTACCCCCTGCAATTCCGCTCGGTTCAGGCGCTCCATGGTGCCACGGGTCACGCCAATGACCGCATTGGCCGGATCAGTTCCCGCAGCAAATGCATTGATCCCCGGTTCATGATCCAGGATCCAAACCTGAGGAATCGGCATGCCGGATGCGATCGCCATCTCCTCAACCACATGGAGCAGGCGCTTCTCTTGGGTATCGCGAGTCCCCAAATCAACCAACCTTCCACCCAGACTTTCCGCCACAACGCTACCGCCGGCAGACAATCGGGAAAGCTTGATCAGACTTCCCGTCAGAATCAGACCACCCACAATGACCGTCACCCAGGTAAACAACCCGCTATCCCACCAGCCTGAGAGGGGCGCACCGGCGATCGCTTCGGGATCCAGGTGACGACAAGCCAGCATGACAATCACATACATGACAAGGATGACCGTGATCACGGCAAAGACAAACCACCAGACAAGCAGGCGGCTGGATTTCCTTGCCCGCTCCTGTGCCTCGAAGAAGTTCATCTGGAGCCTCTAACGAACATCAGAATTGAACCCGGGGAGCGACTCTTTCCGCAACCGCCTCGATCTCAAACAAAGCCGCTTGCTGAAATCCGAACATGCCGGCAACCACGTTGTTGGGAAACACCTCACGCTTGTTGTTGAAAGACATGACGGAGTCGTTGTATGCCTGACGGGAAAAAGCGACCTTGTTTTCGGTTGTGGTCAGCTCCTCGCTGAGTTGCATCATGTTCTGATTCGCTTTGAGATCCGGATAGGCCTCGGCCACCGCAAACAAACGACCAAGCACGCCTCCCAGACCTGCTTCGGCCTGCCCCAGCTGGCCCAGCGCTGCGGGATCGCCGGGATTGGCCGCTGCAGCCGCGCGCGCATCCGATGCCACATTTCTGGCAGCAATCACCGCTTCCAGGGTCTCGCGCTCGTGACTGAGATACGCTTTCGCTGTCTCGACGAGGTTGGGAATCAGATCATAACGGCGCTTCAACTGCACATCGATTTGCGAGAATGCGTTTCGATACAGATTCCGCAGCCTGACGAGCGCATTATAGACCGAGATGATAAAAATCACCAACAGTGCCAGAACACCGGACACCACGATCAAGACAACCATACCCGAGATACCCGTATTCATTGTGCAAATGATGTTGGAGGATAAAATGAAGATGACAATCCGAAATTCAACGGCTTTTCTCCTCGATGCACCAGCCGCATCTCACGCCTTATAAACGTGCGATCATCTTTCTGCACGCATTCGTTTTTAAGGGGAACCGATGCTTTTCCGGACTGCTCCGTCGTTCGTCGCACAGGCATCTAGTCACCGCCACGGCCTCGCCCTCTCCCCCCGCCGCCCCATACCGGCCGCCCGCTGAGAATGCGTTCTTTTGTCTCAGCCGGAATGGCATCCGTCGAATTGATAAACTCCGTGGCAGCTGCCTTGTCCTCCTGCATCCAACGGCTGGCAAGTACGGATGTCGCACGGCTACGATCCCCTTCGTCACCGATCATGGCGGCAACCTCGACCAACTGGGCCGGAGGCGCGCTGCGATTGCTCCAGATATAACTCTCCGCAGCACGATCCTTCACTTCGGCAGAAGTCTGGGATTGGATGAAAGACATCGTCGCAGCCGGATCAGATGCGGCCCAGACGGGCATGACCTCACGCATGGAAGCACTTTTCGCTTCGTCATCCAATGAATTCAGCCACTCCATCGAACCTGTCACATCCGCTCTGGCATAGTGTTTGGCGACGGATGGAATGACCCTGTTTCTCGCCTCCAAATCCGAAACCTTCGAGAGCTCCCTCGCTGCAAGCACCGGATTGGCGCTTGCAAGACCTTCGATGGCGGCCGACATGGCGGCACCTCGCTGCGTATCCGGCAGCCCGGCCGCCCATGCGCTGACCTCTGAAAAATCTTTCTGACCCCACACCCTGGCGATATTTCTGTATGCTTCACCACGCGCATCCTCACCCATCTCCGCAACCATGCCGACCGCCTTCATGGGGTCGGTCTTGGCGACCTCAGAAACCACCGAGCTCATGGCCGCCGCACTGTTGGTTTTCAAACCTGAAGCCCATGCCATGGCTGCATTCGGATCCTGCTTTGCCCATTCCCCTGCGATGATCTCCGCTGGGCCGAGCGGGCCGATTCCTCCGCGGCCTCCCCCCATCATGTTCATCATCGCAAACTGCGATGGATTTTCAGAGTAATATTTCGCCGCATTCACAGGATCCGTACTGGCCCAACCTTGCAATACCGTGGGACGAACCATCATACCGACAAATCCCATGGTATCGGCATAACCCATCGCCGCTGTCGGATCGACCTCTGCCCATTTCCCAAACAACAACACCGAAGCGAGGATCCGCTCGTTGAACGGCAGTCCCTCCAGCTTGTCCGCCTCGCCCGAAAACTCCGCAGCTGACAAATTCGAATACAAATCCAGCAGCGATTGAACCCGGCTCGTCTGCCCGGGCTGACGGTAGATGTCATCGATATTCCGTTGGGTTTTTTCGTTTCTTGCCTCCCTGGAGCCATTCAAAGCAGGGCGATTTTTGGAGCGGGTCCTCATTTCCGACTCAATGGATGCAAGGTCGGGCTCGTCCCCGCTGCCACCGGTCTTGCCAATACCGAAACCCACCCCCAAACCGATGGCCAACGCCATTCCCGGAAACAACAGACTCGTTTTCATATGATCAGTTCAAACCCCGGCGGCTTGAAAAGTTGCGGTTCTGTCCGGAAAGAAAAAAAGCCACATCGTCGGATGTGGCCTTCGGAGAAAACATCGCGGGCAGAGCCGATCAACGTTTCGAGAATTGGAAGCGGGCGCGCGCACCGGGCTGGCCGGGCTTTTTGCGCTCTTTCATCCGAGGATCGCGAGTGAGAAACCCTTCCGGCTTCACCAGTCCACGGTTCGCAGGATCCACCTTGGTGAGGGCGCGGGAAATGGCGTGCCGAATCGCAATCGCTTGGGCATTTTTACCGCCACCCTTGACCACGACCACCACGTCGAACTTGTTCACCATGTTGACCGCCTGAAATGGCGCAAGGACGGCATTCTGCAGATCAATGGTCGGAAGATAATCTTCAAGAGCAAGTCCGTTGATGAGGATGTCTCCGGAGCCTTCGGTCAACCGTGCATGGGCAACGGCGGTTTTGCGGCGTCCGGTGGAACTATGGGTAACAGTGGCAGGCATAATGGTTGGAAAAATGGAGATTAGGGAATTTCGTGAACGGTAGGCTGCTGGGCTTCGTGCGGGTGGGCGGAACCTGCGTAGACCTTGAGTTTGCCGAACTGGGAACGACCCAAACGGGTTTTCGGAATCATACCCCACACGGCGCGTTCAACCAACAGGGTGGGACGGCGCTCACGCAGCTTGGCAGGAGTCTCGACTTTCTTGCCACCGACATAGCCGGTGAATCGGGTGTAAATCTTGTCGGTCTCCTTGGTGCCGCTCAGAACGCACTGATCCGCGTTAATGACCACCACGAAATCGCCGGTATCAATGTGGGTGGTGAAAATCGGCTTGTTCTTGCCACGAAGGAGACGTGCGGCTTCGACGGCAACTTTGCCGAGAACTTTGCCTTTGGCGTCGATCACATACCATTTGCGTTCGACTTCGTGTGGCTTGGCGGAAAATGTTTTCATTTCGATGTAATTCAAGGAGACTATCCGGATGCAATTGGACACATCCAACGGCAGGGGCGCGAAAGCTAGGCAGCCGATTTGAGGCTGTCAATCGGGAAATCTTCACAATCTTCAAATCTTTTTCAGGCCTATCGATCCTGATTGCCCCACGAATCTGCCCTCCCTCGGGGTTTCAGAAAAATTTCTCTCGCCCTGAACTCCGAACCCGCACAATCTCCGCGCGCTATGCTGAAAGCAGGAATCGTAGGTCTACCAAACGTCGGGAAATCCACCCTTTTCAACGCAGTCACCCGTACCCGGAAGGCGGAAGCTGCAAATTACCCATTTTGTACGATCGATCCCAACGTCGGCATCGTGATGGTTCCCGATGAGCGACTTGCCGTGCTGTCCAAAATCTCCGGTTCGCAGAAACTCGTTCCGACGGCGATCGAGTTCGTGGATATCGCCGGCTTGGTTGCGGGAGCCTCGGAGGGAGCCGGCTTGGGAAACAAATTTCTGGCCAATATCCGCGAGACGGACGCCATCGTTCAGGTCGTGCGTTGTTTCCAAAACGACGACATCATCCACGAATTGGGCTCGGTCGACCCCATCCGGGATATCGAGATCATCAATGCCGAGCTGATCCTGGCCGATATGGCGGCTCTGGAAAAAAGGCGGGCTTCCCGCGAGAAAAAAGCCAAAGGAGGGGATAAGGAGTCAAAAAAAGAAGTTGAGCTCATCGACATCATCATGCCCCACCTCGATCAGGGAAAACCTGCTTTGACCCTGGAATTTTCCGCCGAGGATCTCGAGGTCGTCAAAGGATTTTTCCTCCTCTCCCTGAAACGCACCATCTATGCGTGCAACGTCTCCGAGGACGAACTGGCGGCAGCCACGCTGGATCCTGACACTCATCCCGAGGTTGCCAAAGTCAGGAGATATGCGGCGCAGCACTCCGGTTCCCAAGCCGTCGTCATCTCAGCCCGCATCGAAGAGGAACTTTCGGACCTCTCACCCGAGGAATCCTCTGAATTTCTCGCTGAAATGGGAGTCAAGGACTCCGGGGTTTCGGCGCTCATCCGCGGTGTCTACCACCTGCTCGGTCTGCGGACGTATCTGACCACCGGCGTGCAGGAGACCCGTGCATGGACGATCACGGAGGGCGACAAGGCCCCTGCGGCGGCCGGAGTGATCCACACCGATTTTGAGCGCGGCTTCATCGCTGCTGAAATCGTTCATTACGACGACCTGGTGGCTGCCGGCTCCAAAGCCGCCGCAAAAACCGCAGGCAAAGTGCGCATTGAAGGAAAAGAATATGTCGTCAAGGACGGTGACGTGATCGAATTCCGTTTCAACGTCTGACCGGCTTCAATCGGCGGCAGGATGCCTGCTCTGATCACCGAATTTGGGCAAGATGGCTTTGATCAGTCCCTCCCCCGTGTCCTGCCGGTGACGTTTGTCCGCCCCGTAGAAAAACGCCAGGGCAACAACCACAATCGCGAACATCAGAAACCCGAAGCTCAGGCGACTGCGGACCGAAACACCCTTCTCGGGGACTTGTCCGTTTACATCATCCTCGTCGGAGCCATGCTCCGATCCACCTGCAACATCGCTGCGGTCCTCATTCTCGGTTTGCACGGGAGCCGATGTGTCATTCGCTTCAGCCACCCCGTGGCTGGATTCCACCTCGGCTGCCAAGGTATGCAGTTCCTCCTCTTGAAGGGTAAAACCCAGTTCCACATCGCCAAGCTTCACGATCATGCCTGTGGCCAAATCCATCTTCTTTTTTCTGATCCCGTCCAACTTGATCCCGTTGGTGGAATCCAGATCGATCAACTCATACCCACCTCTGACGCGTCGCATCTCTGCGTGTTTGCCAGAAACCGAACCGCTGCCGACCACAATGTCGTTTCCGCTGGATCTTCCGATCGTGATCACTGCCCGGTGAAGATCGAACCGATAGGGCTGGAGGGCATGATCTGGGACGGTGATGGTGACTCGCGGCATGGCTGATGAATGGCTGAAGTCGGTTTTAGCCGATATTTTCAGATTCGCACCCGAAAACTTCATGGGAAAGGGATTAATTTGAGATTGCCAGCCGCTCGCTGGTCTGCTTGCTTTTGGTTGCTATGGCTTCAGCTACTAATGTTCTCTCCACAGGAATTGAAATCAACGGATCCATTCGTTTTTCCAATGACATGATCATTTACGGTAAAATCGAAGGGGAAATCACTTCCGAAAAAGGTAAAATCACCATTGGGGAGACCGCCCAAATCAAGGGGGATGTTTCAGCCGGAGACGTGACCGTGTTTGGCAGGATCGATGGCAAGGTTACGTCCCAACGCTGCGAACTGAAGGACAAATCAAAGGTGACAGGCGACATCAAGTCCCGTGTTTTTTCCATGGAAGAGGGAGCACAACTCAGCGGCCATACCGAAATTGGCGGAGCTTAACTGCCGGCAATTGCAACTCTCTGTCAAAGGCGGACCTTCGGGCCCGCCTTTTTCGCAGACACCCATGTCTCAGAATGGTTGATCTTCTCCCCACTCATTGCCGACATTCCATTCCTCAACCAATTCTCTCGGAAAATCATCCAGGAAACGCGAAGGACGACACAGGATATCGCCTGTATAACTTTTCGGATTCATCATCGGGTAACTCAAATACAAATCATCTTTGGCCCGGGTGAGAGCGACATAAAACAGACGGCGTTCCTCCTCAAACGACGCATCATCATCCGCATCGAGAATCCGGCCGTTTGGAAATTGTCCGTCAACCAACCAGATCAGAAAAACCACCCTCCATTCGAGACCCTTCGCCTGATGGATGGACGACAAGGTCACCTTGTCATCGTCCGGATCCGCGGTTTCTCCCGTCGGCTCCCCATCAGCCGCAGCCATCAGGGAAAGCTGGGAGAGAAACTCAGGTACGTCCGAAAAGCCCCCCCCATACTCAATGAGTTGCTGAATATCTCCCCTGCGGCCTTCATAGTTCTCAAAATTCTCCCTGAGATACCCGTCGTACACCCCCTCCAGCACGCTAAAGAGCATTTCTGAGGGAGTCGCAAACTCACCGCCCGGCGTCAACTCGTCGAGGGTATAACAAAACTGCTCCCAGTCGCTTTGGGCCTTTTTCGGAACCGTATACCCCAACAGAATGTCAGACCACTTAACGGGTGGCTCGGCAGCCGCCGCTAGCGGGTCACGGCACCACCTCTGCCACAATTTATCGGCAACACCCGGTCCGCAGCCCGGCATGAGCTCCACCATTCTCTTGAAACTGACCTCGTCTTTCCGGTTCGTGACGAAACGTAAAAACGCAGCGACATCCTTGATGTGCGCTTGCTCGAAAAACCTCAATCCGCTGGTGATCGAAAACGGGATCCCGCGACGGGTCAGCTCCATTTGAATCTCCAGACTTTGAAAATGAGCACGATACAACACCGCCATCTCGGAGAGCTCTATACCCTCCTCCTCCCGCAGCTCCAGCATGCGCTGTGCGACGAACGCAGCCTGACTGGCCGGATCCTCCACCGCAACCAGGGCCGGTCTGGCTCCGGACGACGATCTCCATGATTTCAGGTTTTTCTCAAACCTCATTCGGTTGGCGGAAATCGCAGCGTTCGACAAATCCAATATCTCCGGAACGCTCCGGTAGTTGGTCTCGATGGTGTGAACCACCGCATCCGGATATCGATTCTCGAAATTGAGAATGTGATCCACCTCAGCTCCCCGCCATGAGTAAATCGACTGCGCATCATCCCCCACCGCCATCAGGCTGTTTTCTCCACCCGCCAGCAAATCGATCAACTCGCTCTGGACCGAGTTCGTATCCTGATATTCGTCTACCAGGACATGACCGAAACGCCGTCGATACGTTTCCAGTATGTTCGGCTGATCCCTGAACAAATCCACGGTCAGTTGCAGCATGTCGTCAAAATCGACCGAATTCGTCTCGCGCTTTTTTTTCGCATACGCGGCATGGACGTTTTCCAGTTCATCCAACCATTCAACGAAATACGGATATCTCGCCAGCATCACATCCTCCAACCCAGCTCCCGTATTCGCCATCAGGCTGAAGATCGAAATCAGAACATCCGGCTTGGGAAAGCGCCGTTGCCTGACATCCATGTCGCAAGCGGCCACAACACCCTTCATCAGGGATTTCTGATCATCCCGATCCAGAATGGAAAACGATTTTGTCAACCCCACCTCTTCGGCGTGACGCCGGAGAATCCGATTGCATATCGAATGAAAGGTTCCGGCCCACAAGTCCGCGACATCACATCTGACAAGGGACTTCACCCGCTCGACCATTTCGCGCGCGGCCTTATTGGTGAACGTCAGAAGTAAAATTGACCGGGGACTCTCGCCCTTGTCCAGCAACCACGAAACCCGGTAAGTAAGCGTACGCGTCTTGCCTGATCCCGCACCTGCAATCACCAACACCTTGCCCGGCGGAGAACTCACGGCTCGATACTGCTCTGCGTTCAGCTCCCTCTCATAATCGATCCCGGAACCGTGAACCGTCCCGTTCCGCTGAATTTTATACTCCCGTGCCATGGAACAACTCTGCTGGGCAGGAAAAATCAGCCATGCTTGCTGCAAACCTCGGCCTCAGCCTCGTCCTTACCCATGCCATCATCGACGAGACGGGTATATTCACGATACTTTCTCAGCTCACGTGAAACCACGGGCATCAGAATGTAGGCCCCCACCAGGTTGGGTATGCTCATCGCGAAAAGCGACGCGTCGGAGAAATCAACCGCGCTGGCCATCGAGGCCGCGGAACCCGCGACAATCACCAGACAGAAGATGAATTTGTAGCACATCTCCATGATCCGGCTTTTCCCGAACAAAAACTGCCATGCCTGCAATCCATAGTAACTCCATGTGATCAATGTCGAGAATGCGAATAGAAACACACAGACAAACAATACATATTTGAAGCCATCATGGACCGTCTCGAAGGATGCGGAGGTCATACCAATCCCGAAGGAAAAGCTGTTGTTGGACGGATTGCCGATTTCATAGGCTTGTCCGTTGATATGGAACACTCCCGTGTCTCCCTGGAAATACATCGTGGTCACAAGAACCAGCGATGTCATGGTGCAGACAACGACGGTATCGATGAACGGCTCGAGCAACGCCACGATTCCCTCGCTGGCGGGCATCTTGGATTTGGCCGCAGAGTGCGCGATGGGAGCCGAACCGATACCGGCCTCGTTCGAAAACGTCGCCCTGCGCATCCCCCAAATAAAAGCCGCAAGCAACCCTCCCGTCACCGCCGCTCTGGGTTCAAAGGCCTCGTTCCAGATTTCCGCAAGCGCCTCGGGTATATGCCCCACATTGAATCCCAGGACGATGAGACAACTGATCACATAAACGATGCACATCAACGGAACCAGTTTGGATGTGACCTTCGCGATGCCACTGATCCCGCCGATGATCACCAATCCCGTTGCGATCGCCATAAACAGGCCGAACATCCACTGCTTGCCGACAAAAAAACTCTCTTCACCACCAGTCACATTCAACAACTGCGCCGTCGTCTGATTCACCTGAAAAACGTTCCCTCCCCCGAATGATGCGAAGATGCAGAACACCGCAAACAAGACCGCGAGCAACACACCGAAATAACGCATGAATCTGCCAAACCACCCATCTCCCCATCGCGCGAATCCCTTTCTCAAATACTGCATCCCTCCTCCATGAATCCGACCTGCCGCATCGATCTCCCGGTATTTCATACCCAGCGTGCACTCGACAAACTTTGTCGCCATGCCAAGAAAACCACTCAGGAACAACCAGAACGCAACTCCGGGCCCGCCCATGGAAATTCCGATGGCCACACCCGCAATGTTACCCAAGCCGACAGTTCCGGAAACCGCGGTTGACAATGCCTGGAAGTGGGTGATTTCACCCGGATCGCTCTCGCGGGAATATCTGCCCTTTACGGTACGAATGGCCAGAGGAAACGCCCGGATGTTGATGAAACCAAACGCCAGGGTGAAAACAACGCCTGCCAAAGCCAACCACAGGACCACCCATAGGACATCATAACCTGCGATCTTCACCGATGAGAAAACAGTTTTCACAAACCACCCGGTGGAATCAGCAAAAAACTGATCGATCCGCTGATCGACAGTCGGACTTTTTCCGTCATCGATCTCGCCGGGTTGCTCGGTTGGCAATGACGGTGGAAGCCCACCATTGTCCTCTTGTGCACCGGAAAAACCAGCGGAACCGATGGCGACCAAGCCGAGAAAAATGAAAAACCGGAGACATGGGATCAGCTTCATACCCCCGAAACTGGCAATCCCCGTGGGATTCTGCAAGCCACAATGCCAATTTGATTCACACCCGCCAGTTTTCCCGCCATGCTTGATCCATGCCTCTGCGATCATTCATCATCATCATCGCTTTTCACTGGCTGCTGGGCATTTCCTCGTCTGCGAGTCCCCTCAACGCGATGTCCTGGAACATCCGCTGGTTTCCGGGTGGCTACCAAGACGCCACCTTGCCCGATCAGTCCAACCATCTCAAATCCGCTCGGGAAATCCTCAGGAAATCCGATCCCGATCTGCTCCTCGCCCAGGAAATCCGTGATGAAACATCGATCACGCAACTCATCGCACCCATCCGTGGCATGAAAACCCACATCATCACCGGTTTCATCGATTTCGATACGAAGAAGGCTGCTCCGCAGCAATGCGTCATCGCTTCAAAACTCGAGGCCCGTTCCGCATGGCAGGAAAATTACCGATTCGCGCAACATGCCCCCGGCATCCAACGGGGATTTGCGGTCGCCGCACTGAAACACCCGAGTGGCAGGGGCCTCATCATGGTGTATTGTGTCCACCTTCGCAGCAACCGCGGAAGCGAGACCCCGGATGGAGAAAAAAAGATTGCCGCCATCCGCGCCGAATCGGTCAGACAAATCATCGCCCATACCCGGAAGATGAAAGAAAAGTTCGCTCCCGAACCCATCATGGGATGGGTGATCGGCGGCGATTTCAATACCAACCATGATGGGCAATTCCCACGCTGCACCGCAATCGGACAGATGGAGGCGGCAAACTTCCACAACTCATGGAACCAAACCCCACGCGACAATCGCCTCACATGGCGAAATCATCCCAAGTTCGAGGATTTCATTCCGACCACTTTCGATTACATCTTCACCGCCGGCTTCAGAAAGAATCAGGCCACGCTCCTCCCCGATGTGCCTCTGAGCATCTCGGACCACGCTCCGGTGCTTCTCCGGTTGGAGTGAGCGGGTCCGGCAACGCAGGTGGCAATCCTCTCCGCATTCTCACGAGATGGAACCGGATCAGGCGTGCTGACTCGATTTCATCCTTTCACAAAGCCCGGGCTCTGATGGCTCTCACCACAATGCCCATCCCTCCGAACACAAAAAGCAAGGGAAACCAGATCGAATA
This sequence comes from Verrucomicrobiota bacterium, assembly GCA_041170385.1. GTDB lineage: Bacteria > Verrucomicrobiota > Verrucomicrobiia > Verrucomicrobiales > Akkermansiaceae > Luteolibacter. The sequence continues at coordinate 25,293 of JBEAZA010000036.1, read as the reverse complement.
CCCAGCCGCCTTCGAATCTGGCTTCAGCATTGCAAAATTCGCGTCATCCGGCTTCACGTAAACACGGATCTTTTTTCCGGCCGGATAAGCCTCCAGCAACTTCTCGATTTTTTCACGTTTGTTGTATTTCGGATTACCACGGAAATCGAACCGGCTTCCGGTCTTGCGCTCCCCCTTCCACTCGTATCCATACAAAATGTTGAGCCGATACTCAGGCGGTGTGAAATCATGCTCCAACCATTCTTCCATCACAGAGGACAACACCACCCCGTCAACCTGCGGCCATGCATGTTGCTCGACGGCACGCGTGTAACTGTTCCACATCAGAAGGGTAAACAATGCGCCGATTGCCGCGATCGCCAATCCCATTAAAACCAGAAAAACCATTCCCCCTTTCATGATACTTGCCGCAACCAATACCGGTTGGGACAAAAACGCAAACCAAGTTTCTGCTTTCCATCCGGGATGCCACTGATAGCTTGCCGATAGCTTAAAAACCAAACCCTATGCTTCCATTCTCAACCAGGATTTCCCGCACTTGTGCCGTCGTACTCGGATTGTCACTCACGTCTGGTGCGTTTGCTCAAAAAAAACCGGACAACAGCCAGCCGGCCTATTACGCCCCGGGTTACACACCGCTTTTCAATCCCTTCCCCAACGTCACGGATCGTGGTCCATGGGTGGTTCGCAATCTCGGTCCCGTCGGAATCGGCATCAATCTCATCCGTCCCGGCATGACCATGCAGATCCATCAAGTGGAACCCGGCTCTCCTGCCGCCTCCACGGGCAAACTCCAAAAAGGCCAAATCATCGAGAGCATCAACGGGGTGATACTCAAGGACACCGATCCGCGGATCATTCTCGGAAATATCATTACTGAGGCCGAGGCCAAGGACGGCAAGGTCGTCCTGAAAGTCAGGGATGTAGGCGATGTGCTCGTACAAATTCCGGTCATGGGAGCTTACAGCAAAACCTGGCCTCTGAATTGCCCGAAATCTGACAAAATCGTTCAAAACCTCGCTGATCTTATCGGGAAACAAGACCAACCGCGCTGGGGTTCGGTGATCTTCCTGCTCTCCACCGGCCAGGAAAAGGATCTTCAAGTCGTGAAACGCTGGATGAATGGAATCAGCACCATCGGTGGCCTCAACTGGGAAAAAGGATACAAGGGACCCGGCCTGTGTGAATACTACCTCCGTACGGGAGACCAAAGCGTCCTTCCGGTCATCAAGCAGATGACCGAGGAACTCCGCGTTCACATGTACAGTGGCGGTTGGAGCGGGCGCGGCGCTCCAGCGGCTTTCACCTATTCCGTCGGTTCGGGACAAGTTCACGCCTCCGGCGTCAACTGCATGTCATTCCTGCACATGGCGAAACTTTGCGGAGTGGAGGTGGACGACTACATGTACAACGAAGCATTTGCGCAGTTTTACCGCTTTGCCGGACACGGTAACGTTGCATATGGCAACACACTACCGGAAGGCGGTTTCCGCGATAACGGAAAAACCAGCGGACTCGCCTTCGGCCTCGGAGCCGCAGCGATGGTTTCTCCGGAAGGTGAAAATTCCGTATTCGCCAAGGCACGCGATAACTCGGCGATGAAGGCTTTTTACGCGACCAACTGGTTCCACGCCGCCCATACCGGCGGCGGCATGGGCGAGATCTGGCACCATACCGCCATGAATCAAGTCCGGGAAAAACGACCTACCGCCTATCGCTCCTACATGGACACCCGCCGCTGGGTGATGGATCTCTCTCGCCGCTTCGACGGCAGTATCGGCATCGCCGGCATGGACGACCGCTACGACAGATCGGCTACCGAGGATAATATGGACTGGGGCACTTTCTTCGCTCTCACCTACACACTTCCTCGCAAGCACCTTCAGCTCTTCGGCGCACCGCGTAGCAAATGGGCAAAAACTGCACCGATCAAACGGCCTTGGGGAAATGCGGCCGACGATATCTTCCACTCCATCGAACCCATACCCGGTGGAACGCTTACGCTTCAGGATCTCTTGAATGAGACGGTCGGCAAAGACTGCTCCGTATCGGTGATCGCCGCGCTCACGAGTCCCTCAGCAACGGATCAGACGATTCTGAAATACATCCACCATCCCGAATACGACCTCCGAAGCATGGCGATGGATCAAGTCGTCAGACGCGGTAAGGTTGAAATGGTTCTGCCTCTCCTCAAATCAACCGACGCACGCCTCCGTCAGGCGGGCTTGCTCGCTCTCACCGGAATGTTTAAGGGCGCTCCGCTGGCTCTCGACAAGATCACACCCGAAATGATGCAACAAGTGGTCAAGATGCTGAACGATCCGAACGAATCATGGTGGGTCGTGCTGCATGCCATCGACGCCCTCGCACGCCACGACAAATCCGTCATCGCGCCACACCGCGACCGCCTCTTAGAACTCATGGGTTACGATTGCACCTGGATCCAAACCTCCGCAGTCTGCGCCCTCGCCAAAATCGCCACCGAGCCGGCGCATTACAAAACCGTCCTTCCGGTCATCGTGAATCAATCTGCATCCTTCCGCGTTGATTCCTCATCCTACAAAACCTCCAAAGCCATTGCAGACGTATTGAAAACCGCCAGCCCTGAGGTAAAGGCCTTTGCGGACGGAATTCTGAAAAAAACCTACACCGGCATGCCTGCGGCGCTCAAAGAACCCAACACGGGTGCTGTCCTGGGCGGCGGGGCGAAAACCGTCCGCTCCCGCATCGGCAGTATCGTTCAAGAACTCCCCGGTGGCCTTGATTTCGTCCAGCGGATGCCGAAGACAACCTTGAAATCCTATGTCAGCGGAAAGGATTCCGACATGTTTGTATTCGACGGAACATTCAAACCGAATTCCGCTGTCATCGGGACATGGGCTTGGGCCGTTTACCCGGCACCCAACAACCCGGGAGAAATCGATGCGAAAATCAAGGCTTACCTGGCCAACACGAAACGCAGTACTGAAAACCCCAAAGATGTCATCCAGTTCATCGAGGGTGGCAAAACCGCGAAATCGAAATTTTATGGCGGCTATTTCTGGAGTGGAGACACCCTCTTCGGAATCAATGATGATCAGGCGGTGAAATTCGAAATCAGAAATGCCGGCGGTAAGGATTTCCTCATCATCGAGCGCGGAGGTTTCAACACCGCTCCCGATAGCGATGAGGTCAAATCCATCCCCGCAGACTACCACTGTGGCTATCATATCTATGTGAAGCCCTAGGTTTCGCCAGAACATGCCCAGAATGGACCCGGCTTCCGCATGAATGCGGAAGCTGTGATGATGATCAGAACCATCCTATGAAATCGAAAACCCAGCTACTCATCCTTTGCCTCACAGCAATTCCCCTTTCCCTGAGCCTTTCGGCAAGCGCCGCTCAAAAAGGCAAAAAACTCCTGGTTTACGTCCTTGCGGGCCAATCCAACATGCAAGGGCATGCAGAGGTTTCAACGCTCGCCTATTTACCCAAGCCCGCTTATATCCCGACACCCGATGAATGGGCGAGTCTCACATCATGGTTGGATCGCGATATCAGGCTCAAACTCGAACCCGGCCTGAAGGAAACCCTCCTGAAAGATCCGGCCAACGCCAGGCTCCCACGGAATGAATTCGCCAACCTGCTTGCTGCCGCCTTGAAGGCGGAAACGGATCGGGCACGTGCACAGCGTTACGAGGCATTCAAAAAACGCCAGACCGATCCCGCACGTACCGCACGTGACAAGGAGCTTGCCGCAGTTTTCACCCCCAACCTGACGGATGAAAAGGTTTTGGAAGCCCTTGCCGCGGCGAAAACCCAAAAATTCGCTCCCGATATCGCCAATACATGGGTTGAAAAAACCGGAATACCCGTTGCCAAACATACCTACATCGCTGCTTACGGCGGAGTCAATCGCGCCTCCGAGCCAGGTGAGGCAAGCGGGCCACTGACGAGCGGATACGGTGCGAGACCAACCGCATTCGGTCCTGAATACGCTTTCGGGATCATGATGGAAAAGCAACTGGACCAACCCGTTCTGATCATCAAAACCGCATGGGGTGGCAAGTCCCTGCACTACGATTTCCGCCCGCCCTCGGCCGGCCCGTACCAGCCAACCTCTAACGAAAAACAACAGCTGGAACGTTGGAAAGCAAACAAGGCCGCCTGGGATCTTTATCTCGCCGGTGGTGGCTCTGCTGCCGCCATGGCAAAGGTTGAAAAAGATTGGAAAGCTCTTGAAAGCGAAAAGCGTGCCCTCCAGCTGGCCATCACGAAGCTGACAAAGGACGAACAAGCTGCCGCTCAGCAAAAACTGGCTGAGATGAACCAGAAGAGCAAAGAACTGCAAAAGTCCCTCATCCGCAATCCCGGTGAAATGCCGAATACTGACGCCGCCGGTTTCTATTGGCAGCAGATGACTGAATTCATCCGAAAAGTTCTGACAGATCCGAAATCCTACCATCCCGAATACGATCCGTCTGCGGGCTATGAAGTTGCCGGAGGACTGTGGTTTCAGGGCTTCAACGATCAGTTCGATCCCGAGTATTATGGCAACTACGCCAACAACATGGCCCATTACATCCGTGATCTGCGCCGTGAACTCAAACAACCCGACATGCCTTTTGTTATCGGAGTCCTCGGCACTCCCGCCTTCCCCGAAGAGGCCATGTCCAATCAGGTGGCCAATGCCCAACGCGAGGCCGCAACGCAACCCGGGCTGAGCCATGTCACCGCCATCGAAAGCTGGAATCTGACGACACCCGAGGTCGCTCTCTGGAGAATGAAACGCGATGCCACCGATCGCTCGAACACCGGGGCATACACCAAGGCGGAGCAAGAATGGATTCTCCATGGCAGTAACCTCGGCTACCACTATGATGGCAGCGGCCGGTTTTTCATCCGCCTCGGTGACGAATTCGCCAGCGCCATGCTGCGGCTGAAAAGGTAGGATGCCGGCGCGCAACACCCGAGACCCCGGCTGGCATTTCAACCCTCAATCATCGCATACGCATTGTGATTGTGGATCGACTCGAAATTTTCAGCCTCGACCCGGAACCATTTGACCAGCGGATGTTCTTTTAATCCTGCGGCGATATTGCGGGCGAGATCTTCAACGAAAACCGGCTGATCATAAGCCCGCTCGGTCACCGCCTTTTCATCGGTCCTCTTCAAGCCCGCATATAACTCACAGCTTGCCGAACCTTCCGCCAATTCGATCAGATCCTCGAAATCCATATCAACCGAGGTTTCCACCGAGATGGTTACCACCCCGCGCTGGTTATGCGCACCGCGCTCGCTGATCGCCTTTGAACATGGACAGAGTGTCGCAACCGGAATGTTCACACTCAGAAAAAGATCATGCTCGCCATCCGACGAATAGCGGCTCTCCATCTCCATCCCGTAATCCATCAGGCTTTTCATTTTTGAGACCGGCGCTTGTTTTTCACGGAAAATCACAAACTCGCAACTCACTTGCGCGCGTTGTGCGTCCAGGCGTTTCGCCAGCTTCTCGGTCAGGCGCATCATCGCACCGCCCGATAATGGCTCGTTCATCTGATGCAGCACATCGACAAACCGGCTCATGTGGGTGCCTTTCAGATGTGCCGGCAATTCGACGGTCATTTCAAATTTGGCGATGGTCGGTTGCACCACGCCATCGCGATCAGAGTAACTCGCCGGATAACGCAAATCCCTCACGCCGACTCGGTCGATGACAATTTCACGATGATCCTGTTCGTTCTGCGTATCTGGCAAAACCTGCATCTGTTTATCTTCGGTAAAATGGGGAGACAAAAAAACCCGCCCAGTGATGCGGGCGGGCTTTGAGTGTGAATGAATCCATAGGTTGCTCAACCAAACTCAACACCCTTCACGGCATGAGGTTGATTGCACGAGATTGCTTGATCGCGTTGTTGATCTTGCGGTGCACCTTGGCGGTCACACCGGTGACACGACGCGGAAGAATCTTTCCTGTTTCTGAAGTGAATTTGCTGAGGATTTCAGGATTCGTCGGGACCAACTGCTCTACGGGGATGTCCTGCCTGCGGCGGGTCATCTGGCGGTTGGCCTTACGAAAATTGATACGGCGTTGTACGGTCTTGGGCTCGGACATGGTGTTAGCGGAGTTCGCGGTGAAGGGTTCTACGCTTGAGGAAATGATTGAATTTCACTTTCTCCAAGCGACCTGGTGTACGAAGGCTTTTCTTGTTGCGCGTGGTGACGTAACGGGAAGTCGGCATGCCCTCGGCTTTGGCTTCGGTGCACTCTAAAATGATGATCTCGCGTGGCATGATTTGTTTGGTGGAGGGGCGATATGGATTTATTCGTCGTCGTCGTCAAGCGAAACCGTAACAGATTCTTCATCTTCTTGAGGAATGCCGCCGCTGAAGCCCACCTCATCGGATGGCCGGAAACGGCGGTTGCCATATTCCTTTTCCCATTGTGCCTGACATTCCACGGTGAGACGTGCAAAGGGAATCGCCTCAAGCCGCGCGGTGGGAATTTTCAGTTCGGAAATTTCACAAACCCCGTACGTTCCGGCTTTGATCCGACGCAGGGCTTGCTCGATTTCGTAGAGCGCGTCCTGTTCCTTGGCCAATACGGACAGGGCAAAATCCCGGTCATACGCATCACTGCCGGCATCTCCTTGGTGCTGTCCGCTGCCTGATGCCTCACTGCCTTCCGGAGCGTTGCGGATGGTGTCACGGGTCATTCCGGACATCGAATCCACCAACGTATCACGCAAATCGAGCAAACGCTGATGCTGCTTTTCGATGAATGCCGGGCTGTGAGTCCCTTTGACCGTTGTCGAGGGCTTCTGTGAAGTTATGGGCTTCGGGGGAACGAATTTGGGCTTCGGAGGAGCCGGCGGAGGGCTATCTACCAACGATGGCTTTTTGGAAGAGAGTGGTTTCTTGACCTCAGTTTTGATCACCGCGACCTTCTTTACTTCGGACTGTTTCACTTCCCGCGATTGATTTTCCGGCTTTTTGGCATCGGTTTTTTTCGGTGCGGAAGCCAATGGCTTTTTCAGCGTATGCTTTGCCGGAGCGGCTTTCTTCGCTGGAGCTGCCTTCTTGGCGGGAGCTGCCTTCTTGGCGGGAGCTGCCTTCTTGACTGGGGCGGCTTTCTTGACCGGAGCGGCTTTCTTGACCGGAGCGGCTTTCTTGGCGGGAGCGGCTTTTTTGACCGGAGCAGCTTTCTTGGCCGGAGCGGCTTTTTTGGCTGGGGCTGCCTTCTTCGAAACCTTTTTTACCGAGGGCTTCTTGACCGCAAGTTTGGTTTTCGCTTTCGCGACAACAGGTTTTTTTGCAACTTTCTTGATATTTTTTTTGGCAGACATGGTCGGAATGATTGGGAAAAACAGTTGGGGAATCATCTTAGCCCCCAGATCACCAGCAGATTTGACGGAAGGAGAGCGCGGTGGATTAGCCCTTCATGCCGCACACATCAAGGGGAAACTTCATATTCCTCAAAATATCTTTCTTCCCCTCGAATACTGTGAAGCTTGAAATACATCACACCTTCCCTAATCTGCCGACCCGATATGCAACTCAGTGCCATCCTAGAATCCCTTCTCATCGCATCCCAAGAAGCCCTCTCCTCGGAGGAAATGGCACGACTCGTCCGCGCACGCGTCGCGGAGGCCGAAGATGTGATGGCTCGCGAAACCGAGGAGGGAGCAACTCCAGCTCCGCTTCCCGACTGGTTGATCGGTCTTGGCCAAACCACACCCGAACAGATCACCGACACCATCAAGGCCCTGAACCAGCATTATGCCGAAACCCAGCGCGCTTTTACCATTCTCGAGCGCCCGAAAGGATGGAAAGTCTATACCCGCCCTGACTTCGGCGATTTCGTTCGGCACCTCTTCCCCGGCAGAAAACCCGAGCGCCTCTCAGGTCCAGCCATGGAAACCCTTGCCATCATTGCTTATCGCCAACCCATCACCAAGGCTGCCATTGAGGCCGTGCGGGGCGTGTCGTGCGATGGAATGATCCAAAAACTTCTCGATCGTGATCTGGTGCGGATTGGCGGTCGTGCCGACCTCCCGGGTCGGCCGCTTCTTTACCTGACAACCGATCTTTTCTTCGAGCATTTCGGAATCAACAGCATCGATGAACTGCCCAACGCTTCCGAACTCAGACGCGTGAAACTGCCCGAGCCCTCATCGGAAACCGCCGAACGCAGCCCTGATGAACTACCCCTGAATGAAGTAGGGACTCCCGCCGCTCCCGCGAACTCCACCGAGGAAACCGAACAAAACCCAACTTCCGCTCAACAAGAAGCATGAACCTTGATCTCATACGCAAACAGATCGATCTCATCGATCAGGAGCTTCTGAGCCTCCTCTCGCAACGCGCCGACCTCGTTCACGAAGTCGGTGTGATCAAAAAACGTGACGGACTTCAAATCTACGCGCCGGAACGGGAACAGGCATTGTTGGACCGGCTCATCTCGCTGAATCAAGGGCGCCTGCCTGAGAAATCCATCCGCGCGATCTACCGCGAAATCATGTCAGCAGCGCTCGCATTGGAAGACGATCTGAAAATCGCCTACCTCGGCCCGGAAGGAACCTGGACCCATCAGGCATCGATCAAAAAATTCGGTCACTCGGTCAACTACTCGCCCCAGACGAATTTCTCCGATGTCTTCGATCAGGTAAGCAGACGCCAGGCGGACTATGGTGTCGTCCCGATCGAAAATTCAACCGAGGGAGCGGTCTCACACACGCTCGATCTGTTTGTCGACTCGACGCTACACATTTGTGCGCAAATCCTGCTGCGTATTGAAAACTGCCTGATGGCGGCCATCCCACGGGAACAAATCAAAACTCTGTATTCCCATCCCCAGGTTTTCGGCCAATGCCGGAATTGGATCCTTAAAAACTTTCCTCATGCCGATCTGGTTGAGGTCTCATCCACGACTCGGGCCGCCGCTCTTGCCAGAGAAAAAGCCAGCGAGGGCGCAGCCGCTCTCGGAGGAGCTCTTGCCGCGGAGATTCATGGTCTTGACTTGCTTGAAAGGGCGATCCAAGACCGGGCCACCAACACCACACGGTTCCTGGTGATCGGTGAAAAAACCTGCCCGCCCACGGGGAATGACCGCACCTCCATCCTGTTCGCAATCAACGACCGTCCCGGCTCATTGGTCAATGCGCTCAAATCGTTCGAGGACCTGCACATCAATCTCTCAAAAATCGAGTCCCGGCCTTCCAAACGCAAGGAATGGGAATACATCTTCCACGTGGATCTCTCCGGCCATTGTGAAGACCCGAATGTCTCCAAAGCACTGGCTGATCTCGCCAACCATTGCTCAATGGTCAAGATACTCGGGTCATACCCGGATGCCGCGGAATAGCGGCGGGAACCATCATTCTTTTTTCAACCGCTCTCTCACCCATTCCAAAGCGTCAGCATATTCCTCGTTATCGGTGCGCTTTTCCAACAGCTTCTCCCATGATTCGGCGGCTTTGAGGTAGGCTTCCCGAGAGCGCTCGGGCTCACCCGCCCCCTCCAGAGCCAACGCATAATCGCCGAGGAGGTAACCTCTTGATCGCTTCAAGGACTCCGCGGTCGGACCCTCGGGATGCAACTCTTCCTCCAGAATTCTCAACGCATCATCCGCTTTCGCCAACAGATCGATCTGTGCTTGTGCATCACCCGCAAAACCCAGCATCCGGCCTTTTTGCCAATACAGGATCGCAAGGCGATAGTCTCTCATCGGATGCTCTGAAACATTCTCGAGCAGACCGATTCCCGTTTCAAAAAGATTTCTGGCCTCATCCTGCTTTCCCTGATCACGCAACAGAACGCCCTGAATACCGAGCAAACCAGCTTTGCGAACGATGGCTGTCCGCGAATCCGGAACCTCTTTCAGGACCTCATCCAGCAATTTCAATGCATCCTGCGCGAATTTTGCAGCCGTCTCGACATCCCCTGCTGTCAGAGCCGTGTCGGCAACGGCCGCGTAACAACCTGCCAACTCCAGACGTATTGGCACGTTTCCTGGATCATCGTTGAGGATGGTCTCGAGCTCTTTGACTGCCAGAATCCTGGTCTCGCGAGCATCGCCCAGCTTTCCTCGATCCTCAAAAAGGACTGCGGAGGAAATGTAACAGGAAGCCAGCTCGGATCGGATCACCGCTGCATCGGGCCTACCTTCAACCAACTCATTGAGCGCCCTTGCGGCCCTCAGCAATTGCTCCATCGCTTTGTCTTCCTGCCCGTTTTTCGCCAACCACCGTGCCTCATGATAATCCAGAATCGCGCGCAATTGCTTGATTCGGTCCACATCCGCGTCCGGACCGGCGGATGCGTCCAGAGCCGCCCAAGCTTTTGTAAAGTAATTCGAGAGATCTTCCCTACCCGCACGTTGTTTCAGCAAAGCCAGCGACAATCGGTTCTTCGCCACACGCAACTTCGTCCTCGCATTCATTTCGCCCTCCCACTTTTTCACGGCATCCTCCAAGCGGGTCTCCGCGTTCTCCTCATCATCCGCCGCGAGAGTGACTTCGGCCAGCTGCAGCCGAACCCTGGATAACTCTTCTGCCAAGCCCTTCACTCTGGCATGTTTCTGAAGAAAATCCACATAATAGCTCTCCAACATCTTGATTCGCTGTTCCCTTTCAGCCAAAGGAGGGAGATTCTTGTGCCCGGCATCAACCACCCACTCAAACAGCTGGTCCGCGACCTCACGCGACGTCCTGATACCGAGGACCGCCATTTCCGTGGTGATTTTCAACTGCTGCTCGAGCTCTTTTTCCGTCGCCACCATTTCCCGCTCCAACTGACCCATCCGCTCTTTTTCTCTCAGGTAATCGGTCTGTTCTTTGGCGAGACGATCGTGACTCATCTGAAATAATCCGGCAAATACCAGCATCCCCGTGGCCGCCAATCCCAGAAACAACTTCAAGCTACGCGATGCCCTCTCCGCATGCCGGCAGCGCTGCATCAGGTCCTGACGGGCGCTCTCGGCCGCAACTTTGCTGTCGACCGCATCCAAGCCGTTCGAAACTTCAATCATGGACGCGGGACGGTCCTCCGGATTGAGCATCAAACAACGCCCAATCCAATCACGGGCGTTTTTCTCCAGCTCATCTTTGGGTTCTCTCGGCCATCGAATCTCCGGTTCCAGCTGTAAACTGCGAGCAATCTCAGGGATATCCGCCTCAATACCCAGTTTGCGTGTCTCACCCATGACCGGAGCGACCGCACTGAAAACCTCGTTACAGCGAGGAAAGGCACCCATCATCAGACGGAAGGCCAGAACCCCGAATGCAAAGACGTCCCAGCGATAGCCCGCCTCGTCCAAATATCCGCCCGGTTCCAGCAATTGCTCGGGCGATTGATACAACAGCGCATCGGAAAATTCGAACGAGCTCATACCGGGCAAACTTACCAACCCCCAATCCGCCAATTGAACATTGCCCGATTTGTCGAAAAAAACATTTCCCGGTTTCAGGTTGCCATGCGCCACGCGCTTCGCATGCATGGCAGCCAACGCACTGGCGATCGATCGGATCAATTCCCATGTCCCAGCCCCCGGATAAGCATCAATGCGATGCTGTAAGCTACGCACCGTCCATTCCATCGGTTCAAGCTTTTCATGCTCATCGGACATGAGCGGCATCACCCAATACGCAGGTCTCGCATCCAGGTCCGACCGCAACACCCTGACCAATCCATCCGGCCAACCGCCATGCTCCAGGCGTGCCAACGCCTTGGACAACAACCCACGGTTGATCATCATGCCGTCGAACACTTTCACAGCCACCCACTCACCCCCGGCATCGCGAGCCGCATGAACGGATCCTCTCAGACCGGATCCGATCAGGCCTAAAATCTTCAGATTTTTGATTTCCGATAAATTCATGGCGATATGTGTAAACCAATCCTACCCGGTTGACACCCCTTTCTTTTCAGGAGAAATAGGCATAAATAAGCCGCAAGATCATCAGAATGAAGATCGTATGTGGAAAATCCGCGATTCTATACGATACTCCCACGCCATGATGAAATTCCTCCTCCGCGCTTCCATCCCCATCCTGATCTTCGGGCTGGGGCTGCTTGCATGGAAATGGCTCTCCATCCCGGTCGAGCCGCCAAAACCACAGGCTCAGGAACGCCAGAAATTGAAGTCCGAGAAAATCATCCTGAACCGGACAGATTATCGGATCATCGTCGAATCTCAGGGAACGATCCGCGCCCAGCAACAAACCACGATTACTCCTCTGGTTTCCGGAACCATCATGAAGATCCACCCGACCTTCGAAGACGGGGCTTTTTTCCAAGAGGGTGAGGTCTTGTTGGAGCTCGACCCTGCGGATCTCGAAACGGAAGTTCTCGCCTCGGAATCTCGTCTTGCCCGCGCGGAGGCAGCCCTCATCCAGGAGCAAGCCCGTGCCAAACAGGCAAAACTCAACTGGCAGGACATCGGTTATGATGAAGAACCCTCTCCCCTCGTCATGAGGATTCCACAACTCCGCGAAGCCGAGGCGAACGTCAGTGCCGCCAAAGCCGATCTCGAGCAGAGCCGTAGAAACCTCCAGCGCACACAGGTCAGAGCCCCGTTTCATGGTCGCGTCAAACAACGCCTGGTGGGCCTCGGTCAGGCCGTAGGTGCCACGACCCAGCTTGGCACGATTTTCGCCACCGCCACCGCAGAAATCCGCATTCCGTTGAGCCCTTCCCAAATTTCGTTCATCCAGCTTCCGGCTCAGGAAGGCGACGCTCCGGTCGATGTCACCCTGACGAACGCCCTCGCAGATCCATCCCAGCCCGCGGAGCACCAATGGAAAGCAAAAATCATCCGGACCGAGGGTACGCTCGATGCCAACTCCCGCGAACTTTTCGCCATCGCCCTGATCGAGGATCCGTTCAGCCTCCATTCCAATCTCCCCGAACTTCGGATCGGCCAACCCATGCGCGCGGCCATCAGCGGGAACACGTTAGAAGACGTATTTGTCATTCCTCGCTCTGCCATGCGGGGACTCAATCACGTGTTTCTCATCGATAAGAACCAGCCGAAAATCATCAGAAAGGACATCAGGCCTGTCTGGTCCAATGCAGAAGTGCTGGTGGTAAGAAACGACCTTTCACCCGGTGATTGGCTCGCTGTATCAGCTCTTCCCTACACCCCCAACGGAGCTCCGGTGGAAGTCATTCAACCCGCATCGCAAGAACATGCGGGCTCTCCGGCTGAGCGCAAAACGCCCGGAGAATCCTAGAGCTTTTCCGAAACCACTTGGGATTTGAAATTTGTGCTCTGAAAATTCAATCTCGAGCGTGCGCGCCGAACCACTACCCATCCATGAAGCAGCCGTTTCCATCCTGGCGGCGGTTTCCGCCAATCAGCGGATTCTTCTGACCGCCCCCACCGGCTCGGGAAAATCAACCGAAGTCCCGGGCATGGTTGCCGATCACCCGGAAATTCACGGGCGTGTTCTCGTCATCGAGCCCCGCCGCATGGCCGCACGATTGCTCGCAGGATACGTCGCCCAAAAACGCAACACGCCTCTCGGCAAAGAAACCGGCTTCGCGGTTCGTTTCGACTCGCGCTACAACGAGGCAACCAAAATCCTCTACCTCACAGACGGTGTCTTCCAACGACTGATGCACGACAACCCGAGGCTCGAGGGGATCTCGGCAGTGATCTTTGATGAATTCCACGAACGTCGGCTCTCGGTCGATATCGCCCTCGGTCGCTGCCTCAATCTTCAGGACAAGGAACGCCCCGACCTCCGTCTCATTGTCATGTCGGCAACTCTGGAAACGGATGCCCTTGCGGATTTCATGAATCCGGTCACGAAACTCGCAGCCGGAGGCCGGACTTTCCCGGTGGAAATCTTGCACCGCCCTCACCGCCCTCCGGAAAACCAGCGCCAAGCAGGACCTCCGCGCGAAGTGCCGGTGTGGGATCAGGTGACAGCTCTTACCCGCGAGGCGCTCTCCCTTCCCGACCCGGGAAATATTCTCATCTTCCTTCCCGGAACCCACGAGATCCGTCGCAGCATCGAACTCCTCGAACACCTGCCCGCAGCCAAATCCTACGATATCCTCCCGCTCTATTCATCCCTTCCTCCCGCAGAACAAGAAAAAGCCATTCGCACTTCTGATCGACCCAAGATCATCGTCTCGACCAACGTCGCCGAAACCTCCCTGACCATTCCGGGCATACGCACGGTGATCGATTCGGGAATGGCTCGCACTTCTCACTTTGATCCGCGCCGTGGAATCAATACCCTCCACATCCGTAAAATTTCCCGTGCCGCCGCCGATCAGCGCGCCGGTCGCGCCGGCCGCACCGCCCCCGGCCGTTGCCTGCGTCTTTGGTCTGCCGCCGATCACGCACGTCGTGATGAATTCGAAATTCCGGAAATCCACCGCATCGATTTATCCGAAGCTCTCCTGCTCCTGAAAGCTTCCGGAATCCAACACCCGGAAACCTTCCGTTGGCTCGATCCTCCGTCGGAAACCGCAGTCCGCAAAGCCAATCAGCTTCTCCGGGATCTTCACGCCACGGATCAGGACGGATTTCTAACAGATATCGGCAGGGAAATGGCAGATCTTCCGCTCGAACCCCGCTTCGCCCGCTTGCTGCTTGCCGGTCTGCACCATGATTGCCTCGCGGAAACCGCTTTTATCGCAGCTGTCGTTCAGGGCGAAGGAATTTTCTCCAAAGGAAAATCCACCACCGCGCGCAAAGATTTCATCGCCCCTGATGACCCGAGCGATTTCGCTGGCGAATACCGCGCCTTCGATACCGCCCGTTCGATGAACTTCGATCCGCGTCGCCTCGGAAATCTCGGTATCCATGCCCGCGGCTCAAAAGAAACCGCGCAGATTTTCCAACGCTTGCTGGATCTGTTTCCGAAATCCGCTTGCAGGGAAATCGATTTTCACCTGCGGCGTCAGGCTGTCGGCAAATCGATCCTCTCGGCCTTCTCCGACCAACTCGCTGTCCGCATCTCCCGAGGAAACCTCGCCTGCCGCCTCGTCGCAAACCGACGTGGCAAACTCGATGACATGTCATGCGCCAGAAACTCCGGTGCTTTCGTCGCCTGCGAAATCACAGAAGTCGAGGCGCGCGAAGTCATCACGCATGTCCGCCTCGCCACCGGGATCGAACTCTCTTGGCTCGAGGAGCTTTTCCCCGATGAAATCCAAACGAATGACTGCGCAGCTTATGACGAATCGCGCAGACGGGTGGTTCGGATCCAACAAAAAACCTTCCGTGATCTCATCCTCGAATCCAAGGAATCCGATCATGATGTTCCGCTCGATGACGCTGCGGAAATGCTCGCCAAACGCGTGTTGTCCGGCGAACTCATCCTGAAAAATTGGGACGCACAGGTCGAGCAGTTCACCCACCGCCTCGGCTGCATTTCCAAATGGATGCCCGAACTCGGCTTGCCAACCTGGACCGAGGAGGACCGAATCGCGGCCATTTCACAAATCTGCCATGGTACGTTGAGCTACAAGGAAATCAAGGACGCTCCGGTCTGGCCGGTGCTGAATGACTGGTTGTCCGATCAGCAGCGTCATTTGTTGGATCTCCATTGCCCGGAACGTATCCTCCTGCCATCGGGACACTCCGCAAAAATCACTTACTCATCGGAAAGCGATCCATTTTTTTCGGCCAAACTTGCCCAGCTGATCGGTACCAAAACCACCCCCACGATCGCATCAGGCAGAGTTCCCCTCCTCATCCATATTCTCGCGCCGAATCAACGCCCATGGCAAATGACCAAGGATATCCCGAACTTCTGGCTCACAGGTTACCCCCAAATGAAAAAGGAGCTTGCCGGCCGATACCCGAAACATCCCTGGCCATGAGACGAAACACTCAGGATCAGGGTCGAAAAAGGATTCACTCCTGATCATTCATCATCGAACTTACCTCACCTACCATCTATGAACTGGAAACGCCTGATCATCGGCAAATGGAATTGGAAGCGGCCTTTCATATCGCTCGGGTCCATATACCTGATGCTGGCGGTTTTTGCGGTTTCATGTGCCGACAATGTGATTTTCCAGCCCCCAGATCCCACCTATACCCGGGAGATCAAAGGTTTCACCACCATCACTACCACCGAACACCGGACGGTAGCCGCGCTTCACCTCAAGGCGAAGCCCGATGCCCGCACGATCATCTACAGCCATGGAAACGCGGAGGACATCGGTCAGCTCATTGAGATTTTCACCGCGCTGAACGACCGGGGTTTCGGAATCATCGCTTACGACTATCCCGGTTACGGCTTGAGTCCGGGCAAGCCCTCGGAAACCGCTACCGAACAGTCCATCCAAGCCGCTTGGGATTATGCCATGCAATCCGGAATTTCACCATCAGATGTGGTGATCCTCGGCCAATCCATCGGCAGCGGACCTTCCGTGTGGCTCAGCTCCAACAAGGAACCCGCCGGAATGATTCTGATTTCTCCGATGAAATCCGTTTACTCCATCCCGTTCGGTTACCCGATCTTTCCCGGCGATCGCTTCCCCAACCTAAAACGGATCCGGAAGATCCGGACTCCACTTCTTGTCATCCATGGCAAGCAAGACGAAGTAATTCCATACGGACACGGTGTCGCGATCCATGAAGCATCGGCCGCCGGAAAGAAATTCCTGAAAACCATTGAGAATTGCGGGCATAACGATCTTTATTTTCGTGCCTCGGATGAAATCTTCGACTCCATCGTGCGTTTCATCCATGATCTCCCGAAACATTAAGCCATGCCACGCCTCCTCATCCTCATCGCCGCGGTTCCCATCCTGATCACTTTCATCATTCGCTGGTGGAACGGCTTGCGTGTCATCTCCTCACGGAACGGAACCCAATGCTCCTGCGATCTGACCAAATGGGAGTATGCTTTCGGAAGCAACAACCTTCCCGCGTCCTCATCTGGCGATCTCATCATCTTTGCGGAGCATTTTAGAAACATCGCCATGGCGGAGTGGCGCGTGCGGGATCCGAAAACAGCCATCTCCCGAGAAGCAACCAGACGTTTCAACGCGGCGGTTCCACCCTTGACCGCGATGGTTGTCATCATGGCGGCTTTTGTCGCGCGCATCCCCATTGCTTATGCGATCGCGATCTTTCTGCTCTCGGTCGCCTTCTCCGCCTCCGTTTCATACCTTACCCTCGCCACCGAAATCAAAGCCATCCTCACCACCGCAAAGCGGCTGCGCGGCACTCCTGTCTTCCCACGCAGGGACGATGAGGAAGCGGTCATTGAACTCGCCATCGCGCTCTCATGGAAAGAAGCCGCACCACCCATTTACCATCTGATTCAACGCTGAAATACCCGAACCGCATGTCCACACTCGCCCTGATCATCGTCATTTCTCTCGTGATTCTCTGGAAAATCGAATTCATCGCCACGCTGCTGAATGTCAAAACCTTTCCTTCCTCTCCGCCCCTGGAACTACGCGGCCTCATGGATCAGGAAAAACTGGAAACCGCACGTTCTTATCTGGTCACCCATTCCCGCTTCGACATCATTCGGTCAATTTTCTCCCTGCTCTTGCTCCTCTCCTTTTGGTTTTGCGGCGGCTTTCCCTTTGTCGACAGTCTCGCACGCTCCCTGTCCGACAACGGCATCGTCATCGGCCTGATCTTCCTTGCCATCCTGTTTATCGCGCAAAACCTGGTCTCCCTACCCTTCGATGCCTACGAAACCTTCGTCATCGAGGAATCATTCGGTTTCAACAAAGCCAAACCCGCCACATTCATCATGGACCGCATCAAGGGTCTCATCCTTGCCGCACTGATCGGACTGCCCCTGCTCGCCGGCATCCTCTGGATTTTTCAAGAAGTTCCCAACGCCTGGCTATGGGCATGGCTGTTCGTCACGGCTTTTCAACTTCTCCTCACCTACCTCGCCCCATCACTCATTCTTCCGCTATTCAACAAATTCACTCCCATGCCGGATGGCGAACTGCGCAGCAAGATTGAAGAGCTGGGCAAGTCCTGCGGATTCCCCTTGGAAGGCGTGTTCGTGATCGACGGATCGAAGCGCTCCACCAAGGCCAACGCCTATTTCACCGGCTTCGGCAAACACAAGAAGATCGCCCTGTTCGACACCTTGATGGAAAAATCCACCAACCCGGAAATCCTCGCGATTCTCGCCCACGAGATCGGGCACTTCCGTCTCGGTCACATCAGACAACGCCTTTTCGTCGGCATTCTCCAAATGGCTCTGATCTTTTTCCTCATCGGCCTCGCCACCGATCCCAACGGAACCTTTGCCCGACTCCTCCACGACGCCTTCATGATCCAAACCATTTCCACCCACGCCGGACTGGTGTTCTTCACCATTCTCCTCGAACCCGCATCCAAATGCCTCTCCATCCTCGCCAACGGCTGGTCGCGCAAACACGAGTTCGAGGCCGATGCCTACGCCGCGAAATCCACGGGTACCCCCGAAGCCCTCGCCACAGCCCTCAAAAAACTCTCCTCCGACCACCTCTCCCACCCCGCCCCTCACAAACTCCGTGTCATCCTCGACTATTCCCACCCGCCACTGCTCCAGCGCTTAAAGGCATTAGGTTCGTGAGCTTTCTCTTCCTTAAAACTTGAATGTTGAAATTTTCCCATGAAATACCGACGCTGCGGCGACTCCGGCCTGCTCTTTCCTGAAATCTCACTCGGCTTCTGGCACAACTTCGGCCACGTCGACAACCTCCGGGAATCGCGCGCCATCATGCACCGTGCCTTCGATCGCGGCATCACCCACTTCGATCTCGCCAACAACTACGGCCCTCCTCCGGGATCGGCTGAAGAAAACGTCGGTCGCATCCTCGCGGAAGATTTCTCCCGACATCGCGACGAACTCCTGATCTCCACCAAAGCGGGGCATTTGATGTGGAACGGTCCGTATGGCGAATGGGGCTCTCGCAAACATCTGCTCTCCTCCCTCGACCAATCGCTCAAACGCCTGCGCCTGGATTACGTGGATATTTTCTACTCTCACCGCCCCGATCCCCACACCCGTCTCGAGGAAACGATGTCTGCTTTGGCCACTGCGGTTCATTCGGGAAAAGCCCTTTATGTCGGGCTCTCCAAATACCCGCTGAATCAACTCAATCAAGCCGTCGCCATCCTCAAGGAGATGGGTATCCGCTGCCTGATTTATCAGCCACCTTATTCAATTCTTAACCGCTGGCCGGAGGAGCAGGGAATTCTCGATGCGTTGTTGGAGGAAAAGATCGGTTGCATGGTTTTCTCACCGCTCGCCCAAGGCATGCTCACGCCGAAGTATCTCGAAGGCATTCCACCCGACTCCCGGGCCGCGCGTCCCGAAGGTTTCCTGCAACAGGATCAGGTGACTGCCGAACTCGAAACCCTCCGCGCCCTGGGTGCGCTTGCGAGAGCAAACAAGACCAGCATCACCCACATGGCGCTGAACTTCGCACTGCATCATGCGGCGGTCACTTCAGCGATCATCGGCGCGCGCAATGTCGCGCAACTCGATGACTCGCTTGCGGTTTTGGAAACCCCCGCCCTGACCCATGAACAACTCGCTGCGATCGACCGGATCGCACCCATGAAAACCCAACTGCATGCCGAAGGCTGATTTCAAAAACGTCTCATCCGATTGGTTCCGCGCGTCGGAAGCAGCCGGAGATTGCATGAACATCCGCTACGGACGGATCCGCAAAGGATCGGATCAGGTCGAATGGCGGTTTGTATCCCACTGCGAATGCGACGGCATCGGCGGATTTGGCCGGCTGCTACGCCAGCAAGGCATCCACCTTCCTCACCTGCCAGAGACCAAACACTCCGAACGCCGCTTCCTGCGCCCCCTGTGGAACCGTTGGATAGATCGCAACCATCCGAAACCCTGCGCCAACCGAACCGACTGGAAACCGCAGACGAATCCTGAAAATTCCGAACCATCGGTCGGTTGGAAACTTTTCTCCGAAGAGGAGACCCGGCACATCGTCGATCAATGCCGCGGGCTCAAGGTTACGGTGAACAGCTATCTCCTCAAGCAACTGGACCGCGCGGCACGGCCCGAAATCCGCAGACCCTCTGAGGCGCTCTCATGGATGGTTCCTGTCAACCTGCGAGGCGATGTGAAATACGCCGATGATACCGCCAATCATGTCAGTTGCATCGAGCCCCATATCACCGAGGACGACACTCCCCAATCCATCCAGCATCAGATCCTGCACCGTCTTCATCGCGGGGAACACCGGGCGAATTTCCTTCTCCTCTCACTGGGTTGTCTCCTGAGCCATGCGGTAAAAGTCAAACTGCTACGGATCGACCGCTCCAAACCGGAAGGCAACATCGGTGCGTTCTCCAATCTGGGCGTCTGGAAAATCAATCCTGATCCAACAGAGGATGAAGGTTGGGTGTTTTGCCCTCCGAGAGTCGCAGGACAGTTGCTCGGCGCGGGCTGCGTGACTTTCAACGGCAGGCTCGGCATCTGCATTCAGGGAGCGTCAGCCGAGCAGATCATGCACCGCTGGATCGAGCATATCCGCTAGAACCGCATCGCCGAACTTCGCCGCGACGTCATCGGCGATGATCCCTCCGACGGTCGAACTCCTCACGCGGTTGCGGAAGCGAAAAACCGCTCCATCCTGTGGTTCAGATCATCATAAAACCGCTTTTTGATCTGCTCCAGCGCGGCTCGCTTTTCGGCACTCTGATCCCGTGCAAGCTCCTCTTCCGCTTTCATTTTCTCCGCAAAAGAACGCTCCATCTCGATCAACGAATCCAGGAACTCCCGGGCAACCCGGGTATGCTCCACCCCCTCAACCAAGGCCTGCTCCAGCTTCGGATTGCGTGTCACTGCGATCAGGTTTCCGGAGGTAAGCTGCTCCATGTACCGGCCGCGTGTCTGCCGAAAGGCGCGGTGTTCCGAGTCAAAGGTAATTTCATCCCGATCCACCAGCATGTCGTATGGCCCAGGCTTGGTGAAGAATTTCACAATCAACGGAATGGTATCCACCAACATGAACAACAGGGTCAGGATCACGTAAGTGTAAAATGCGAACTTTCCGCCTTCATTGCCATTGAGGAACAATTCATGCAGCGCCAGGGTCTGAGTAAGAATATCTTTTCGCGGTTCCGAGCGCATGGCTGTGAGCCGTTCAGACTCCTCTTTGCCGATTCCCGCCAGTTCTCCCTGCGTGTTTTCCAATTCCAGCAAATGCGCATCAATCTGCTTTTTGATCGTGTCGCGCAGCGAGTTCTGCTGCGTGACGAATTGCTCGGCCTGATCCTGCTCGACTTTCTTTTTCAACTCGGTAACCCGCTCCGCTTCCGCCTGATTCGCCAACTTGATCTCAGCGAGCCGAGCTTCGTATATGCCGATCGCATTCGACTCAGCCTGACGTGCCTGCGTCTGCAGGGATGCCTTTTCGGACGTGAGATGTTCCAGCAATGTGCCGACACGTTTGGTTTCAACCCGGCGTGGTTCGAGCTGATCGGAACGAATCGATCTGGCACGCGGCCCTTCACCCGACAATCCCGAACGCGCGCCACTCAGCTCGCGCTCGAATTCGCCCTGCCAGAACGTCAGCTCCGCCTGAAGGGTTGCGTATTGCGGGGTCAATTCCGCAATCTGTCGGTCGATTTCAGTCAAACGCGTGTTGAATGGCGCCATCGCCTCATCCGTTGCTGCTTTGAGTTCGGTCTGCTGCTCAGCCGTCAGTCCGGGAATCGCCGCACCCGCATCTTCCTTTTCCTGCAGAATGAATGCTGCCTGAAACGACTCATTCCACCGCTCGCGTTGCTCGCTGAGCGCCGCTTCCAACGAACCGATGCGCGCGCGAACCTTCTGTTTTTCCCCGCCGAAGCCGGAGCGAACGACCTCCATTTCCGCGGAGCGGTCTTTCTCAATAACCGAAGCAATGGTGTCACGGAAAAGCAGCAGGACAAGCGGGTGAGCAATGGTCACCCCCATCAATACCGCAACAACCAGACGCAGCCAGAACTGGGAAAGCTTGCGAAAAAACGAGAGATAAGGTCGGTATCCCGCAAGTAGCGCCCGGTCGATCGTGAGAATAATGAAGGACCAGACCCCCGCCACCGGGTAAATGACCGAGGGTTGATCGGTCAGGGTTGACAGGGCATACGCGCAGGCAATGAATGCGAAGGCGGAAGGCACCAGCACGGTAGCTCCGAAAGCGACGTATTTTCGCTGTTCCCAGTTGGGACAACGCTCAAGGGTTTCCGTGCCTGCTCCAGACAACCAAAAAAATGCGCGTTTGAAAATTCCCATAGCCTTTGTGTTACGTTGTGGAATCTTGGGCTATTTCGGGAAAAAAGCGAGTTATCCTTTGCGGCGCTGCAGGAAGAGGTCGATCCCATCCACCAGCGCGATCCAGCTGGCCTCGATCACGCTGTCGGAGACGCCGACAGTGCCCCAAGTGTGATCGCCATGGGCGGATACGATCAGCACCCGGGTCTTGGCGGCGGTCGCATCATGACCATCCAGGATACGAACCTTGTAGTCCACCAGTGAAACCTCTGCAATTTCCGGATAAAAAGGCAGCAAGGCCTTTCGCAGCGCGAGGTCGAGCGCGTGAACAACGCCGTTCCCCTCCGCAACCGTCAGCTCCTTCGTGCCGTTCACGCTGGCTTTCACCGTGGCCTCGCAGACCGGCGCATGGCCATCGCGATACTGGCGGAAACTGACATGGTATTCATTGGCTTGAAACGCTCTCTCATATTTCCCGAGTTCACGACGGATCAGCAATTCCAAGGAGCCTCCGGCGGCTTCAAACGAATACCCCTCATGCTCCAGTTCTTTCACTTTGCTCAAGATCGTCGCCGCTTCCGGCGCACCCTTTGCCATCGGCATCCCGATCTGCTCCGCTTTGAGAAGGATATTCGACTGACCGCTCAGCTCGGAAACCAGGATGGTTTGCTCGTTTCCGACACTCGCAGGAACGATGTGCTCGTAGCTGCGGGCCAATTTCTGCACCGCATTGACATGCATCCCCCCCTTGTGCGCGAAGGCGGTACGACCCACAAACGGTGCGCGCGCGAAGTGAGGATTATTTGACACGTCATCGACGAAAAACGACAGGTTTTTCAATTCCTGCAGATGAGGTACGACTTGCATGCCCATTTTCAGCTGCAGGATGGGAATGACAGAAGTCAGATTGCAGTTTCCTGTCCGCTCACCGTAGCCGTTGATCGTCCCCTGCACCTGAACGGCTCCGGCATCCACCGCGGCAATCGCGTTCGCGACCGCCAGCTCGCAATCATTGTGCGTATGGATCCCGATCGGCGTCCCGGGTAAAAACCCGCGCACCGCTGCACAGATCTCCATGATTTCTTTCGGCAGAGTGCCACCATTGGTATCGCACAACACCAGACACGCCGCGCCGCCCTCGGCAGCCGCTTTCAAGGTCGCCAAGGCATGGTCGGGAGAATCCTTGTATCCATCGAAAAAATGCTCCGCATCATAAACCACCTCACGGCCGTTTTTCACCAGATAGGCTACGGTATCCCGGATCATTGCCTGGTTTTCCTCCACACTGGTCCGTAAAATCTCGGTGACCTGCAGCTCCCAGCTCTTGCCGAAAATCGTCACCACCGGTGTTTCAGCCTCCAACAACAAGCGCACCTGCGCGTCATCCTCCACGTTTACGTTCGCCCGGCGGGTCGATCCGAATGCGGCCAACTTCGCATGCTTGAGATCCAGCTTCTTGGCTTCCCGGAAAAACTCCACGTCCTTGGGATTCGAGCCCGGCCACCCACCCTCGATGTAATCCACCCCGAACTGGTCCAAGTGCCTCGCGATCCTCAGTTTATCCAAACCGGACAACTGAAATCCCTCGCCCTGCGTACCATCGCGCAAGGTTGTATCGTAAATGTAAACTGGTTTCATAGACCGGTGCGGGAGGTGCAAATTAGACAACACCGGGCCGGGCATCAAGACATTAGACGTCCAAAACCGCTGATCCAGCCAAGACATGACCCCAATCGGAAAGAAAAGGTTGTAATGATACCAAGCAAATGAACACGATTCCACCGCATGATTTCCCCTGAATCCAGAACCATCGCGGCCATCGCATCGCCCATCGGCGTCGGAGCGATCTCCCTGATCCGCATCTCCGGACCGGATGCCTTCCGCATCGCGGATCTCGCGACCCACGGCAGCGCTTCATCCGCCATCCCACGCCTTTCACGTCGATGCAAAATCCGCGATGCTGCGGGCGCTTTGATCGATGACGGCATCCTCACAACGTTTCTCGCGCCTCACTCGTTCACCGGCGAGGACACGGTCGAGTTCACCGGCCATGGCGGCATCCTCGTCACCCGTGAAGTGCTCAATCGCTTCCTCGAATGTGGCGCAACCCACGCCTCCCCCGGTGAATTCTCCCAACGCGCTTTCCTCAACGGGAAACTCGATCTCACCCAAGCCGAGGGAATCATGGATCTCATTTCCGCCCAGACCCGACTCGCGATCCGCGCCGCCCATTCCCAACTCGAGGGTACTCTTGGAAAACGCACCGCCGCGGCCCGTGACGAACTGTTGGACGTTCTCGCCCACCTCGAGGCATGGATCGATTTTCCCGACGAGGACATCGATCCGCAAACCACCCTCCAGCTCCGCACACGGATCGAAACCATCCTTGCCACCATCGACTCCCTCCTCGCCACCGCGGATCAGGGCCGCGTTCTCCGCGAAGGTGTCCGCACGGTCATTTTCGGAGAACCGAATGTCGGAAAATCCTCTCTGCTCAACCGTCTCCTCGGATTCGACCGCGCCATCGTCTCCGACATCGCCGGAACCACCCGCGATACGATCGAGGAAATCATCAACCTCCACGACATCCCGCTCCGCCTCGTCGATACCGCCGGTGTGCGCGAATCCGATGACCTCATCGAATCCCAAGGCATCCAACGCACCGTCCGCCAGATCGAACATGCCGACCTCCTGTTAGAAGTCGCCGATGCCTCACAACCCCGCCCCGAACGCGCCGTTTACCCTTCCAACCAGGCCACCCACCTCCTCGTCCTCAACAAATCCGATCTCGGCGAACATCCTTCATGGAAAGACGCCGATGCCATCCGCATCTCCTGCCTGAAAGATGAGGGCTTCACCCAACTCTCCGAAAAAATCCGCACCGCCCTCCACTTCACCGAAGCCGACTTCGGTGAACACGCGGTCGCCATCAACGCCCGCCACCAAGCCTCGCTGAAACTCGCCCACACCAGCCTCCACGCCGCGCTGGAGCTCCTCACCGAACACTCCGCCAATCCCGAACTCGCCGCCATCGACCTCAGAGAAGCCCTCGACGCCCTCGGAGAGATCCCCGGCAAAGTGGATACGGAAGATCT
>JBEAZA010000035.1:0-10361 GCA_041170385.1 Verrucomicrobiota bacterium | reverse complement strand
ATGGTTTATGACAAACTCTACGTGTTGGCTGATCAACCGGGTGTGAAGCTCGAAAACGAACAGTCGCTTTGGACTCGGATCGGCGATCAACATTCGCTCACCCGCTTCGATTTCGAAGCGCTCAATGTCGGCTACGAACACGAAACGATCACCGTCGAGGTCGCAGCCACGTGGAAAAGCCGGTCTTCCGGTGGTGGTGGACCAACCACGGAGGACCGCATCGAAGGACTGGCCACCGGAACGGCATACACCCGCCGGCATGTGTTCACATGGGTCTACGGGCAGCGCCTCCAGTTTGCGGATGGGGAATCGCATATCCGTTTCATGGTCAGCACCGCGGAGGAAGGAGCCTTCGCGGATCAAGGGGATTACCGGGTGCGTGGCAGGGAGGGCTGGGAGATCACCCAGGTTGCCAATGGGAACATCAGCGGGACAGTCCGCAGCCATTCAGCCGGCAAAGGCCAGCTTGAAATCCATTACAAGAACATTCTCCAGAACACCAGCCCAGATGAAATCGCCTTCGCCAACTTCGATCTCGTGATTGCCAAATTCGGCAATACAGGTCATCTTACTGAGGATCGGCTCCCCCAGAATCAAGTCGCCGCTCCACCCCACGAAATGAATCCCGGCGGCATCGTCATCGCACCGCCTGCAGGCAGCAACTCTCCCCCCATGAGAACCCGACTCACCATCACAGGCAACCGCCCAGCCATCGCCGGGGGCAGCTACACCCTCAGCGCTGCCAACGCCCTGACCAAACTCCGGTGGCGCTGCCCCATTCGTTGGAGAGTTTGCTAAGTTCGTGTAACCAGGCTTTGGTTTGTTTTTTGCTCATCACCGGCGAAGGGAGGCGTAGCCGACCGAACTAATTCAATTTTCCAGACAAATGATACGATTGGGTGGGAAAACATGCCAACCATTCAAACCACCAACATCAGAATCCCAGAAATAGGAGAGGTGTAAGCAATACGGCATCGGCCAGAACTCGGGTGTGCAGGGCGGAAAGCCGTTTCCGATAGTGATAGGTCAGTCTTAGCAGGACAGCGGACATGCCGATTGCGATGAGAGCGTGCCAAGGCAAAATCCATGCCAGTGCAAACGACAGGACAGCGAGAATCATCAGGGCCGATGGCAGATAGGTGAGCAATCGTTCGTGAGTGCCGACAATGGACAGGTCCGCAGCCGCGTTGTCGGCTGCCGTTTCCCATACGGAAATCAGAATGCAGCTGGCAGAACAGACCATGCCGTAGATCAGCATTGTGAGCATGAGCGCGGGGGATTCTGTCCAGGGCTTCCCGGCATAGGCGTGTGGTGCGATTGCACAACCCACCGCAAACAACATGCCGCACATGACCTCACGGGGGATCACGGAGATGAAATGTTTGAGCCGACTCAGCCGGATGAGGTAGTACATTCCAACACAACTCAGCGTGACGAGGCCGGAGATCAAGAGGGGTTTTGGAAGATATCTGGCGATCAGAATTCCATTGCAGATCGATATGATCACCAGCACCCCACACAGGGCGTGCAGGTGGTTTCTCGTGAAATCATGTCGTGAAGTCTCCAGCGTTTTTTGGTTTCGCATCACGTCATAGAGGCGATCGGCGAGATAGATGCACCACGTGCTCAGGCCCAGAATCAGGTGAATAACCCAAGGCAAATTCACTCCTGCAACCTTGGCAAACATCGCCTGCCAGCAAACCGCGACGATTGGCGAGTCCAAGCCAATCAGATTGGGCCATGCCAGTATGGCTGAAAGCGAGAAGGATTGGTTGGGTCGGGTCCTCACGGGTCATGGGTTGTTGTGTTCTGCCATGTGCGTTTCAGATCCGCGTTGTTGGCTTCGGATTTGGACCGGACTTTTGTACGATGCCATCTGGAAAAGTTCCATCTCAAAGCCTGACCGTCATGTTTGAGCTTCAATCCAAGCTTGGCGTCCGTTTCATTCCGTTTTAAGCTTCCCATCATGATCCAATTTCAGCGCTTGAGGATTTTCTGGATGATGGTGTTCTGTATCATGGGTTCTTCCCGGAGCTTGGCGGAATCTGGAGCCGTATTGCCTTGGCCCAAGCCGACCCAAGTGTTGCGTTTGTGGGAGGGGGATGCGCCGGGGTTGGTGTCTCCTGCGAAGGCGGAGGAGATTGTGAACGAGCGCATCCGCAATGTTTCGGTTCCCGAATTGTGGGCGTATCTGCCGGAGAAATCAGAAAAGAAACGCACGGCGATCCTGATCTGCCCGGGTGGCGGCTATGTTCTTCACTCGATGGGCTTGCATGTGGGCAATGTGGTGCAGGTGTTTCATGATCAGGAGATCGTGGTTTTCGGTTTGAAATACCGTACCCGTTACGGCGCGAATGCGGTGGAGGAGGATGCGGTGGCGGATTGCGCCCGTGCGGTGCGCATGATCCGCCAGCATGCGGAGGCATGGGGAATCAGTCGCATCGGCGTACAGGGATACTCGGCCGGCGGGAACGTTGCGTTGAATCTGTTAGGACGCTTTGATTCCGGAAAAGCGGATGCGATCGAACCGGTGGAACGTTTTTCGAGCCGGCCCGATTTCGTGGCTCTGATGTGTCCGTGGCCGAACGGCAAGCCGATCGCCAGCTATCCGGTGAAAGCCGATCCGCCGCCAATCTTCATTGCGGCTGCGGAGGATGACAAGGTCGCGCCCCTTTCGTTTGCCATGGACATTGCCGATGCGGTCAAGCGGCAGGGAGGGCAGGTGAAGATGTTCGTGGTGCCGGATGGAGGGCACGCTGCATTTCATTATGGCGTGAGCAAAGGTGCCGGAGCGAAATGGCCGGATGCCCTGTTTGAGATGATCCGCAAGTGAGGAGCGCACCAAGCTTCATCAGGTCAGGCCGACCGCCTTGCGGATCCGTGAGAGCACCTTTGCCGCCTCTTCCCGCGCGCGCTTGGCACCTTGTGCAAGGACCTGATCCACATAGTCCGGATGCTTGAGGATCTCCTCGCGTTTTACCCTCATCGGAGCAAAGAAATCCCAGTAAGCATCCGCAAGGCGTTTTTTGAAATCGCCGTAGCCGCAGCCACCGCGTTGGTAATCGGCGATCATGGCCGCGACATCGGCTTCGTTGGCGAAGAGTTTGTAGAGCGCGATGATGCTGGAGTTCGCGGTGGGCTTGGGTTCCTCGACGGGAGTGGAATCCGTCACGATTTTCATGACCAGCTTGCGGAGTTGTTTTTCCTCTCCGAAGATGGGCAGGGTGTTGTCATAGCTTTTGCTCATCTTCCTGCCGTCCAGGCCGATCACCAGCTCGGTTTCCTCCCTGATGATGGCCTCCGGCATGACCGCTGTGCCTTCTCCATAAGCTTCATTCAGTTTCGTCGCGAGGCTGCGGGTGACTTCCAGATGCTGTTGCTGGTCCTTGCCGACCGGAACCAGTTGCGAATCATAAAGCAGGATATCGGCCGCCATCAGCACGGGATAGGCATACAGTGCGTGGTTCGGAGAAATGCCCTGCGCAACCTTGTCCTTATAGGAATGGCATTTTGCCAGAAGTGGCATCGGGCATACGGTGGAGAGAATCCATGCGAGCTCGTTGACCTCGGGAACGGCGCTCTGCCGGAAAAACACGGATTTTTCCGGATCGAGGCCGCAGGCGAGGAAATCGATGGCGAGTTCGCGGATATTATGGCGCAGAGCCGCGGCATCGCGTCCCGAGGTCATGGCATGATAGTCGGCGATGAAATAAAAGCCCTCACCTTGTTGCTGGAGTTCGACCGCAGGTTTCATCGCCCCGAAGTAATTGCCTACATGCAGTTTGCCGCTGGGCTGCAGCCCGGTCAGAATTCTCATGACCAAAACTTTGGCCACCCTTGTCGCTATTTGAAGTTTAAAGTTTGATATTTATCCCCGGCGATACAATCATCCCGCCCATGCGCACGCTTGTTACCGGAGGGGCCGGATTTCTGGGCTCCCATCTTTGTGACCGTCTGATCCGCGACGGCCATGACGTCATTTGCATGGATAATTTTTTCACGGGTCGCAAAAGTAACGTCATTCATTTGTTGGGCAATCCGCATTTTGAGCTGGTCCGTCATGACGTGACCGAACCGTTCATGTTTGAAGTGGATCAGATCTTCAATCTCGCCTGCCCCGCCTCGCCGCCGCATTACCAGCACAACCCGATCAAAACCACCAAGACTTCCGTATTGGGCGCGATGCATTCGCTGGGACTGGCAAAACGTGTGGGAGCGCGAGTGTTTCAGGCGTCCACCTCGGAAGTGTATGGCGATCCCGAAATCCATCCGCAGCCGGAATCCTACAAGGGATCGGTCAATCCGATCGGAATCCGTGCCTGTTATGACGAGGGAAAGCGCGTCGCCGAGACCTTATTTTTTGACTATCATCGCCAACACGGCACAGAGATCCGGGTGGTGAGAATTTTCAATACCTATGGCCCGAGAATGCTGCCGAACGACGGTCGGGTGGTCTCGAACTTTATCGTGCAAGCGCTTCGCGGCGAGGATCTCACGATCTATGGAGATGGCACACAGACGCGTTCTTTTTGTTACGTGGATGATTTGATCGAGGGGTTCGTCCGGCTGATGAATCAGGATCGGATCACGGGTCCGGTGAATATCGGAAATCCGGGAGAGTTTTCGATGCTGGAGCTGGCCGAGCAGGTTTTGAAAAAAGTGGGAGGAACTTCGAAGCTCACATTCCATCCCTTGCCCGGAGACGATCCAAAACAGCGCTGCCCGGATATCACTCTCGCCAAACAGGAACTCGGCTGGAGTCCCAAAGTCAGCCTGAGTGATGGCTTGGATACGACCATCGCGTATTTCCGCGAACTTCTGGCGAACTCGTAGCTCCCGAATTTTCCATTGAGAAGAAGCTGGAAATCACCAGAGCTTCGGGATAATGTCTCGGGATCATGAAAACCCCGATCAGCTTTGTAGTGGCCGTCCTTGTAGCTACCGCTCACGCGGAAAATGCCTCACAGAAGGCGGAACAATGTTATCAGCAAGGCGTAGCCGCAGAGCGACAGGGCGATCCGGCGGCAGCTCTTGCTGCTTACAAGGCCGCTGTGGAATTGAATCCCCATCATACCAACGCCAGATATCGCGCAGGTCAGGTCAAAACCGATCCCGAGGCGGTTAAAACTGCGGCCATGCAAACGAAGGTCGGCTCAATCATGTTGCCGGCCTATCAGATCGGTGATGCGACCGTTCAGGACGCGATCGCCCTGCTCGGTCTGGCCATTGAAAAGCAGCAAAAGGATGGAGATGCGATCATCAATTTCATCGTTGAAGATCCGCATCGGAAATTGGCGGATATCAGGATCAATCTGAATTTGAAACAGGTTCCGGTCCGTGCGGTGCTGCACTATATCCACACACAGGCGAATCTCAGGATCCGCTATGAGGAGCATGCGGTGGTGCTCACGGCCCGTTAATCAAGAAAAAAGCCGATCCGCCTTCCGGCAGACCGACTTCTTGAAAAGAGCCAAAGAAGGGGGATTACTTGGCTTTCACCGTCATGACGCCCTGCATGATGGCGAAGTGCCCCGGAAAGGAGCAGATGAACGGGTAATCTCCGGGGGCCGGCGCAGTGAAAGTGATTTCATCGGACTCGCCGCCTCCGAGCATCTTCGTGTGGGCGATGATTTGTTTTTTGGACTCCTCATCCGCCGGAATGAATTGGGTATCTCTGGCCGGCGCGCATTTTTGAGCGAAGGCGGGTATGACGGTCCCTGGCTTGAGAATTACCACATTGTGCCCCATGGCTGCCGCAGGCAACTGGCCGATATGTTTGAACGAAAGAACAACTTTCTGGCCTTCCTTGACCTCAAATGCTTTGATGTTGTATTGCATTTGGTCATTGCCAGTGATTTCGATTTTGCCTTCGGCTGCCATCACAACCTGAAAGAGGGCTGCGGATACTAGCGAGATGATCAGTGTTTTCATGGTATTAAGGTCGTGAGTTGGTTACGGGACCGAATTTCAACTTTTATCAGAAAATGGCAACCCTGGCGTGGTTTTTTTCACAATTCAGAATTTCCCTCTCGTAAGGGACGATCCGATCTGTTTCACTGACTTCAAGCGGATATGTCCGCAAAAAGTTGGCACACCGCTTGCTTTCACCTATTCAACCAATCCGCCGCAATCATGAAAAAAATCGAAGCTATCATTAAACCATTCAAGCTTGAAGAAGTCAAAGAGGCCCTCGCAGAGGTCGGAGTCCAAGGGATGACTGTTACAGAAGTCAAAGGATTCGGCCGTCAAAAAGGGCACACCGAGATCTACAGGGGTTCCGAATACACCGTTGATTTCCTCCCCAAGGTCAAAATCGAGATCGTTGTGGATGACGCTCAAGCCGAAGGAGTTGCCCAAGCCATCGTCAAAAGCGCCAACACCGGGAAAATCGGTGATGGCAAGGTTTTCCTTTCTACCATCGAGGAGGCGATCCGCATTCGTACCGGTGAAACCGGTTCTTCAGCCGTTGCCGTGAATTAATCGTTCCGGCCTCAATCCGTTCAATCGAAACCAACCGCCATTCCCAACGGGATGGCGGTTTTGCGTTTCCTGAAACAGTCATAGGTTCCCCGTGCGTATTCTGTATTCTTTTGGGATATAGAAGCAAAAAAAGAACTCCTCGACGAAAATCACCGCATCATGGAAATTCATGACGTCACCGCAAGGTGGCTGGGTCAGTTTCCAGTAGTTTTCTGAATTAACCCGAAAAGATTTCCGATTGCGCCCCGTTTCCCGGGGGGGATAAAAAGGCCAATGCAAATTGGCTGGGACGGGGCGCAATTCGGTACACTTTACTTCTCCCGCCACATCGGCCAAGCTTCACCCATGTTTACGGGTCTCGTTGAATCTCTGGGAAAAGTGGTTTTCGCAGAAAAGCGCGCAGCACAAGCAAGGTTGGGATTTGAGACGCCTTTTGCGGATGAGCTGAAATTGGGTGATTCCGTTGCGGTCAATGGTTGTTGCCTGACAGTGGCAGAGCTCACTTCGGATGCGGTCATGTTCGATCTCTTGGCTCAGACGTTGAGAGTGACGTCGCTGCATCAGCTCGATGTCGGTTCGGTGGTAAACCTGGAGCGGGCATTGCGTGTGGGGGACCGGTTGGGCGGTCATTTTGTCCAAGGCCATGTGGATGCGACGGGTGAAATCCTTTCTTTGAAGGAAGATGGTCAGGATCACGTACTCGAGGTTTCGCTGCCACCCGAGATCCGGCGATTGTGCGTTGCCAAGGGGTCGATTGCCATCGACGGCATTTCCCTCACGATTGCGGAATTGAAAAAAGAATCAGCGGTTTTTTGGATCACACCTCATACCTACATGCACACCAACCTTTGCTCGGCCACCCCCGGTGACACCGTCAATCTTGAGGCGGACATGTTGGCGAAGCATGTCGCCGCGTTGATGGCAAAATCCTGAACCGGCTTATCCAGAGTTTTTGTCCCTCGCTCACAGGTCCATCACGCAGCGGAAGCCCGTGTGGTTTGACGGGGAGTCATCTTCCAGCGAATGCCGGGCGGCAGGACGGTAACGCATGCAATAGGACACATGGCAGAGGAAAGAACCGCCTTTGGTCACATGGTTCGGCGCACCTTGGCTTTTCCTGCCTGTGGAACGGTTGAACCAGGTTTGGGGCCCTTTGGGATCGCAGGATTCGCACTGAGATGGGTATTCTGGATCATAGAAATCCGAGCACAGCTCCCATGCGTTCCCCGCCATGTCATAGAGACCATAGCCATTCGGGGCGAATGATTTTACCGGAGCCGAGCCGATGAAGCCATCATCACCCGTGTCCTTGGTCGGAAACGTTCCATGGAAGGTGTTGGCCATCCAGATGTTGTTCGGCTTCAGTTCATCACCCCAGACATAGATCTTCCCGACAAGACCGCCTCTTGCGGCAAATTCCCATTCCGCCTCGGTGGGGAGGCGTTTGCCAGACCATTTTGCATAAGCCGAGGCGTCTTCGAAATTGACACAAACTACCGGATGATTGCCTTTGTTCAGCAGGTTTGAGCCTTCACCGAGAGGCTGGCGCCAGTTGGCGTTCGGATCCCAGCGCCACCAGGAAAGGGCCGAACTCGGATCCTCGAGATTGCCATGAAATTCCACGGGCGGATGAAAAACGATCGCGCCTTGTTTGAATGGGGCGGCAGGCAGATGGGCACGCGCTTCTTCAGGAAAATCCTCAATTTTTGCCACACGCTCGGCATAGGTGACATAGCCGGTGGCCTTTACGAACGCTGCGAATTGGTCATTGGTGATCTCTGTCTCATCCATCCAAAAACCTGTCACCTGAATCTTGCGAAGCGGGGACTCCTCGGGGAAATATTTTGTGCCATACGGGGTTTCGAATTCACCAGCCGATCCCATGAGTGCCTCTCCCCCGGGAATCTTGATCATGCCGTTTTTTTTCTCAAGGGCAGGTGATTCCTCAGGGTTGCAGGAAAACAGATTCGTCGCGCAGGCCAGAAGCAGAA
Organism: Verrucomicrobiota bacterium; assembly: GCA_041170385.1. Lineage (GTDB taxonomy): Bacteria > Verrucomicrobiota > Verrucomicrobiia > Verrucomicrobiales > Akkermansiaceae > Luteolibacter. Next base: position 1,890 of record JBEAZA010000035.1, on the reverse strand, counting down.
GATGGCGAGTGATGTTCACAGGCAGAGGCTACGCCTTCGGTCGTCCCATTACATCATAAAAATCTACCCTTCCTTGGCCGGTTGAAACAGGCTAAGCTTCAACCAAGCGATGAAAGCAAGACTTACCAAGGATTTCCGATTTGAGGCCGCGCATACCCTTCCCAGTTTGCCGGAAGGCCACAAGTGCCGACAGATGCATGGCCACAGCTTCAAGGTTGAGATCTCCATCGAGGGGGAGGTCGATCCCCAAATCGGCTGGATCTACGATCACAAACTCATTTCCCATGCGATGGCCCCGCTCCTCGAGCAGCTTGATCACGCATATTTGAATGATGTCGAAGGATTGGAGAGTCCTACCATTGAGATCATGGCAGGTTGGTTTTGGAAAAAACTCGCGCCCCAGCTGCCCGGGCTTGCTGAGATTGTCATTTATGAAACCCCGACCGCGCGGTGTTCTTTCAAAGGCGAGTTTTAGAGAGCCGACCGGGAGAGGCAGAAAAATCCAATCGTCGAGAAATAGACTTGCGCTAGGGCGCTGCATCGATCAATTTCCCCGCCCCGTAACGGGACGTAGCTCAGCCTGGTAGAGCGCCTGCTTTGGGAGCAGGATGTCGTCAGTTCGAATCTGGCCGTCCCGACTCTTGGGTCTACACCAAAGTTTGGGGGGTCTACACCAAAGTTTGGGGGATGAGGTGATTTTTTGGTTTGTGGTTATGGTTGGGTGGTTAGTTTGAGTTGAGGATTATCCGCATTGAGCGATGACACGCAGGCGGTAGTTATTGAAGTTTCTGAAGCCGTAAGCGCGGCGTTGGATGAGTTTCATTTTTCTATGGAAGCCTTCGGTAATGCCATTGTTTTTGGTAAATCGCCACATACAGGCAATTTCCTCCCGCCAACTATCCAGAGTTTTGGCCAATGTGACCAGAGGAGTAAAATGGCTATGGGCGAGTTGGGAGATGAGGTCAATGAAGTGCCGGGCAAGTGGTCTGCAATGAACTGCCTGTTGATGTTTTTTACGCATGAGATCGCAAACGCGCTGAAGCTGGTCGTAAATGGCTCGGAGTGCCGGATGGTTCAGGAAGAGTTGATCGAGGCGGGAGCGCTGTAGATCTGTCAATCGCTGGGGATGTTTGCGTAGGGCAGTGAGATAGCCGCGGTGTTGCTTGATCGAAGGGGCGATTTGGCGGCAAAGATCCATGAAGTGATATTGGATGAGGCGAATGACATGGAAGCGGTCTGCAACGATGCGTGCGTGAGGGAAGTATTGCTTTACCAGTGCGCGGTAGCTGGCGCTCATATCCATGCAAACGACCCGGACTTTGTCACGGCCTTGCAGGGATTTAAGGAAGGATTCAAGATCCTGAGCACTTTTGCCTTCGGCAATATCGAAGATACGGTGTCTTTTGAGATCGCAGAAGGTGGTGGCAAATCGACATCCTTTATGAAGGGTGTGTTCATCGATCCCAAGGACTTGGGGGCATTTTCGGGAGATCCGCTCGTTGGCTTTGCGTTGTGTGAACTGCTGGTAAATCCGCTCTATGGTAGCACTGCCCAATTGGGTGATTGCGGCAAGTCGCTTGCCGCAGATGCCGTCGTGATGATCGCGGTAAATGCGCTCGCGGAAAGGTTCGGTAGAATGTCTTCCTGGCAAAATCCCGGGAAGAGGTTGGACGAAGCTCTTATTGCAGTTGAGGCAACGGAAGCGCCGACATTCGACGACGAGTGTTGAAAATCGACCAAAACTCTCCAAATGACGGGCATTTCGCCGGTAGCGCCCCTTGCTGTGGAGGCGGCCGCCTCCACAGCAAGGGCAGGCCTTGGGCCGTTGCTCCTCAGGTTTTAGTAAAAATTCGATCATACGCTTGCTCTGATAGCCGATAATTCGGTATC
>JBEAZA010000034.1:0-62741 GCA_041170385.1 Verrucomicrobiota bacterium | reverse complement strand
ACTTATTTTCATCCCCAGCATCGCGCTCGTCCCCGGCATCACAATCACCGCCATGTCGTTGGCAATGGCGGATTCGACGCAGCAGAATTTCCGGTAAGCGTCATCGGGCAGATCGGTCAGTAAGGCGGATTTTTCCATCCAGGGATTCCAAATCACGGTCGATGGACTGCCGGTTTTTTCGATCAACAGAGTCCGACCCGATCCCTCGTCGACAAGCAGGACCGATGCGTTGCTGTCGTAGATGGCGTCAACTTCTCCATGGAATTTCACCGCGCCTTTTTGTGTTCGCCGCATTTCCCCAGCTACCGTATCCAGATAAGCGGATCCATCGAGATTGACGATCCGGACGTTTGAAATATCCGACACGGTGAAATACGGGTGAAGGGCCCCGGAACAGACAATCGGGATTTCGTTCGGGTTGCGGGTTTCCAGTTTCAACTCAAGAGATTCTCCGATGGAAATGGTCACCGACGCATGCCAGATGCCTTCGGACATCTCGAATTTCATCTTCACACCCGTTTCATGTTCAGATGCCGCGACGAGATTCCAGACACGGGTTCGGGCGATGCCGTGAGATGGCAGATCGGGATCGGTTGGATGGGAGTTGAACCACGGCCAGCATATCGGAACTCCACCGCGTATCGCCTTTCCCTCTCCGAAGACGGCCATGGGGCTGAGATAAAGCACTTCCTCTTCGTCGCTGGGCTTCCATGATAAAACCTGGGCGCCATGCGCCGTGATCCGCGCCTTACAGGTCGGATGATGGATTTCATAGATCGGGCAATCGGCAGAACTTTTGTTCAGCCCGATGCTTTCAGGTAGCTCAATTTCCAAAAAATTCATCATCACCGGTGTTTTAAGGGCGCACCGCGCCACGCGCAACCCCGGGTTTTGGGATGATCCTATCTTCGGTTGGGCGCGATCGCTAAACGCCAAGTCAGCGCTTGCGAGCGTTCATACAATGACGAAGTCCTGACCGCTTGGACGGAGCGCAACGCAGTCAACGTGCCGTGGTGAAACGAATCGCGAATAACACATCATTTGATTCCTCATTCCATGACGTCGTCCTCGGCGATAATACCCTACCCCATCCATTCCTAAATCCCCCCTTGCCAAGCGGACGATTTGCAGCATGTTACCGCGTCATGGATTTGATTCCAACTCGTGAAGCGGGATTGCAACGGCTGGAGGCGTTTCTACCCAAGGCGGCGAACTATGCAACGACGAGAAATTTCGATCTCGGAGCGGAAACCCATTCAGGAGTATCACAACTCTCGCCCTACATCCGCACCCGTTTGATTACCGAGGAAGAAGTCACGCGCGCGGTTCTCGGACAACACAGCGCACGTGCCACGGAAAAGTTTCTCCAGGAAATCGCCTGGCGGACATATTGGAAAGGTTGGCTCGAAATGCGTCCCGCCGTCTGGACCGATTATCAAGAGGCGCTTTTACGGATTCCAAAATCCTCTGACTACGATATCGCAGTCTCGGGAAAAACCGGGATCGATTGTTTCGATCACTGGACAGCTGAACTGTTGGAAACCGGTTATCTCCACAACCACGCACGGATGTGGTTCGCGTCGATCTGGATTTTCACCTTAAAACTGCCATGGCAGCTTGGAGCGGACTTTTTCCTTCATCATCTGGTCGATGCTGATCCCGCTGCGAACACGCTCTCATGGCGCTGGGTTGCCGGATTGCATACGGATGGAAAACATTACGTCGCCCGCGCATCGAACATCGAACACTACACCGAAGGCCGATTCAATCCCGCCGGCCAACTCGATGAACAGGCACGACCTATCCCCATGGATCGCGTTTACGAAAAGCAAGCGCTGCAACTACCGTCCAATCCCAAGCTGACTGGCCGAATCGGTCATCTGATGTTTCCCGAGGACCTCGCCGAACCACCAGCAGAAATCGGAACCATCACCTCCACTGCTGCCTATCTCCCATCAAAATTAAAAACCACCCGAGGGGTCACGAGTTTCCTCGAAGGTGCCATCGCCTCTGCTCTAAAACATCGTGGAGGCGTGCTTCTCGAGGGAAATTTATCCGATGCTTTGCACCAGTGGATTCGGTCTGAAAATCTGGATTCTGTGATCATTTCCCGCCCTACAGTCGGCCCAACCAAAGACGATCTGTCCCAACAACCGCTTCCCGATGGTGTGCACACATTCATACGCCATTGGGACCGCCACCTCTGGCCCCACGCCACCGCAGGATTTTTCAAACTCAAAGATGCATTGCCCAACATGCATGCATCATTGATCTGAACCACTTTTACAATCCTTGTCTCGGCCGCGACAAGGATTGTAAATCACAAGCCAAGTTCATGCTTCACCGCGGTGAAGGCTTTGACGGCGATTTCGAGATCTTCCCGCGTATGCGCAGCGCTGATCTGCGTGCGGATTCTGGCTTTTCCTTGGGGAACAACCGGATAACTAAACCCGATCACATAGACCCCGTGGGCGAGCATGGCGTTGGCAAATTTCGCGGCCAAAGCGGCATCGCCCAGCATCACGGGAACGATGGGGTGTGTGCCGGGAACGATGTTAAAACCGGCACGGGTCATTTCCTTGCGGAAGTAACGGGTGTTTTCCTCGAGGGTGTCGCGTAAGGAAGTGGATTCCTTGAGGAGCTTCAATGCCTCCAGCGTCGCGCCGGCGATCATAGGTGCCAGGGTGTTGCTGAAAAGGTAAGGCCGTGACCGCTGACGGAGGAGGTCGATGATTTCCTTTCTGCCGCTGGTATAACCTCCGCTGGCACCTCCGAGGGCTTTACCGAGCGTACCGGTGAGGATGTCGACCCGACCCATCACTCCCGCATCTTCATGCGTACCACGGCCGTTGGCACCCATGAAGCCGACCGCGTGGGAGTCATCCACCATCAGGATGGCGTTGTATTGCTCGGCGAGATCACAGATTTCCTTCAGCGGGGCGATGGAACCGTCCATGGAGAACACCCCGTCCGTAGCGATGAGTTTGAACCTGCTACCCGCCGCGTCTGCGGCGATCAGCTGGGCCTCCAGATCTGCCATGTCGCAATTCCTGTAACGGAAGCGCTTGGCTTTGCAGAGACGAATCCCGTCGATGATGGAGGCGTGATTGAGTTCATCGCTGATCACGGCGTCCTCCGCACCAAGCAGGGTCTCAAACAGCCCCCCATTCGCATCGAAGCAGGAGCCGTAGAGAATCGTGTCCTCGGTTCCGAGAAAATCGCTCAAGGCCTGTTCGAGCTGCTTGTGCAAGGTTTGGGTGCCGCAAATGAAACGTACGCTCGCGAGACCGAAGCCCCAGTCATCAAGCGCGCGGTGTGCGGCCTCCCTGACCCGTGGGTCCTGCGCGAGACCGAGGTAGTTGTTCGCACACAGGTTGATCACCGGCCTGCCATCATCTGCGGAAATGCTTCTGCCCTGCGGAGTTCTGATTTGCCGCTCATTCTTGAATGTTCCGGCAGCGCGGATCTGCGCCAGCTCGGACTCGATATGTTTCGTGAAATCCCGATTCATGAGGTGATGTGATTAATGAAAAACCGACCAATCGAGAATGACTTTGCCGCTCATGCCCGATTTCATGACTTCAAACCCTTTTTCAAATTCATCCGCCCCGAAGCGATGCGTGATGACGGGAGAAATGTCCAACCCACCCTCCAGCAGCACTTTCATTTTATACCAGGTCTCATACATCTCACGCCCGTAAATTCCCTTGATGGTAAGCATGCTGAAAATGACCTTGTTCCAATCGATCGCCATCGGTTGTCCCGGGATACCCAACATCGCAATCTTTCCGCCATGACACATGGCCTCGATCATCGAGTGAAATGCGGATGGATTTCCGCTCATTTCAAGACCGACATCGTAACCCTCCTTGAGCCCGAGCTGTTTCGTGATGGAGCCGATCGCGTCCTTGGAAACATTGAGCGCGACATCCGCGCCCATGCGGCGGGCAAGATCGAGACGATACTCGTTCACATCCGTAATGACAACGTGGCGCGCACCGGCATACTTCGCGATGGCAACCGCCATCACCCCGATGGGACCCGCACCCGTGATCAGGACATCCTCACCCAGAAGATCAAACGACAGGGCGGTATGAACGGCGTTTCCGAACGGATCATAGATTGCGGCAATGTCCCGATCCACATCCGGGGCGTGGAGCCAGACGTTGGTCATGGGCACACTGATGTATTGGGCGAACGCACCAGGCCGGTTGACGCCGATTCCACGGGTGTCTTTGCAAAGATGCCTTCTGCCCGCAAGGCAGTTGCGGCAGACCCCGCAAACCACGTGACCTTCGGCACTGACGATATCACCGAGGCTGAAGCCGCTGACATTGGAGCCCGTACCGACAATCTCACCGACAAACTCATGTCCCACTATCATAGGCACGGGAATGGTTTGACTGGCCCACGCATCCCACTGATAGATGTGCAGATCGGTACCGCAAATGCCGGTTTTGTGGACCTTGATGAGCACATCATTGACGCCCACAACAGGCTCCGGAACGTCCTGCAACCAGAGTCCGGCCTCGGATTTGGATTTGACGAGTGCTTTCATGTTTCAGCCCGTCGCTGAGCCATCATGGCATCACGAACCTGGAAAGATCCTAGTCCCCCTGCGCGCGGAGAATCAACACCGAATCGGCCACCCGGAGAGATTCCTGCCGCAACCACCATGCCGCTTGATGTCCTGAAACCATGACTCATGGCGGTTCATGCGTGAATCGGCATCTGTTGATTGCGAGGGATCAAGACCCATTTTTCACTTCCCTCTGCGAACCGCCCAACCGAACATCCCGCATCAGCATCACCCTTCAACTTCACCTGCTTGTGGTCATCTTTGCAGCGACCACGGTTCTGGGCCGACTCACCACCGTAAGCGCGCCGGTGTTGGTGACATGGCGCTGTCTGCTCGCCGCTATCGGTGCGTTGCTTTGGGTGTTGTGGATGCGTGACAGAACCATTTGGCTCGGGAAAAAAGCCATCGCACGCCTGCTCGGAGTGGGGGCGATCATCGGACTGCATTGGCTGTGTCTGTTCGGGGCGGTGAAAATCGCCAACGTATCCATCGCTCTCGCAGGACTCGCCACCCTCTCCTTGTTCACCGCTTTCACCGAACCGCTGCTCAACCGCCGCCGCATCCTGAAATTCGAGGTCTTTCTCGGTCTGATCGTTCTCGCCGGAATCGGTTTGATCGCTGGCGTGGAAAGCCATCACGCACTCGGCCTCGGGATCGCATTGCTCAGCGCATTTCTCGCCTCGGTGTTCCTCGTACTGAACCGTACCATCGTCATCAATGGTGGCGATCCGATGGTCATGGTGGGTTGGGAGATGGCGGCATCCGCTGTTGTATGCTTCCTCGCGATCCCTTGGTTTGACCCCACGGGTTTTCCGGCTCTTGCGGTGAAGAATCCGATGGATTGGCTATGGATCCTCATCCTCGCCCTGGTCTGCACCGTCTTTGCCCAGGCACTCACCAACCGGCTCCTGCATTCTCTCAGCGCTTACAAGTTCAATCTGGTTTCCAATTTCGAACCGGTTTACGGAATGGTGGCGGCGGCCATTGTCTTTCATGAGCACGCAACCCTGAAGCCTTCGTTCTACATCGGAACCTGTGCGATCGTTCTCGCGAATTTCCTTCACCCCTCTTTACAAAAACGCTTCGGCCGCTGAAACATCCGAAAGGTCAGGCTACTCACCACATGAACAGGAACGCACGAACCCGATGAAACCCATTACGCTCATCTTCGCCGTGGTTTTTTGCACTCTCGCAAGCGCAGCTCGACCCAATTTTATCATCATTTTCACCGATGACCAAGGTTACAACGACTTGGGCTGCTTCGGTTCCGAGACGATCCGCACTCCGAACATCGACCGCCTTGCCGCGGAGGGACGGAAGTTCACCCATTTCATGGTCGCGAGTCCGGTCTGCACCCCATCACGGGCCGGCCTGCTGACCGGCTGCTATCCCAAACGGGTGGGTCTTCACAAGCATGTCCTCTTTCCCACTTCCGATTACGGTTTGAACCCCGAGGAATACACCATCGCGGATCATCTGAAATCATTGGGCTACAGAACCGCCTGCATCGGCAAGTGGCATCTCGGTCATCATCCCGAGACCCTGCCGCGCGCGCACGGCTTCGATTCCTATTACGGCATCCCCTATTCAAACGACATGAACCATCCGGACAACAAGGGAAAGGTCAGCCCTGCCAGCGATGAAAGCTGGCGCAATCAGAATGAGTTTGTGAAAAAATGGAACACACCGCTGATGGAGAACGAAACCATGATCGAGCTCCCGGTCGACCAGCGGACCATCACCCGCCGCTACACGGATCGGGCGATCTCCTTCATCACGGAAAACAAAGACAAGCCCTTCTTTCTCTACCTCCCTCACTCCATGCCGCACATTCCGCTTTTCGTACCGGAGGACCGTTACGATCCCGACCCGAAACATGCCTACAAAACGGTCATCGAACACATCGATACGGAGGTCGGCAGATTGGTGGACCGGATTCGCCATCTGGGGCTGGATGACCGCACCTACCTCGTTTTCACCAGCGACAACGGGCCGTGGCTGCAGTTCGGAAATCATGGCGGCAGTGCCAAACCGCTCCGCGCCGGTAAGGGCACGACCTTTGAGGGAGGACAACGGGTTCCGTGCGTGATGTGGGCCCCGGGGCGGATTCCTGCCGGAACTACATGCGATCAGCTCATCACTACCATGGATCTGCTCCCGACCCTTGCGGCGCTGACAGAGAGCAAGCTGCCTTCGGACCGCAAGATCGACGGCATCGATCTGTCCGCCATGCTCACGGGAGATACCCCATCCAAACGCACCGAATTCGTTTACTATTCCGCCCATGGCGCCACTGACGGAATCCTTGCCGGAGAATGGAAACTGCTGCTGAACGTGAAAAGCCCAACCAACAAGGAAGGCAGGGAAACGAATCTGTTCCATCTGACCGAGGACCTCTCGGAATCACGGAACCTGGCCGCCGAAAATCCTGAAACAGTTGCCAAGCTAAAAGCCCGCCTCGAGGAACTGGATGCGGAAATCACCAACAACGCCCGACCTGTTTGGAAACGGAAGTGATCTCCTCAACGCCGCAGCATCAATTCCTCGTCTTTGAAACCCGTCAGCGTCCTCAGCCCCGACAACAATTTCCTGAGGGTGAAAAAGAGGAACACCATGATCGGAAGACCGATGATCAGAAACCCCCAACCCGTCACTTTGGCAACCTTCTCATTGTAGATCTCATGGGCATTCGCGGCGGTGTGATCGAGATCTCCCAGGAAATACATCGCCACACCGAAGTTGAGCAAAGTACTGATGAAGAAGGACATGCCGAACAGGATGGTCGCGCCGAGGATCACTTGGTTGTAGGCTTCTTCTCTTCCGAGCTCTCTGATCCTGCTCTCAATGCTCGGGATATTGAAGATACTCTCACTGTAAAGGAATGTCCGCAGCAGCGGGGTTTTGGACCAATGGGAGGCGATGACGGCAAGACCCAGGACAAAAGGAATGGACGCTTCCTTGAGCCCGAAAAAGAATGCCGCCTCTTGCTTGACGGTTCCGTCGGGATTCCAAAGAAACAGGGTCAGCCCGCCGGTAAGAATCACCGAAAACAACCCGAGACCGGAGAGGAAATTCATGCTACGGGTCTTGATGAAAAACCAAATGCCGTAACCCAAGGGAAGCGCAAGGGCGACACACAGGGCGTAGAGGGGGCCGATATGCCAGATCTTCGCATTCGCAGCGGCAGGATCCTTGCTAAGATGGCTGAGTGCGAGCACCGGGATCAGCACGTTGACGAAAATGTTTGCCAAAGGATGCTCCTTGGCCGGATCGGTAGCGTTTGCTTCGGACATGGGGAAAAGGGTTATCTGGATGGATTGCGCGATGCGCGCCGCATGAACGTGTCCAGTATCGCGGGTTCGTTGCGATGCTCAAACGCATCAAGAGCCGGATCATTGGTGGATTTCATCCGGTTGGCAAGAACGTTGCGCATGAGGTCAATTTGCCGCTGATGCTCGGGGGAACCGATCAGATTGTTCAACCCGTCCGGATCAACGGAGAAATCATAGAACTCCTCCAGCACCCGGTGTTCGAACAGCTTCACCCGTTCCGCGACGTTCGGATCGTTTTTCGCCGCTTCTCTCATGGCTTGAAACGTCAGGCCGGAGGTCGAATCCATCCGCATGGGAGGTGTCCTGTCTGCCCAGAAATTGATGATGTATCCATAGCGCACACTGTGAACGGCACGTGTTGGAAAAGCCGATCCCCCATGGGTGCGGTGGTATTCCGTAAACGCATATTCACGCCCGCTCTGGGGTCTTCCTTGCAACAACGAAACAAAACTTTTTCCGTTCATTCCCGCCACTTGATTCAAACCCACCGCATCGAGCACTGTCGGCATGAAATCGATTCCTGAAATCAGATGAGCTGAGTCGACCGATCCCGCTTGGATGATCCCCGGCCAGCGGACGATCCAAGGTGTCCTGGTGCTGTGCAGATAGCAGTTGGATTTCGCGAAAGGCACGGCGATGCCGTTATCACTCAAAAACATCACAAGGGTGTGTTTCTCCTCACCCGACTCCTTCAGGGCACGCAGGACCTCACCGACAATCTGATCACAACGATACACGGACGTGAAATATTCGGCGATTTCTTTCCGAATCATCGGCAGATCCGGCAGGAATCCGGGAACAACCACCTCGTTTTCCCCGATCTTGCGCGTGAACTTGGGCAGGTCATGCCCCCATGCCTTGCGTTCCTGCTGACTGCCCGCAAAAGGACGATGCGGATCATGCAAATTCGCCATCAGGAAAAAGGGTTTGTTCTCGGCTTTCGCACGTCCGATAAAACCACGAACACGGGAATGGTATTTCTCCGCGGAACGGCCGATGCCCGCGCCGTCCGACAAATCCTTTTCCGTGGCAATGTCATCCCAGCAATATCTCGCCATCGGCTGGAGGTGGATTTCCTTTCCGAGAATCCCATTCAGATATCCGGCGGCACGCAAACGCTCCTGCAGCGTGGGCACGTCTTCGGAAATCGGATCGAAACCCGGCGCGCCATTGTTGTGCGGATAACGGCCTGTCATCAGGGTTTGCCGTGAGGGTTGACAAACGGCAATGTTGACATGGGCGTGATTGAATTTCATCCCCTCCGCAGCGAGTCGGTCGAGATTCGGAGTAATCCCGGGGACCTTGCAGCCATAGGTACCGAGCGAGTCACAGTTCAAATCATCCGCGGTGATCAGCAGGATATTGAGCGGCTTGGAAGTGGGATTCGCCAACATATCCTGCGCCATCACCGCAAGCGAACAGGCAACAAAGATCGGAAGAAATAAAATGGTTTTGAACATCAGCTTGGGGAAAACCTTATGCAGTAAATCACGCCTTGGTGAGCAAATTTTTAACACCGAAATCCACCCGCCAGAGACCAACCCCATTGGCAACTCTTGCAATTCTTGTCCCGGCCACGACAAAGATTGCAAAAATGAAGCCCTACCATCGATCGGGCACATCGCTTAGCCCCAACAATCCTTGTCCCAGCCAAGACAAAGATTGCGAAAACCGGAGGCAGATATCTGCTAAATCTGCAGGATTTCCTTACAATTTTTGTCGTGGCCGGGACGAGAATTGTAAAAAGAGAAATGCTCCTTTCAGGGTGGGCGGGCTTTTCAGGCTGATTGATTTGCAATTTATGTCGTGGCCGGGACGAGAATTGCAATTTTATGATAAATGATGACGGAGGGTATGGTTTTTTGCAGGATCACTCGGCTGCAGCCTTGGTGATTTGGTCAAGCAACTCTTGGGTGACTCCCGTTTCCTGCCAGCTGGAGATCGGAATTGCGGCACTCTCGCCTTTGATGGCGGTTGGTGTGGTGATCTTCGATGCGAGTTCCTTGCCTGGCAGGGTGTAGATGAACTTCGCCTTACCGCCAAAATCCCCGTTGTAACCGTTGGCAAGTGCTGCGAACTCGGAGGCGAAGTTTTCGCCTTGATCGGCTTTGACCATTTCAGGACCTGTTAGAAAAACAATTCCTTTGAAACTTCCGGGAATAAAGGAGCAAGCGAGAACGTTGTGCGTTTGGCAGGCCTTGCTGCTCACTTCCGAGTCGATTTGCGGGTAGGAGCCCCAGGTTTCACCGTTGGGCACGGCGCGGGTGGAGATCATCTTGGGAATGAAATCGCTCCAGTAGGTTTTCCATGCGCCGATGTAGCGGCGGACGTTTTCATCATAAGGCGCAAGACCCGGACGCATCTGGGCGAGGTTGTTGTAATCGTTGATCAAGCTGGGAGCGTCCTTGAGATGTTCGAGTTTCATCCAGCTGTTGAGCGGCACCGCGTCGCTGTCCATGTGGATGATGCCGGTGGGTCGGCCCGATTGTTTGGCGAGACGATGGCCGAGAACGGATGCGAAATCGGTGGTGGCGTTTTCCCATGTGGAGGCGAAGCGGTTGTGGGGATCGGACGAAGTGGAAACCATGTAACGCGCGGGTCTTTCGGATGAAGAGCGTTTGGCCATGCGTTTCATGACGCGAACGGTTTGGCCTGAGTCCTCCATGTTCAGCACGGGCTGTTTCTTGCCTAGGTTGGGGCTGGCGACGTACCAGACATCGCCGATCAGAATGTTTTTGCAAACGCGATCATACACGATCTCGCCGTTGATGGTCATGGAGACTTGCAGCGTTTTCGCTTCCTTGCTGGCGGGCATAGCTGGAACCGTGACGCTCCATTCTTTCGTTCCCGGGGCGATCGGAATGGTTTTTTCCACACCTGAGAAACTGAACTTGATGATCTTTTCACCCGGAGCTTCGGTGCCGTATTCGAGCACGGCGGAGCCGGAAATGGTGATGGGCATGTCGGCTTGCAGGATCGCGTTCTCACGGAACTGGGTCCGGAGGATGGGTAGTTTGCGATATTCGTAAACATTGCCAACCGTGCTGAGATCGGGCTCCACGCCTGCGATCTTCATGGGTTTGTCAGGCCAGGATTCGCGGGTGACGAGTTTGTTATCGAAGCAGATGAACGGGGTCGCAGGCAGCAGGGCTTTGTTGTAGAGGCTGGCGCGGAAACCGACTCCGCGTGAGGCGTAGGAAATGCCGCGTGGGTTTTTCACTGCAGCGGATGTAACGATGACTTGGGTGCCATTGATTTTGATGTTTGCCGGGTGCCAGACGCGGTCTTCACCCGCAAGCCAGAAGAGCGGATCGACCTGGGAGTCACCGTTGGGAACGATGACCGGGGTGGCGAGGCCGTCACACGTCGCGGCAACATTGGCCTCCGAGTTCGTTTTGGTTTCGGCCACGATCAGACCACCTTCGGCATGATCGAAATCGACGATAAGTTGATTCCCCTCGACCTTGTAGGATTTGAACATCGGTCCGTCTGCGACGACGTCTTTTTTTCCGTATTGATGTTTCAGGGCATGGAGTGCGAGGCGCTGGCCGGGCAGGGCTTTCTGGTAGTAGTGGATCGCACCGGCGATGTCGATCTGGCTGGCCATCCCGGTATGGGGGATATCGCGGGCCAGCCACGCACCGAGACGCATTTCCGACATGGGCTCGAGGCTCGGGCCGCCATCGCTTTCACCCGGGCAGTAAAACTGATGGAAGTAAACAGGCAATGTCGGTTGGTTCCATTTCAACCGCCAGCCGCGAATCAGGCTGTGCAGGTTCTGGTAATAGAGGATACCGCCATGGATGTTTGCGTAACCTTGGTTCCAGATCGCACCACGGAGCGCATAAGGAATCACCGGGCTGAGCCGTCCATTGAACATCCATGAGGCATCCCGGTTATCTTGGAAATTGGCGGGAAGTTTCGTCGAAATCGGTTCGGCAGGTTTTCCCTCCGCAACCAAAGACGCATTCCGTTTGAGTGTTTGTTCCGCTGCGGCGTAAAACCCATCCCATGCGTTCCGATGTTCGGGAGTTGCCGGATCCGATTCCAATAGTTTCCGGTATACGGAGCGGGTGTAATCCTCCTTGCCATCGGCAAATCCCTCGCGCGGAGTCCATGCCTCGATGCTGGTCTGGCTGAAGGAACAATTCAGGATGCCGATGGGAACCTTGACCTCCTCATGAATTTTCAAGGCGAACGCACACGCCACCGCACTGAAATTGTCGTAATCGTTGACCGCCCACTCACCGGTCGCGCGCTCAATCGGATGGGGCGCGGAATAGACGCTCTTGACCTGAAATTCACGGATCGGCGGGGTTTCACCCTTTTCCTTCATCTTGGTGATGATCGTCTTCACCGAACTCTTCGAGGCGATCCATTGCATGTTCGACTGGCCAGAGGCCATCCAGACTTCTCCGACAAGGATATCCTTCAGGGTTTTGCTTTCTCCGCCGTTTTCGGAAATGACCATTTCACGACCTTCGGCACTGGCTTCGAGGGGGCTGAGCGATACCGTCCATTTGCCGCTTTCGGCGGCTTTGGCTGTCTGTTTTTGGCCCGCGAATCCGACCGTAACCTGCGTGCCGGGCTTGCTCCAGCCCCAGACAGGAATCGCCATGCCGCGTTGCAGCACGGCGTGATCATTGAACGGCGCGCCCAATTCGAGCGCGGAGGCGGATAGGCTACCCAAAAGAAGCGTAGCGAGGACGGTGTGGGTTTTCATAAACTGAGTGTAGAATACCGAAACGATCAACCGGATGTTTCATCGTCGGGTGTCCATTCAGGGATGTTTTCACCCTGACCTCAAACCAAATTTATGCCAGAATTCCCTTCACCACGTTTGCAGGTTTCACCCCGGTGAGCTTCTGGTTGAGGCCTTGGAAAGGAAACGAGAGCTTGTGGTGATCGAAGCCAAACAAACGGAGCAAGGTGGCATGGAAATCACGGACGTTGACCGGATCCTTTGCCACACGGTAGCCGAGTTCGTCGGTTTCGCCATAGGTGATGCCGGGTTTGACCCCACCTCCTGCCATCCAGATGGTGAAGGCGTTCGGGTTGTGATCGCGTCCGACGAAGGCATTTGCCGCACCGCCACCACGGTTTTCCTGCATCGGAGTGCGACCAAACTCGCCACCCCAGACCACCAGCGTATCCTCCAACATCCCGCGCATTTCAAGATCCGACAGAAGAGCCCCGACCGCTTGATCGATATCTTTGCATTTTTTCACGAATCCGTCCTTGAGGGACTCGTTGGCGCTGGATCCGTGGGTGTCCCAACCCCAATCAAAAAGCTGGATGTAGCGAACGCCATTCTCCGCAAGCTTGCGCGCCAGCAGGCAGTTGTTTGCGAACGAATGTTTTCCCGGTTCGGCACCATACATCTCCAGGACGGGCTTGGGCTCGTCATGAATCGTCATGACCTCCGGCACGGAAACCTGCATGCGGTAAGCCATCTCATACTGGGAAATACGGGTGAGGGTTTCAGGATCGCCAATTTCCTCATGGGTTCTGGTATTGAGCCGGCTCAACGAATCCAACGCCGCACGGCGAATGTTCCGATTGATGCCCGGAGGATTCGCCGCGTTGAGTACGGGATCTCCGCCGGATCGGCACTGCACGCCTTGATAAACCGAGGGCAAAAATCCGTTGTTCCATAAAGCGGCGCCGGCACGTGGCGATCGGCCTCCGGATAGCAGCACCATGAACCCGGGCAGGTTCTGATTTTCACTTCCAAGACCCCACGTGACCCATGAACCCATGGAGGGATAGCCAAGGTTTTGGTTACCCGTATGCATGAGGAGCTTGGCCGGAGCGTGGTTGAACTGATCCGTCTGCATCGATTTGATGAAGCAGAGCTTGTCCGCATGCTGATGGAGAGAGGGCAAACGGTCGGAAATCCATGCGCCGGAATTTCCGTGCTGTTTGAACTGAAACTGCGGACCTAACAAACGCGGGACACCTTTGATGAAAGCGAAGCGCTGTCCTTCGAGATACTCCTGCGGACAATCCTTGCCGTCATACTGCTGCAGCACCGGCTTGTAGTCGAACAGCTCCATTTGGCTTGGAGCGCCGGCCATGTGCAGGAAGATGATGCGCTTCGCTTTCGCGGCGAAGGACGGCGCCAGAGGATCGAGCGGATTTTCAGCATCGCGGTTGACACCAGCCGACGCAGCAAAGAGCGGTTGACCTGCGAGACACAATCCACCCAGACCGAAGGCCGCTTCTTTGAGAAAATGCCTGCGGGTGGAAAACGTGAGCCGCTCGTGTTCAAGATGTTGGAAAAGGTTCATGGCAGGTGGTTATCGGGTGACGGATTCATCGAGGTTCAGCAACACCGAGGCGATCACCGCGAGCGCGGCTTCCTCCGGAGTCCCCGCAATCCCCTTCATGGCATCCGGGGAGTTCTTGTATTCGGTAACAAGTGCCCCGTAAAGATCGCGCAGTTCGGCCGTACGGTCCGGGGTGATTTCTCGGGAAGTGGCGAGGCGGTAACCCAAGGCGGTTTGCCGATCCAGATCGGTCGCATCCTCCGTTTGCATGACCTTGGAAAAAGCGACTGCGGCTTCATGGAATGCGGCGTCATTCAGAAGCGTCAGCGCCTGAAGAGGAGTGTTGGAGACGAGGCGGCGCTTCGATGAAAGATCCCGCGGGGGAACATCGAAGGAACTGAAGAGCGGATAGAGGATGCTGCGTTTGAAATAAATATAGACCGACCGACGGTAACGCTCCGGATCTCCGACATCGGGCGTTTTCCATGGATCTCCGACAAAGGGTTTCCATACTCCCGGCGGAAGGGGTGGCTGGATTGGCGCGCCGCCGATCTTGTGCGAAATCAACCCGGCGACGCTCAGCGAGTGGTCACGCATCATTTCTGCGGTGAGGCGCTGCCGCGGACCTCGGGCAAGCAAGCGGTTGTCCCGATCTTTTTCCTCAAGCTCGTCGGTGATCGTGGCATCCTGCCGATAGGTGGCGCTGGTGACGATTTCGCGAAGCATGGACTTCATACTCCATCCTTTTTCGTTCACAAACATCAAGGCCAGATGATCCAACAATTCGGGATGCGACGGAGGTTCACCCGCAGAACCAAAATCCTCGGGAGTCGGGCAGATCCCTTTACCGAACAGCTCCAGCCACAACCGGTTCACGGCAACACGTGCGGTGAGCGGGTTTTGAGGCGACGCCACCCAACGTGCCATGTCGAGGCGCGTGGTGCGTTCACCGGACCGTTGAAGGGGCGGAAAAAGCTTCGGGGTATTCCCCTCTTTCACAAGGTCTCCCTTGTCCAGCCAGTTGCCTCGGATAAACATGCGGGTGTCACGGCGGTGCTCCGGCTCGCGCTCGACCATCACGGGAGTGGTGGTGGATGGGATGGCCTTGAGTGCTTCCCGATCCTGCCTGATCGCCTGCCTGAGGGAGACAACAGCGTCGCTCGACCGATGCTTGAACCATCCGGGCTCATCGGTCAGGGCAAGACGACCGCGCTTGATCACCATGGGAAAACTCGCCGAATAGGTTCCACCGTTTCTCAACGTCACACGCAGATTGGAACCAGGTGGCAAAGCAAGCGGTTGGTCGAGCACAAACGTGGCGTGGCGGGCCTTGGAATATTTCGTGTACGTGCCCCAGCCTCTTTCCGAACCGGTGATGGAGCCGTTCGGATCAAACATCGGATGGGCTTCATCGGCGATCACCTCATGCAGTTTCACCGGAGATGGCTTCCCTGCGGCATCCACGACTTCGAGAAGCAACTGTTTGACAACTCCACCCCACTCCGGCGTGTGGGATGCGGTTTCGGGATCAAGCGGCAGGATTTCCAGGCGCAGCGCCGTTACGGTTTTGAGATCAGTTGGAAATGTCAGAACATACTCGGCACCGCTTGCCACATTGGGATCGGCCAGGAATTCGTCATATCCTTCCCTCGTGGCAATCGTCAGGGTGGCTTTCTTTGCCCCAGCCTTCACGGATTTGACAGGCTGCCACTTTGTCGATGAATCCATGTTTTTCCACTCCGCGAAGAGAGCTCGCTCGGAAGCGCGGATTTGCTCGTGGAGTTGGTTCGCCTTGGGGTATTCAGCCCGATCCAACGGCACGGAAAGCCGCGGCAGGTCCTCTTCAAGATCGGCATCCTTGCTTTGGTTGAAGAATTCCATGAAGTCGTAATATTCCTCATGCCTGATGGGATCGTAGGGGTGCGAGTGACATTGCACGCAACCGAAACTCACGCCCATGAAAGCTTCCCATGTGGTACTCATGCGGTCCATCACCGCGGCAACTCGGAATTCTTCGTCATCGGTTCCTCCCTCGCTGTTCACCTGCGTGAGCCGACTGAATGTGGTCGCGATCTTCTGATCCAATGTGGCATTCGGAACCAGATCACCGGCGATTTGGTCGATGACGAACCGGTCAAAAGGAAGATCCCTGTTGAACGCATCAATGAGCCAATCGCGGTAGACCCAATTGTCGCGGCGCTTGTCATCCGCGTAGCCAACCGAATCCGCATAACGGGCGAGATCCATCCAAACCGAAGCCCAGCGCTCGCCGAAGCGTGGGGAGCCGAGCAAGCGGTCGGTTTCTTTTTCAACGGCGAGCTGAAGGTTTTCCGCAGCGGATTTTTTGAAGGCCTCGATTTCCGGAATGGTTGGCGGCAGGCCAATGAGATCGAACGAGGCACGACGCAACCATTGTTCCGGGGCTGCAACGCCGGACGGAGTGAGACCCTCCGCTTCAAGCCGAGCGAGAATGAAATGATCCAGTGCACGGATCGGCCAATCGGTTTTCTCAACTGCCGGTAAAGGATGCTTCACCGGAGCGACAAATGACCAGTGCTCTCCCCATGTTGCTCCTTCCCGAATCCATTGACGAAGAATCTCAATCTGGAATTTTGCAAGTGGAGGTCCATGCTCCGGCTTGGGCATGATCTCATCAGGATCGGTGGAAACGATGCGGGCGATCATTTCCGAGGCATCCGGATTTCCCGGAACGATCACAGGCTTGCCAGACTCGCCTTTGCCAATCGCGCGGTCGCGGTAAATGAACGACACATCGCCGGCCTCTTTGACCCCGCCGTGGCAGGCGGTGCAGTTGGCATTGAGAATGGGGCGGACATCCCGCGCGAAATCGATCTCAGCATTCAGGGAATGAGGGAGAACCAAAAGTGAGATGGAGCCGGTAAGGGATCGCCACATGATGCAACAAGTTCGAATAAGGATACACAGGTTCGCACCATTTCTATCATCCGTTCAACCATCAAACCATCGGCGCAACCCGGAAATGATCCGAAGAACGCCGCTTCCACTGGAAAAAGCCGGCCACATCGGATCTCAGGCTGTGGCACCAACCGCTCCCGGAAGCGGTCCGCTGTCCTCGGACGTTTCCTCCTGCGCTGGTTTCGAGGAACTCGACTTAGTAACTTCATCGGGCAATGGCGGGGGCTTTGGAGCGCTGGGCGGATTGCGCATTTCACCATGGTCGATGATATCACGGAGATGTGAGGCATCCAAGGTTTCATATTCCAGCAAAGCCATGGCGATTTTCTCCACCACGGCGCGGTTTTCGGTCAGGATGCGTTTGGCCTCATTGAACGCGTTATCAATGAATTTCTTGATTTCACCATCGATGACACGCGCGGTTTCTTCGGAATAATTGCGGCTTTTGTTCATGTCCCGCGCAAGGAACACCGGACTATCGCCCTCGCCATATTCAACCATGCCGAGAACATCGGACATCCCCCATTCGCAGACCATGTTTCTGGCAAGCGAGGTGGCTTGGCGGATATCACCCGAGGCACCGTTGGAAATATCATCCGAATGGAATCCCTCGGCAATCCGCCCGCCCATGGTGACGACCAGGTTCGCAAGGGCCTCTTTTTTCTGTGTCGAGTATTTGTCACCATCCGGAAGATACATCGTCGCTCCCAAATAAGGACCGCGCGGAATGATCGTCACTTTGTGAAGCGGATGGGTGTGCGGCAGAACCATATTGAGATAGGCATGACCTGCCTCATGCCATGCCGTCCCGATTTTTTCCTTGTCGGACATCGCCAGGGAGCGGCGCTCACGGCCCCAACGCACTTTATCGCGCGCCTCTTCCATCTCTGCCAGCGTGACGGCACTCAGCCCCTTTCTTGCAGCCAGAAGAGCGGACTCGTTCACAAGGTTGGCAAGTTCCGCTCCGGAGAAACCCGGTGTCCCGCGCGCGATCTGCGAGAGATCGACGCCGGCGGCAAGTTTGATTTTCTTCACATGCACGCGCAGGATTTCCTCGCGGCCGTTGACATCAGGCAGGGAAACCGTGACTTGGCGGTCGAATCGACCGGGGCGGAGCAAAGCGGGATCAAGCACATCCGGACGGTTGGTCGCAGCGATGATGATGACCCCTTCCTGAGTATCGAAACCGTCCATTTCGACAAGCAGCTGGTTGAGGGTTTGTTCACGCTCATCATGCCCGCCACCCATGCCATGTCCGCGGTGACGTCCCACCGCATCGATCTCGTCGATGAAGATCAGGCAGGGCGCGTGTTTCTTGCCCTGTTCAAACATGTCGCGAACGCGCGACGCACCCACACCGACAAACATTTCCACGAAGTCCGATCCGGAGATGGAGAAGAACGGCACATCCGCCTCACCCGCAATCGCGCGTGCCAGCAGGGTTTTACCTGTTCCGGGAGAACCCACCATCAGCACACCTTTGGGGATCGATCCGCCGAGTTTCTGGAATTTTTTCGGATCACGGAGGAAGTCCACGATTTCAAAGAGCTCTTCCTTCGCTTCCTGAATGCCGGCGACGTCTTTGAAGGTCACTTTGTTGCGATCCATGGTGAGGAGGCGTGCTTTGGATTTGCCGAAAGACATCGCTCCCCTGCCGGCGGATTTCATCTGCTGGCGGAACAGGAAGAAAAGCAACAGGATGATGAGCAGAAATGGCAGGAAGGTGAATAGGGCACGGCTCAAGTAATCGGATTGGCGGACATACTGGGCCTTGTCCTTGAGGAGCGCGCGCAGTTCGTTGCCAAGAATGGAGGAAGAGACGGTCACCTTGAACGCGGTGGCAGGGACCGGCTTTCCGGCTTGATCCACAGGCTTGATCATGTTGGTGATCACTTCCCGTTTGCCAATGATGAAGGCACCGGAGTCCTCATCCGTACTCACCAATTGCAGAGGCAATTCGGCGGCATCCGGTTTGATTTCCTCAAGCGCATTGGCTTTTCTCAGCTCGGCCAAAGACAGTGCATTGTATGCACTGCCAACCGGTGGCTGTGGAACGGCCGAAACCTTCCCGACACGGATATTGTCGCCAAGCAATTCTCGGATCTCATCACGTTGCAGATCCAGATTCACCGCAACTTTGAAATAACTCTCCTCGATCTGGCGCTTGTCGGGTTCGGGCTTGATGGGTGTGGGGTAGGACCAACCGGTAATCGTCGCATCGTAGGCGGTGTCGCTGGTGACCACCTTCAGGGGACGATTCGGGTCACTGGTGATCACCAGGCCCTGATCGAGTTTCTTGCGAAATTCCGAATAGCTCAGCTGTGCCGCTTTTTTGCCCATCTGCGGCCCGAACATGGCCGCAGCCAGAATGACTGCAGCAAGAACGAACAATGCGAGTCCGCGCCAGTTGAATCCTCCCCCATCGGTCGGAGGACGGTTCGCATTGTTGGTCGGAGGTGTTTGATTTTCAGATTCGGACATGACAGGGATCTACCGCAAATTACTCGGGTGAGGGAACTTACCCAACTTGGCTGGAATGTCTAGGCAGGGATTTTGGGTTGTTTGAAGGCCTTATAGAGCACTCCCAGCAGGATCACGCCAACGGTCGGCGCGACGTAGAACACCATGACCTCATGATAGGTCTCGAAAAAAGAGGATTTTTTCGCTCCGAGAATCAGGTAGAAGATATACGCCACATAAAAGACCAGGAAGAATACGCCACCCGGACGGCCAATTTTATAACCGATGAAAAAGATGGGCAGAGCGGTGAGGGCCACCGCAATCATCACCGGAATGTCGAAAGCGATCGCTTGAGCGGACACGGCGATGCCGTCAGGTGCAATGATGGATGAAAGACCGAGAACCGTGACGATGTTGAAAATGTTGCTGCCAACGACATTGCCTACCGCAATATCCCGCTCGCCTTTGCAGGCCGCAACGATCGAGGTGGCTACCTCGGGCAACGAAGTCCCTGCCGAGACAATGGTCAAACCGATGATTAACTCGGAAACACGGAAAAAACGAGCGATTTCCACCGCCCCATCAACGAGGAGCTTGGAACCGACCACCAGACCAGCGAGCCCCGCAAAAATCAGGAGCATGTTTTTTAACCATTCAGGATGACCTGGTTCCTTCCCGAATTCCTGTTCATATTCGGTCAACACCGCCGCATTGTTCTCTTTCTTCGATTGGCGGATCAAAAACACCGTGTAAGCGATGGCGAGAGCGAAAAGCAAGATCCCATCGATCCGGCTGATCTCGCCATTCCAACCGAGACCAAGAAGCAGGAAGGAAACCCCGATCATGACCGGGACGTCAAACCGTATGAGCTGTTGGTTGACGACCAGAGGAACGATCAGTGCGGAAATTCCCAGGATGAAAAGAACGTTGAAAATGTTACTCCCGACCACATTGCCCAGTGCCAGATCCGCCTGACCCTTGTAGGCGGACATGACAGAGACGGCAAGCTCAGGGGCACTCGTGCCGAACGCCACTACCGTCAATCCGACCACAAGTGCTGAAATTCCCACCGCCGATGCAATTTTCGAGGCCCCCTGAACCAGCCAGTCAGCAGAAACCACCAGTAAAACCAGCCCGGCAATCAGTAATCCAATCGTCATCAGTGTCATGTCGCGGGTTTCATTTCACAGAAAACGCATTTCGTCCAATGGGAATGAGCACAAACCCATCATAAAAATTCACCAAACCCCTCAAATCCCCAGCCCACAGTCGAATCCCTTTTCTACAATCTTTGTCCCGGCCGTGACAAAGATTGTAGGAGCCCGGCGGATGGTGGGGAGTGTGCGGAGGGCGGCATGCAGGGTGATGCGGGCCAATCTTCTCGCGCGCGCCATTGACTTTGGGCGTCATCCCTGCTTCAAAAGCCGCCCCATGTCCGACCGCAAGACTTTAGAAGATCGCCAGCAGATGACCGACCTCGAGCGTGTGCGCCACTCCGCCGCACACGTGATGGCCACGGCCATTCTGCGGATCTGGCCGGATGCGCAGTTCGCTTACGGTCCGCCGATTGAAACCGGTTTTTACTACGATTTCGAGATGACACACCGGATTACTCCGGACGATTTCGAGAAAATCGAGGCGGAGATGAAAAAAATCGCCAAGGAGAACCAGAAGTTCGAGTACAAAGCGATCTCCCGCGAAGAAGCGAAAGCCATGGCGGAGTCCGGCCGGCTCGGCGGTCTGAGCGAGCGCCCGGGGAATCCTTCCCGCTTCAAGCTGGACCTCATCGACAAGATCCCGGAAGGCGAGCAAATCTCTTGTTTCCAGAACGGGGATTTCATCGATCTCTGCGCCGGCCCGCACGTCGGCTACACCTCGAAGTGCAAGAACGTGAAACTCATGTCGGTTTCGTCATCGTTTTATATGGGAGACGAATCCAAAGGCCAGCTTCAACGGCTTTACGGAACCGCTTTTGAGACCAAAGAGGAACTTGAGCAGCATCTCGTTCGGTTGGAAGAGGCGAAGAAGCGCGATCACCGTCGACTCGGCCGCGAGCTGGGGCTGTTCCACATCGATGAAGCGGTGGGTCAGGGTTTGATTTTGTGGAAACCGAAAGGCGCGTTGATCCGACGTGCGTTGCAGGAATTCATCACTGCCGAACTCGACAAGCAGGGTTACTCACAGGTCTTCACCCCACACATCGGCAAGCTCGATCTGTATCGCACCTCCGGACATTTCCCCTACTACCAAGACAGCCAATACGCTCCCATTGCCGAGCGCGACACCTTGGAAAAACTCGCTGACGAGGATGCGACCTGTGCGACATTGATCAACGGCCTCGAACAAGGAACCTACGAAGGCTACCTGCTCAAGCCGATGAATTGCCCGCACCACATCAAGATTTTTGCGAGTGATCATCATTCCTATCGCGACCTTCCTGTCAGGCTCGCCGAGTTCGGTACGGTGTATCGCTGGGAACAATCCGGCGAGCTTGGCGGCATGACACGCGTGCGCGGTTTCACCCAAGACGATGCCCACCTGTTTTGCACACCGGATCAGGTGGCTACGGAAGTGAAAGGCTGCCTCGACCTCGTGAAAAAAGTTCTCAGCACGCTTGGCATGAACGATTACCGCGTTCGCCTCTCGCTGCGCGATCCGGAAAGCGACAAATACGTCGGCTCAGCGGAAAACTGGGACAAAGCGGAAGCCGCGCTCCGCGAGGCGGTGATCCATCTCGGCGTCGAATACACCGAAGAACTCGGCGAGGCTGCGTTTTACGGACCGAAGATCGACTTCGTGGTCAAAGATGTCATCGGTCGCGACTGGCAGCTCGGCACGGTGCAGGTCGATTACAACCTTCCGGTGCGCTTCAAACTTTCCTACGTCGGCGAGGATAACAAACCGCACATCCCGGTCATGATCCATCGTGCACCTTTCGGTTCGCTGGAGCGTTTCACCGGTCTGCTGATCGAGCATTTCGAGGGCAAGTTCCCGACGTGGCTCGCCCCGGAACAAGTCCGCATCCTGCCGATTTCCGAAAAGACGCTCGAAGCGGGAGAAACCCTCGCTGCGAAACTCGCCGACCTCGGTGTGCGCGTTACGGTGGATCGCACGGCGGACAAAGTCGGTGCGAAAATCCGCAACGCCCGCATGGAACGCATCCCGAACATGGTGATCCTCGGTCAGAAAGAAGTCGAGGAAGGCACGGTCTCGCTGCGTGTGCGCGGACAGGAAGAGCCGGTCACAAAAACGACTCAGCAGTTCATCGATGAGCTGCTCACGGAGATTCGTGAGCGAAGTTTGTGATGCGGCCCGGCAGGCAAAGCTTGCGACCCGTTCCTGATGTTGTGGGAGTCATGCATCATACGGAGTCACCGAGCGGCTCTCGGGATCATCACGCAGCATGAAATCGATGCACATCGCCATCGAAGATCGAGAGCTTTCGCACCGAACCGTGAATTATCCGGGAACATTGCGGGATGCCATCGATACAGAAAGCACTGCGCTTCCCTCCGCTGAAATTCCGAGACTCGATGATCTTTCTCCGCCCACTGAGCTCAAATCACCCCGTTCGCGCAATGGGTCTCGCCATGTCCGGAGAGAGCGTTGATGAGATTGGTCAGGGATTTCATCGCCTGTCGTGGAACGGATTCAAACGTGCGTGAACCGATGTGCGGGGTGACGATGGCTTTCGGGTGATGCAGCAACGGGTGGTTCGCCGCGGGCGGTTCTTCATCCAACACATCCGTCGCGTAACCGGCGAGTTTTCCGGAATCGAGCGCGGCAATCACATCGGCCTGATGGATGAGCTCACCGCGGCCGGTGTTCACCAGCCATGAGTTGTCCGGCATGAGCGAGAGGCGGGCGGCATTCACGCAATGATGGGAATCCGGAGTGAGCTTGGTGTGCGGGGAAATGATGTCGGAAGCCGCGAAGAGACTGTCGAGATCGTGGTGGCGGGTGATCTGGTATTGCTCCGCCATGTCCTCCGGCCAGAAATTTCCGAAACCATGCACTTCCATGCCGAAGGCGCGCGCGCGTTTCGCAACTTCCTGTCCGATCCGGCCGAGACCGATCAGGCCGATGCGTTTGTTGAGCAATTCGTAGCCGGTCAGGCGGGTCCATTTCCCCTCGCGGGTGGCTTGGATGGAGGGGTAGAGATTTTTCGTCATCGCCAGTAGCAGGGCGATGGTGTGTTCGGCGACCGTATCGTGATTCACGCCGGGAGTGAACAGCACGGGGATCTTCATTTCCTTGGTGGCCGGGAGGTCGATCTTGTCGAGTCCGATGCCGTATTTGGAAATGACTTTGAGCTTGGGCGCGCATGTATCCAAAACCGCACGGGTGATCGCATCGTCCCCGCAGAGAAACGCGTCAAACCCTTGTTCCGAAAGCTCCAGCATCTTGGCCTCGGAAAGCGGACCGCGCTCACGAACGATTTCCCAACCTTGGGCGGCCATGAGTTCGTGATGCGGACCGGGGGTGTCCTGATAACTGCAAGTGGTGAGGAGAATTTTCATGTGCGAAAATTCAAGATAACCCTCTCACACTTGTCGATGAGAGAAGTGAGCCGGTCACGTTTTCGCCCCGATTTCCCAGAGACTTGGAACAAACGAGGCGTGACATTACCCCTCTGCCGTGTTGTTCTCGTGAAACTTTTTCATCTCATGAGCGAAATCAACCCCTCTTCGACTGAAAACGCTGCGATTCGAGACATTTCCCGCCGCGGCTTTATTGCAGCCAGTGCCGCCACCACTCTGGCGAGTTGCAGCATCATCCCCGGGATGGGCGGCAACGCATCCGTGGGCCATCCGCGTGGCCGAAACCATCCGCTTGGAGGTTTCGGCAACCAAGGGCCGGCACCGCGTAACAACGCCGGCAACCACTCTGCCAATTTCCCGAAGCATGCCGGCATGACGTTTACCCGCGTGATGGTTTCCGGAAACTACATTGCGATCACCTATGATGACGGACCGCACCCGATCAATACGCCGCGTTTGCTTGATATCCTGGCCGCCCGCAACATCAAGGCAACCTTCTACGTCATCGGCCGCAGTGTGAACCAACACCCGGGTGTGTTGAGGCGTGCTGTCGCGGAGGGCCATGAAATCGGAAACCATTCCCACACCCACCCTTTGCTTTCCCGATTGGGTGATTCCGAATTGCGTGCGGAGATGCAGCGTTGCGAGGATGCCATCGGACGCGCGTCGGGAATCCGTCCACGCACCATGCGACCTCCTTATGGCGGACTCCTCCAGCGCCAGCGCGAGCTGGTTCTGAGAGAATTCGGTTACCCGACCATCCTTTGGTCGGTCGATCCGCTTGATTGGAAGCGCCCCGGAGCCTCCGTGATCGCAAGCCGTATCCTTTCTGCAACTACCGCCGGCGGCATTGTTTTGGCACATGACCTGCACTCGCAAACCGTAGACTCCATGCCTCAGGCGCTCGATGGATTGTTGAGACGGGGTTTCAGGTTTGTCACGGTATCACAGTTGATCGCGATGCAACTGCCACAAGGGTCCTCGCCATCCACAGCGTCCGCAACCTATTGACCTGCAACCCAGATTCCCACAGCAGTGAGCCAGCTCAAACTCGGAGAGCGTTTTTTTTCCAACCGCGATCGTTTGACGCAGGTTTGGGAAAACATCACTGGCTTGGCACAATCAGCGGACATCGCAATCGACACCGGCGGCATGGATGGAGTTCACAAGAACGACGTCCAACCTCCTTTTCTCATCACCGTGGTAGGCGAGGTGAACTCCGGAAAATCCTCCCTGATCAACTGTCTGTTCAACCAACCGCTCTGTCCGGTCAGCCCGCTACCTGAAACCACCCGGATCATTCGGTATCAATACGGCAAGGCCGGACAAACGCAACCGGCCACCTCAGGCCTGACGGCAGCGTTTCAATCCTATCCGTTTTTGAGGGAATTCCAGATCATCGACACTCCGGGGGCAAACTCGCTTGATACGGAAACACGTGACAGGATTCGATCGCTGTTTTGCGGATCCGACGTGATTATTGTCATTTTCCCGGCCTCCAATCCATGGGGACCCACCACCTGGAACCTGATCTCGGATCTGGAACCCTCGGCATATGAGCGGATGGTTTTCATCATCCAGCAAACCGACAAGCATGAGGACGCGGATATTCCGATCATCCTCAATCATCTTTCCGACCTCTCCATGCAGCGGCTGGGTCTGGTTCCTGAAATCGTTCCCACGTCGGCAAAACACGCTCCGATGGCAACTTCGGATTCCCCACCCGACGCCTCCCTGCGTGTGAAAAGCGGCATTCACCATCTTGAGACCACCATCGCCCATCTGATCAGCAGTGCCACCGACCGTGCCCGTGCTCTGAAAAGATGGCACGCGGCGGCCATCGCGGCCCTCTCCGAAATCGAGCTCAAAATCAGCGAGCTTCGGAAGCTTCACATCAAACAAAACGATTTCCTCGGATCCCTGGAAAATGAAATCGACAACATGCGCGAAAGCCTGGTGTCCCGATTGCCGAGGCATCTCAAGAAAGTCGCCGAAGTATTCGAAACCGAGGCATTTCAGGTAACGCGGCAACTCAAAAAATGGTTGGGAATCTCCCGATCGATCAGGAACGTTTTTGTTGGAGACCAAACCGGAGCCAGGATCGAGTCGCTCTTCATCAGCCGTCTCAGGACCACCCTTGAGGCAGTCGCGGAGAGTGATGCCGATGATGTCGTCGTCGCTTGCTTGAATCATTGGCAGGAACTCGGCATTCGCGTCAGGATGGAGATCAGTCCGTCGATCGATCAATCCATTCCCATCCGGGATTCCCTGGAACAGGCAAGGCAGCGGTTCATGCAGCGCATCGGCGGGACGGCGCATCAGGCGATCGGATCTCTTCATGTCAGGAAAGATCTCGAGAGGGAGCTGCGCACACGTCTCATCGCGCTCAAATCATTCACCGCAAGCTCATTGATTTTCCTGTCCTTGGGTGCCATCGCCGGAATTTTCGAAATCAAGCTTTTGCCATGGGTGCTGTGTTCCATCTCGGGATTGTTCATGGGCGTTGGAGTGATCATTGCCATGGTGACCGGCTCCCGCATCAGCCATGACTTCAAGCTCTCGCTACTCAATACCTGCGGACAATTTGCGGATACCCTGCGTGATGATTATGAGGACGCGCTTCGCCTGTTTTTTCAGGAATACGCTTCCTGTCTGGGTGCCATTCGCGCACACCTTGCCAGAGAAAAACAATCCATCGATCCGATGACCGAGCTGCGGCAGAACCTGCTGGGTGAGCTGAAAGCCATCGGGGATTCCCTGTGAACGGCAGCCGGAGGATTTCGTCCGGCTGACGGTGGAGATGCCGCTGTGTTTTGTCGCACGGTCACGACTCGCAGGCAGAGCCACGTCCACACAACGGCTATTGCGGAATTTCCTCGAATTTACCGTTGTAACGATGGACCCACACGCTCTGCAGGAGGCCGAGCAGGAACATGCAAATGACCACGAATGTTCCGGAATAACTCACGAGCGGCAGAGGAATACCCGTGATCGGCATCAGCAGCACGCACATGCCGATGTTTTCGTAAACATGTGCGGTCAACAACGCAACCACCATGCAGACCAGCAACCTTCCCGACAAATCCTTGCTGTAAAATGCGACCATGATTCCCTGGATGATGATGACACCAAAGCCCAGGATCATCAGGATCGCACCTCGAAATCCCAATTCCTCCGCAATGACAGCGAAGATGAAGTCGTTATGCGCGGTCAGATGAGGGATGAACCGCTTGTCATGCAGGGATCCCTGCTCGGCGGTGGCCATCCAACCAAGACCTGCCCAACCGGCTTTGCCGACCGCCATGGAGACATGATGCGGGGCATATCCATCGCCAAGAATATCCACCTGTTCCCCCTTGAGCATGCGTAACCAAAGATCGATCCTGTCCGGACCTCGCTCGGAAACCAGGGGCAGCACGACAAAATACAAAATCGGCAAAAGGCCCGCTGAGATCAGTCCGATGAATGTGAGAATGCGGAAAGGAATGCCCGATACGATGAGCGCGACGATCACCACAGGGATCCATACCAGAGCGGAACCCATGTCTCCCATTTTCATCACCAACAGGAATGGAACCGCGGAGATCACCCCGATCACGGAGATTCTGACAAAAGCATGGCCGAGACGATGATGCAACTTGGGCAAATCTTGCATCAACCATGCGATCATGATGATCCCCGATGTCACGCCGAGCTGGGCAGGTTGGAAACTGAGACCCGCAATGCTCAGACGGTGTACTTCATCATCGGCTTTCATGGCCATCAGCATCAGGCCTATACTCACGAGATAGAGGGGAATGGATAACCAGCGGATCCATTTGTAATCGATCAGCGCCGCACCGAAATAAGCAACCGTACCAAGCAGAATCCAGTTGCGCTGCATCCATGCGAAATAGGCTCCTGCCGAACCGAACCGGGTGATGTTTTCGGAACTTACCGGAAGGTGTCTTGCTGCGCTCTCAATCATGTAGATCCCGAAAATCAGCAGCGCGTACATGACAAACACGAGGAGCCAGTTCATTCCCAATATTTTCCTCAGTAATGGTGTCATCGGTCTCGGAACGGATCGTTAGCCGGCAGGGCGGCTTTAGCAAGCCGACATTGATGGGTCGTCGGGTGGGGCGTGTCAGACCAGCTTGAGGATCGCGAAGCCGCCGAGCAAAACGACCAATCCGACGATGAAGCACCATTCAAGATGCCGCTCGACGAAAGGCCTGACTTTTAATCCAAAGAGCCTGATCAATCCTGAAACCAGATAGAAACGGAAGCCACGGCCCAGGATCGACGCCCCTATCAACAGCGGGAGGCTGTAGTTTGCCATGCCGGAAAAAACCGTGAACACCTTGTAAGGAATGGGGGTGATGGCCGCGATCAGGATACCCCAGAAACCATAGATGCCATACAGGGTTTCGATCCGGTGCTGGGTCTCACCCGTCGGGTCAAACATTCCCAGCAGCGGAATGGCAACGGCTTCACGCAAGCCCCACCCGATTCCCCAGCCGGCAATCCCGCCGAGAACCGATCCGGCCGTACACACAAAAGCATACTTCAGCCATTTTTCCCGCGCTCCGAAACACAAGGCCATCAGCAGGATATCGGGGGGAATGGGGAAAAAAGAAGATTCCATGAAGGCGATGAAAAACAATGCCCACGTACCTGCCGGGTGCTCGGCCCAGGATACGGTCCATAAATAAAGACGACGGATGATATTGGGACGTTTCCGGAGCTGGTCTTGGGACATGGGCGCGTTCATTCGTTTTCCATTCGGGTATCCCGCGTGAGCAGTTCATTCATGGCGATCGCCACGGGTTTCCCCTGATAGAGAATCGAATAAACCGCATCGATGATCGGTGTCCGCACATTGGCCTTGCGGGCGGCCTCATGGATCGAGCACGCGTTCGGGACGCCCTCGGCAACCATCCCGAGCACTTCCGTTGCTTCAGCCAGGGTTTTCCCCTGCCCCAGCGCGATTCCGACGCGATGATTGCGCGAGTGTTCCGAAAAACAGGTCACAATCAGATCTCCCACTCCCGACAATCCCGCAAAGGTTTCCGGCTGTCCACCCAGTGCCGTGCCGAGACGGGTCATCTCCGCGAGTGCGCGTGTCACCAAGGCCGCGACCGCGTTGTCGCCCAGCCCGATCCCGTGAGACATACCGGCTGCGATGGCATAAACGTTTTTGATCGCACCTCCCAACTCGATCCCTGCGACATCGGAACTGGTATACGGCCGGAAATACGGCCTTGAAAAAAGCTTCTGCAGAGCGCGCGCAACCTCCCCATCCTCCGAGCCGATCACCGCACAAGTGGCCTGGCCCGTGGCGATTTCCTCCGCATGATTGGGACCTGAAAGCACCGCGATCGGATGATTGGGGAACACACTGCGCAGGATTTCGCTCATGCGATCACCGCTTGTTTTCTCGATTCCTTTGGCACAAGATAGCAAAACCGTGGAATCCGGCAGACCACAACGCCTCAGCTCCTCCGCACATTGGCGGGTGGCGCTTGTCGGCACGGCAAACACCATCAGGGGATATCCGACGACATCACCGGTTTCGGTTGTTGCACGGATCTGCGGGGGCAAAACCACCCCGCTCAGGTAACGGGGATTGCGATGTTGCTGATTGATCGCCGTAACAGTTTCCTGATCACGCCCCAGCAACAGGACGGAATCCAGCTCGGAGGCGAGGAGTGTTGCGATCGCTGTTCCGAATGAACCCGATCCCAGAATGGCAGCACGCTCGAATTTCATGAAGCTTTCGAGACGGGTTGGGGTTTGGCTCCGAATTTCGATTCTGTGCCGTCGCGCAATCTGCGGATATTGGATCGATGCTTCCAGACCGCGAGAATGGCAATCGCCAATGAAAAAAAGAACAGCGGTTTATTCCACACACCAGCCTCCCACAAACTCACCCCTTTTTCGTGTTCATGATAGCGCGCGCCAAGATGAGTGACCATGGGGAGACAAACCGCAGCCACCATGCTTGCAACGGCAACATAGCGGGTGGTCACAAGGGCAAGAGTGAAAACCACGAGCAGAATCAGCACCGCTCCCGGCATGAGCGCGATCAGCACTCCGGCGGATGTCGCGATGCCTTTGCCACCTTTGAATCCGATCCAAGGCGAGTAGTTGTGCCCCAATACGGCAGCCAGCGCCGTCACCACATGCAGCAACTGAGCGACAAACGGGTCAGGAGGAGTTGCCATGCGCAGACCGTCCAGCAACCCCAGTTTCAACATCGGCGCCCCGCCTCCGTCCGGAATCAGATTCAGCGCGATGACAACGGGCACGAATCCCTTGAGCGCATCAAGCAACAAACAGAGCAATCCATGTTTCCTCCCGATCACACGGTAGACATTCGTCGCCCCGATGTTTCCGGAACCATGCTTGCGGATATCCACTCCTTTGGCTTTGGAAATGAACAATCCGAACGGGATGGAGCCGGACAAAAAAGCGAGCAGCGGACAGATCCAGAGTTGCATGGGAATGGATGGAAAGATGTTGAGGATTATTCCAATAGGGCGCTCTCGATGACCACCGGCTCGACAGGAACATCTTCCGAGGGCCGATCCGGCCGATCGGGTATGAGCTCTCCTGTTTCGGGATGTCGCTTGATCAGAATCCGCGCGCGCGTCTCGACGGCC
Source organism: Verrucomicrobiota bacterium (assembly GCA_041170385.1). Classification (GTDB taxonomy): domain Bacteria; phylum Verrucomicrobiota; class Verrucomicrobiia; order Verrucomicrobiales; family Akkermansiaceae; genus Luteolibacter. Next base: position 31,979 of record JBEAZA010000034.1, on the reverse strand, counting down.
CGAATCGCATGGACTACCTCCATTCCCTCGATCACCTTGCCAAAAACCGCATATCCTCCGTGACTGGGAAAATCCAATCCCGAGTTGTCGGCCACGTTGATGAAAAATTGGGAGGTAGCGCTGTCCGGCTTGCTGGTTCTTGCCATTGCGATGGTACCAACCTCGTTTTTCAACCCGTTGTTGGATTCGTTCACGATCGGATCACGGGTTTTCTTTTCGACGAATTTTTCACCCTCCTTGGCAAAACCGCCGCCTTGGATCATGAACCCGTCGATCACCCGGTGAAAGACGGTTCCTTGATAGAAGCCTTCTTTGACGTAGGCCTTGAAATTTTGAACGGTGACGGGCGCCTTTTCGGCGTTCAGCTCGATCACAAGATCACCCTTGTTGGTTTTCAATCGCACCTTGGTCGCTTTGTCCGCCGTTTCGGCGTTCAGCGCGGATCCGGAAAGGCACAACGCCACCATCAGGATTTCAATGAAGCATCGATTCATTGGCTTGTTCTAAAGAGAGTCCGGCCGATTGGCAAGACACACAGGAAGGGAATTCACGGAGCGGAACAGCGAAGGGTTTCTGGCACATCAGCCGTGGTCACCTCGGATTTGAGAATCAATAGACCGGAGCCCCATACGAGTCCTGCGAGCCGCTACCGGAATGTTGGATTTGATCCTTGGTCCAATGATAGCTGGCTTTCGTATCCCGCCATAGCCCCACCATCGTATTGCATGAGGAGAGGGCGGTCATTGTTGCGATCAGTAGCAGATATTTCATGGTTTGATGTGATGGAAATTCAATCGGATGGGGATGGGCAATTACCAGGATTTTACGAGGTCTTTCCGTTGCGCGTCTGTGGGAGAATCCGTGCCGAGGCTGAAAACGGCAACCCGTTTGCTGTTCAGCTTTGCTTCGTAATTGTAGGCGGAGCTCGGACTGAACTCGAGACGATCATCATAATCGTAATCCAGAATCACATAGTAGGGCTCACCCCACGGATCAAACAAACCGATGATTTCATCCCCGGCCGGGCTGAAAATGATCCCGTCGCGGTTTCCCTTGTCCGCCTCCTTCACATTCAAAAAGCGCAACTTGCGCTCATTCTGTTGATTTTCCAAACCGGAGAGAATCTCCAGCAACGTGATGCCATCCGTCTCGTTGGTCTCGAACGGGCTGGAAACATTGTCTTCGTCGGTGCCTTCCTTGGGGTCCGGAAGAAGATTGTATTCGGAATAAAACTGCTCGACCGATGTCGCGATGTTGTTGACGACCTGCTGGGCCGCGGTTTTTCTCGCCCTTTGCATCATGCCGGAACCGACCGAAAAACTCAGCCCGGCAAGAACCATGATGATCACGATAACGACAAGCAACTCAACCAGGGTGAAACCGGCGTACTTGGATGGGGTGGATGGGGTTTTCATGGGAAAATGAAGATCGGAATGTCCGCAACTTCGGCTCAAACGAAGCAACCGGCAGATAAGAATGACTAGCTGCGGAAAGGTCGGCTGGCAAATCAATTCAGCCGGGTATCAGGTGTCACTTGGATTGCTCCAGCATCCGCAAAAGGGGCACTTCCGCCCTGCGCCGGATCTCCTCTGGCATCTCAACCTGCGGACCCAGATCCCGCAGGCAATTGCGCAGTTTCTCCATCGTATTCATTTTCATGTAACGGCAGTCCGCGCAGGCACACCGGTCCGTCGGGCCGGGAATCAGATGCTTGTCCGGACACTCACGTTTGAGGCGGTGCAGCATTCCGCTCTCCGTCACCACGATGATGTGTTTCACCGGAGCGTTTTTGCAGAAATCAACCATCCGCTCGGTAGAACAAACCTCATCCGCCAGCAGTCTCACCGCCTGTGTGCATTCCGGATGGGCAACAACAAGAGCATCCGGATATTCCTCTTTGATCCGCTGGATCGAATCACGGGTGAACTCCACATGCACGTAACATGAGCCCTGCCACAAATCCATTTTCCGACCCGTTTGCTCCATGACCCAAGAACCCAAATTGGCATCCGGAACAAACAGAATGGGTCTGTCCCGGGGTGCCTGATTGACGATTTTCACGGCATTGCCGGAGGTACAGATGACATCGCACAGGGCTTTCACGCCGGCGGAGCAGTTGATATAGGCGATGACGTAGTAATTTTTCGCGGCATTCCGCTGCAGATAGTCGGCGAGCTGCTCCGCAGGGCAGGATTGCTCGAGAGAGCAGCCGGCATCCTTGTCAGGAAGGACGACGATTTTGTTCGGATTCACGATCTTTGCCGTTTCCGCCATGAAATGCACACCGCAGAACACAATGACATCCGCATCAGTTGCTCTCGCATGATAAGCCAACCCGAGGGAATCACCCACATAATCCGCGACATCCTGGATATCGCCTGTCTGGTAATTATGAGCCAGGATCACCGCCTTGCGCGATTGCTTGAGCTCCAAGATTTCCTCTTTCAAATCCAACGTGACGGCCATGAGCCAAATCTTTCCGCCGAAACCGAAACATGCAAGAGCCAATCACGGCCATACTCTGCGCGATCCCCGATCAACAAAAAACCGGAGCGCTCTGGCGACTCCGGTTTTTCAGAGGATGGATGGCGTGAGCCGGGAGGCGTTACGATGCGGATGACTCGGGAGCTCCAGCCGCGGCAACTCCTACCGAGGACTTACCGATGAATACGGCTCCGGACTCGATGGTGAGGGTTTTGGCCTTGATATCCCCCACCACTTCCGCGCTTGACTTGAGTTCGACTTTGTCGAGGGCGGTGAGATTCCCGTGGACCTTGCCATAGACCACAACCGTGCCGGTTTTGACCTCCGCTTTGATCCAGGCGTTCTCACCAATGGTGAGGCTGCCGGTCGATTGGATTTCACCGTCAATCTTGCCGTCAACGATCAGGGCATCCTGAAATTTGACCGTGCCTTTGATGTCGACATCGGTGGACAGAACGTTGCGAACTCCGGGAGGAGAACTGATGGAAGCACTGGCGGAAGCGCCCAACGAAGATGGTGCCGACGCGACCGGAGAAATCGGTTGGGAAGGAGCAGGTCCTGAGGCACTTGAGGCAGTGACCGGAGCGGCAGGCGCTTGCACCGGGCTGGACGCCACAACGGGTGCAGGTGCTGCGGCCGGTTTCAAAACCGGAACCACAGGCGCACCGGAAGACACCGGACTTGGGGCGGCGGCAGGAGTTTGGGATGGAGTGGATTGCGATGGGGTATCGCCTGATTCTTGTCCTATGACTTTCTTAAACACGGTGGTAGTTAGGGTTGAAGTTTCTCGGGTGTCAATGCGTTTTGAGCGGAAATTCTATTCTGCCGGGCCAGGCTCCGGAACATTTCCGGGAGGCAAACTTTCCTGTGGTGCGGGAGGATTCAGCGCATCCTCGATCCGTCGGTTCTCGATTTTTTCGTCTCCACTGATGATCTTCGTATCAAGAGGTCCGATCGGTGCGGCCACCACAGTGGGATTCTCCGCCTTCATCATCATCCGGCGGGACATCGCTTCTCCCACGTAACTTGTGCCGGAAAAATCCCTTTCCACTGTCTGGTATGCCTTCTCGGCAGCAGCCAGATCACCCTTGGCAAGCGCCATGTCACCGAGTGTCAACCACGCATATGCCGCAAGATATCCGGCAGCCTTGTCTTCGGTCAGACTTCTCAGAATTTTCTCCGCATCCTCGCGTTTGCCCTGCGCCAACCACTTTGCCGCCAGACTTGCCCGCGCGGAAGAGACCGCTGGGTGCTCGAGCCCCGAATCCGTCAACGCCTTGAGTGCGGCGATCGACTCGTCCTGCTTGCCATCGTCCCACAAACTCTGGGCAAGAAGGATTTTTGAGCTGCTCGCAGCCGCGGTGCCGGGAAATTCCTTGATCAGCCGTTTCAATGATTCCGCGTCCGTCTGCCTCGCCAACATCGCACCCGCCTCTTTTTCTTTTCCATCCTCGATCCCGCGGATCACAACCATCGACAACGCAGCAACTACCGCCAACAGAACCAGAGCTGCGAGTTTGACCTGGTGCTTGCTCATGAACTGATCGAAAGCCGATGATTCATCGAGTATCTCGTTGAGCGGAGTTCCGGAAAGGGGTGTGGCTGGTTTGGACTGGGACATAAATACGTTGGCGCGACGGCGGAACCCCATGCAAACCTTCATGGCTCGGAAAATCAACAGCTTTATTACGGAAGCCATCCAAAGTGGACCAAAACGACGAATTTCTCAAATCCGCTTCCCTATCGCCTCCATCTCGTTAAACTCCCATCCGCGCATGTCTTCCTCTTTCGTCCATCTCCATCTCCATACGACATACTCCCTCCTGGATGGAATGATCCGCCCGAAGGAACTGGCCGCACGGGCCGCAGAACTCGGGATGCCCGCCGTTGCCATGACCGATCACGGAAATCTCTACGGTGCCATCGATTTCTATCAGGCCTGCACCAAGGCAGGGGTGAAACCCATCCTCGGCTGTGAGATCTACCTTGCTCCCGGCCGAATGGATGAAAAAAAGAAAATCCTCAATCGCAAAAGCGCAACACACCTCACGCTCCTGGCCGAAACCAATGAGGGTTGGGACAACCTCTCCAAGCTGATCTCGATCGGACACCTCGAGGGCATGTATCATGGCAAACCGAGAGTCGACCGCGAACTTCTCCGCACCCATTCGAAAGGCATCATCTGCCTCACCGGCTGCATTTCCGGACCTGTCAACGAATGGCTTCTGAAAGGCGAGCCCGAAAAAGCCCTCGAGACCCTGACGGAACTCAGCGAGATTTTCGGGCGGAACAACACCTTCGTCGAACTCCACAACCACCAACTGGAAAACCAACTCCGGATCATCCCCCAACTGGTCTCCATGGCGAGGAAACTCTCCCTCCCCATCGTAGCGGCGAATGATGTCCATTTCCTTCACCGCACGGATCATGAAGCCCACGATGTCATGATCTGCATCGGCACGGGCTCGATGGTGATCGATGAAAACCGCATGCGCTATACCTCGGAGGTTTACTTCAAAACCGCCGAGGAAATGCGCGATCTTTTCAAGGATCTTCCCGAGGCCTGCGACAACACCCTGAAGATCGCCGAACGCTGCAATGTGTCCATCAAGCTCGATCCTACCTCCTCGGAAAAATACCCGCAGTTTCCGACCCCTGACGGCTCCCCGCGGGAGGCATACCTCATGAAACTCTGCCAGGAAGGACTCGTGAAGCGCTATGGCGCGGATAAAGCCAACTCTCCGGAAATTGCCGAACGACTCAAATACGAGGTAGACACAATCAACTCCCTGGGCTTCGCCTCCTACTTCCTGATCACCGCGGATTTCATCCAGTGGGCCCGCGACAATGACATTCCCGTCGGCCCCGGCCGCGGTTCCGCGGCAGGATCGCTCGCTTCCTACGCCATGGGCATCACCAACATCTGCCCGCTCCAGTTCGGGCTGTTGTTCGAGCGCTTCCTTAATCCCGAACGCGTTTCCCCTCCCGATGTCGATATCGACTTCTGCCAGTCGAGACGTGCGGAAGTCATCGAATACGTCAGAAAAAAATATGGGGAAAAATCCGTATCCCACATCATCACCTACGGTACGATGGGCGCCAAATCCGTACTGCGTGATGTGGCCCGCGTGATGGGGGTTTCGTACGGAGAAGCCGATCGCATCGCAAAAATGATCGATGCCAAACCGGGCACGACACTCCAGAAGGAATGGGACGTCAAACCGGAGCTGCGGGAGCTTATCGAATCCTCTTCCACTTACAAGGAGCTATGGTCCTACGCGCTCCGGCTCGAAGGCATCAACCGCAGCGTCGGCATCCATGCCGCCGGAGTCGTTATCGGCGATCGTCCTCTGGACGAGCACATACCCCTCACCCGTGGCAACGAGGGCGAGGTTGTGACTCAGTACGACATGGGTGCGATTACGGAAGTCGGGCTCCTGAAAATGGATTTTCTCGGACTGAAAAACCTGACCGTCATCCACGACGCCGTGGGCCACATCCGCAAACAGATTTCCGACTTCGACATCGAAAGCGTCCCGCTCGATAACCAGGCGACGTTCGACATGCTGAACCGCGGTGAAACGATGGGCGTGTTCCAGTTGGAATCCGGTGGCATGGTCGAGACCTGCAAAAAATACGAGATCCGCAGCATTGATGACATCATCGACCTCATCGCCGTCTATCGACCGGGTGCGATGCAGTTCATTGACCAGATGCTCGAGGTCAAAAAAGGCAAGAAGGCCGTTTACGAACACCACTTGCTGGAACAGGTTTGCGGCAACACCTACGGCGTGATGATCTATCAGGAACAGGTCCAAAACGCCGCCAAGGTTCTTGCCGGATACACCCTCGGTGGAGCCGACCTTCTGCGCCGCGCCATGGGCAAAAAAGATGTGGAAAAGATGTCAAAGGAACGTGCCAAATTCATCGAGGGCGCGAAAAAAACCAACAACATCAACGAGAAGCTGGCCAACACGATTTTCGACAAGATCAACGCCTTCGCGGGATACGGTTTCAACAAATCCCACTCCGCCTGCTACGGGCACATCTCCTACTGGACGGCCTACATGAAGGCGAACCACCCGGTCGAATTCATGGCAGCACTCCTTTCCAACGAAATCAACAACACCGACAAGATCACCGTCTTCGTGGTGGAATGCCATCGCATGGGAATCGAAATCCTGCCTCCCAACCTCAACAAATCCCAACTCCGTTTCACTCCGGAAACCATGGACTCGGGAAAAATGGCAATCCGGTATGGTCTGGCCGCCATCAAAAACGTGGGCGAAGCGGCCATGAAAACCGCCATCTACGAACGCCTGGCCCATGGAGACTACCAATCCCTCGATGACTTTTCCTCACGCCTTGACTCCAAAGTCATCAACAAGCGCATTCTTGAAAACCTGGTCAAAGCCGGCGCGCTCGACTGGACGGGCGAGAATCGTGCCACGATGTTCTCACGCCTCGAACAAGTCGTTGCCTCCGCCGCCGCTTCACAACGCGACAAAGCCTCCGGACAATCCTCCTTGTTCGACACGATGGGTTTCACACCACCCCCCTCGTCCAATGACAACAAATCGGTCAACAGCCTCGAGGAATGGTCCAAAGATGAGAGGCTCGCCCACGAAAAGGAACTGCTGGGGTTCTATGTAACAGGACATCCTTTGGACAAATACCGGGGTATACTTGATTCGAGCAAGTTCAACCGCATCGGCCTGATCGATGAGATTGAGATCGAAAACCCTCGCGAACGCTACCCCATCGCAGGGATGATACGGTCCATCGAATCCCGCATGTCCAAATCAGGCAAAGCCTTCGGCATTCTGACCATCGAGGACTTCACCGGCTCATGTGAGGTGATGCTCTGGTCCGAGAGCTACCTCCCCGCCCGCGATGCGGGGCTTCTCCAGCCCGGCAACATGATCAAACTCAAAATCGGGATACAGGTCGACGACCGCACCGGCGGACGGCGCCTCACCGGCGCGAATATCAGCGAGCTGAAATCCAAAAAGCCCAATCAAGCCAACGGCCCCTTGGAACTGATACTCTGGACCCACCGCCACACCGTCAAGGATCTGGAGGAAATCCATTATCACCTCACCGGTCATCCGGGCAAGACGCCCGTCATTCTCCATTTCCAAAATTCCTCCGGAAAGCGAGTCTCCATCGAGCCCTCGGACATCTACCACATCAAACGCTCCGACGAGCTCATGCGGGCCCTGGAGCGTTTCATCGAAGAGTGATTCACTTCCTCATCCTCTGCCGCAAACCCTCTTCCGGCAATGTGCCACAGCGGATGCATCGCGAAATCCGATGCCGATTCCGGGCAACCATCAGATACATCGCATCCCTCCAGCTTCTGGGAAAAAGGGCGAAACACCGCGCCGCATATTGCCACACCCCTCCCAATATCCCACCCAGCTCGATCAGCGCGTCTCCTCTGAAAAACCTCGCTCCATCCGGCTCGCGATACAAGACCATCGACCCCCCGTCCTCCTGATCATAGCCCGACAATTCGAGTTCCCCGGCCAGTTCTCCCTGCAAGGGCGCAAAATCCACGCATTTCCGCTTGTCCCGCTCATACACCCAACGCACGCAACGGCTGCAACATCCGCACGCTCCATCATAGAAAACCACCCATTTCACGCCACAAGACTAGACGGCTTTCTCAGAATTTCATATTGAAAACTCGCCAATCCCGCCCTCCATCCCTAATCTTCCCCGCATGACCGCCATCACGTTCAAACCCATCTACATGGAACGGATCTGGGGTGGCAGAAATCTTGAAACCATTTACCATCGGGAACTGCCGGAACCCTCGATACCCTACGGCGAAGCTTGGGAAATCGTTGACCGCGACGACGCCCAATCCATCGTCTCCTCAGGCGCGTTCGCGGATGCATCCCTTCATGAACTCTGGACGAATCACCGCGAGGAGATCTTTGGCAAGAATCTGCCTCAAACCCCACGCTTTCCCCTGCTGATCAAGATCCTCGACTCCAGCGACGATCTCTCGATTCAGGTCCACCCTCCCGCCCACCTCGCCGGCTCCTTGCATGGCGAACCCAAAACCGAAATGTGGTACATCGCCGATGCCAAACCCGGGGCAAAACTCTACCTCGGACTGAAGCCGGGCACAACGCGCCGGAAATTCGAACAAGCCATTCACGAGGGTTCGGTTGCAACCCTGGTTCACTCCGTCACTCCGGCAAAAGGCGATGCCCTGCTGATCCCGTCGGGACGCCTCCATGCGATCGGCGCAGGTTTCCTGATCCATGAGATTCAACAGAATTCAGATACCACCTACCGGGTTTTTGACTGGAACAGAACCGATTCTAACGGAAAACCGCGCGACCTTCACATCGATGAATCCCTCGAGTGCATCGACTTCTCCGACATCGAGCCGGAAATCCCGCGCCACTCGCCACAACCGCTCGTCAGTTGCGAACACTTCATCACGAACCTTCACCACCTCGCACCCGGCGAAGCGATCCGAAATCCCCGGGACGATCGGTTTTCCCTGATCATCCTCCTCTCCGGTTGCCTTGAAGACCGCTACCGACCCGGCCAATCCATTCTTCTGCCCGTCGCTTCAAACCCGCTCGTCGCCAACGAACCCACCAGTCTGCTCCAGATCTTGCTGCCTTAACCCGTATCACCGCATCGAGCGATGACCACGATGAGGAATGACTCGTTTCACAACGAAATTAAGAAGTCTTTATTATCAACCGGCTCCGCATGAATGTTTTAAAAAAAATGGGTTCGGGTTCGATTTCATCTTTCCCTCCCTCCCGGTTTAAACCACACTTTTTTCCCCATGGCAAAACCAGCACTCGGCAAAGGACTCGGCGCACTCATCAAAAAAAATCCCATGCTTCCCGGAGACGCACCGTCCGGCAGCAAGGATGACTCCCCACGCGTTCGTGACATTGCGATCGAAAACGTGGTTCCGTCCCCCCTGCAACCTCGTCATCAGTTCATCGAGGCACCGCTGGACGACCTCATGGATTCGATCCGCCAGCACGGAATCATCCAACCTCTCATTTGCCGTCTCGTAAACGGAAAGTATGAACTGATTGCCGGTGAACGCCGCTGGAGGGCATCCACCAAGCTCGGTCTAACACATGTGCCGGTCATCGAGCGCGATGCATCCGACCGGGATGTGCTGGAAATGGCCCTCATCGAAAACCTCCAACGTGAAGACCTCAATCCCATTGAAGAGGCGGCAGGCTACGTGAGGCTCGCCAAAGAATTCACGCTGAAGCAGGAGGAAATCGCCACCCGTGTCGGCAAATCCCGTGCCTCGGTAGCCAACGCGATGCGCTTGCTCGATCTCCATCCCGAGATCCAGGCCCACCTCGCCCAAGGCCAGATCACTGTCGGCCACGCCAAGGCCATCCTCGCCATCAAGGACGCCGAGACCCAGAAATTGGCCGCCGATCAGATCATCCGCCGCAAGCTCACCGTCCGTGCAGCGGAAAAACTCACCCAATCCCTTCTGACCAACCCGACATCCGCCACGGATCCGAAAAAATCCGCACCCAAGGAAATCGATATCCACATCCGTGCGCTCACCAAGCGCCTGCAGGAACATCTCGCCACCCACGTAACCATCCAACACACTGCGAAAAAAGGCAGGATCGAGATCGAATACTACGGCAACGACGACCTCGATCGCATCCTCGAGCTTCTCAAGCTCACGAACTCCGGTTTGTGATCCGATGCAGGGAATCCGCTGTTCCGGTCGGCAGTGACATCACAACGGGTGTTCTGCAGGGCTTGGGATCACAAAACCCGGAACCCGAAGTCCGCAACCTTGCTCCGGCCGATCGCAGTTGGGAGGAGACTTAAAACAAACGTCGACGCACACCTGAATATCCATAGCATGAATCGTCTGGTGCACATGCCCGCATCCATCGGAAATATCGGTGCCAGCATGACGTTTCAGCACAAGGCACCACCACCTGACGGATTCATCCGTTGACTTCGACTTTCAAAACTGGAAGACTGGATGCATCAAAACGACCATGGATTCACCTGGAAATTTGGTTCGGGAAATGAAGTTCCAGACTGTGCGTGAAGGGCGGAACTGCCGTGATATCTGTTCGGAAATATTGCCGCGACGTTTCACAGATATATCTGCTCCGGCCGCACCAACCCCAAGGAATCCATCCGTCTTGCGATGCATCCTCTGACCGTCTGTACCTTTTACCTCCGAAATGTCCGCAAAACACGCCGCAACATCCCTGGCATCAAGGCTCGAAAAAGCCGGCCACATCGCCTACTTCGCGGGCGGTTGTGTGCGTGACAAACTGCTCGGCATGGAACCCAAGGATTACGATATCGCAACCTCCGCCACGCCCCGTGAGGTCATCGCCCTGTTTCCGGGATCGAACGAGGTCGGTGCGCATTTCGGGGTGGTCATTGCGAAACACATGGGCCATCACGTGGAAATCGCCACCTTCCGTACGGATGGCTCATATGGCGACGGCCGGCGACCGGATTCCGTCAATTTCTCGACTCCGGATGAAGACGCGCACCGGCGGGATTTCACAATCAACGGACTTTTTGAAAAACCGATCACGGGAGAAGTCATCGATCATGTCGGTGGTCTTCCCGATCTCAACGCCCATCTGATCCGAGCGATCGGCACGCCCGGCCACCGCTTTCGGGAAGATGCCCTGCGCCTGCTGCGTGCGGTGCGGTTCTCAACCACCCTCGGTTTTCCCATCGAACCCGTGACCCTCAGTGCGATCCGGGAAAACTCCCATCTGTTAGATCAAATTTCTCCCGAACGGATACGTGATGAGTTTTCGAAAATCATCACCTCTCCCAACCGCCGCAGGGGATTGGAAATCCTTGTCGAAACAGGATTGATTTCCCAATTCATTCCCGAGGTACCGGCCCTCATCGGCTGTGAACAACCACCACAGTGGCATCCCGAGGGCGATGTCTATGTCCACACCTGCATCATGTTGGAAATGCTGAAGGCCGACGCACCGCTTCCGCTCTGTCTTGCCACATTGCTGCACGACATCGCAAAACCCCCAACGCAAACGTTTGACCCGGACGGGCGCATCCGCTTCAACGGTCATGACTCTCTCGGTGCTGAGATGGCGGAGACAATTCTCACCCGTCTCAGGTATCCCAATGCGGTCATCCGGGATGTCGTGCAGATGGTCTCGCGTCACATGCAGTTCATGAATGTGAAGCAAATGCGAAAGGCGAAGTTGAAGCGCTTCATGTCGGAGCCCACCTTCTCCCAGGAAATGGAGTTGCACCGCGTCGACTGCGCGTCATCGAACGGCTTCACCGACAATTACGAGTTCCTCAATCAAAAATCGGCGGAGTTCGCGAGCGAGCCGCTCATTCCTCCCCCTCTCCTCTCCGGCACGGATCTGATTCAAAAAGGCATGAAACCCGGCCCGCGTTTCAAAGAAATCCTCGAGGAGATCCAAACCGAGCAACTTGAAAACCGCCTCGCAACAAGGGAACAGGCCATGGCTTATCTTGAGGCGCTGTTGGGACGGACGGCGGATCATCCGACACCGGACACCGAGGAAGGCTGACTTGCTTCATTCACGCATCAGAGGCGGCGGTTTTCCCGATACTCTTCTTTTCTTGCGATTTTGTGCGCAAGAATCAATCTGGTTTGGACGTTCCCGAATTTGCCGTTTAGTATCCTGCGAATGACCTCCAACATCCCGACCGCCGTTTCCGATCCGATCAACGCCAAAATACTGTCAGTTTCCGAGGATCTCATTGCAGGATTCCAGCGCTATCCCTTTCAGGTCATCGCTGAGAAATCAGGCGTACCGCTCCAGACGGTGATCGAACGCATCAAGGCGATGCTGGAAGCCGGAATCATCCGTCGCGTTCGGCAAACGTTACTCGCCACCAAGCTCGCCCACGGGGCCCTCGTCGCCTGGAAAGTCCCGGAAGAAAAACTCAACGCCGCCTTTGATTTCATGGCAAAGGAAGATCCTTTCTCCGGCCATGTGGTGATCCGATCCACCGATACCGAAGTTTCCGGATCCGGCTACCGCCTCTGGACAACCCTCAAAGTGCCCGTCGGGGAGTCGCTGGATTTCCATGCCACCAAACTCCTCAAGCTCACTGGCGCAACGGAATATCTGCTCATGCCGGCAAACGGAGTATTCGCCCTCGGTGTAGGTCACGTTCGCCGCAAAACCATGGAACCGGGTGAGAAAGCCGAGGAGCCTGCCGTGATGATGACCACCGTTCCTGCCGAACTCTCGGGGGAAGAGTGGAACGTCCTGCTCATTCTCAAGGAAGAACTCACAACCGACGAGATCAACGAGAACCCATGGGAAAAACGCGCGGAGCTCGCAGGAGTCTCGCTCGACCGCTTCTGTGAAATTGCCGAAACCCTGAACCGCAAGAAAGTCATCGGCCGTTTCTCCACCTTCCTCGAACACGTCAAACCCTCTGCCGAAACCGGAGAGCGAGTCACCCGCTTCAACGGCCTGTTCCATTGGGCCGTGCCGAAGGGTCGCGAAATCGAAGGCGGCAGCGAGGTGGGTCGTCACTTCTGCATGACCCATTGCTACTGGCGCGAGGGCGGACCGCAGTTCGGCAACGTCAACATCATGGGCGTCGTTCACGGCACGGAGAAAGATCGCGTGCTGGCTCACAAAGCCGCCATCGACAAACACCTCGAATCCATCGGTATCCCCGTCAGCTACACCAACGTGTTCTGGGGAGGCAGATCGGAAATCAAACCCTCGGAAATCTCGCCGAAGGTTTATGAGCAGTTTCACGCAAGATATGTGTGAACGAAAGGGCAGTCCCTTGACCCTGACCCATTTCCACTCAGTGCGTGTTCACGATGATGCTCTTCTAACGCTTCGCCATGTATGCCATGGCACTGACGGCGTGCTTCCGCTGTTTCAGGTCTTTGGCGCGCTTCTTCATCCTCTTGAAATCCTTTTTTGAATTGGCTGGTTTGAAATCTCCTGAAGGTCTGTATCCTCAGGATTGGATCTGTAGCTCAGGTAGATCCCCCAATCCATGATTGCGGCTCCATGTAGGCACATACCCATGCAAGAACAAGTGCGCAAGACATCACAACCGCGGCCAGTATCTTCTTAACACACTTCATTTTCAGGCGAACGATCAAGTGGAGGTACCGGCGAAGACAAGCCTGAATTCAAGCTGGCGCATGATCGCCGGATCCCGATCATGGCTTGTTAGGCTTCTCTGTATGTTGGTTGTCTTCCGTCTCTCGCAACGTCTCAGACCTCACCGGAGTCTTTTGTTCCCAAGGAGTGCCCACTAGGTCCGGATTCGCGCCGGGTGGCAATGGATTCTGCCTCTTCGGCTTGATAAATAATGGAATGACAAAACCTGCGAGAACTCCTGCAATCAACGACCATAAAAGTGCTACTCCTTCGGCGGGTATTCCGAATCCAGGATCATTATTCGCCGCCGCCATCCCAAACGGACTCCATACCCACATCAGCGCACTGGCCAAGTGGAAGCCTGCCCCTGATCCATACGTGAAGTTTCCCATTCCGCTTGCGAACAACACGAGTGCAAGTGCCAGGGTGACCGCTGCGTGGAGAAAGATGATTCCAACGCACCAACCTAGCGAGAACTTTCCGAATCGATTCATCTTGATTGCCAAATGTATTGCCCAAACGTTAGAGGCCAGGAACCCGCTACCTGGAGCGTCCCTCCGCTTCAGGTTGAGGTTTGTCGCTACCCTCAGACTTCAACTGCGGGTCGGTAGCGGGTTGTCCAGCGCCGGCTTGTTCTCCTATCTTCTTTCTGTTCTTGGTAGCGGCGTCGTCATCGCCGAAGAGCCTTCCATGACGCCAAATGCCCATCGACCATGAGAAGCGTTCAACATCTATGGGCGGATCGAGAAAAATGGCTCCATTCTGCTTCAATGCCTTCTCGTCAAATTCGTCTTTCTGAACGATGTTGTATTCCCCTAGTGGGCTACCAAAAGTTGCCAAGCAATACCGTCCGCTCCCATCGATCTCCTTAAGGACGATTGTATCCCAACCCCACCCCGGCTGAACAGCTATGACTTTGGCGCGGAATGGTTGCTCAGGAGTGATGCGGCCGTCGCTCCATAGCTCTTCTGCCCGCAGGCTCGAGACTGCCGAAATCAGCAACGTTAGAAATGCCAGTAAACGAAGGATCATTTTAGGAGAACGTTAGAGTGGATGCACCGGCGGTGGCGAGCTCGAATTCAAATTGGGACGTTACCCGCCGTAGGATGAGCCGTCTTTTTGTGCCTCTTTTTTAGTGTCCGGTGGCGGAGTAGTGGTGGATGAAATAGATCTCACGAAGCAGGAATCCAAGCTTCGTCTTGAGTGATCGGTATCGGGATGTTGGCGTTGGGGACGATACGGCAGCAATATCTAAGTCATCCGCCATCATCATTGATCGCTTCATGTGCAGTGGGTCACTCACAAGAATTGCGGACTTAATCCCATGCTGCCTCATCACGGCATGTGCTTCTGAGAGATTCTGTAGAGTCGTTCGTGACTTCTCCTCAACGAGGATCTCCGTGGCAGGAATCCCATGCTGAATCGCAGCAGATCGTCCGACGCCGACCTCCGAATGAATCTGCCCGTCGCCTATGCCCCCGGTAAACAGAAGCTTGGGAGCATAGCCGAAATCGTAGAGACTGATACCGTGTCGAATGCGCTCTTCAAATACGGGTGATGCTGTAGCCCCCTGAACTGCTGCTCCAAGAACGATGATACAATCAGACTTGGCCACTCGATCATACGTTCCGTATCTCCAGACGATGGTTCCTAGAATGACGCACCACGCAAGACCCGCGATGAGCAACCAAACGACGATTTTCTTGATGCGGCGGCGCATGTCTTTCTTTGACACAACGTTAGATGTAGAGGCACCGGCGGAACAAGCTCCGATTCAACTAACGACGTTATCGCCGGTTACCTCGCATGACTTGTTGTGCTTTTGGTAGCGTGATCGTTAACTTTCCTTCGGTTGTTGAAATGACGATGTAGGATTTGCTATCCTCATCAATAGCCATCTTCACCCCTGCCGTTGATTTATCCGGTTCAATATGGGCGCCTGACCACCCTGAATCTTGGTAGAAAATCACGCGATGCTTATCCGGGGTAGCCTTCTCCGAAACAGTGATGATTCGTATGCAGTTCTTCATGTAGCGAGTTGAGGTTATTATTAAACCTCCAGCTAATTCGATCGATTTCTGGTCTGCATACAGCTTCGAGGGTGGCTCAAAGCGATCCCAAATGATTCGCCCATCTTTGATTCCGTCGGGAACATTCTCCTTCAGAAAATCATTCGTTTGTTCCTCTGTGGTAATTTGCGACCTCGTTCCATTAGGAGCGATATAGAAGATGTTTTCATTCGGATTAGCTCTCGCGACCCCAAAAAGAAAAGGAATGCACAAAGCACCGAACAAGTATTTCGTAACTATATTGGGAAGTCTCATTTCTCGCACAACAGTATTTATTCGTAGGTGATCTGGATCGTATATCCGGATCACCTGATTTTTGACTTTGATAGAAAAATCCTTAATTTGAAAAGGATTTTCTCATCTGGCGTGTGTATCTCAGGGATCTTATCCGGGACTTTCAGGCTGCCAGAATTTTTCCTGATATACACACGCCTGCAGGTTTTCGGGTGCTGGATATCAGACAGACATCAGGGCTATCCCTAAAGATGTTCATATGAACATTTTCGATTGACGGATCATGCTAGAACTGCTTTGTAGGTTTCATGTCCTCCCCCAAGACCCGCTGCTGCTGGCGCAGAGACCTTTCTGAGTTCAGAAATTTGACCGATCGCGAACGTGCCGGCTTCCTTCTGGTGCTCGAATGGTTTGAGAATTTCCGTTTGAGAAACGAGCTCGAGGCGAATCGTGCGGCAGCAAAAGCCTTCTGGCGCAGCGAGGTGTTGCGGGAAGATCGCCCGCGGAAGCCCTGGCAGCTCGAACAATGGGGCGATGCGATCCAATGGTATTTGAAATGGCTGGATGCCTGTTCGGAGGCGGGAATGGATGACCGGAGTCTGGCAGAACGGGTGCGCTCGGCTTGTGCGCGGCGAGGATTGGCTCTGAGAACCAAGCAATGTTACGGAGCGTGGGCTGCGCGCTATGCGATATTTGCGAACGATGAGCGAGCTGTTATTGAAGTGTTAGATGATTCTGTTTTATTGACGATTGATGATTGACGATTTTTTATTTTTTATTTTGGAAGAAAGATGAAGCCTCAAGAACTTGAAGATAGACTGATAGATTTTGCTGTGATGGTAATTACCGTGATTGAGGCATTGCCTAATACCAAAGCGGGAAATCATATTGCTGGTCAATTGGTTCGATCCGGAACTTCGCCAGCGCCGAATTACGGCGAAGCTCGTAGTGCGGAATCGAGAAAAGACTTCATTCACAAGATGAAAATCTCGCTCAAGGAACTGCGAGAGACGGTGATTTGGCTGAAAATCATTTCGCGCAAAAGACTCGTTGATGAGATATCGGTTTCCTGCGCAATCAAAGAATGCGGCGAGTTGATCGCGATTTTCATATCAAGCACAAGAACCGCCGATAGCGAATCGTTGTCCTCTAAGATCAAAAATTAAAAATAAACAATCATCAATCGTCAATAAAACCTCTGGCTGATGGAGCGGGTTTGCGTTTGTCGGAAGTGATGCGATTACGGATTCAGGATGTGGATCTGGAGCGCGGGACGGTGACGATTCGTCAGGGGAAAGGAGGTAAAGATCGAATGTCGGTTTTGCCGAAAAGCATCATGAAAGATCTTGCGGCTCAGGTGGAATATGCGGGGAGATTGTGGCAGCGAGACGCTGAAAACGGGCAGGTGGGAGTTTATATTCCCGGTGCCTTGGCGCGGAAATGCCGCAGTGCGGCGGATAGCTTTGAGTGGTTTTGGTTGTTTCCGGCGAAACAAATCTCAACAGATCCGCAGAACGCACGGAGAATGCGGCATCACATGCATGACAAGGTCTACAACCAGGCGATCAAGCGTACAGCCAACGCTACGGGAATTGAGAAGCGGGTGACGAGCCATGCCTTGCGACATTCGTTTGCGACGCATTTGTTGGAAAACCGGACGGACTTGAGGACCATTCAGGAACGACTCGGTCATGAGGACATTACGACGACGGAGATTTATCTGCATGTCTCGACGAGTCATGGGCTGGGAGTTCGCAGTCCGTTGGACGAGGAAGGATCGTATGATTTCCTCCGTTCAAGTTGATCAAAAAGAGGTTGGATGGATTCGCGATTTTCCATCTCGGATCCGCTCAGAGTGCAGGGATCCCGAGTTGCTCGGTTAGCGCGACGCGGGGTCGGTCTGTCAAAATCTCCGGATCACCGTGGGTTATGAGCACCGTATGTTCGAAATGTGCGGAGGGTCTGCGGTCTGCGGTGATGACCGTCCAACCATCCTCGAGGATACGGACCTCGGCAACACCCGCGTTGATCATCGGCTCGATGGCCAGAGTCATGCCGGGCATGAGGGTTGGGGATTTGCCGCGAGGGCGATAGTTGGGAACCTGAGGTTCTTCATGGAGTTTTTTTCCGACCCCGTGCCCGACAAACTCGCGGACGATCGTAAAACCGAACGGCACGGCATATTCTTCGACCGCGCCACAGAGATCGGCCAACTTGCGACCCGGGCGCGCATGAGAAATCGCTTCATATAGCGCTTGTTCCGTGACGGCCAGCAGGCGCTTGGTTTCAGGAGGAATTTCACCACAAGCGACTGTGGTCGCGTTGTCACCGATAAAACCGCTTTTGATGATCCCGACATCAATCTTCACGATGTCTCCCGGTTGGATCCGGCGTGGTCCGCCGATGCCGTGTACCACTTCCTCATTCACGGAGATACAGATCTGGCCACTGAATCCGCGATATCCAAGAAACGCACTGCGACAATCATTCTTCGCCATCAGATCGGCGGCAAGCTGATCGATTTCTTTTGTCGTCACTCCTGGTTTCACCTCGGCTACGAGTTGCTGAAGGATCGTTGAGGCAACCTTTCCCGAATCGCGCATGCGTTCGATTTCTCTGGCTGATTTGATAGGGATACGGATGCGCATGATGGAAAAATGAATGAAGCTGGAATCAACCCAACATGGGTTTGAGGTAACGAAGAATCGCCTCCGTGACCTCCTCGCGTGGGCTGGTAGCCGATAGGGTGAGCAGTTGGTTTTTGTTTCGGTAAAATTCGATCACCGGAAGGGTGTAGGCGACAAATTCCGCATGGCGGTTCCTAAAATTTTCCTCCGTATCATCCTGACGGGGTGTGGCGGGACCCGCACAGACCGGACATGTCCCCTCCCCGCGGAGCTCATCGGTTTTTCCACTCCAGCGGCAGTTCAGGCACTCGACCCGGCTGCGGATACGCTCAATCAGTTCCGCGTATGAGGCTTCCAGCGAAATGGCGATATCGATGGTTTTGCCCCGGGAACCGAGCCATTCATCCAGAAACAAGGCTTGGTCCAGACTGCGTGGAAACCCATCCAGGACCCAACCGTTCTTTGCATCATGACGCTCCAACCATTCCGCCAGGATCGGCTTCATCAGGGCATCCGGCAGATAGCCACCGTGGGCGAGAATCGGCTCGGCGACCAATCCGAGATCACTGCGGGTTTCGACAGCTTCCCGCAACAACGCACCGGTGCTGAGATCATTGAGGCCCAAGCGTGAGGCGATGGCGCGTCCCTGGGTTCCTTTGCCGGAAGCGGGAGGACCAAGAAGGACGATTCTCATCGGTGAAATGACTCGTTTGGAAGTGAGCTCGGTGCGAGCCGCCCGAACCGCCGATCCGGATCAACCGCGGGTGGAGTTGTAGATGTAGGCGGTAACCCCCAGAATGATCAGGATGGCGACCACCGCGCAGAGATAGACGATCGTGTTGCGGGAGGCCGCATTGCCCGTATTCTGCAGTCGGTCGTAGCGTCCCTTGAGTTTTCCTTTTCTCAGGAAGCCATCATAGTGTTTCTGGATCAGTTGGGTCTCCACCTGGCGCATCACATCGAGCACGACACCGACCATGATCAGGAGTGAGGTCCCGCCGAAGAACGTCAGGATGAGTGAGGAGGGCGGAAGTTTGACGATCGCACCGGTGAGAGCGGGAAGGAAAAACAAGCCAGCAAGGAAAATGGCACCTGCAAACGTCAGGCGGGTCATGGTGAAATCGAGGAATTCCGCCGTGGGTTTACCCGGACGCACCCCAGGAATGTAGCCGCCGTTGCGTTTCAAATCCTCGGAAATCTGGGACGGATTGAACATCATGGCCACCCAGAAATAGGAGAAGAGGAAGATCCCCACACCGCCGAGGATGTAGTACCATTTTCCACCGCCCACCAGTTCATTGTAGAGGATATTCGCCCATGATTGCTCCTTGAAAAACCATTGCAGCATCATCGGCGGGAGCGATAGGACTGCGGTGGCGAAGATGATCGGCATCACACCGGCGTAATTGACTTTGAGGGGCAGGTACTGGGTCTGACCACCGAACTCCTTGCGGCCGACGACACGCTTGGCGTATTGCACCGCAATCCGGCGTTGTGCCTGCGTGATCGCAATGGTGCCTGCGATCACCACCAGGAGCAGGGCAATCATGCCAACCATCATGATCGCCTTGAAAGGATCGCCATCCGTGAAAAACGCCCAGGCTTGGATCAGTGCACCGGGCAGCGCCGAGATGATATTCACGGTGATGATGATCGAGATGCCGTTGCCGATGCCCTTTTCGGTGATTTGGTCTCCCAACCACATCAGCAAGGTCGTGCCTGCCACGATGGTGAGAACCGTGAGCCACAGCCATCCCGTGCTGGGATCGGGAACCAGAGGTCTGCCAATGGCGAGAATCCCGTCCATGTAGGGAATGCTGGCGGGATTTTTCAGGGACTGAGCCACAAAGTATCCCTGAACCACCGCGATCACCAAAGTGATGTAACGGGTATATTGGGTGATTTTCTGACGGCCTCCGTCTTCCCGGGCCAATTTGGAAAATTTGGGTACGATCGCCGTCATCAGCTGCATCATGATGGATGCGGAAATGTAAGGCATGATCCCCAGAGCAAAGACCCCGGCCTGCGTCAATCCGCCACCGGAGAAAACCGTGAGCAGGGCCGTAACACCGCCACCGGCATCCTTCGGACTTTTTTGAGCCACATTGTCCAGCCATTCCTTGATCACCGTCGCATCAACTCCGGGCAGAGTGATATGAACCCCGAGCCGGACGATCACAATAATCAGCAGGGTGAAAAGGATGCGATCCCTGAGTTCGGGGACATTCCAAGTGTTTTTGAAGGCGGAGATCATGATTGGATGGGGAAAAAATTCGATGCGGGGATATCAATAACGGCACTGGTTTTGTGAACACGGAGAGGAAGCGTGACGGCTTCCTCTCCTCGTTCGGTTGCCGGATCTTTCGGATCCGGCGCTGAGATCCACTTGGGAGATGAAGCTTAGGCTTTCGGAGCGGGTTCTGACACGCTGCCGCCGGCCTTTTCAATCTTCTCTTTCGCGGTGGCACTGACTTTGTCGACGATCACCTTGAAGGATTTTTCGACTTCGCCGTCACCGAGGAGTTTGATTTTGTCGCAAGGTCCATTCACCAGACCGGCGTCACGGAGGGACTTCTCATCGATGGTCGCACCCGCCTCGAAGCGGTTGTCAAGGTCACCGACATTCACGACGATAAAGGAGTAGCGGAAATCATGGTTGTTGAAACCGCGCTTGGGAAGACGGCGATGAAGTGGCATCTGACCGCCTTCGAAACCGACACGCGTGCCGGATCCTGAGCGGGCTTTCTGGCCCTTGTTGCCTTTGCCGGCGGTTTTACCCGTTCCCGAGCTTTCACCGGCACCGAGGCGTTTCACACGGTGCTTTGCGCCAGGGTTATGCTTGAGATTGTGGAGTTCCATAGACTTGGTTGTTCAAAGTTATTGGTTGGAGATGGTTGGGAAAGAGGCGGCGGACCGGACCTTGATCCGGTGATCACTCACCTCCGGCACATTGCCTAGATTGCCTTTTCTTTCTTTTTCTTGCCACGTGAGCCGAGAATTTGATCGCGGGTGCGGACGGTGGAAAGCGCCTTGAGAGTCGCTTTCACCACATTGGCATGGTTGGACGAACCCATCGACTTCGCAAGCACGTCGCGAATTCCGACAGCCTCGCAGACCGCCCGGACGCCGCCGCCGGCAATGATTCCGGTACCGGGTGATGCGGGTTTGAGCAGCACCTTGCCGCCGCCGTATTCCGCGTAGATTTCATGGGGAATCGTTCCGTCAACAATGCTCATGGTCTTGAGCACCTTGCGTGCTGCCTCACTGCCCTTTTTGATCGCGTCGGCAACCTCGTTGGCTTTGCCGAAACCGAGTCCGACTTTTCCGAGTTTGTTGCCGCAGACCACCAGCGCGGAGAAGGAGAACCGGCGTCCGCCCTTGACCACCTTGGCACAACGGTTGATGAACACCACTTTTTCGGAAAGTTCGTTTCCTTCGCCATCGGTCGGAGCAGCCCGCTCTTCACGGCGAGGGCCGTTGTTGCGACCGCCACGGCCACCTTGGCCGCCACCGTGTCCACCGTTGCCGCGGTTTCCACCGCGTGAAGTGGCACCGGACTCGGGGCTTTGGGATTTGATGTCTTCTGTTGCCGCCGGAGCGGATTCGTTTTCAGGAGTATTAGCCATGTGTTCGGTGAAATTAGAATTGAAGTCCGGCTTCGCGTGCCGCGTCGGCAAGGGCTTTCACCTTGCCATGATAAAGATGGCCACCGCGGTCAAAGACCACGTTGGAGATATGCGCTGCCTTGGCACGCTCGGCGATGAGTTGGCCGACTTTCCGGGCGGATGCGATGTTGGATGCATTGCCCTCGAAGCTCTTGTCCATGGTGGACGCCGAGACGAGTGTGCGGCCGAGGGAATCGTCGATCAACTGCACGTAGACGTGCTGGTTTGAAAAATGAACGGCGAGGCGCGGGCGCTCGGAAGTGCCGACCACCTTGCGGCGGATGCGGCTGTGAATCCGTTGGCGGATAGTTTTGCGTTGGATAGTGCTCATGAAACAGAGATGATTGATGGTTATTTGCCGACGCTCTTGCCTTCCTTACGACGGACTTTCTCATCGGAGTAGCGGACGCCTTTGCCTTTGTAAGGTTCCGGCGGGTAGTAGCCGCGGACTTCCGCAGCGAACTGGCCGACAAGCTGTTTGTCGATCCCCTCGACCTTGATTTTGGTGTTTTCGTTGACGGTCACCGTCAGGCCGGCGGGGATGGGATGAAGCAGCGGGTGCGAGCGGCCAAGCGAAAGATCGAGATCCTTGCCTTTGACTGCGGCACGGAGACCGACGCCGTGAATTTCAAGATCCTTGGAGAATCCGGTGGAAACCCCCGTGATCATGTTGTTGACGATGCTGCGCACGGTGCCATGAAGGGCACGGTGGGCACGGTGCTCCGAGGCACGGGATACAATGACGACCCCGTCTTCGGATTTGAGGGAGATCCCTGCTGGAACGGAGAAGTCGAGTTTGCCTTTTGGGCCTTCGACCTTGACCGTGTTGCCTTCAACTTTGACGGCGACTTTTTCAGGGAGAGAGATGGGCTTGAGTCCGACTCGTGACATGGTTTCTGATGGTTCGAGTTTGAGGATTACCAGACGTTGGCGAGGATCTCGCCACCGAGTTTCTGAGATTTGGCGGATGCGCCGGACATCACACCTTTCGGAGTCGAAAGGATGGAGATGCCGAGGCCGGACAGGACGCGTGGAATATCCTGGGAGCCGACATATTGGCGGCGGCCCGGTTTGGAGACACGTTTGAGATCGGTGAGAACCGGACGACCGTCGATGAACTTCGGGCTGACTTTCAGCTCGGTACGCTCGCCGGTGACAACTTCGTATTTCCAGATGTATCCCTCTTGTTTGAGGATCTCGGCGATGTCTGCCTTGATCTTCGAGTAGGGGGCGGTGAATTCCTCATTGCCCGCACGCGCCGCGTTTTTGAAGCGGGTGAGGAAGTCGGAGATAGGGTCGGTGAGAACTGCCATAATAGTGGTTTCCTTGATCGGTTCTGTGGGGTTATGCGGTAGCGAGTTCCGCCTCTTCGGTTTTCTTGGTATCGCGGAAAGGCATGCCAAGCTCGATAAGAAGCTCACGGCCTTCGGCGTCGGTGTTGGCGGAGGTGACAAAGATCAGGTCAAAGCCGATCTGACGTTTCACCTGGTCGAGTTCGATCTCCGGGAAGATGGTCTGGTCCGATATGCCACAGGCATAGTTGCCACGGCCGTCAAACGATTTGGAGCTGATGCCGCGGAAGTCCCGGATGTTCGGGGCGGTGATGTGGATGAAGCGATGGAGGAATTCCCACATGGTTGTGCCGCGAAGCGTCACACGGGCGCCGAGAGCCTCGCCCTCGCGCAGTTTGAAATTGGCGACCGCTTTTCTTGAGAAAGTGATCGACGGCTTTTGGCCGGTAATTTTGGAAATTTCGGCGACGGCATCGTCAACAGCCACCTTGCGATCCGGAGCTTTGCCCATGCAAGAAGTGACGACGATTTTTTCAAGTTTCGGGACCTGATGCGGATTGGTGTAACCGAGCTTTTTGGTCAGGCTCGGCACAACCTTGTCTTTGTAGTGCTGCAGTAGTGCTGGTGTCTTCATGTTGTTTTAGCGGGTCAGCGCGTGGTTGGTGTTTGACGCTTAAGCGCGGGCGGAACGCCTTGCGGGGTTCAGCCCAGTTTTTTCACATTGGAGATATGGACAGGGGCGTTGATGGTCTTGATGCCGCCCTCCTGATTTGCTTCGGTGGGGCGGACTGCCTTTTGGACCGTGCGGCCGCCCTCGACAACGACCTGGCCCTTTTCGGCATTGATGCTGAGAACGGTGCCTTTTTTGCCTTTGTGGTTGCCGGCGATGATTTCGACCTGGTCGCCCTTTTTGACGTGTGTCTTGAGATTGCTCATGGGAGTGGAAAGTTTGGAATGATGTTAGAGAACCTCGGGAGCGAGGGATACGATCTTCATGAATTGTTTCTCACGAAGTTCGCGAGCCACGGGTCCGAAGATCCGGGTGCCGCGGGGGTTGTTGTCCTTGTCGATAATGACGATGGCATTGGAATCGAAACGGAGCACCGAACCGTCGGGACGGCGGACAGGATAGGACGTGCGGACCACTACGGCTTTGACCACACTGCCTTTTTTGACCGTGGCGGTCGGGATCGAGTCCCGGATGTGAGCGGTGATGATGTCACCGATGCGGGCGGAGCGGCTGCGTTTGCCGAGCACTCCGATCATTTTGGCAGTGCGTGCGCCGGTGTTGTCCGCAACGGCGAGCTTGGTTTCCATCTGGATCATAATATTAAGTGGTAAATGCTAAAAACTGAAAATCTGAAATGCTGGAATGAGGAGCTGTGAAGTGGAAAAGATCGGATTTCAGCGATTCAGGGTCTGAAGGTTAGTGGGAGAGAATTTCGGCGAGTGCCCAACGCTTGAGTTTGGATACCGGCTTGGTTTCGACAATACGGACGCGATCGCCGATGACGGCCTCGCTCTTTTCATCGTGCACGTAGTATTTTTTCGAACGCTTGACGATTTTGTTGAATTTGGGGTGAGGAACGCGGGCAACGTGTTCAACGACGATGGTCTTTTCCATTTTGTTGGAAATGACAACACCGACGCGTGTTTTGCGCTTGTGAACGGCCGTGGTGGCTTCCTGGGATGATTCGCTCATAGTGATAATGGATCGGTTAGAATGGATGGCGGTCAGCGGGTAGCTCAGGCCTTCTCGGTGGTGATGGTGAGGATTTGCGCGATCTCGCGGCGCACTTGTTTGAAACGGGCCGGGTTTTCAAGAGTCCCTGCCGCGCGTTGGAGGCGGAGGTTCATGGATTCCTGTTTCAGATCACGAAGGCGTTTGAGGCGTTCGTCAGCGGAGAGTTCGCGGATGTCTTTGGCTTTGGATTGTGCCATGGTGGTATGGAGGTTGAAGGGTTATTGGTGGGGATTACGGGTCACGAGACGGGTGCGGAAGCCGAGCTTGTAGGAAGCAAGGCGCATCGCCTCGCGGGCTGCGGATTCCGGCACGCCGGCGATTTCGAAAAGCATGTTGCCGGGACGGATCACAGCGACCCAGGTATCAACCGCTCCCTTTCCTTTACCCATCCGGGTTTCCGGGGGACGACGGGTGATGGATTTGTGAGGGAAGATCCGGATGAAAACCTTGCCTTTCCGTTTGAGTGAGCGGTTGATCGCAACACGGCAGGCTTCGATTTGGCGGGTGGTGAGCCAACCGCGCTCGAGGGTCTGGAGTCCGAAGTCACCGAAGGCGACAGTCGTTCCGCGCTGGGCGTTACCCGCGCGTGATCCGCGGTGGCTTTTGCGGAACTTGGTTCTTTTTGGCATCAAAGGCATGGCTTATTTCTCCTGGTGAAAGTTAAGTTTGAGTAAGGCTTGTCGGGCTGAATGGATCTCATGCGGCAGGCGCACCTTGTGAGCGGTTGTCCGGGCGGCCTCCACCTTGACGGCGGTTATTGTTGTTGCGGTCGCCACGGTCCCCACGATCCCCACGCTCGTTGCGTTCCGGAGCCTGGCGGCCGTCGTCTTCTTTTTTGTTGATCCAGACTTTGACCCCGATGATTCCGTAGACCGTGCTGGCTTCTGCAAAGCCGTAGTCGAGAGGCACACGAAGTGTCTGGAGAGGCACCTTGCCTTCACGGTAGCTTTCGGAACGGGCGATGTCCGCACCGCCAAGACGACCGGCGCAACGGATCCGAATCCCTTCAGCACCGAATTCCATCGCGGTCTGGATGGAGCGTTTCATGGCCCGGCGAAATGCGATTCGGCGCTCGAGTTGGACTGCGATTTGCTCGGCTACCAGCTGGGCATCGAGCTCCGGCTTGCGGATCTCAAGAATATCGAGTTTGACTTGAGAGTCCTTGCAGATTTTCTGGATATCGGCGGTCATGACTTCAATCTCCTTGCCTTGGCGACCGATGATGAGTCCCGGACGTGAGGAATGGAGCGTAACACGGACGCTGTTCCAGGCACGCTCGATGATCACGCGGGCGAGACCGGCGTTGACCAGTTTGCGTTTGAAGTATGCGCGGATGGCAAGGTCTTCGTGAAGTTTGGTGCTGTAGTCTTTGCCAGCGGCGTACCACTTGGAGCGCCAGTCTTTATTGACGGCGAGACGGAAGGCGATCGGATTTACTTTTTGG
This sequence comes from Verrucomicrobiota bacterium, assembly GCA_041170385.1. Classification (GTDB taxonomy): domain Bacteria; phylum Verrucomicrobiota; class Verrucomicrobiia; order Verrucomicrobiales; family Akkermansiaceae; genus Luteolibacter. Next base: position 5,279 of record JBEAZA010000034.1, on the reverse strand, counting down.
CCCATGGTGTTAGTTGGAGAGAGTTGGATATAGGATTAGGCGTTGGCGTCTTCGGCGGCCGGGGCTTCTTCGGTTTTCTTGGCTGTCGCTTTCTTGGGAGCGCGTTTTTTCTTTTCCGGAGCTGCGCCAACAAGCGTGATCGAGATGTGTGACGTGCGTTTGATGATCGGGCCAGCGGAACCTTTGGCACGTGGTTTGAAACGGCGCATGGTCGGACCCGCTCCGATGACAGCTTCCTTGATGGTCAGCGTGCTGGTATCGAGCGAGAAATTGTTTTCCGCATCGGCAATGGCGGTCTTGAGGGTTTTGCCGATCAACTGAGCTGCTTTCTTCGGAGTGAAGGTCAGAATGTCGAGGGCGTTGGATACGGGGAGTCCTTGGATCTCGCGGGCGACGTCACGCGCTTTTTTGGGCGAGAGACGGACAAATTTGGTGGTGCTGGTGACTTCCATGGTCGGCGGTTTGGTGAGAGTTAGTTTTGGGTAAGGAGAACGGCGGTATCGCCGAGTCGTGGGTGGTGGTCTTTCGAGTCAATATGTTCAACGAAGGCTCCGGAAACCCCCTTGCGGACATCCGCAAGGATGGCTTTCCCGTAAGATTTCTGTCCTTGCATGAGGCGGAAAGTCATTCCGATTTTTGCACCTTGGGTTTCCCCGAGGTTGAGGACAAGCATTCCGGATTCTTGGTCGATACTGACGATCCGTGCCTGCTGGAGATTGCCGGAACGGATGTCGGGGCGGGGTTTCTGGCGGAGGCCGCTGAGAGAGTCAAGCTCTCTCATTGCGGTTTCGACACGAACCCGCGCTTCGGGGTCCGTTGCGATGGCTTGGCGAAGGTATTCCTGAACATTGACGGAGAGCTTGGCCGCAGCCGTTTCGAGTCCCTCGATCCGTTCGTTGGCGATTTTGAGATCGGCTGCTGCCTGGATGAGGCGATCGTCCCCCCCATCGAGAAGATTTCTGCCAAGAGCTTCAAGGCGCGTGCGCACTTGGTTGAGTTGCTCGCTGGATTCTTTTTCCGCCCGATTCGCTTCGACGAGCGCCAGTTGCAGGTTTTTGTTTTGGGCCTGCAGGCGTGCGATGATGGCTTTGAATTCCTCCGGCGATGCTTCGGACTCTCCGCGGCACGGCACGCAGACAGCCAACAGCCCGAGGGCGGCGGCGAGGCAACGTGAATGTAGGGGAATCGGCATCGGTGGATAAAAATTCAAACTTGGAATGCGGGTCTTCGGGAATGGCGATCTGGGTCGGACGAGCGGATGGTGAAGCTTATTTTTTACCGATACCACCGTGGGCACGGAAGATACGGGTTGGAGCAAATTCACCGAGTTTGTGGCCGACCATGTTTTCCGTCACGTAGACCGGAACGAAGGTTTTGCCGTTGTGCACGGAGAAGTTGTGACTGACGAAGTCCGGAGTGATCATCGATTTGCGTGACCAGGTTTTGATCGGTTTGCGATCTGATCCGGCTTCGGCGACGGCATCGATTTTGGCGAGCAGCTTTTGATCGACGAACGGGCCTTTCTTGAGGGAGCGTGGCATATCTTTTCGGAGTTAGGGATTTAAAGGGTTACTTCTTATTTTGGTGACGGGACTCGACGATGAAAACGCTGGTGGTTTTCTTGCGTTTACGGGTCTTCTGACCTTTCGCGTGACCCCATGGGGAGAGGAGGTGTTGGCGACCGCCACCGGATTTGGACTTTCCTTCACCACCACCGTTCGGGTGGTCAACCGGGTTCATGCACATGCCGCGGACCGTTGGGCGGATCCCCTGCCAGCGCGAGCGGCCGGCTTTTCCGGAGACTTCGTTCATATGGTCGCGGTTTCCAACGACACCGATCGTGCAGAAGCAGCCTTCATGGAAGCGGCGGATTTCTCCGGAGCGCATTTTGACTAGGGCCCAGCCGCCATCTCGGTTGGAAAGGATGGCGCTCTGCCCTGCGGAGCGAGCCACTTTGCCGCCTCCGCCGGGAAGGAGTTCGATGTTGTGGATTTCGGTTCCGAGCGGCACTTTGGAGAGTGGCATCGCATTACCGACCTTGGGTGCGACGTTTTCACCGGAAATCACTTTGGCGCCATCGGTCAGGCCTGCCGGTGCGAGGATGTAGGACTTCACTCCATCCTTGTATTGGATCAGGGCGATTCGGCAGGTACGGTTCGGATCGTATTCGATGCCAAGGACGGTTGCCTCCACATTGTGTTTGTTCCGTTTGAAATCTACCAAGCGGTAATGACGTTTGTGACCGCCACCGATATGGCGGGTGGTGATCCGTCCGGTGTTGTTCCGGCCGCCGGTACGCTTGAGCGGAGTGAGAAGGGATTTCTCTGGCTTGCTCTTGGTGATTTCGTCGAAGGACGGAAGCTCCTTGTAGCGCTCGGACGGGGTATTTGGTTTGAAAGTTTTAAGTGGCATGACTCGCTGACGTTAAAATGGTTTTCGTTAGGCTTCCCACAGGTGGGTGGGACGGATGGCTTAGATGAGGTCGAGGGATTGGCCATCCGCGAGGCGGACGACGGCTTTTTTGTAACTGGCGGTGCGGCCTTGGTCGGCACGGCGTTTGCGGCGGACTTTACCGTCGCAATTCAGGGTGCGGACTTTGGCCACCTTTTTGTCGAAAATGGTTTCCACCGCCTGTTTGATTTCCAGCTTGTTGGCTTTGCGGTCGACTTCGAAAACCACCTCGTTGTTCTGCTCCTGGAGCAATGAGGCCTTTTCGCTGAGGCGGACGTTCTTGATGACCTGGTAAATATCTTTCATGGTCGTAAATGATGGATGGTTGAATGAGGGTTAGGCGGTGCGCTGGGCGAGGGTGGAGACGGAATCGCCCACGAGGATGACGACTTTGGCAAGCAGCAACTCCTCGACGTTGACATCGGCCGGAGTGACCAGCTGGGTCCATGCGACGTTTCGAGCGGCAAGCTTGGTGGCATCGTCAAAGTTTCCGACGAGCAGGATCTTGCGATCGGCTTGGGTGATGTCTTTCAGAGCGGCGACGAAGGATTTGGTTTTGCCATCGGCGATCGCGAACGAAGGCACGGTGAAGAGTTTCTCCGAGCGTGTCAGATCGCCGAGCACCCGGCGAAGCGCGAGCTTGCGCACTGACTTCGGAACGCTTTTGGCATAGGAGCGGTTTCTGGGGCCGAATACCACCCCGCCACCGACGAAGATCGGGGCGCGTTTGTCACCGTGACGGGCGTTACCGGTGCCTTTTTGTTTATAGATCTTTTTGTTGTTGCCGCTGACCTCACCGCGGGTCTTGGTGTGCGCGGTGCCGGACCGGCGGTTGGCACGGTAAGCGGTGATCAGATCATGGACGGCTTGGCGGCCTTTGTCCTCACCGATGAGGACAAGATTGGCGGAAGCGGCATCTGCGGCTGTGAATGCTTTGGCTGACATGGCGGAAAGTTTCGGTTTGGGATTGGATCGGGATTACGGCTTACTTTTTCTTGGCAGCGCGGATGGTAAGATAGGAGCCCTTGGCGCCGGGAACGGAACCGGACACAAGGATGACACCGTCCTCCTCGCGTACGGCGATGACTTTGAGATTCTGGATGGTCGACTTGGTAGTTCCCATGTGACCGGGCATTTTTTGATTTTTCCAGACGCGACCTGGAGTGGAGCGGCAGCCGATCGCACCGGTTCTGCGGTGCATCATGTGACCGTGAGCCATGGGTTGGCCGCTGAATCCGTGGCGTTTGACCGCTCCTTGGAAGCCGCGCCCGATGGTGTTGCCGATCACATCGACATACTGGCCTGCTTGGAACGTGGCGAGACCCGGATGCTCGGTTGGAACCACGGTTCCGTTTTTCAGGCGGAATTCCTGAACGCGGCGTTTGGGTGAAGAACCGGCTTTTTTGAAGCGGGCGAGGTCGGGTTTGTTGACACGGAATTCTTTCTGATCGTCAAAACCAACCTGAACGGCCGTATATCCGTCGGTTTCGGGAGTTTTGGTCTGGAGAATTGTGTTTCCTTTGACGTCGATGACGGTGACAGGAATGCTGGATCCCGCTTCCTTGTCAAAGATGCGGGTCATGCCGAGTTTTTTGCCGATAAGTCCGAGTGACATAGAGATTTGAAATTTGAATTGATGATGAACGAAAAGTGGCGGAGCGAGGCGGTCAGATACGGATCGTGATGTCCACACCTGCAGGCAGGTTGAGTTTCTTCAGCTCGTCAACGGTGCGAGCGGTTGGATCGACGATATCGAGGACACGTTTGTGGGTACGGATTTCGAATTGTTCCGCGGATTTTTTGTTCACGTGCACGGAGCGGTTCACGCTGAATTTCTCGATACGGGTCGGAAGCGGGATCGGACCAGCAACACGTGCACCGGTGCGCTTTGCGGTCTCGACGATTTCAAGAGCCGAGCGATCGATGGCGCGATGGTCGAAAGCACGAAGACGGATCCGGATTTTCTGGGCTGACATGGGAGTAAGGTAGTTATTGGTTATGAGAATTGGTTCGGGGAAAACTTCATGCAACGCGGTCGATGGCGATTTCATCGACGATGTTGTTGGGGACTTGTTCGAAGTGTGAGGGAGTCATGGCGTAGGATGCACGACCGGACGAAAGGGTGCGCACCGCCGTCGAATAGCCGAACATTTCCTTGAGGGGGACATTGGCATTGACCACGGAAAAAGAGCCTTTGGATTCCATGTGTTGAATGTGTCCGCGGCGGCGGTTGAGGTCGCCCATGACATCCCCCTGATAATCGTCAGGAGTGGTGACCTCGACAGCCATGATGGGCTCGAGAAGGATGGGGCCTGCTTTTTTGAACGCGTCGCGCATGGCGAAAATCGCCGCCATGGTGAACGCGTTTTCGTTGGAATCCACCTCGTGATACGAGCCATCGAGGAGATCGACATGGACATCGATGACCGGATAACCGGCGATGACCCCGTTGGTAGTGGCTTCCCGGCAGCCTTTGATGCAGGCGTTGATGTATTCCTTGGGGATGGATCCTCCGACCGTTTTGTTTTCGATCGTGATTCCCTTGCCTGCCTCGTTGGGTTGGATGGAAAGGATGACGTGCCCGTATTGGCCGCGGCCACCGGACTGTTTGACCAGCTTGCCTTCGCCGCCAGCCGGCTTGGTGACGGTCTCGCGATAGGTAATTTGGGGAGCACCGGTATTGGCGTCGACCTTGAACTCGCGTTTGATGCGGTCGACGATGATTTCCAGATGAAGTTCGCCCATGCCGGAAATGATGGTTTGACCGGTTTCCACGTCGGTTTTGACCATGAAGGTCGGATCTTCGTCGGAGAGGCGGGCGAGAGCCA
>JBEAZA010000033.1:0-28154 GCA_041170385.1 Verrucomicrobiota bacterium | reverse complement strand
GTGACGGATAACAAGTGCTGAGCCCTGTGCAATCTCAGATAGGTCAAATGATGCATCGGTGTCCTACCAAGTTCCTTCCGACAAACACGGCGCAGATGCTCCCCGCTCATGTGCGCGAGCTTTGCGATCTCAGCCAAGGTCCAGTTGTGCGTGAGATCGTCCTCCACTTTTTTCCAAACATCCCAAAGACGCGGATCTTTGCGATGCGGTTGGGCAAATCGAACCACATATTGATGGATCAGCTCGCTCCAATGATGCATCAGCGCGGGAGCGGCCTGACCTGATGCCTCCACATAGAGGCCTTCGATGGCAGCCTGCAAGGCACGCACGGGAAAGATACCGATCACCGGAGAATCCGTTGTGACGATCGGGTGCATCTCGCGTGATTCATCATACCTGACCCATGCGTATTTCCATGCTTTTCCCGGCAGACATTTCAACGCATTCATCATGAAGGGCGGCTGAAGGCACGCTTGGTTCGGTTGGATCTTTTTCCAAACTCCATCCACCAAAACCACCCCTTCGCCCTCAATGCACGCAATCATGTATGTGCCACCCAAATGACTCCGGGTCACCTCGAAAGGCGCTTGTGCATCCATGATTCCGACATGCGAAACATGATGCTGTTGCAACAACGAACAGCATGCCCCCTCCCGCAGCCATTCCCTTCCGTCATCCACGTGCGCACGCACCACCTGATAGCGGGTTTTCGACCCGAATATCTGAATATCTGCAGACAATATGTCCTGACGTGAGCTCAATCCGGTACGATTGCAACCTTTTCCATCGCGCACGTCAACCCTCCCACCAGACCGCAGGTATCCGGACATGCTCCTCAAGCCTGTCGTTCGACACCGGCCATCATCTTCATCAATTGCTCGGCACATGCCCTGGCGAATTCAGGATCATTGATTTCCATATCCATCTCAATCACAGGGTGACGGCTACCGCTCCGGATCGTTTCAAACAGGATTTCATCCGCCGTCGGATCGTGAAACGGCTGACCCGCTGCCGAGATCACGGAAATCGCACGATGCGGCAAAAAGATCGCCGTCGGCCCCGGATAACGGTTCGTCTTTTCCACCAGAAGATCTCCCAACTGGCGACATTCCGCCGCCGTCGTGCGCATCAGTGTCACCTGCGGATTATGATGATAAAACAACCGCGACGCGAACTCCCGGGGCACGGTCGGTGGCTCGCCAAAGTTAACCATATCCAAACACCCGACCGAAACCACGACGGGAACGTTCGCCCGCATGACCGCATGCATCCGCTCCGGCCCAGCTGTCAGAACGCCTCCGACCAACTCGTCCGCGAGCTCGGTCGTCGTGATGTCCAACACTCCGGCAACCATACCGGAATCGATGATCGCTTCCATCGCTTTGCCACCCACGCCTGTCGCTGCGAACACGAGGACCTCAAAACCGTTCTCCTCCAGAATCCGCTTCGCTTCCGTAATGCAAGCGGTCGTATTCCCGAACATCGATGCCACAACCAGCGGTTTGTCCTGCGAAACATCCGCGTTCATCTCTACCATTCCACAAATCGCACCTGCGGCGCGGGTGAAAATCATTTTCGAGAGCCGATTCAGTCCCGCTACGTCGGTCACGCTCGGCATCATCACGATGTCGCTCGTCCCCACGTAGTGAGAGATATTTCCGGCAGCCAACGTCGATACCATCAGCTTCGGAAAGCCGATCGGCAGGGCCCGCATCGCCGCCGTCGCAATCGCGGTACCACCACCTCCCCCCAATGAAATGATGCCGTCGATGTTCCCATCGCCCTGAAGCTTTGCCAACAACACAGGCGCCGCGTGGCTCATCGCAGTCACAGCTTCACCACGATCTTTTTTGGCAAGGATGGGAAGAAGATCCATCCCAGCCGCTTCAGCCACCTCAAAGCGCGTGATGTCCGGCCGGACGATCGGCTCGCCTCCCGTGCCCACATCGATCATCATCACCTCGTGACCGCGCGACCGGATCAGCCCGGCGACAAAGGCATGCTCCTCCCCTTTCGAATCCAGAGTTCCCAAAATCGCGATGGTGGCCATAAGACTAGCGTTTCAATTTGATCGCCTTGAACTGGCGGGTCAGTGCCGTAAGCGACTCCTCCACCGCCATCCGCTCCAATGAAGAAGCACCGACAAAACCCACACAATCCGTCGCTTGGATCACCCGATCCGCATCTTCCGGCGTGTTGATCGGTCCGCCGTGGCATAAATAAAGAACATCATTCCGCACGGACTTGCCCGCATCGATGATGGCCTGGGTGCGACGTATGGTTTCCTCCCAAGGAATCACCGCATCCGTCACGCCGATTGATCCGCCCACCGTTGTCCCGACATGCGCGATGATCACATCCGCCCCCGCCTTCGCCATTTCGACCGACTCCTCCGGACTTCCCACATAGACAATGGAAAACAGATCCATCCGCCGCGCCAGGGCCACCATTTCAAATTCCTTTTTCACACTCATTCCCGTTTCTTCAAGTACGCCGCGGAAGTGACCGTCAATAATGGTATGAGTCGGGAAATTGTTCACTCCGGAGAAGCCCATGTCTTTCACCTTGCCGAGCCAGTGCCACATCCGCCGGCGCGGATCGGTCGCGTGAACCCCGCAGATCACGGGAATTTCATTCACCACCGGCAACACCTCATACTCTCCGATCTCCATCGCCACGGCATTCGCATCACCATAGGCCATCAGACCTGCGGTCGAGCCGTGTCCCATCATCCGGAACCGACCCGAATTATAGATGATGATCAGATCGGCTCCGCCTTTCTCGATAAACTTCGCACTGATCCCCGTCCCTGCACCTGCTGCAATGATGGCCTGACCCTTTGACAAGGTATCATGCAAACGTTCCAAAACTTCGTTGCGAGTGTAGGGATTTCCGATTCCGGTCCATGGATTGGGCATGAGGCATCCTTGGCTGTTGCCACCCATCTTACCAGAAAATCACGCAAAGGCGGAGGCACGAGTGGTTATTCCAAATCCACCTGAGAAACGGAAGGCCGGCAGGAACTCGAACCGATGTTGGCCACAGCAAGCCCGAACGACTCAATATCCCGACGGTTCAATGCCTTGCTTCTGTGCGAGTTTGACTTGATTCAACCCGCTCTGAATCAGCAGCAAAATGAGAATCCACCCCATGATACCCAGGATGAGAAACTTGAGAATGATCCCCAAAAAATCTCCGAAAAACGGCACCACCAGCGGACTGTTCCACATCGCATGCAGTGCAACCACGAAGACCAACACCCTCAGAACCGGCCACTTTGTGAGCATCCCCGGGTGAAATGCTTCATCCGCCTTGTAGCGCCACAGAGCACCCACGGTAGCCGCAGTCCAAATGATATGTGTGAATGGTGCGGTAAAGGCCCTGAGGATCATCACGCCCGCGTCATTTCCACCGGACACCGCATGCTCCAGAATATAGCCAGCCGTCTCAAAGGCCGCGAATCCGGCACCGACGGCCGCGCCCAACAAGATCCCGTTCAGGGTCCAATGCATTTTCTCCCAATGCCGCGCAACAAAAACCACCGCGAGGATTTTGGCCAGTTCCTCCACCGGCCCCGCGATCATCGCACCAAACCACCCGTGAGCAACCGAAGTGAATTCAAAAAGAAACAGCGCGAAAACCAGCGAGATCAATCCTCCCAAAAAGAGGAGCTTCAGAACCCGATAGAACGAGATATTCCGCAACACGTTCACCTCAACAAAGAAAAACATCACGGAAAACGGAACGGCGAACGCCCCCATGAAAAGCCAACCCGGATACAGCTTGATGTTGTCGAACCGGTTGATCGCCCAGAAAAAAACAACGGTCGCGATCGCGGTATACATGAGGAGACGGACGAACACCCATGGCGCCGGCCATGACGTGGGCACCTGATCAAGTTTCGGGGTGGTCGATCCCGTGCCGATCGCAAAACTTTCCTCCAGTTCCTCGATCGTGCGCTTCCTGAAAAGCGAACTGACCAAGCCCTTGGCTCCGTCTCCCTCGAGCTTTTCAAGGCCCGCCGCACTGCTGATCCCACTGACAACTTTCGAAAAGGTATGTGCGGCAAAGGACGGGCCAGGAGGACGACCGGAAACTGGCAGGGTGGCTGTCGCCCTGCCCCTGAATGCCTCCTCATAGGTTTTCCATTCCTCAGTTCCCGCCATGGCAACCGGAGTAAACGGCTGGATCAGCCCGCAAGCCCTGAGTTCCATCATGGTGACCTCCGCCAGTGGGCCAATCACCTTCTGTCCATCTGAATAATACCAGTTCATGACAATCAGCGTTCTAAACGGGATTTCTATGGGTTGTCAGCACTTTAGTTGGGCATGCCCCGTCATCGGAAATCAGGAATGTGCTCGAGTCGAAATCATTATATGGATTCAATCGTAGGCTCACCAGCGACCCAGTCGCAGAGCATCACATTTGTTGACACAGAGCGATGTGCGGAACATCAAAGTAGCAGAGGAATTCAAAAAAGATTACTCGAGATGCAAAAAACTGGAGCCGCTGGTCGGATTTGAACCGACGACCTGCTCATTACGAATGAGCTGCTCTACCCCTGAGCTACAGCGGCCTGATCCCGTCGCGTATGCAAACATACGGCTGGAAAGCGTTGCTGTTGTATCGTCAGGAAAGATTTCTGCAACCAAAAATCCCCATCCGTCCCCCCTTGTAACTTGACGGAAGCCATGAGCCGCAACACGCTGGAGCATGTCAAAACCAAAGCATTTTGCCGGATTGGACATTGGTGGTTCAACCATCAAGTCGGTCATCATCAATCATTCCGGAGAACAGGTCGGCCCGATCGTGGAAGTCAAAAGCCACGTCAAGGAGGGTTACCGCTCCACATTCAAGCAGCTCGAAATCGCTCTGGGCGAGCTGACCAAAAACGCCGGAATCCAACTCAGCGACATCGGAGGAATCGGCCTTGATGTTCCGGCCCCCTCCTCCAACGGAGTGATTTGGGGAAAAGCGAATTTGGGCGACGACTGGGTCGGGACTGACATCTGCGGCGAACTCAACAAACACCTCAGCATCCCGGTCCACATGACCAATGACTGCAATGCAGCCGCGGTGGGTGAATACGCCATCCGCCACAAACACCTGGGAGGGCTTCTCCTTGTTGCTCCCGGCACCGGCCTCGGCGGCGGATTTGTGCTTCCCGGCGGAAAACTCTACGAAGGTGCCAACGGTTTGGCCCTTGAAGTCGGTCACATCTCCGTACCTTTCACTGAAGACGACGGCTCATTGCCCGGCTGCACCTGCGGCCTCACAGGCTGCCTGGAAGCTTGGGTCTCCCTCGTCGCGCTCCGCCGCAGACTCTCGATCGAACTCAACAAACCCGAGTGGAAGGTTCATTCCCTCAACACCCCCGAACTCTCCATCGAGGAAAAAGCCTTCAAACTCCGGACTCTTGCGGAACATGGTGACCCGCTCGCGATCCAGCTTTTCAAACAGCAAGGCTTCATCCTCGGCTACGGTATCGCGGATCTGGTACGAACCTTTGACCCCGGGCTGGTTGTGATCGGCGGCGGTCTTGCAGAGGCGAAATTCCGCGACACCTTCCTCGACTGGGTTCGGGACGGGTTCAAGGAACGAGCCTGGCCCATTTACCGCCATAGCCCGATCGATCCCGAAAAAGTCACCACGCGCTTCGAGTGGGCGGAAGGCGGGGATGCCGCCGCATCGATCGGCATGGCCTATACCGCCCGCGAACTCTTTTCCTGAGGGGTTAATTTCCATGCAAAACATCCTGATTACCCTTGTCGCGATCCTATCCCTCGCCCGTGCGGATGATTGGAAACCATGGTCGGAGAATATCGAACGCATCCATCCCATCACCGACGCCAACGGTCACGGCCCGGATATCGGTTCGGATGAATGGGCCAACGCCCTGAGCAAAAAACTCGGCATCGTGGATGCGGAGGGCCATGGTCCGGATATCAGAACCGGGGAGTGGCGGAAGGCCATCGAGAAAAAACTCAATCTCCCACAACGCGAATTGCTCTCCAGCCATTCCACGGTGGCGAAGTTTGTCGAACTCAAGGATCAGCGTTGTATGGGCCGCACCAGCCTTTGCCCGGATCGTTGCGGACATTCTGGAAAAATCGCTGTGTTCGAAATCACCGAATACCTTGCCTACCAAAAACTGGGGCAATACGGCGATCCCAGGCAGGAGAAATTCCAAATCTTGATCGAGGACAACCAAGGCAACGCCAAGATCGATGCCGGATACATCCGGATCATCGAATCTTTCAAACCGGGTGCGATGGTCAAACTGTCTTGGAATCACGACTACGTCACCAAGGACAATGCCGGCTACCCGGATCGCATCATCACCCATCTCCAACCCCTCACTTCAACTTCCAAATTCTAGGAAACGGATCTCTGTTTTCCATCTTCTGTCATCACCCCATGTTTCTGATCTCCATCCCCGCCCTGAAGCGCAATACCGCCATCCTCCGGGAAGTGGCAGACCTCGCCGACTGCAAGGTCGTACTTGCTCTCAAAGGTTTCTCCTGCTGGAAAACATTTCCCCATATTCGCGAGAACCTCGATGGTTGCTGTGCCTCCGGAATGTGGGAAGGACTGCTGGCCAAAGAACATTTTAACAAACACATCATCACCTACTCCCCCGCTTATGACGAGGAGGACATCGACACGCTTCTCGGCTTCACTCATCATCTCGATTTCAACTCTCTCTCGCAATGGTTTCGCTTCAGGGAAACGATTTTTGCCCATCCCAGATTCATCGCCGGTGAGGTTGCCTGCGGCCTTCGAGTGAACCCGGAACATTCCACCGGGCACACCCCGATATACGACCCATGTGTCGCAGGATCCCGCCTCGGCATCACAGCAGACCAACTCCAAGGCGCTGATCTGACAGGTATTTCGGGCATCCACTTCCATACGCTTTGCGAACAAGATTCACCCGATCTGGAAAGCACGCTGCAAGCGGTGGATGAAAAATTCGGTGATCTCCTCCGCTCCGAATCAATCACCTATCTGAACATGGGAGGCGGCCACTGGATCACCAAACCGTTCTATGATCGTGACCGCCTGGTCCGTTTGGTGAAGCAGGCGAAAGAAAGATACCATGTTGAGGTCTGGATGGAACCCGGTGAAGCCGTCGCAATCCACACCGGAGTGCTCCGCGCCACCGTGATGGATGTCTTCAGATCCGCCGGCCATCATCTCGCCATCCTCGATGTCTCGGCCACCGCACACATGCCGGATGTCATCGAAATGCCCTACCGGCCCGATGTCTTTTTGGTCGAGAAAGAAGACGGAAGACAGAAGACGGAAGATACTGCCGTTCCCGCCGTCACTTTAAAAGGCGAAGCTTACCACCTGGCAGGCGACCCCCAATCCCCCTCTCTCCCCCTCGCTCGCTCCTCCACCACCTACCGCCTCGGCGGCCCGACCTGCCTCGCTGGCGATGTCATCGGCGATTACGTTTTCCCCCGCGAACTCAAAATCGGAGACATCCTGGTCTTCGACGACATGGCACATTACACCATGGTAAAAACCACCACGTTCAACGGCGTAAAGCACCCGGCCATCGCCCTGCTTCATGAAAACGGCGAGGTGGAAACCATCCGCACCTTCGGATATCAGGATTTTCGCAACCGTCTCTCCTGAAATATCTTTACGCCGCAGGCCGTAACCCCTCTTATCAGCCCGTCTACCAAAACGGATTGTCGCTTGCACGATACCTTTGAACCATCTATCTTACCAGCATGAGCAACCTATTTCTCGGCCTTGGTCCCATCGGCGGACCTGAAATGATCTGGATTTTCATCATTGTCCTGCTTCTTTTCGGGGCGAAAAAACTTCCCGAACTCGCGCGGGGTGTCGGGAAAAGCATGGGTGAATTCAAAAAAGCCCGTCAGGATTTCGAGCGCGAAATTACCCTTGCGGAACTCGATGCCGAGCGGGAAAAGGATCTTGCTGAAAAAAAGGGAAGTATCAAACCTGCCAGCGGGAATGAGTCTCAGGATCCTTGAGATTCGTCCTGCTCCCTGATCTTCTCCACCTCGCTGTAATTCCCCCCCAGCCGTTTCATGCGCAAGTCGTCTCGTTGGCATGGTTTTGCCTACTGTATGGGCTTCTTTCTGCTGCTGTTCACTGGTTTCCACCTGTTTCGGGCGGCAGAAACTCCACCGTGGAAGCAAGGAATCCTCCCATCCCCCTCCGCTCCCTTATCCCACACGGTCCCGCAGAGCGCCCATCAGCAGAACGATAAGCACGGATCACCTTTCGGATTCCTATCCTACAATCTGAAAAATTGGCTGAGCTCGACTCAAACAGGTGAAAAATCAGCCGTTTCCAAAAAAGCCGCCATCGAGATCCTCACCTCAGGCAACGCAGACGTAATCGGATTATCGGAAATCGGCAGCGAAGCGGATGTGCGGGAAATCCGCAAACTTATCAAGGATGCGGGACATGACTTTCCACACTCCCACCACACGGGTGGAACCGACCCCATCCGGCATCTCGCCCTGCTATCACGTCACCCCATTTCCACCATCCACCAACCCAACATCGAAATCAACGGCACCGGGGATGCGATGCAACGTGGAATGATCGATGTCACAATCCGGATCCGAGGCCAACCGATCCGTTTCATCGGTCTCCATCTCAAATCCAAACGCATGGTCGCGCATGTCGATGAAGCACAACTCCGCATCCGGGAAGCGGAACGGGTTCGCGAGCATGTCGATTCGATCTTTCAACACGATCCCCATGCAAACCTCATCGTTTACGGAGATTTCAACGATCACATCCAAAGCATCAGCACCCGGACCATCCTCGGACCGAACCGAAAAACGGGCAATCTAACACCGATCCGGCTCCAAGACAGCCGCGGTGAAACATGGACCCACTACTTTGCCAGCCAGGATCAATACAGTCGGATCGATTTCATCACGGTATCGAAATCCCTCAAAGCCAGGATCGACGCCAAATCCTCCCGGATCATCGATCATTCGAGCTGGAGCACCGCCTCCGACCACCGCGCCATTCATGCAAGCTTCCGATGAACCATCGGGCGCTCACTCCACCACTTCGTCATCTTCAACGATGAACGTTTCATCCACCGGCAGCGCACGGAGGACTTCGCCCGCAGGTTCCGGATCGATCCCTAATCCTTCAACCGGCAGCGCCCTGAGAATTTCTCCCTCGTTCGGAATCACGGGAGGAGCCACAACATCCTGAACCTGCCCGCCGTTTTCTCCCTCTACAAATACCAGCAAGGCTTTCTTCGGAGGCTCGATGATCTCTTTGATTTCATCTTTCAACGGTTCGAAAAAGTTCCTCACCATCGGAGCGGCCATCCGTCCTCCTGAAACCTTCTGTCCCGGTTTTCCTTCATACAATACGGCAAATGCATAACGCGGATTGTCGTGCGGCAAAAATCCTGCAAACCACGCGAGCCTCTGATTCAGACGCGGCGGACCCCATTGCGCGGTACCGGTTTTCCCAGCCAAGGTCGTGTATGTCAGATTTCCGCTGCGCCCGGTTCCATAACCTTTTTCAACCACATCCCTCATCCCTTCTCGCGTGACTTCCACCGCATGGGAATCCACTCCGAGCCAGTTGCGACGCTCGGGTCGCATCGCTTCAATGACCCGACCCCTCGCATCTTGCACCTGCCCAATCAACGACAATTTCGGCAAGGCGGCACCATTCCCGATTCCGGCCATCATCTGCGCAACCTGCAAAGGCGATGCCAACAAACTGCCTTGACCGATCGACATGTTCGCCGTGTCACCATCCAGGATCCGCCGCCCTTCGTTTTTCATCATCCATTCATGACTCGGCACCAAACCCGGTGTCTCTCCGATCAGCGGCAGACCCGAACGGTCACCCATACCCATGCGACGGGACAAATTCAAAAACACGCTTGCTCCGGTTTGAATCCCCACCTGGTAAAACCAGGTATTGCATGATCGCGCGATCGCACGCTTCACATCAATCGCGCCCTCGGGGACGGTCGTCCAGTTCTTGAAGGTATGATTTCCGACGGCCAGTGCCGCAGGTGAGTCGATCAGCTTGTTTTCATCGACAATACCCAAATCCAACGCGGCAAGGGCAACCAGAGGCTTGTATGCTGATGCCGGAGGATAGGCCGATTGAAACGCACGTCCGAACAACGGCGTCGCAGGATCATCCTGTAGTTCTTGAAATTCCCGCAGACCGATCCCCGGAATGAATCGGTTCAAATCAAAAGTGGGCCTCGAGGCCATCACAAGCACCTCGCCGGTCACCACATCAATGACGACAAACGCGCCGCGCTCGCATCCTTTCTCCAGGACTTGCTCCGCCAGCTTTTGCCATTTCAAATTCAATGTGGTCACCAAGGTCCCACCCGGACGAGGTCGTTTCACCAGCTCCTCCAGCAATTTGTTTCCGTTCTCATCGAAGATCAACCGCTTCATTCCATCCACCCCGGTCAACTGCGGGTTGTAGATTTTTTCCAATCCCGCGCGACCCTCGCTTTCCTCCCACAACGGCTCGTTGTAATTGATCGGACCGGTCGGCAATCTGCCCACGCTTCCGGTGTAACCGATGATATGCGCCGCAAGTCCGCCGTGCGGATACCATCTGCGATACACGGGAGACAAAATGACGCCCGAGGGAAGCTTCGCCTCAAGCGCACGGGCCTCCTGCTCGTTCAACAGCCGGCTCAAATACAAGGGCAACCAGCGGCGGTGATAATAATGATCGTAAAGCTCATCGTCGCTCTTCGGCACGGAAATCTCGATCACACCCTCCAATTTACCCATTCGTTCCCGCGCCCACTGGATCACATACGCTCGGTCCACATTCCGAAACTGCTCAAACTGCAGTGCCACCTGATACGCCACCTCGTTCTGAGCGAACGGCTCGCCATGCCTGTCAACCATCTGGCCGCGTGGGGCGGGGATTTTGAGAGAAATCGTCCGGGCATCCTTGCGGGTCAGAATCGACCCGTCACTCGCCGATTTTTTGGGTCTGAGCGATTCCGTAAGCTCCAACGCCGCATCGGGATTGGCCTCCGTATCGGGCACGTCCTGGGCCACACCAAGGCAGGAAGCCATGCAAACCAACAGCAAAACCATCCGGAAAACCTTCATCAACGCGGCCAAGATAAAGTCGAGATACCACCACGGCAAGAACCATTGATTGGATCACTTCAGCGAATACTCGAAACCATCAGGCAATCCATGATCGCCGATCCCCTCATGGCATGGAAATCTCGATGATCAGGGCTTTCGCACGATCCTTTCCGGACTTGAATACCCCCAGCCTTGACACTCCCCCCTGCCTAGTGCATCTCCGCGCCATGTCCAAGCTTTCCATCCGCAATCTCGACGTATCACAAAAGGAAGTTCTCATGCGTGTCGATTTCAACGTGCCGCTCAAGAACGGCCAAATCACCGACGATACGCGTATCCGGGCCGCGGTTCCAACCATCAAACACCTCCTGCAGGGCGGTGCGAAACTCGTTCTCTGCTCCCACTTGGGTCGGCCGGATGGCAAAGCGGATCCAGCCTACTCTCTCGCACCCGCCGCACAACGCCTGGGTGAGATCCTGGGTCAGGAGGTCAAACTCGCCCCGGATTGCATCGGGGCGGAAGCCTCCCAGCTCCGCAAAAACCTCTCTCCCGGGCAGATCCTCGTTCTCGAAAACACCCGTTTCCACGCAGAAGAGGAAGCCAACGACGCCGCTTTCGCGAAAAACCTCGCTGGCAGTGCTGAAATTTTCGTGAACGACGCCTTTGGCACCGCTCACCGAGCTCACGCCTCAACCGAGGGAGTCACCCATTTCATTCCGGTCTCAGCGATGGGCTTCCTGATCGAGAGCGAGCTCGAATACCTCGAGGTCAAACTCCAAAATCCCGAACGCCCTTTTTTGGTGATCATGGGCGGTTCGAAAGTTTCGGACAAGATCCAGGTCATCACCGCCCTCATGGAAAAGGCCGATGCCTTTCTGATCGGCGGCGCCATGGCAAACACCTTCCGCAAAGCCCAAGGCTACGAAACCGGGGACTCCCGCGTGGAACTCGACAAACTCGACCTCGCCCTCAGCATTCTCGACAAAGCCAAAGCCAAGCGGGTCGATTTCCTCCTTCCGGCAGATACCCGCATTACCCAGGAATTCAAAGACGGCGCGGAAACCAAACTCTCCGGAGTCTACGGGCAGGGCGGTGGCGTCGAAAAAGGCTGGGAAGGTATCGACATCGGCGATGTGGCGATTGCCGAATTCGTGACCGAGATCGCCAAGGCAAAAACCATCATCTGGAACGGCCCGGTCGGGGTTTTCGAAATCGACGCTTTCGCCAAAGGCACCCGCGCCATTGCCGAAGCAATGGCGAAATCGAACGCCACGACCATCGTCGGGGGCGGTGATTCCGTCACTGCCGTCAATAAGTTCGGACTCGATCACAAAATGACCTTTATTTCCACCGGCGGTGGTGCTTCTCTGGAACTCCTCGAGGGCAAAACCCTCCCCGGCGTAGCCGCCCTCAGCGAGGCGCAATAAGCACGACGCACTGCCCACAAACAACGTAACTCTTCAATATCACCATGTCACGCAAGCCGATCTTCGCCGCAAACTGGAAAATGAACAAGGGCGCCTCGGAAACCGAGGATTTCATCTCTTCTTTCCTTTCCAAAACCCAGGGCCTGAACCTTCCCGCCGACATGGTGATCGCACCACCCTTCCTGTCCCTACCGAAGTTGGCCGATGTGCTTCATCACTCCAACCCGGGAAAAAACGCGCATTCCATCGGGATTGCCGCGCAAAACTGCTCCCAGTTTGATTCCGGCGCATACACCGGCGAAGTCAGCGTGCTCATGCTCCGTGAATTCTTTGTCCACTATGTGATCATCGGCCACAGCGAACGACGTTCAATCTTCGGCGAAACCGATGCCGTCATCAATGCCAAGATCAAAAAAGCCCGGGAGGCGAACCTCAAACCGATCTTCTGCATCGGCGAAACCCTGGCCGAACGTGAATCCGGCAAGCTCGAATCCGTCCTGCGCACCCAAGTCACCGAAGGACTCAAAGGTGTGACGAAAAAATCACTGGCGGATGTGATCATCGCCTATGAACCCGTGTGGGCCATCGGAACCGGCGTAACCGCAACCTCCAAACAAGCCCAGGAAGCCCACGCCTTTGTCCGCTCTCTTGTGGCCGATCTCTATGACTCCGCCGCCGCTTCCAAGGTCCGTATCCAATACGGAGGCTCGGTCAAACCCGATAACGCAGCCGAACTCATGGCTTGCCCGGATATCGACGGCGCCCTGATTGGTGGTGCGTCCCTTGAACCTTACTCGTTCCTCGAAATCATCAAAAACGGAACGCAGGCGTGAATCCGTCTGTCAGTTGATTTTTCTCAGAAATGGGTCGATCGTATCGGGTGATGAACGATCAACTCAAACACCAACTGGCGGAAATGGATAAGGATTTGTCCTCAACTTGGATCCATCTCAGCCAAGAGGTCCGCAGGCTTGCTGAAGAACTCAAGCGAAGAACCCATGCCACGGTGTTCTCCGACGAGGCCGATCGCCTCGCTCAAAACACGGCTCGCCTCTGTGATCATGTGGAAAAATTGCATTCCGACGTCGCAGATCTCATCGATCATATCGAAATCCACATTCCGCTGCATGAATCCGATGCGGAGAGCTCTTTAGCAAATCCTGACCCCGAAGCCCTCGCTAGAGAAAAAATTCAGATCCAACGCGAAAACCACGAACTTCGGAATGATTTCAAAGACATCCTCAAAGCCCTGTTCATGTGGGTGGATGATCCGAAAGACCGACTCCGGTCAAAACAACCCTGAGCGCAGGACCAACACCTCATCACATCCCAACGGACATTGGGGTTCTGGCCGCAAGCTCGCTTTTTTTATGGGCTCGAACTCGTAAAAACACCCCAGAACGCACGAAAAATGAAAAACTTCTAAGTTTTCACAGGGCCATGTGTCACCTACTTTAGACACATGAAACCTTTTCTTTCCCTCATTCTCTCATGCAGCCTTGCGATCGCGGCGGATGGCCCATCACTCAGAAAGCAAGCCACAGAACTGGAAACCCAGGGCAATTGGAAAGAAGCCTATGAAGTCCGCGTCAAACTTCTCCGCGAAGTCAATGATCTCGAATCCGGCGAAGATCTCGACAAAGCCATCGAATGCCAACGCCGACTGCGAGAGCATGACAAACTCGATGCCCTGTTGAACGAGCTCACAGCGAGCAAGAAAGACAACCCGCAGTTGATGGAGGCCGCAGGCAGGGCCTATGCCCATGGCCACGGTCACTATGGCCAATGGATAGATCAAACATTCAAACGAGGCTATTTCGATGGCCGGGGCGAATACCGCCAAGTGGCCGAGCAAGATCGCATCCGTGCGTTGCAATGTTTCATCGAGGCACACCGCACAGTCACCAAGGGCGGCGTTGACGAAATCGTTGTGCTGAACGGCCTCAAGAACGCTCTTCTGGACAATCGCACCGGTTCATCATCCCTCTGGCGGCTTTTCATTCTTACAGAGCTCTCCAAAGCTCCGGACTACTCGGAAAAAAACGACATCATCACCAGCAACGGAACTCCAGCCGGAGCGGATGGCCAACCCGCACTCATCGACATCCCCACATCATGGGAAGCTGCCAAATCGGATGGCGAAAGGTGGCGCTGGATTCTGCAGGAAATCGCACGCATCGATCCCAAACAGGCCAGCCAAACCCGGCTCGAATGGCTAAGATTCTGCCAGCAACACTACGATGTCACCACCTTGGCCCAATATTCGTGGTGGAGCCAACCGGATGTCAAACAACGCGATGGCATCCTGCAAGCTTCGACTCTCAAGGAAACCGAAACGATCGCCCGCCTCGCGAGCGGGGTGAAACGTTTCACCCTCCGTGAGGATTACCAATTCATCCCCGGCTTGCGGGATCTGATGCGCAAGGACAAGGACTCACCTTCCTGGCAGGCAGGCGACCAACTGGTGCAGATTTTCCTCAACCGCAACCAATACCCGCAAGCGGTTGAAGCGCTCAAGGAGTGCATCCAACTGCATGGACCCGGCAGCAACGACTCCCGCAACAAATTACTCAAACAAATCACCGGTAACTGGAGCCGTTTCAATCCCTTGCCAACCTGCTACGCCGAAGACCCGGTAGCCGTTTCATACACCTATCGTAACGCAAAGGAAACCTCTCTCAAACTCAACAGGGTCAACGATGAACTGATCATGAAAGATCTCATCGAATATCTTGAATCGAAACCCATCGAGATCGATTTCAACCAGATCAATTTCCAAAGTCTCGGCAACCGATTGATCAGCGAGAACGGCAAACGATACATCGGCAAGGAAGTCCGCTCATGGAAACAGCCACTGAATCCGGATCCGGACCACACGGATATTACCACCAACCTCGATCTTGGAAAACTCGACCCCGGCTGCTATCTGCTTGAATCCAAACTTGAAGACGGCAACACGTCATGGATTTCCATCTGGGTCAGGGATCTCGTCATCCTGAAACGCAATCAGGGCGACAACGGCAGGTTCTACCTGGTCAATGCCAAGGACGGCACACCTGTGGTTGGCGAAATGGAATTCTTCGGTTTCCAGACCCTCTACCTGGAAAAACCCAAAGACAAGCGTCGCTTCGAAATCAAAACCCAGGACTTCCGCCTGAAAACCGATGCGAGTGGCAAGCTGGAACTGCCGAAGTCCGCATCGGCTTACGAAAATTACCAATGGTATGTCATCGCCCGTGCGGGAGAGCGACGCGCCTATCTCACCAATCAGCATTTCAACTGGCACGACCATGGCGATCTCACGGACTATCATGCCCAAAACACGATCGGAATCACGGACCGACCCGTCTACCGACCGGGGCAAACCGTGCAGATGAAAATCTGGGCGGGTGAATCTCGCTACAATCTCTCGGATGTCTCGACTTACGCGAACAAAACCGCAGACATCACGATCCGCGACGCGAGAAATGAGATCGTGTTTGAGAAAACAGGCATTCCTACCGATTCCTACGGCGGTGCCACCTTCGATTACAACTTGCCGGATGAAGCCACGCTCGGCGCTTACAACATCACCGTAACCGGTGGCGTCCCGCATGCGAATTTCTCCTTCCGCGTGGAGGAATACAAAAAACCTGAATACGAGGTCATCGTCGAAGCACCCAAAGAACCCGTCGCTCTGGGAGAAACATTCGATGTCACGGTTCTTGCCAAGTATTACCACGGCGCACCCGTCTCCGAAGCGACGGTGAAAATCAAGGTGCAGCGCGACTTTTTTAACAAACGTTGGTTTCCAAGCGGCCCCTGGGACTGGCTCTACGGCCAAGGCTACTGGTGGTGTTACCCGGAAGCCCCATGGTATCCGGGCTGGCGAAGATGGGGTTGCATCCGTCCCGCACCGCCATGGTGGCAGGAAGGTCGCATGGGAGCGCCGGAACTGATCATCGAGCAAACCTCATCCATCGGCGCCGATGGAAAAGTCAAAGTCACCATCGACAGTTCCATCGCCAAACTCGTCCATGGCGATCAGGACCATACCTACTCCATCACTGCGGAAGTCATCGATGCCTCACGCCGCACCATCGTAGGCAACGGCTCCGTCCTTGCCGCCCGCGAACCCTATGCGGTCACCGTATGGTTGGATCGGGGTTACGCAAATGTCGGCGACAAAGTGACCGGAGCATTTGCCGCACGCACGCTGGACGGCAAGCAAGTTGAAGGCAAAGCCACGGCCATCCTTTATTCATCGGAACTCAACAGCAAAGGCGAAATCGAAGAAAAAGAAATCGGCAAATGGACACCCGAGGGAGAGAACTGGACCTTCATTGCATCCAAAGCAGGTCAATACCGCGTGGCCATCGAGTTCTCCGACACCAAAGGCAGAAAACAGGAAGGGGCGACGATTTTTTCTGTCAGGGGTGCCGATATCAAGGGCGATTTCCGCTACAACGATCTCGAACTCATTCCGGATAAAAAGGAATATCGTCCCGGCGAAACGGTCAAGCTGCTGGTCAATGTCAACCAACCGGACTCCCGTGTCTGGCTTTTCATCCGCCCCTCACAAGGCAATCTGAGCGAAACCAAAATCATCCTCATCAAAGGAAAATCACAGATCGTTGATATCCCACTGACGCTCGCTGACATGCCGAACTTCTTCATCGAAGGCATCACGGTCGCCAAGGGACAAATCCATACGGTCACGCGAGAGATCGTTCTTCCTCCGGAGAAACGCCTGCTCCATGTCGAAGTCAAACCCGCCAAGGACAAACTCAAACCGCGCGAGAAAACCGCCCTGACGGTCCGGATCACTGACCATGAAGGCAAGCCGTTCATCGGCTCCACCGCCATCACGGTCTATGACAAATCGCTCGAATACATCTCCGGCGGGTCGAACGTACAGGAAATCGTTCCGTTTTTCTGGGATTGGAAACGACATTATTACAGCTATGGCATCATGCATTCCCAGAACAGCTACGGATACCATGTGCAAAGCCAACCAAGTATCTATATGCAGCAGCTGGGAATGTTCGGGCACATGGTAGGTAAACAACGAAACTCCGCGGTACGAGCCATGAGCCTCAAGGAGAGTGCCGGCAATCAATTCTTTTCCGAGAACGAGAAAAAAGCGGATGAAGCTGAGGGACTGCTGGCTGCACCGAAGGTTGCCAGCGAATCAACCATGATGGTCGCTGATAGCCTTGCACTTGGAAACGCAGGTGGCTCCGGCGGAGGCGCTGCAGCGGCCGCCCCACCGGTCATGGTTCGCTCGGAGTTTGCCGATCTGCTCAAGTGGGTGGGCTCCATCGAAACCGATGCGAACGGCGAGGCCACCATCGATCTCGAAATGCCAGACAACCTCACTACCTGGAAGATCAAAACCTGGGCCATGGGCAAAGGTACCCGTGTCGGTGAAGGTTCCGCAGAAATCGTCACCAGCAAGGACCTCATCATCCGCCTTCAAGCCCCGCGCTTTTTCATCGAAAAAGACGAGGTCACCCTCAGCGCCGTGGTTCACAACTACCACAAGGATGCGAAGGATGTCTCAGTCTCTCTCGAACTTGATGAGAAAAATCTGATCTCGAACGAAAAAGACATCCACAAGGTTTCCATCCCACCGATGGGAGAGACGCGTATCGACTGGAATGCCAGAGCCATCGCCGAAGGTGAAACCACCATCCGCATGAAAGCGATTGCCGCGGATGACTCGGATGCGATGGAGATGAAATTCCCCGTCCATGTGCACGGCATGCTGAAAACCGATTCTTTCAGCCGATCCATCGCTCCGGATGGCAGATTGGCCACGATCGAATTCGACATTCCCAAAGAACGCAAACCCAGCCAGAGCAAGCTCACGATCAACTACTCTCCGAGTGTGGCCAGCGCGATGATTGATGCCCTACCCTATCTTGCCAGCTATCCGTATGGCTGCACCGAACAAACGCTCAATCGCTTTGTCCCGACCACCGTGGTTCATCATATCCTCAAGGACTTGGGCCACGACCTCGCCGCGATCAAGGATAAGAAGATCAACCTCAATCCTCAGCAGCTCGGTGATCCGAAGGAACGCGCCGCCCAATGGCAACCCAAACACCCCTATTGGAATCCTGTCTGGGATGAGAAAGAAGTCGACAACATGGAAGCCGCCGGCATCTCCAAACTCCGCGATCAACAGAATCCTGACGGCGGTTGGGGCTGGTTTTCCGCGTTTGGTCACACATCCTATGCCCATACGACCGCCGTCGTCATGCATGGTTTGCTTCTCGCCAAAACCAACGGCGCAGACATACCGGATGACATGATCCGGCGTGGCACCGAATGGCTCGCCCGGCACGAGGCGGCGCAAGTGGATCGCATCGCCAGCTACGGAAAACGCAAGGAGAATACCAAACAAAAAGCTGATACGACGGATGCCTTGGTCCGCCGCATCCTTGGTGAAGCCGGAAACGATCACCCACAGATGCTGGAATACCTGTTCCGGGACAAATTGGATTTGCCCGTTTATGCAAAAGCGCTCGTAGGCTTGGAACTGCACCGCACGAAGGACCTCGAAAAACGTGATGCCATCATCCGAAACATCCGCCAGTTTTTGAAAACCGATGCGGAGAACCAAACCGCTTACCTGGACCTCGGAAACGGTGCTTACTGGTGGTATTGGTATGGCAGTGAGTACGAAGCCCAAGCATGGTTCCTGAAGCTCCTCGCCGCCGCGGAGCCAAACAGCCCGGACACGCGCGGGTTGGTAAAATATCTTATCAACAACCGCCGCAACGGCACTTACTGGCATTCCACCCGTGACACGGCCTACTGCATCGAGGCGATCGGTGATTACCTCAAGGCCACCAAAGAAGGCGATCCGAACCTCATGGTCGAAATCCTACTCGATGGCAAGTCGCTGAAAACCGTGGAGATCAACAAGGAAAATCTCTTCACCTTCGACCATACAACCATCGTCGCAGGTGACATCCTCACCTCCGGAAGACACAACATCGAAATCCGCAAAAAAGGCGGAGGACCTCTTTACGCAAACGCTTATGTCGAATACTTCTCCCTGGAGGATTTCATCACCAAAACCGGCCTCGAAGTCAAAGTCGACCGCACCTACCACAAACTCGTTCCCGATCAGAAGCTCATCGACGCCGTCGATTCCACAGGCCAAGCGGTGAATCAGAAACGTTCGGTCTACAAACGAATCGAGCTGAAATCCGGCGACGAAATCAAAAGCGGCGACCTCATCGAGGTCACTCTGGGAATCGATAGCAAAAACGATTACGAATACCTCGTCTTCGAGGATTGGAAAGCGGGAGGAATGGAACCCGTCGATGTTCAATCCGGTTACAACCCCAACGGCCTCGGTGCCTACATGGAACTCCGCGATGAAAAGGTCTCCCTTTTCGTCCAGTTTCTTCCGCGCGGCAGACACAATCTCAGCTACCGCCTCCGCGCCGAGATTCCCGGAAAATTCAGCGCGCTGCCGACCACCGCACAGGCGATGTATGCTCCGGAGCTTCGCGCCAACAGCGATGAAATGAAATGGATCATCAGAGATTGAGCAGCGTTTCTCATCCTTGGCTGGACTGTGCAACAGGAAATCGACGACCCAGATCCGCCAGCGAGGCTTTGCCCGAACTGCAACGGTGTCTTCGCTGCTGGCAACGGATGACAGCGGATTGAAATCCGAAAAACATGAGTCAAAAGCGATCCGGAGACAACAGATTCAGATTGAATCCCGGATCTTCCTGGTCTACCAATTTTGCGGCAATCTGACCGGTGATCGGCGCCAAGCTCAGGCCCATCATCGCATGACCTGTCGCAATGGTTAGATTTGCCGCCGCCTTGCTGTTCCCGATATAGGGCAGTCCATCCGGAGAACATGGCCGCAATCCATACCATGGCCTAATCCCTTCGAAATGACGTCGCTCGAATGCGGGAAAATACCCGCAAGCCGCCCGGATGATTCCATCCACACGCCTCGGACGGATGCCCGATGACAACCCGCTGATTTCCATCGTTCCTCCGAAACGCATCGCCCCACCCATCGGAGTCACCGCAACCCTTGCCTCGGTCAAAATTGAACATACCTGTGCGCGCTCCACAGGCTCTTCAACGGTAACGCTGTATCCCTTGCCGGCCTGCATCGGCAAGCGCGTTCCGAGTTGACGCATGACCTGATCCGACCATACCCCGCCGCATAGCACAAAGGTATCAGCTTCGATTTCACCCCGGCTTGTGAGAGCCGCACGCAACCGGCTTCCTTCACGCTGAAATCCGCGTAATTCGGTTGACCACAGAAATTCCGCGCCAGCAGCGGCAGCACGCCGTTGCAAGGCGGCCACATACATTTCCGGACGAAGGTGACAGTCCTCCGGAAAATAAACCGAACCACAGATATCCATCCGGATGCCCGGATCGAGGGCGGAAGTCGCGGCCGAATCCATGAATTTGGCAGGAATACCCAACGCCTGCGCGCGCGCAGCCGTGTGTGCTTCCTCATCCAATGTCTGTTGTTTTTTACACAACATCAGAAGTCCTTTGGTTTCCAAGCCGATCTCCTGCTCCTCCCGATGGAACTCCAGATAAGCGGACCGGCTCGCAAGATTCAGATCCCGCAACAAGGGCGCCGCGCGCGCGACATGTTCTTTTGTTGCGGACATGACAAAACGCAAGCCCCAGCGAATGAGGTCGAGATCGAGCCGCGGTTTGATATAGAAAGGCGATTCCGGATTCCACATCCATTTCAACCCCAAAGCCACCATCCCCGGTGCCGCCAGCGGAACGAAGTGACTCGGAACCACCATGCCAGCGTTCCCGAACGAACACCCGTCTCGTGTTTCCATCTCACGCTCGATCAACGTCACCCGATGCCCGCGGCGCGAGCATGCCTCTGCAACCGCCATTCCGATCACTCCGCCTCCCAGTATCACCACATGCTTGCTCATCCGATTCCTCCGTAAGAAATCCCTTTTGCGAATGGATCACCCTCCATGAACAGCAAACGACTCTCAGCAATCACATAAGCCTTGCCTGTGATCTGTGGTGAAATCATCCCCGTTTGCCGATCCTGCCAACGGTAACAGCAAACAAAATTCGATCCCACAATGCTCTCCTGAATCCATTCGGTACTTTCCTCAAGTTGCCCATCCGCTGCCAAACACGCCAGCTTTGCACTTGTTCCAGTTCCGCAAGGTGACCGATCGTAAGAACCTCCGGGGCATAAGACGAAATTTCTCGAATCGCCTCCGCTCTGCCCGGGACCGAAAAACTCGACGTGATCGACTTCCGGATAGCCCGCGTCCGCCAATGCGGCACGGATGGAACCCGCTGCTGTGATCAACTCACCGATCCGCTCGACCGATAATACCGTTTCAGGCGATTTCACCAGATAGAACCAGTTTCCGCCCCAAGCGATATCTCCCAGCACCCTTCCCATCCCCGCGACCTCAACGGCAAGATCTTTTACTTTCCGGTAACTGGGCACATTCGTCAGTGTCACCGATCCGTCCAGATGAAGGACTGCCGGCACGACACCCACCGGGGTATCGAACCGATGCTCTCCCGCCTTGATGATCCCCTGATACGCAAGGGTCGTGACCACCCCGATGAGGCCATGGCCGCACATGCCGAGATAGCCGATATTGTTGAAAAAAATCACGCCGCAAACACATCCCTGTTCATGTGCATCCGTGATCAAGGCTCCGACCATCACCTCGGATCCACGCGGTTCCAGCAGGACGGACCTGCGGAAATCATCATTTCCAACACGCAACCGCTCCATCCGATCCGCCATTGGTCCGCACGTCTCAGGCGCACCTGTCAGGATCACACGGGTCGGCTCACCGCCGGTATGGGAATCGATCACGGAAACGGATGACATCATCTATGTGTAGTGATGAGGTTCAATTTGAACAAAAAGATACAGAAAAATCGCAGCCATCTCGGATCTATCGAAAAAAAGACCACCCGAGAAGGTGGTCTTTTCTGAATTTCATCGGGATCCTGGCGATCAAATCATTCTCCCAAAACGTCGGGAGCTTCCTTGTCCCCGCCACCTTCGGGCTTTTTCCTGTGTTCACCGTCACCTCTGGGGCCCGGACCGCCGGGTCTGTTGGGATGGTTTCTCATCTCCTTCCTCATCTGTTCCTTTTCCGCGTCGCTCAGTTTGCCGTCACCATCCTGATCATACTTTTTCAACATCTCCTGCTTCAACTCCTCGTGCTTGGCTTTGCGTTCGGCTTCCATCGCTTCCCTCTCCTCCTGACTGAGTTTGCCGTCGCCATCCTTGTCGAACCTCTCGATCATCCATTTTTCATGGCGCTCCCTCATCGCTTCCTTCGCGGCAGCGCGCTCATCTTCACTCAGTTTGCCATCGCCATCTTTGTCGAACTTCTCGATCATCTCAGGCGGCAGCGGACGATCCACACGGTTTCCGCGGTCATGGTTTGGCTTTTTTTCTTCTGCGTTGGCAATTCCGGCAAGACCGGCTGCAACTGCTATCCATAGGATTGGTTTCGTTTTCATGGCTTTTCTTTCTGTGTTTCAGGAGTGTTCGACCACTCTTTGGCCTTCAAACCCAGTTGCAGGTAGAAAGTTGCGGGGATCCATCATAAATTCGTTCAACAGGATATTGCACCATCTGCCACACGGACCCGGATCCGGGAGTGTTTCAACAAACAGAACTTTGAGTCGATTCGGATCAGCTGCAAAACGACAAATCGAGGAATCTCAAGGCGTTGGGAAAAAGCTCATGCGCATTCAGGGCTGCATGCTCACATCCATGGGCGAAAGCATTCACCCAGAACGCCGGAAATCCCCTGTAGAGGCTCTTTCGGCTAAAAGAGCGGAAGAAGGCTTGGGACTGGGAACGCATAAACGGCACCCGTCTGCCCTGAAAGACCAGACGATGATCGATCTTAAAAGCGACGCACCTGAAGCTCAAAAAACGGCTCGCTGATGGGACTCCGCTTCCATCGTGCGGGAATTCTTCATCTTGGCTGACAGAATGAGTTGCCACATTTGACCATCAAGGCTTTCATTTCGAGGAAATCCGTGCCTACTGAACCTCCGTCTCCTGCGCCAAGCCAGACCAAATCCGCCGTTTTCATGCGTCGCGGATTCAGCACCCTCATTCTGTGGGCAGTCGTCGCCACCCTGTTCACGAGCATGCACCCGATCGCCTACCTTGGCCTGGTTGTCGTGCTGGTCACCATTTCAACCCTCGAGTATTTCAACATGCTTCGCTCGGAGAATGTGAAATGCTTCCCTCGTTACGGTTTGTTTCTGGCTGTGGGGTATTGCTGCCTCTCTTCCTGGAGCCTGTTGAACGGAGCCAAAGACATTCCGCCGTCCCTTGATGCGTTTGCATGGTTCATGGCTGCTACCGGCGCGTTCACCCTCCAGCTCCGTTACTCGATCAAAGGAACCGAAGCACTTCTCGCCGTCGCAGCCAACCTGCTCGGCTTCGTTTACATCGCTTACCTGTTCAGCTATGTCTCCCGGATCGCATTCGGACTCGGGGACGAGGGCTCGGTCCCGGGAGCTTACGTCCTGCTATGGCTGCTTGCGGTGACAAAATTCACCGACATGGGCGCTTACATCACCGGATCCCTGATCGGAAAACACAAAATGATCCCGAATGTCTCCCCGGCAAAAACGTGGGAGGGGTTTGTCGGTGCATTGCTCTTCGCCCAGCTTGCGGGCTGTGGATTGTTCTGGCTTATGCCCGATCACCTCGATGCCCTCCATTCATGGAAGCACGTGATCATCCTTGGCTTTCTTCTCTCACTCCTCGCCGTGATCGGCGATCTCGCTGAAAGTGTGATAAAACGCTCTCTCAACGCCAAGGACTCCGGAAAGATGCTTCCCGGCATCGGCGGCGGGCTCGACCTCATCGATAGCATCTGCTTCACTGCCCCTGCTCTCTGGTTCTATCTCAAAGGCGTCATTCCCCTCTGCGTATGACTTTTGGAAAAAAACGCCGGGTTGTGGTTCTGGGGTCAACCGGCTCCATCGGTCTTTCCACCCTAAGGGTCGCTTCCCAACTTCCCGATGCCATTGAGATTGTCGGTCTCGCCGCGTGCTCCAGCACAGCGTTATTGGCCAAACAGGCAAAGGAAACCGGCGTGCGACATGTCGCGATGTACGATGAGACAAAAGCATCCGAACTACGCTCACTGTTGCCTGCATCGGTGCGCGTCCATGAGGGCGCCGAAGGCTTGATGGAAATCGCCCAGCTCGAATCCGCTGACATCGTTCTCATATCCATTGTCGGCACCGCCGGCCTTCAGCCCGCACTTGCGGCGATTGATGCAGGAAAAGATCTGGCAATCGCATCGAAGGAAATCCTGGTCATGGCGGGTGAAATCATCACCAGCCGCGCTGCGGAAAAAAACATCCGCATTCTTCCGGTCGATTCGGAACATAACGCGATCTTCCAATGTTTGGAGGCACATCGTGGTCCTGACTCGGAAATTTCGCGCCTGATCCTGACGGCATCAGGAGGTCCTTTCCGAGATACCCCAGCGGCCGAACTTCGCCATGTGACACCGGACATGGCACTTCATCATCCCACCTGGAACATGGGCCCGAAAATCACGATCGACTCCGCAACCCTTTTTAACAAAGGACTTGAGATGATCGAAGCGCGTTGGTTGTTCGGGATCGGGATGAATCGGATCGAGGCCGTGATCCACCCGCAATCCATCATCCACTCCATGGTCGAATTCACCGATGGGTCCGTTCTCGCCCAACTCTCACGCACCGACATGGGATTCCCCATCCAATATGCCCTGACCTATCCCGATCGTCTCAAGGGATCCCTCCAACCCCTCGACTTCACACAGCTGTCGAAACTCGAATTCTCCGCACCACGTCTGGATGATTTCCCCGCTCTCAACCTTGCCCGTCAGGCGGGGCTGACCGGTGGCACTCTTCCCGCCGTTTACAATGCGGCAAACGAAGTTGCGGTGAACGCATTCCGACGCGGAACAGTCCATTTCCCGGGAATCTGGGAAACTGTCGCTGCCGTCATGCAATCCCACCAGTCCATCAGTCAACCCAGCCTAGATCAGATCCTGAATGCGGACGCGCGAGCAAGGCTGGAAGCGCAGGCAGAGATCGACCGCCGACATCCGTAACTTCCGGAGGATAGGCGGTTGATGGCAATCAACCTTGGAGATCGGTGTAAGCACTCTCGCCGTGATCATTCTGATCCAAACCGCTCTCTTCGGTGCGCTCGTCGGCACGCAGACCTACGGTAAACTTGGCTATTCCGAACGCAATGATGGCAGCGGCTCCGCTCCAACCGATGGTGATGAGAACCGAAACAGTTTGTCCCCAAACCTGCTGTGCCATGGTGATCGCATCATTGTAGGCACCTGCACCTCCCATGCTTTCAAAACAGAACACACCCGTCAAAACCGCTCCCACGATACCACCGATGCCATGCACACCGAAGACATCGAGCGAGTCATCATAACCCAGCTTGTGCTTGAGCTTGATGGCAAAGTAATAACAGAGCAAAGCGGAAACTCCACCGATACAAAGCGCACCGGGAATACCAGCTGTGCCGGAAGCGGGAGTGATCGCCACGAGTCCTGCCACAGCACCCGTGGCAGCTCCGACGGCAGTGACCACGCCGGTGAGGAGTTTTTCGATGATCATCCAGACAACCACGGCCGTGGCACACGCGATCTGGGTGACGAGCATGGCCATGCCTGCGGTTCCGCCTGCGGCACAGGCTGAGCCGGCGTTGAAGCCAAACCAGCCGACCCAAAGAAGGCATGCACCGATGATCACCAGCGGGACATTGTGCGGCG
Organism: Verrucomicrobiota bacterium; assembly: GCA_041170385.1. Classification (GTDB taxonomy): domain Bacteria; phylum Verrucomicrobiota; class Verrucomicrobiia; order Verrucomicrobiales; family Akkermansiaceae; genus Luteolibacter. Next base: position 1,817 of record JBEAZA010000033.1, on the reverse strand, counting down.
TGAGTGGAATTCTTCCGAATCCCTTGCGAGGCCCGACCATCAGGCAGCCGACGAGGCCAGCCACGGCAGCATTGATGTGAACCACCGTTCCACCCGCAAAATCAAGGACATGGAATCGATGGAAAAAGCCCTCGTTGACGTTCCATGCCATGTGCCAGACAGGAAGGTAGGAGAGGGTGAACCAAACCACACTGAAAATCATGACAGCTGAGAATTTGATGCGCTCGGCAAAAGAACCCAGGATCAGGGCCGGCGTGATAATGGCGAATGTCATCTGGAACATGACAAAGATTGTTTCCGGGTAACCGCCGGCATCACTATCAGGCGTCACACCACTCAGCATGAATTTCGAGAGCCCGCCGAAAAAAGGATTCAGGTTGGTCGTGGCGATCGTGTAACCGTAGATCACCCACAAAAGGCTCATCACGCCTGCCAACGCGAGACATTGAACCAGAATGGAAAGCACGTTTTTGGTCCGGACCAAGCCGCCGTAAAAGAGAGCAAGACCGGGAAGGGTCATCAGCAACACCAGCACACTGCTGATAAACATGAACGTGGTGTTACCGGTATCGAATGCGGGAGCGGACGATACATCTTGTGAAAAAGCCGGAAATGTCGTGGCTGAGAGCGTGATTGCAGCAAGAGGCAGGGATTTGAGCAACGGGATGGATTTCATGGAGATGTTGGCGGGTTGCATGAGTCAAACTCATGGGATCGTCATATGAAGCATGAATCATACCAACTGTGAAACACATCTCAAAAACTCATGAAAATCAGCGCAGTCCTCTCAGAGCTTTCTTGTCAGGCCTGTCCAGGACCAGGTCGGTGATCGAGCTGCGGCGGCCATCTTGAAAGCTGGAGACCTGCATCTTGCGCAATGTCCAGGTTTCGTCGGAAACCTTCATGACATCCTCCACCAGAAACTCTTTGAGAATGGCCCCGTTTTTTGCATGGCCATTGATTTTCATAAAGGCCCCGTATTTGGTGTGAACCCACAGATAAACGGCATGATATTTGCCCGCATCCGAGGCAGGCTTGTCGAGGCGGAGCTTGAAGGTCTCATGATTACCGACCGTTTCGATCCCCTCGAGTTTCGGATCAGGCCAATAGAAGAAACGGAGAGCCAGATCTTCATAGGTAAGATCGCTTCCGGCGATTGATTCGGTGAGCTTCTCTCTCGGAAAATTGATGGTTTTGTTGTCGATGATCTCGAAGAGTTGATAATTGTTGTCATTGAGACGAAGATGGAAAACCCTCCAGACTTGATCCTGTAGAAACTGGAACTGGATGTCTTTGCCGTTGAGGAAAATATGAATCGGAGTTTTTTTTCCGTCGTGCTGCAAATGACCTTTGAGCCCCTCCTCCATTTTCGTGAGAGCCGCACTCATCCGCGCGGCTTCGAGGATAACCATCGCATCAGGCTCCTTGGAAAGCAGGGATGACACCCCGCAAAACGTAGCCACCATGAGGATATTGGAAAATTTCATGAATCAATGTGATGGAATTACCTCTTATACGCAATAGCGGGGTTCGCATTTCATCCGGATCCATCTCCCCTCCAACCATGACGAACCACCCGCAAATGACGGTATCCCCATGAATGTTGGTGCAACGGCTCTTCATCAAAGATTGGGGACATGAGGCAAAGAATGAATCATGAGCCCCATGACCCCACCTAGTGAGATAGGAATCAAGTGATACCGAATTATCGGCTATCAGAGCAAGCGTATGATCGAATTTTTACTAAAACCTGAGGAGCAACGGCCCAAGGCCTGCCCTTGCTGTGGAGGCGGCCGCCTCCACAGCAAGGGGCGCTA
>JBEAZA010000032.1:0-9940 GCA_041170385.1 Verrucomicrobiota bacterium | reverse complement strand
AAAATTCTCGCCGGTGAGGTATGGCGGCTCGTGACCTTCCTCTTTTCCGGCAGCGGCATGGGCGGGCTCGATGTCCTCGGCGCCTTGTTCATGTTTTTCATGGTGATGATCGCGTTCATGATGAGTGATGCTCTCGAGGCTGCGTGGGGGGTATTCCGTACCAGCGTGTTTTATTACACCGGCTATATCGGGCTGCTGGCCGCGAATTTCCTCTATCCGCAGGTTCTGACCGGGAACGGTTACTATATCTATGCCTCGGCATTTTTTGCCTTCGCCACCCTGTTCCCCAAGGTGGAGTTCCTCGTGTTCTTTATCATCCCGGTCCAGATCCGCTGGTTGGCCGTCTTGTCGGGATTGTTCATTCTCATCCAGATCGTGAACCAACCCAGCCATGCCGGCTACCTCCTGTTCGCTTTTGCCAACTACCTTCTCTGGGCCGGCATCCCCGCCATGCGCGGGCAGGCGCGTGTCGCCCACGCCATGCAGCGGCAACGCAAATTCCGGAAAACATCCCACATGAATGAGAACGCGTTCCACCGCTGCCACGCATGCGACCGCACGGAGTTGAGCGATCCCGAGCTCGATTTCCGGATGTCCGCCGACGGCAAGGAATATTGCTCCGACCACCTCGGAGACGGCGATGGCTTTGCCTCCCGGGGTCCTACGATCTGAAATCCCATGATGATCAAATCCATATGCTTGGCCGTCTTGGCCGTCTTGGTGGCGGGCAGTTGGTTCCTCTATGACCAGTCCGGCAAAGAGATTCTGAAACTCGAGAGCCAAATCGAGGAAAAACAATACGACAGCGACTTCGATCAGGAAGTCCGTGACATGAAATCCAAGCTCAAGGGCATGAAGGGACAGCGGGTGTTTCAGGGCATCTTGCTGACCTTTCTGAGCGCTGGGCTGGTCGGCACCCTTGTCGTTTCCCATGTATTGCCATGGTTTGCCAACAAGATCACTCACGGCATGTATGGCAGTGATGAGAAAGCAGAGCCGGATGACTCCCACCGCGCGCGCGTGCTGCTGGCCCAGGGCGAGTGGGAAGCCGCCATCGGGGCATTTCAACTCGCGTTGGCAAAGGACGCGACGAACCGTATGGCCTGGACAGAGATCGCCAGGATCCAACGCCAGCATCTGCTCAACCCTCCCGCCGCACTTGCGACGCTCCGCCAAGCCATTGAGGACCACGACTGGCCGATCGATGACGTCGCCTTCCTGATGTTCCGCCTGGCCGAGATTTACGAAGAGGATTTTCAAGATCTCGAGAACTCCGCGGCCATTCTCATGCAGATCAGGGAAGTTTTCCCGGAAACCCGCCACTCCGCGAACGCCCATTCCAAACTACGCGAGTGGGGAATGGTTTGAATCTCCGGCGAGAGACGGAAGGGTCGGGATAGATGCGTCACGCTTCGCTTCTCGTGACAAGTCATCACGGCGGGATTCTCTCCGCAAATTTCCTCCTTGGGATTTGTGGGCTCGGAATTAAGATGGGTTCCGTTGTCCCTCCCCGTCCGATTCATCCGCTTCTGGTCGAAGCGCCCCTTGTTCGTCGTCGCGGTCACGTTAGTGATCACGATGTCCCTTGCGTTCTTTTCTCTCTGGTGCGGTGTGCTTGCGGCTGCCGGTTTCGGTCTGCTGATCGGCCGCATGCGTCACGCCAAAGCAGGCATCACCGTCACCTTGCTTTCGGGGATCATGCTCGCCCATGCAGCATGGCGGAACCATTGCCAGAGAGAGGGCGAGGCATGGATTGCAACACAAATCCCCCAACGTGCCGAGGGGCGTCTGTTAGAAGATGCCAAGGGAGAAAAGGGGCGATGGTCTGCCGTGGCGAACATCCGCCGCGAGGGTCTGCCCGATATGAAAGTGCGTTGGCTGGGCTCGGGTTCACCGCCACCCGCCGGCACGGAGCTGAGATCCTTCGGGGTGTTCAAACCGCTCGAACCCGAGCGCAATCCCGGCGTTCCTGACCGGATGCAAATGATGCGAGCCGAGGGCATCGCAGGCTCATTCCGGGCGAATGAAATGCGCGGAGAATCCTGGATCGGCCCGATCTCTCGGAAGAAAGCGGCGTTCAAAGCCGCGTTTCATCACAGCATCACCGCGGGGCTCGACACGGAAAGCACGGCCTCCAAAGTCATTCGCGCCGTGGTGATCGGTGAAAAATCGCCCGATTCCCTCGAGCTGGTGCGTGCGTTTCTCGAGAGCGGAACCCTTCATGTCTTCACGGTAAGCGGCCTGCATGTCGCGATGGTCGCGAGCATGTTGTGGTTTGTGTTGGGTTGGCTCAACTGCCCGCGTCGCGCGGCCATCCCCTGCATCATCATCGCGATGTTCGTTTATGTATGGATCACCGGAAACGGACCTGCCGCCATGCGCGCCGCCTGGATGAGTTCGGTTTTTCTCGGTGGCTTCATGCTGCGCCGCAAGCCAGATCTGCTCAATTCCCTCGGTGCTGTCCTGCTCGCAGCCATGCTCTGGAATCCCGACATCCTCCGCTTTCCCGGAGTTCAGCTTTCCTATGGTGTCGTCGCCGCCATCGGCCTCGGCACCGCCATGGCCCGACGCTGCTTCGACTGGGTGGCCGGGGAACACGAACTTGTCCCAAAGAGCGAACTCTCATGGCTGCGCAGCAAATGGCTGAAATTCCGTGAAGACCTCGCGAACAGCCTTGCTGTCTCGCTCGCGGCATCGGCCGGCTCCACGCCGCTCGTGATGTTCCACTTCGGAATCATCACTCCCGTTTCCATTCTGGCTACGGTGTTTCTCGTATTTCAGGTTTTCATCCTGCTATTCGTCGCTCTGTTCTCCGCATTGATCCATCCCGTCTGGCCGACAGGATCGGAATTTCTCAATCGCAACAACGCCGTTGTCGCGAACGCGTGTGCATGGACAGCCGGGGCATTCGCCAACATCCCCGGCGCATGGGCCTCCACCCAATCCCCCTCGCGGGACACCCTCGTCATCTATGATCTGGACTACGGAGCCGACGCCGCCTGTCTCGCCAGCGCGGATGGCAATGCGGTCATGATCGATACCGGAGGAACATTCGGCCTCGGCCAAACCGTGGGAAAATCACTCGGCCGCCTCGGCATTCATCCGGATTCCGTCATCCTGACCCATGCCGATTCAGGTCACGTTGCCCCACCCGGACTCATGCGGGAAATGTTTCCGATCCGCCAAGTGGTCCTTGGGGCGAACAGCCAACGCAGCTCGGTGATCGATGCATGGGAGGCCCATCCATCCGCCCGTATCCTCCTGCCACGGCGCGGCTCCGTTTTCTCCTTTGCCAAGGATATCCATGCCGAGGTATTGTTGTCGCCCCACGATCAACCCGTGGGTTCTCTCGCAGACGACCGGTGTCTGGTGCTCATGCTGCATTGGAAAGGTTGGAAGCTGTTGTGGTTGGGCGATGCCGGACGCCTCAGCGAACAAGCCCTGTTAGCCGGTGGCGAAGACCTGAGCGCGGATCTCATCATCGCAGGGATTCACGGGAGCGATCTCAGCCTCACCACACCGTTGATACGGGCGGTCTCTCCGGATGCGATCATCATCCCGCGTCTCGCGGCCAGCCAAACGGATGCTTCCCGCCGGGAACAAATCCAGCTTCTCCAACCTACCCGCATCCGCATCATTGACCGAGAACAAACGGGAGGACTGATGATCACCGCCGAAGAAACGCGACTGATGATCCGCGGCCACTTGGACAAAAGCACGGTTGAGCTGCGAGGCCGGCCTCGGAAACCCGCAACGCAGGACGAGAAGCTACGGACCGATTGAATTCGATTTGAGATGTCGTGGTTGCCGTCTAGGATTTCATCCATGCATCGCTGCCCTTGGCTTCCGCCTGACAAACCGCTCTACATCAAGTATCACGATGAGGAGTGGGGTGTGCCGTCGCGCGATCCACACCATCTGTTCGAGATGATCTGCCTGGAAGGTGCGCAGGCGGGCTTGTCGTGGTGGACGGTTCTCCAGAAACGCGCGCGATACCGCGAGGTATTCCACGGTTTTATTCCAGAGAAGATCGTGAAGATGACAGACAGCCAACTGGAAGCCCTCGTCACCGATCCCGGCATCATCCGTCATCGCGGAAAAATTTTCTCCGTTCGGGAAAATGCCCGAGCATGGCTCGCACTGGAGCATCCCGTCGATTGGCTGTGGAGCTTTGCTCCGAGGAAAAAGAAACCACGCCCGAGGACCCTGGCGGATTACGCGTCCAGCACGCCCGAGTCCGACGCCCTCGGCAAAGCCCTCAAACAGGCAGGTTTCAATTTCTGCGGTTCCACCATTGCGTATGCCTTCATGCAAGCCACCGGCATGGTCGATGATCACTCGGCAGGCTGTGTGAAAGCGAGGGAATGAGGGCCGGGAAACCCACGCAGCTTTCCATGCTCTCCGCTCAACCTCCACACCACCATCCGCGGGATCCCGTGGGGGGCACTCACGTCGGTTCGGACGGTTCCGCATTGAAATTCGAACCTTGAGACCTGAAACTTCCGACCATGCACACCCTCACCCGCAGTCCGTTTTCCGACAAAGAGTTTGTTCCGCCACATTATTTCAAGCGGCTGGAGCGGGACGAAATCCTGCGTGGAGACCGGCCTCTCGAAATCGATCTCGGCTGCGGTGACGGCTCGTTTCTCATCCATCTTGCCAGCCATCATCCGGAACGGGATTTCATCGGGGTCGAGCGCCTGTTGGGCCGATGCAAAAAAGTCGGCAGGAAAATCACACGGTCCGCCTTGGACAACGCGAAAATCCTCCGGCTCGATTCCAAATACGTGGTCGAGTGGCTGCTGCCCGCGGCATCCGTTTCACGCATCCATCTCCTTTGCCCGGATCCATGGCCCAAAGTGAAGCATCACCGGCGCCGCATCGTTCAGGTCCCTTTCCTCCGGGCCGTCAAAACCGCCTTGAGGCCCAACGGCGAGTTTCTCTTCATGACCGATCACGAGGAATATTTCGAATACGCCTGCGGACAAATCCGCTCCAGCGGCCTCTTCGAAATCCTGCCCTGGGACGAAGATTCGTTCTTTTACCCCAAAACCGACTTCCAAATCCAGTGGGAAGCGGAAGGAAAGATGATGCATCGGATCCGCTGCGGCATCTAGTGTGCTTTCAGCCGGACTTGCCGAACCATGAATGTGCAGGGGATGCGCATTGCTGCGCTGCGCAACTGCGGATGCAATTTTGTTTTCCCTCTGTTTTTTCGCGTGTATTTCATGACGATCGTGATCACAAAACCTTATCCGCACCATGACCTTGCTGCACCTCATCCACCTGACCGCGACGGCGGGATATTGTGTGTTGCTGTGGGTGGTGCAGGTGGTGGTCTATCCGCAAATGGCAAGGGTCAGGGCTGAGGATTTCCGCGCATACCACAACAGGCATGCCCGCTCGATCACATGGATCGTCGCACCGTTGTTTCTATTGGAAGGCTCGTGTGCCGCGTTGTCTTTTTGGTTCGGCTGGCAGAAAGAACTCGCATGGCAGCTTGCCTCCGTCAGCCTGTTTGCAGCGAATACGCTGGTGACGTTCCTATGGTTCGTGCCGGCACATGCGCGGCTCGGCAATGGAAAGGACGAACCACTGCTGCGACGGCTGGTGAACATGAACGGGTGGCGAACGGGGTTGTCGACCTTGCGGCTGCTGGTGATCATAGGGTTGGTTGCGGGCACACTCGGGCGGGGTGGGGTGATGACCCACCAATAAGGACCCATCAATCATCCTGCTCCAGCCGCACATCCGGGATATGGGTGAAACTGATGCGCATCGGGGCGGTTTCTCGTGCGTCCTGCACGGAACCCAAATACACCGCATCGCGACCGTAGCGGGCACGGAGCTTGTCGAGGGCGGCATCGAGTCGCTGATGTTTTTCACGGGTTTGCGGGACTTCGGTTTCGGCATCGTCCTCGGCAATCATGGTTGCAAAAAGCTCCGGGGTGTAATTGTTGCGCTCGACCAGATGTGCGAGCGTGACGGCGACCTGAATGAGATGGGCACGGGCATCGGGACGTTGTCTCCAGAGTTTTCCTAACAGATGAATGAGCTGGAGGGTGGAATCGGTTTCGGGGAAACGGATTTCGGGAGACCATCTTTCACCACGGAAAAACGCCAGATGCATGGTGAGAGATCCTGTGAGAAGCCCGTGTGAGCGCAGGCGTTCGCATGCTTTGTGGAGCAGCTTGCAAAGGATGGGCCAGGCTTTTTCCGGATCACGGAACTCGGGAGGCAGCACATGGCTGTGACCGATGGATTTTTTCGCAGAGACGAGATCCGGAATTTCCTCGCCACGGATCAGATGCCAGAATCGGTCTCCCACCACTCCGCCCCAAACCTGGCGCAACCGTTCTTTTGGTGCCGCGCAGAGGGCCGCGACCGTATGGATCCCGGCAGCATGCAGGCGCGCCTCCATGCTGCGGCCTATGCCGTTGAGATCCCGTAACGACAAGCCATGCAATATCTCCGGCAGCTGGTTCGCCTCGATGAAAAACAACCCGTCGGGCTTGCGCATCTTGCTGGCGGTTTTCGCAAGGTAACGGTTCGGGCCAACGCCGATGGAAACCCTGATGAACGGTGAAACCTCGCGCGCGATGGTGGATTTGATGTTTTCGGCAATCTCCCGGATCAGCGAAACTTCGCGCAGATTGAGCGGCAGCCACGCCCACATTTCATCGATGCTGAGAACCGCTTCGACATGGATGCAATGTTCAACCGCAGCCACCACCTGATGATGGAAAAGGATGTATTGGGCGGGCTTGCTCTCCACGATCGCAATGCCGGGACACATCACCCGCGCATCGCTGATCCGGGTTCCGGTTTTCACTCCATGTGCCTTGGCTTCATAGGAGGCGGCGATGCAGCAGCTCGACTCCGCCATCACCGGAGCCACCGCTACCGGACGCCCGCGCAACTGGGGATCCAGGTGCTGTTCGACGCTTGCGAAATACGAATCGCAATCGACAAACAGCGCGGTAAGCGGACGGGACACGCCTCAAACTCTTGCGGACCACATGAAATGGTCAACCTGAAAATATGTTCACATGAACACTTTTTGGGTTTACCGCTCCATGGCCAACTGAAATGGATGATTTCACAAGGCTATTTCGGCTTCAGACTGTCCTGTTTGGGAAATTGATCCGTCCACCGATGAAGTTCGACGCCGTTGCCAAGTCCTCCGATTTCGTCCAGGAGCTTCAGGCATTTTTTTCCCCAATCGCCATAATTGGGCACAGGGGTATCCGTATCACGGCTCTCTGGAAAAATGAGGTAGCTTACGACAGGCAGCTGGACCGCCTTGTTTCCATCTCTCCAATCGGGATTCAACTGCATCGCAAGCCTGGCAGACGCCTCCCCGATGGTGACATCCGAGCCCTTATCTCCGACAATACAGGGATAAATTCTGCCTCCATGGATCACGAGGGCATAATCTCCAATCTTGGGTGCATAGGGGTCTTTGACATCTTTGAGGATCGACAAAGGCAACACAATGTAAGGGTCATAGGCGGAAATGAGATAAGACCGCCCTTTCATCGCGCTGATACCGGATTGCATCATGGCAATCCTTTCCTCCACCCATAACTTCCTTTCAGCCGAAATTGACGGCTCCTTGAGTTCATTTCTCCCGATTGCGATCCGACGCTCCCATCCAGCGATCATTGGATTCGGACGGCTGCTCATTTTTTTCCAATGATAGGCCGTGAAAGGATCGTAATGAATCGAGTCAACCTGCATGGCGGGCATGTTCGCAAGCCGGTCGCCGTCAGCTCCTTTTAACGTAGCATCAAGGTTCGCCTGCATGAAGAAGACTTTTCGGCCTTTTTCAGATCGGAGGTGCAAGAGCGTGTTGCAATCATACACGTTGGATTTGGTCAATAACGTGCCGAGCTGGCTCGAATTGCTTCTGATATGGGAAATTTTATGTTGATACAGTTTATGGTGCCATGGGGAAACAAAGCCGAAGGAAAACAACGACTCGAAACCCGGAAGCATATTTCTGAGTCCCGGAGTGCCTTTTTCGATTTCAGCGATGCGGGTCGCAGGCCGTGGGATCCGCAGTTTCAGTTGGTAGGTGGCAGTGTAGCTGTCATGGGACCGCGCTTCATCGATGGCGATCTCGCCATCACCATGCACGACTTCTGTTCGCCAAGGGATGCCGTTGCTGAGTTTTGAGATATCCGATTGGACTTCCATCCGTTTTTCAAACATGAAAGATGGTGACAATGGTTCCCCCCGCTTCAAGTGCATGGGTTGCGATTGCCGAAGCTCGGTTGGAGATGCGGATGATTGCCTTTTCCCATTTGCTTCGCTTGATACCTCCGGATCGGCGGCATGAATCGTCCCTACAGCCGTTCCGGGCAATGCTGATGAGATTGTCGGATCTTGGAAACCTGTTGCATCAGGCATGAGGCCACGGAAGATCGGATTCCAAAAGGCACCCACGGCGATCAGCAGGAAGAAAAGACCAACGAGGCCCCATTTCATCTGCTTGCCAGTTCCAGGCTTGTTGGTTTTTCTATTCAACGCGTTCATTGTCTATGGCTGGTTTAAATCTTGAAATCGGTATCATTCGGTCACCATCAGGCCTGAGGAATTGTCCGCAAACCACGAGAAGGCCTGCTCCACCGTATGTGTGACCGGATCCGGCAAATTCCTGCCGACAGGTATTTTGGTAACCCCATCGACTTTGATGATGTCTTTTTTGGTTTTTGGATCGAGGTTGCCGTCAAAAAGCGCACCTTTGATCAGGACCAAAGTTGCCCTGTCGGTAATTTCTCCAGCATCGTTCTTCACGTCATAGGGCAAGGTATAGAACGTGCTGATCACAACCACCGAGTAAGGACGCTTGACGGAAACAAGGTCAGCGAAACTGACGGTCTCGTACCCGATCTGTGACAATCTGGATTCGATCTTCGCTTTCAAGGACATGGACTGCGGCGATGAAGTTTTCCAATCCACCACTGCGCCCGATGAAGAGGATACCGTTGTCAATGTTTCAATCGGTTTGCCGTCCTTGTTGCTCCTCAAAGGTGGAAACACATACACATAGGCGGGTATGTCCCTTGGCTGCAAGGCTGCCAGCGCCTCATATGAGAAGATGACACGCTTCTGCTCTTGATGTGGCTTCTCGCCAAGGGTGCAGGATATCTGAAAAAGGGCCAGGCCCAGCGTGATATTTGAAATGAATCTGTTCATTCTATTGTTTCGGGATCATCCGCTCTCATTTTGAAATGCATCAAAAAAAGCCCGCCCCGTTTGACCGGAGCGGGCTTCATTGGGCTACCAGTGAGTCAACAACTTACCTATGAGAATTACCACTGGATCGCTACACCCACCCGGACAACGTTTTCATCGAAGTCAGTGGTAGATGCGACAGCTCCATGAAGCTGGACATTTTCGTTCAGGCGATTCGCATAACCGAATGCGAAACCGGTTTCCGACTGGAATTGAGCCATGTTGAAATCAACCCCATGGGTTTTACCGGCTTCCACGCGTGTGTTGGTCATTGCCGCTACCATGGCGATGCCGCGGGTGTTCTCATCAATCCCTGCCTGAAGCACGTTATCGGCCGCCATGCGATTGTTCGTCTCGTTCGTTACCCGTGCTCCAAGCGCATTATCTGCGGAGATGCGGGCTGACTGCTCGTTATCGATACGAAGACCAAGGGCATTGTCTGCAGAGATGCGGGCCGACTGCTCATCATTGATACGAAGTCCGAGTGCCTGATCTCCGGCAATGCGATCAGAAACTTCCGTATCGATGCGTGACCCGAGATTGGTATCTGCGGAAATGCGTGCGTTACGCTCGATGGTGTCCGCCGCTGCAAAATCCGTACGGATCGAGTTGTCTGCCGAAATGCGTGCATTCCGCTCGATGGTATCTGCGGCTGCAAAATCCGTGCGGATTGAGTTATCCGCAGCGGTGCGATCGACGA
>JBEAZA010000031.1:0-25432 GCA_041170385.1 Verrucomicrobiota bacterium | reverse complement strand
TGGAGGTCAATGCGAGATCCACCCCGATCGTGCCCGAGCCGCTGAGCGTGCTGCCGCTGCTGAGGGTGAGCGGTGCGGTGAGCGCGGTGGTGGAGTTGTATTTGAAATGGGCCCCCGATGCGACGCTGATGCCGGATGAGGAGTTGATGGATCCGGTTTCAGAAATCTCCAAGGTGCCGGCGGTAATGTTGGTCGCTCCGGTGTAACTGTGGACTCCGGTGAGACTCAGTCTGGTATTGGCGCTGTTCATCGTTAGGGTTTTCCCCGAGCCAGCAATGATGCCCGCAAAGGTACTGTTGGAGGAACTGGTGTAGTTCAAGCTGCCGGTGATGGTGCTGCTGCTGTTGCCTGCGGCAATGGTGCCGCCTGTTACATTCACATTTCCATCGGCGGTGAGGTTGGCTCCGTTGCCGATGGTAAAGGTGCCGCTACTGGAGGTGATGAGGCCGGTGACCGCGCCGTTGCCGTTCCAGTTACCGCCGGTCACTCCGAGGGTGCTACCGAATGATCCGCTGGTTAGATTGATGATGCCGCCATTGAGTGTGGAAGCGCCGCTAAAGGAGCCACCCGTTCCGGTCAGGGTGCCGTCGCCAATCGCAATTCCTCCAGTCACTGTGGCACTGTTTTCCAAAGCAGCAGAACTTGCCAAACCAATACCAGCCGTAGCGGCAAGCGTTCCACTCAGGATGTTGCCCGTGCTGTTGAAGGTGGTCGTATCGGTGAGAGTAAGGCCGGTGCCGTTGACGGTTGCGCCGGTGACTCCCGTGGTGCCTGCCACAGATCCGGTTCCGGAGAGCGTGGCTCCTAAGGCGACCGTCATGTTGCCGCCGGTGAAGGTGGAATTGAGTTGAAGGGTGCCGAAGTTGACGTTGATCCCGCCGCTTGTGGCGATGGCATTGCTGAGGCGTACGATACCAGTATTTCCAGATGAACCGATGGTGATGGCTTGGTTGTTCGTGATGAATGCGCTTTGGAAATTCACCGTGCCGCCTGTGGCGGATCGCAATGTCAGAGGCCTGTTGAGAGTGATCGCTCCTGTGTAGGTCGCCGTCCCAGTAGCATTACTTCCGCCGATCGTATAAACCCCTGCAGTCGCCTGATTGGCAATCGTGATCGGGCGTTCGTTGGTAAATGCCCCACTGGTCAAAAGTGTAGGGCTGGAGTTATTGGTGGTGGTATCTGCATTACCAAGAACGATTGCACTGTTTGTTGACCCTAAGACGCCAGGCCGCGTGACCGTGACGGCCGTACCCGTTCCGGTCAGGTTGATCGCGGCTCCGCCAGAAGTTGCGGAAACTTTGAATGTGTTGCCAGTGGTATCGCGGACAAAATAGACAGTCCCTGCAGTTAAGCCCGTAGGCACTGTCGTTCCGCCGAAGACCACTTTGTTGCCGTCCACGAGGGTATTGCCTGTGAGAGTGATGAAATCGGATGTGGCATCGGCAGTCACAGATGATGCCAAGACGGTGGTCGACGCGACGGTATCAGAAGTGATAAGCGTTCCCGCACCAATGGTCGTGGCGCCATTGTAAGTGCTATTGCCTCGCAGTTCCATCGTGCCGGCTCCGGCTTTGGTCAGGCCGTTGCCGCTGCCGCCTACTTGTTGGATCACCCCGCCGAGTGCCAGGGTGGTGGCGGCGTTCACAACGGTGACCTGCCGAGTGCCGCCGTTCAGGTTCACTCGGCCGTTACCCAGGAAAAGGTTGCTGTTGGCTCCATTGCTGCCTTTGAAGGTCCAGTTCCCTACCCAGTCCATATCTGGGTTGTAGGTTGAAGTGGTGATGGCCGCGCCGCTGGTCTGATCCAAAACGCCACCGTTGAGAACGAAATCGTTGTTGGTGGTGCCGAAAGTACCACTGCCGTCCCTGATTGCCCCTGCATTGTTGTAATTGATGGTTCCGCCGGTGAGCAGCTTGGTACTCCGGTATTCGTTGTTCAGCGTTCCATTGAGAGTTAGGGTGCCACCCGTGATTTGAAACTCCCCGGCATAGACATTTCCGAAGGTCCAATTCCCGGATTCCACGCGTAGCTTGGCATTTGCATGACCTTTCGCAATGGAAGCAATCGAATTGTTGCTTGTGGACGAGCCTTGCAGGTAAAGATGCTTGTCTACGCTCCGCGTGATTGCGCCGAGCGTCATATTCCCCGACGTTGGATTCAGATAGGTGATTGAGGAAGAAGCGCCGCCATCGGTCATGGTCGGACTTCCGGTGATTGCGGATCTGATGGTCGAGGCCTGCGTGATGTTGATGTTCCCGCTTGTGAAGTTCAGCGTCTCACCGGTAATGATGTAGCTTGCGGTGTTGATTGTGAGGTTCCTGAGTGAGATGGCCTGGCCCAGCGTGACGGTGCCAGCGGTGCCGCCGAAAACGGCATCGTTGTAGGGAGCGGCACCGGCATTGACCCAAGTGCCTAACGTTCCCGTATCTGAAACACTGCGCCAAAAGTTGCTAGATATGTTCCAAGTGCCAGTGCCGCCAGTGCCGGCCGTATCGCCGTTCTGATCCCAGAAATAGGTAGTCTGGGCAGATGCGGAAGAGAGCGCAAGCAGCGAAGTGCAGGCGGCAAGGAGGAGAAAACGGAGTATGAATGGGGTTTTCATGAGGGGTTGCCTGATGGGTAAATGACTTATGACTTCCGAGAGATTGGTGATTTCGAAATGTTCACAAATTTCGGTCCTTGCAGTCCCTCATGACAAATTTTTATTTGTCATCAACTGATCCTATCCCAGCCAAGTTTTTCAAGCGGTTGTTGATGGGGAGGGGTTTGCCGTCGGAAGAGGTGTTTATGCTTCAGGATTTAGATCTTGCGGTGTGGCGACACTCATCGGTTTTTTCGCTTTGCCAACGTTGAGATGCGGGCGGAAAGGGATGTCCTTGCTGCATGATCCATCCGTGGGATGATCGGCTTGTTGGAATTTCCGAACGTTCCTGCGGATTGAAATTTCTTCAGTTGCCAACTAATCCTTTCCCAACCATGTTTTCCCCATGAACACCATGCGCATCCGTTCGGCATCCGGGCAGTTTGCAGAGTTTTTGAAAGGCCAGATTCGGGAGCGGAAATGGACTGGCACGATGCCGGGCGAGAGCTGGATGGTGACTCATCTTCAGGTCGGGCGCGGCACCGTGAGGGCGGCGATGGCACAGCTGGAGGAGGAGGGAATTTTGTCGCCCTGCCGGCAAGGGCAACGCCGCTCCATTGTGATGAATGAGGAGACTTTCGCCACCCGCAAGATCCGGGTGAAAATTTTCCCCTATGAGAAACAGGATCGTGGGGATATCGACAGCGCAAGCCTTCTTGCGGAGTTATTGGAAGCGGGTATGGATGCCGATTTTGCCGGGAAATCTCTCAAGGATCTGGGTATGCAGGTTGACCGTGTGGCCCGTTATGTGAAGCGGAATCCGGCCGACGCGTGGATTGTCAGTGCTGCTTCGCGGGAAGTCCTCGAATGGTTCGCAGAGCAATCTACACCCGTGTTGGCCTTGTATGGAAGGCATGGGGATCTGCCGATTGCCGCCGCATTTCCGGTGATGATTCCCGGACAGACGGCGGCCGTGCAACGGCTGATCGAGCTCGGACACACACGGATCGTGATGCTGACGCGCGAGGAGCGCCGTAAGCCGCAACGGTCACATCCCGAACAGGTTTTTATCGATCAACTGGCGGCTGCGGGTATCGCCACGGGAGACTATAACCTGCCGGATTGGGAGGAAAGCCGCAAGGGATTGGGTCGGTTGCTCGACGAACTCTTCCGCATCAGTCCACCGACGGCATTGTTTTTCCAGGAAGCGCAACTCTTTATCGCCGCTCGATCTTATCTCGCCGACCGTGGTATCATCGCTCCCCGAGATGTCTCGCTGGTGGTTGCGGATCATGATCCCAGCTTCACTTGGCATCATCCCATCCCTTCTCACATCCATTGGGATTACCGACCCGTGGTTCGCCGGGTTGTGCGCTGGGCCAAACATGTGGCAGCTGGCAAGAATGACCGGCGGAAATTTGGCACGGAGTCGCAGTTCATCGAGGGTGGGACCATCGGCCGGGCATCAGCAAGCTGATGATGGGATCGAGCCATTTCCGGAAAATTTTGCCACTGATCCATTCATTTGGTCATGGACAGGTGCTCAACATCCATCCAGCAACGCGATCGTTTTGAGGTTTGGAGGATGGATGTCATTCCCTGGGTAGGATTGCTGTTTGCGCATACCAGTCGGCGACGCGTTGCTTCATGCGCGCGGCAACTTCAGGGTGCTTTGCGGAGACGTCATGCGCTTCTTGGGGGTCATCCTTGATCCGGTAGAGGCGGACTCGTGCCTTGTCCCAGAGATGGACGTTGCGATATGCAGTGGTGTCCACGCCGTCGTGTCGGATGATGATCTTCCATTCATTCTCGACACCCCAGAGGTATTGCAGGGTGCTTTCGGGATTGCCCGGACTCATGTTATGAATGGAATGCGTGACACCGAAAACCGCGTCGCGGCTTTTTACGGCCTTCTCATCCAGCAGATTGATCCCAGTCAGTCCGTCTGGCGCTTTGAAACCGGCGAGAGAGGCAATGGTTGGGAAAAAATCGATGGCGTGAGCAAACGCGGGGTCGCGCTTGGGAGTGATTTTCCCATGCCATGAAATGAGGACGGGTGTGCGGATGCCGTTTTCGTAGGGAGAGCCTTTTGAGCGGAGGGCATATTGGCTCCAATCTATCTGGGCGGGATCTTTCCTGTTCGTGCTTGCTGCAGCCCAACCGTTGTCGCAGATGTACATGATGACGGTATGTTCCATCAGACTCCTTTTCTCCAAATGATCTAACAGAATTCCGCAAGTTTCATCGAACCACTCGCACATCGCATGATATTTCGTGACGTCTTCGGCCTGACCCGGGGTTTGGTATTTTTCCAGCAACCGCTGCGGTGGGTTGTGAGGCGTATGCGGAAGGAAGGGTGCATACCAGATAAAGAAGGGTTTTTTCTCCGCGACGGCGTGGTCAATGAAATCCGTCACCGGGGCCATGCCGTCCCTGCCGATCGCGAGGCTTTTCGCGCTGCCGTGCCGGGCAGGTTGGGGCATCATGCCATGCGTGAAACCGCCATCGCCGTGCGATCCCTCCCACCATTTTCCGGATTGATGGGTAAGATAACCATGGGATGTTAGCAGGCGGACAAAGCTCGGGTGTTTGTGGAAAGCGATGCGCAACGGAATATCGAGAGATTCGCGGTTATTCGTGCCATCGACATCGTTGCCGGTGATGCCGTGTTGATGCGGAAATTTTCCGGTCAGCAGAGATGCCAATGAGGGTCGGCACAACGGAGAGGCCGTATAGCCTCGTTCGAAGACCAGGCTGCGTTCGGCAAGTTTGTCGAGATGACGGGTCCTGATTTCAGCATGTCCCATGAAGCCATAGTCCGTCCATGCTTGGTCATCGGAGAGAATGAGGACGATATTGGGCCTTTCCCTGCCGAATGTGCTGGCGGAGAGGAAGAGTAGGCAAAAAGCGATGATGCGGAGAGACAAGTATATCCGGGGTTCCATGGCAGTGAGCAGGATGTTTACTGATTCGATGAGATGCATGCCGGACTCAGGAGTTGATGCGGATCAGACGGGTCATTCATCTTCCGCTCTTTGGTGAACACATGCAACCCAGCGGTAAGGCTTTGCGCTGAGTTCTAGCGATCCAGGTCCAGGACATCGAAGTTCTTGATGGGTGTGGTTTCCGGGTTGTGAAATTTGAGCAGGGCTTTACCGGCGCGGGCCTGGAGGGCTTTCCAGACCGTGTAGCCTTGAGCCTTGTCCATGTGGGCTTTGACTCCGCCGCGCAGTTTGGTGACCTCGATGTATTCGATGACGTCCTGCAGGGCTTTTGCGGCGATCTTCGCATCTTCTGGCGAGAGGTTCTCCAGGGATTCCGCATTGATCACTAGGCTTTCTGCGGCACCGCCAAAGCCGTTTCTGAGACAGAAGATGAGAGAATTGAGGGCACGGGCATCAGGGGTGTAGCCAAGCAGTTTCACGATACGGGAGTCGAGGTTGATCTTGAGCATGGCATCGGCGAACGCGATGCTCTCTCTGCTGGTGATGTCGCCATAGCCCTTGGGTCCGATGACCATGCGACGGTAGGCATGGGGGCTGACGATGTCGGCGCGTTTGGGGCTGGCAGCGGCGAGCTCGAGCATGAGCTGATCCGCGGCACGGGACGGGGAGTAGGAGAGGGCGGCTGCGACGTCGGTCAGGATGCGGGCATCATCCTGCTTGGCGAACGTTTTGAGTGCGGCAAGGCTTGAGGAATCGCCGATGCGTGCGAGCAGATAGAATAGCGTTGCCTGGGCGTTGGGTGAGGTGGTGTGGATCATCTTGAGGATGGCATCGCGCAAAGTAGCGGCAGTGGCGGGCTCATCGCAGAAGGAGGAGAGCGCTTCCTCGCAACCATCGAGGTCGACCCGGTCTGTGGTCGAATTGATGTAAGCGATCAGATCCGGGATGGCGGCTGCACCGCTCAGTGTCGCATGGGCTTTTGCAGCGGCGGCGCGTACGATGGCGGATTCATGGTTGACAGATTTCTTGGCGAGAGCCGCGGCGGGAGTGTGATTCGCCGTGGCGAGAACGTTGAGGATCCCAGCTTGGGTGCGATGGGATTTCGCGGTTGGGAATGCGGCGATGAGTGCGGAGCCGGCGCCGGCTTTGACATGTTGTACGGCGAGTGAGCGACTGTGATCGCGGACGCGCCAATCGTCGCTCCCCACATAGGGAAGAAGATCATCGAGTGCCTTGCCACTGAGCACATCGAGCATGAGGACAAGGGCGTCCATCGCGGCGATCTGGCGGAAGGTATGCCTGCTTCCCGGGTCGGCGAGGGCGTCGCGGCAGAATTGAATTTTCGCATCGTTGTCGTTGAGGGCGTCGAGCTCGGCATGGAAAAGCCGGGTCGCATCCACAGCGATGCTGGGAAGTGAGTTGGGGGTTTTGTTGGATTCGATGATTTTCAGCATCTGGCCGAGATGGATTGTGATTTTCCTCCATTTGTTGGATGGATCCTGGATGGTGATGGTTTCGTTGGGATTGGCGATGAGGGTGGCCTTGATTTCATCGGTCAGGTCAGCGAAGACTTCGGGGTTTTTGAGGACGAGGGCGGGATTGACGAGCGGATGCTTGAAGCCGGCATCGGCGCGAATGCGCCTCGGTATTTCCGCCTTCATGCGAAGCCGGTGGGCGTTTGCCTGAATGCCTTCGAGGTAACCGAACTGCGAGAGCATTCTCTGGGCGCGGTCGTTTCTGGCGCCAAACATCTGGTCATAAACCTGTTCCTCCTCGGCAATGAAGGTGAGCGGTCCGGCAAGACGGATGACCGTGTCCTTGTCCCATACGCCGATTTTCGATGCGACGAAAGGACCTCCGCCGGTTTCCTCAAGGATGAGGTTGGTCAGAGCGCGGGTGACGAAAGCTTGATCGATGCCTGTTCGGTAAGGGGTTTTACTGATGGCGGACTCCGATTTCAGCAAGCTGTCTTGGACGGCGTTGCGGACACTGTTGGGAGCAAGGGCTGTACGGTCGGAGACGGCGGTTTTGAGCACGGCAAGTTGGATTTCCTCGTCTTGCGTTGCCCGGGTGATCGATGCGATGGCGGTGATGCGGACAAAGTCTTTCGGGTCTTCCAGCAAGGGGGTGATGTTTGACAGATGGGAGAGAAACGCATCCTTCCCGCAGGCCTCAAGGCCGCAGAGAGCAGCGTGACGGAAGCGGGCGTTCTCGTGAGTCAGCAAGGCAACCAGACGCGGTGCGATTTCGGATTCGCCGGCTTGGAAGCGCTTGCCGAGTTCCGTTGCGTAGGCTTTGCGGGCTTTGGGCATGAAGATGTCCAACAGGTCGAAAAGCTCGTTGGTGGAGCGTTCGATCCATGGTTTGCCCACGAGATTTTTGAGGTAGTCGTTGTTGAACTGACCGTACGCGCTGGTCAGGAATTGTTTCATCTCACGCTCGGTGGGATAGAGTGACCCATCGACGTCTTTGCCGGTGATCAGAGTTTGTTTGAAAATGACAGCTTGGTGGAACACCTCGGTCGCGGTGGGATCGCGCAGCGTGCCGTATTTCTCGGTGGGTGAATGGTAAACAAAACTGCCGTCATACATGCGGCAGAGAGTGCGGCGCCAGCGCATGTTCCGCTCGGCAAGCATGCGCACTTCCGGGCCGCACAGGGTCGCGCCCCAGCTTGACCATTGGGTGTGGTAATCATGGGCATGGCCGCCACGTGGAGTGAACGAGGCGTGAGCGGACATCATCGCAAAGTATTTGGCGGCGTAGTCGTCCCCGATCAGTTTCATCGCGAAGGCGGTGCCGGCGTTCTTCCCATTGCTGTCATCCGTGGCGGCGGCGGGATGATCGCCATAAGGAATGGCACCCTGATCGACATAAGAGCCGAAGAATCGATGGGCGCGTTCGATGGCGGCATCGATTTCCGGATGCTCGACGCCGAGTTTCTTGGCGAGCGCGACGAGGAAGAAGCAGCGGTTGCCGGCGGCGTTCAGTGCGCCGTAGCCGGGATTCATTTCGTGGAGCTTGCCGCCGTTGAAGGAGGGATAAGCGAACGTGTGGCCCCAGGTTCCGGCCTTGCTCTGGCCCATTGCGGCCTCGATCGCATATTTGCGCAGGGCCGGAAGAACGTAGTCGTCGCCAGTCGCATCGTAGTAGAGCGCACATTGCAAACCGACGAAGCCGTAGTGCCAGGTCTGGTAGCCTTTGTAGCCTTTGTAGCCGGGCTCGAACATCGCACCGATCGGCTCCGTTGGGGGTTGCCACGGGCAGTTTTTGGAGCGGACCCATTGTTTGACCAGTTCGCGGTGTTCGGGTTTTCCGGATGCGACCAGTGCCATCGCCTCGATGATCCCGCCTCTGCCGGAGCGGGGGTTTTGAGGATCGGGGATGAATTTTTTCTCAAGAGCTGCCCAAGCGTCTTCGAGAATTCGTTTGGTTTTAGGGCAGTCATAGGGAGCTGTGTCAGCATATTCGGGAAAGGTGCGGAGTTTGAGCTCCACTTCCAAGGTGATGGGATCGATCGGGAATTTTTTGAAGTCGATGTTTTTGACTTCTACCTTGCGTTCTTCCTCGGGCTTCCAGTCATAGAGCGAGTTGTCGGCCGCAACTTCGTCGATGAGTTGGTCGATATCGGTGGCGGCGATGTTTTTGGTGGCATTACGGGCGGGGTAGTTTTGATCACGCCATACCTGAAAGGTCAGTTTTCCCGCATGGATTTCGCGTTCGGCCTCGATGATGGCGTTTCCAATCGTGATACCGAGGTTGCCGCCCGCTTTGAATTTGACACCGTTGATGCCGGTAATGACATCTCCGCGCAGAAACTTACCCTCTGCGGGAGATCCCTTGATGGTGCCTTGGACGAGGAGTTGATCTCCAACTGCACCGCCGGACATGATGCATGAAATGCCTGTCGGCCCGAGGTGCCAGGTCATCGGAGCGCTTTTTGACGAAGGCAGGGCTTCGCCTTTGGTGAGATCTGGAAGGTTGTCGGGTCGGATGGTTTCCTCGATGACGTCACCGCCGTTCAGAACGGCGGCCTGTTGTTCCTCGGTGACTTCTCGTTCTTCCGCGAAGGCGAAGGCACTGAACAGGAGGAAAAATCGGAAGGATTTCATCATAGGATCAATGAGCGGTCAGGTTTCAACAGCGACGGGTTTGAGGTTGGAGAGGATAAGCACAGTTGGCGAAACAAGCTGATGGTTTCTATCATCGCAACTACGGCAGAAATGTTCGGGTTTTATCTGAAATGGGTAATTCCATGCAGGAATATCCGCAGTTCAAGCTGATGCAGCCCTATTGTAGGATCCCTGATGATTTCCCTTCAAGATCGATTGCAGACGAAAGGTTGCGAGCAAGAGAGAGCCGCCGAGCTCTCACTCAAACAACCGCCGGTCCAGTGAGCGGAACTGGATGGCTTCCGGGACTTCGTTGCCGGTGACCCTATCTGAAGTCAGATCATGAACATCGACGAGCGGAAGTTCGTCAGGGAGATTGATCCCATCGAACAAGAGTCGGGAGATCCGCTGGCCGTACTTTTCGATTTGTCCAAGGGAGCAGCGCCATTGACGTTTCACATCGCCGTAGAATCCGCACGGGTGCGGATTCCATTTTCGGTGACAATAGCATAGAATTAGAAAAGCCATCGTTTCTGCGGGATTTAGCCGCTATTGACCGCTTACCAGATGGTGCCAAACGCTGCCGGATCTGCAAAGAAGTCAAAAACCTCGCTGTATTCCGGACTCTCATCCACAAAGGAAAGTCCTGCCCTGCTACGCATGCAACCCCTGCCCCAAGGAACTCCAACCTCTAGCTTATCGCCGGAAATCTGAAGGCGAATGAAATGGAACCCGCTGGAGGCGTTCAGATTTTCGGAGCCAATATAGCAGAATTTTCAATTGCAATCTGATCCACATCAAGAGGCTCCGACAACATCATTCACTCATTCGCATTGATACTTAATTTCAAATAAGTTGGCACGACCAACACTGAGTGTCACGTAGGTTCATTTTCCTAGCCCAAGTATCGTAATGTCCGCAGAGGCACTTCAATTTCATCGGATGATATCGGATCTCGTTATTATTGAACTTCGGATATGGTTTGCCCATCGACAAAGGTAACTTTTACGGAGAGCTGGCGATGGTGATTTTGACCCAAACTCAATTTATTGACCCAAAGCACTGCATGACGAATCACGGGCTTGATGTCATAATTAAAGCAGGCGACCGAAGGCTTGCACCACTCAAAGGCAGGGTGGTAGTCGCTGCAGAACAGGGAAACCTTGCGGAGTTCTTGATTGGGATGGTGAGCCAGATAATGCTGAGCAGCATAAAACAGGGTGCTCGTATCGAGAAAGAGTGCGGTAGGCGGTGTCACTCGAAACAACGAATCTAGTCGCTTTTGGAATCCTTGGGGGGTGTCGTCCCAGTCCGGCAGATTGTATGCGCCCACCGATATGCCCCGGGCTTTCAGTTCGTCCAGGAACAACTGTTCAAGCCTCCCAACATTTGGCTTCCTCCGCTCTTCGCGCACCATCATCACGATCTTCCGGTGTCCCAAGTCCACCAGTCGGTTGGCTAATTCGCGGAAAGCGGGCGCCTTATCAGGACCCGCTCCGGCGATGCGAAAACTCTGCATACGTCCAAACAAAGCGAAGGCCGGAATTCCGGATTGCGAAAACCATTCAAGGACGGACCGTCCCCCAGCTAAAACAATCCAGGCATCCGCCGGGTTCTCACGAACAAACTTCTCCACTTGCGCTGCGCTATGACGGAGGTCGAACAGGGTCTTGGATGCGTAACTGACACTATGCTCGGCTAGCTCCAGTTGGTGGCGCAATTGCACGATGTAGTCGGCACCCGCATCATCCATTTCATAGAGAAGAATCTTCACGTGCAAGGACTGTGATCTCGCATTCTTTGGCAAAACAATGCGCCTGCTACGCCCAATACCCTGCGACTCCAGCAAACCCTGGAGTTCCAAATGCTGTACGGCGGCTTTCACCGTATCGCGCCCTACCGCTAACTCTCGTGCCAACCAACCTTCACCCGGCAACGTGTCGATCCAGGTCCGCGCCAGGATCTCGTCACGCAAATGATCGGCTACCTGCTCGGAAGGCGTTCGGATTTTGATGGATTTCATGCATGATAGACTGGTGGAATTTCGGTATGGTCGTCAAGAAGATGCACATCGATGAGGCGAGGGGGTGGCGAGCGGCATGAAACCATTCTGATTGACTCCACAAACCGGTGGATATCCGGTATAGCATTGGAAAACTTGCCAGCTAGAAATCTGATCTCGGGTCGTAATTGGAATTTGATTAACCAACCGCGATGAATCCACCCGTTAATAAACTTCACGTTTTCCTCTCTACGCAGCCCTATCTGGTGTCTCCGCCCTCCACGCAACAGACCTGCCTGCTTGCGATGACGAACCAGCAGATATTCCCGAACTTATCAAGCAGGCAGCCTAATCTCCTAATTCCAGTCATGAACTTCTCCGTGCGCTCATTTCTTTTTATCGTCGCGCTTTCTCTGTCATTCGGAACCACACCACTCTATGCCCAGAAGTTCGCGGATCATCTCATGGGCCCTACCGGGCTAAGAGGAGCCACTGAAAAAAAGGGAATCAAGATCACCAAGGTTGACCAAGGATCTCCTGCGGATGGAAACTTGAAAGTAGGGGACGTGGTTATCGGGGTGGATAGCAGCACGTTTTCGGCAGATCCCCGTCGCGAACTTGCCAAGGCCATTGATGAAGCCGAGGGAGCTGCTAGGAAGGGCCGGTTGATCCTCATGCTCAAGGGTGGCAAGACCGCGGAAATCCAACTCAAGCCCTACGGCGACTTCTCGGATACGGCACCCTACAACTGCGCCAAGACCAAAGCGATTGTAACGGCCATCGCCGACCAAATGATCAAGAACGAAAAAGGCATGAAGGACGATGGGTTGCCGATCGGGCATTTGGGACTTATGGCCACTGGTGAAAAAAAATACATCGATTATGTCAGGCAAACTCTGTCCACTCGGAGTTGGGCCAAGCCGGATCGTGAGGCCTGTTTGGCGCTTATGACCGGCGGCCAGGACATGGGGTATGTCAGCTGGTCATGGGGCTATGCGCTCATCGCGCTTTCCGAATACCAGCTCCTTACGGGCGATGAAAGCTACATGCCGGCCATAGAAACCTATGCTCTTGCTCTCGCGAAAGGGCAATGCGCTTCGGGCACATGGGGGCATCGCATGATTTCGAGCTCGCGGCGCGGCCGCCTGCCCGGATACTCCCACATCAATCAGCCCAGTCTCACCTGCTTCATCGGGCTGGCCATGGCGCAGAAGTGCGGCGTCAAGGCTCCCGAGCTGCAGACAGCCGTCGGTAAATGCACCGGCGTTTTCAATACCTATGTTGGAAAGGGAACCATTCCCTATGGCGTTCATAATCCCAACAGCCGCGACTTCAACAACAACGGGATGAGCGGTTCGGCCGCACTCGCCATGTCATTCGTGGGTGACAAGGATGCCGCCAGGTTCTTCTCACGTCAGGTGGCCACCGCCTATGACAGCCTTGAGAGCGGTCACGCCAACTACTTCTTCAACGTGCTTTGGTCTCCCCTGGGTACCAATGTTGCGGGCCCGGAAGTGACCAGCGAGTATCACAAACGCTCTCGCTGGCTCTACACGCTGTACCGCACATGGGATGACCGGTTCACCCACAACGGAATTCACCAGAACTTCGCCAACACCAGTGGTGCCCTGCTGCTCAACTACTGCACGCCGCACAAAGCACTCTACATCACCGGCAAAAACGCGGATCCGTCGATCTGGGCCAAGCCGGACAAGGCGATGGACGTAATCAATCAAAGCCAAATCGACTACAAGAAACTCTCCGTCGACGGTTTGATCGACCTCTTCAAGCATGAGGCTCCGCAAATCAGGCGGCGGGCGGTGTGGATCGCGCGGGAGCATGAGGGAAAGGGGCTCGATAGAATCACCTCCCTGATCCGCAGCGGAAGCAAGCTGGAGCGACACAGCGCCATGGGGTTCTTTGGTTTCGGCTGCCCGCCGGAATGGGCGGGTCCGCGCATGGATCTTATCGGTGGGATTCTGCGCAACACGGAAGAGGATTTGGAACTAAGAACCATGGCGGCCCATGCTCTGTGTAAGCACCAGCCCTATGCAAAAACGTATTACGAGGACATGCTTCGCCTCCTGGTCACCAACAAGAATGACGACTATGGACTGTTAGATGGTCAGATCGCCGAATCAATCAATGCCATCTCCCAGAATCCCTTCGCCGATGGACTCGTGAAAGACAAGAAGTTGTTCTATGAAGCGGTTCATCGATTGGCCCACAATCCCCGTCAAGAGGCCCGGGGACATGGGATGCGCATGATTGTCCACATGCCCGCGGAGGATTTTCCGCTCGTAGCCGATGAGGTCAAATTGGTGGCCATCAACAACAATCCGAAATCGCATTCCTACCACCAACCGGGACAGTTTCTGGTGCCGGCCTCCCAGTTAATGGCTCGTCTTGGTATCAAGGAGGGGACGGAGTGGGCTTACCAAACTCTGAAGACTGGGGACGGCAAGGAAACGTTCGAATATGATGCGGTGACTGAGGCGCTCAAAGCCTATGGAGCCAATTCCAAGGAAGTTGTCGGTTTGATTCAATCCGACGAGAAGCTGCTCCACAACCTGTCCAACGGCCGCTGGAGCCGTCATTGGAAAGCCACCCTTGATGCCATCGAAAAAGATCAAAAGCCCACTAGGGAGATGATTTCTTTCGAGGACGCCAAAAAGGGCAAGTTGGCGAAGTGAGCAGAATGGGATCAACGGCGTAGGAAATTCAACAGTTGGAACTTAGGTATGGTGGAAATGGAAGATGGACTTTTTTAAAAATTGATTAGGTCGCCAGCTTCACCTCCGTAGTCGCTTCGTGCGCTACAACAGCAGTTCGTCTTCATCTTACCCCCTAACGGAATTATCAAAATTCTTAAACGAATCTGAATCCAAAAACCTCGATCGGACTTGGAATTCGAAGTACCCAATACAAACAGGCCGATCGAACGCAAGGAAAATGCAGCGCCCGGTGCAGGAGGGGAATTCCACAGGAAGCACTGCAGATATTTTGGTAAATCTAACAGTTCTTACAAAATATGAAATTCCTGATGACTCGGCGGCGAACTTCAGTGAAACCAATAACCTGTTTTTTACGGAAAGGACCAAGCGCGAGGAGATGCAGAAATTACTGAAAGAGCTGATCAAGAAAGAGGGCGGAAGAACTGCGCCTCTGGGGAGGTAAAATCTTCGAGAGTTAACTACAGAGAACGCAGAGAATATGCAGACTTCGCTAAATTAACGATCAAAGCTCAGGATATTCCCAGCCCTCCCTCGGTTTGCGGGAAGTCAGGGCATTGGCCTCAGCATCATTTACGAACTGCTCCTTTTTTGGATCCCAGATCAATTTACGACGTAATTTGTAGCCGATGTTCGCGAGGTGACAAACCGTGGCGGTACGGTGGCCAGTTTCTGCCGTGCAAATTGGCTGCTCACGCGATTTTACGCAATCAATCCAGTTACGGAGGTGATTGGTCGGCCATGGCTTTGGTATGCCGCCGGCACCTCCATCAACACCTCCAATGGGTGTTGTTAGAATCTCCGCCGGATCGCTTTCAAAAATATTCCGGCTCACACGTAGTGTCCCTTTGGTTCCCTCGAAGGTGCAGCCGTCAGGCCCACCATGGAACATTTCGACCCCACTTGCATAAGTAAACTTCAGACCCGTATTGCCTTCAGTAGGAGGCTCAACCATTACCGGACCGCTGCTATCCATTCCCATTGCCCACTGTGCAATATCGAAGTGATGAGCGCCGATATCAGCAAGCATGCCACCCGAATACTCCTCGTAATGGCGGAAAGCAGGATAATGGTTATGCACCCCTTTTGGGCAAAGAATTTCGTTGTAAGCACGCTGTGGCGCAGGTCCAAGCCAGAGATCCCAATTCACATCTTCTGGCTGTTCCTGCGCGGGGAGATCACAAGGTTTTGGCGGACCGCCTACTCCAATACGGATCGTTTTTAATTCACCCAAGGCACCTGCTTGGATCAATTCCGCAGCTTTACGGAAACGGCCTTCAAACTCGCAGCGCTGCTGGCTCCCGGTTTGGAAAATGATTTTATTCTTCTTCACCGCCTTCACCAGCAGGCGGCCTTCTGCGATATTCTGCGTCAACGGCTTCTCGCAATAAATATCAAGTCCCCTCGCTGCTGCGGCAAGTGCCGGGTGTACGTGCATATGATCCGGAGTCATGATGATCACGGCATCCAGATCATCACGTTTGAGAAGCTGGCGGTAGTCATTATAAACATCGCAGCCTTTGTATTCACCCGATTCAATCATTTCGACATAAGCCTTCTCAACCACCTCTTTCGCTTTTGCGCACCGGGAGTCCTCCACCTCGCACACAGCAACGATACGCAAATCTTTTTCTCTCAGTGCCTGATCCATCACCGCGTAAGCACGTTTCCCGTATCCGATGAATGCAATATTCAAGCGTTCTTTAGCAGGTGCAGCACGCAAGATTGACGGACCAAAAGCTGCAGTGAAAGCTGCACCCGTGAGAAACCGACGGCGAGAAAAAGAAATAGAGATGTCCATGATGGCTGACTAAAACGAATTAGATGGAGGAATTCTATCAATTCTAAGGGAGCGATAAAATCACAACGATTGAGATCGTCATTTCCTGTTCTTAGAATGGGGATCTGCAAAGTCTATTTAGCATTACCAATCCTAGAGAGTGAAATCCTATTTCCCAGTCTGAAGGCGGTAACGGACATGACCCGTGGCGGGCGGATGGTCCGCTTTTGGTAGCTCTTCCGCATCAAGTCCTTTAAGACCAAAAAAACTCATAAACTGGCATAGCATGGCGGGCTGCTAAAAAATTCCTCAAGTGGATCTGCCCAGTTATCCTTGGTTGCGCTTGCCACTCGCCCTAACTGGTGGAATTCCGGTATGGCTGAAATGGAAAATGGACTTCCGCACACGCCGCTCCTCTCACAAGACTCGTCACATTCATTCGCACCCAGCGTGCTGAATCTTATCATCGGTATCTCACAACTCCCGAAAACAATCAAAACCATTTGCATCACAGCAGCAAGCAAGCTCTCCATCGCTAACAATTTAGGCTTTTCCAGCATCTGCCCGAAATTCCCCCATGAAAAACCCATTCCGTATCTCACTCCCATTGGCCAGCGCCCTTGCCGCGTTGCTCGCTGCTCCCCAACTCCACGCGATTGACTATACGTGGACGTCCTCCTCCACAGGCACGCTGGATTGGACGGATATAACCAAATGGCTTTCATCAACCGTTTTCGTCAGCGGGTCGAGCAACGCCCTGATCTTCACTCCCAGCGCTACCGGCAACAGATGGGGCAGTGGAACGGCAGACATCATCACCAACGTTCCTCCCACACTTTCCATGAACACCCTCACCTTGGGTGGTTCGGCGGCTACGAGTGGCAACTCCATCGTGAACATCGCCCCCAGCTCCTCCAACTGGACAATCGGGGATGGAACGACTTCCGTGGTCAACCTGACTGGCGAATTTTATTCTTTCAGATCGTTGACCTACAACGTGTCCGCCAATATCGCGCTGAACCAGACCACCACCACGTTCACCGGCAATGGCACCGGCATTTTCAACTTCACAGGGGTTATTTCAGGCACGGACAAAGGCATTCTCAAAAGCGGCTCCAGTGTACTGACCCTGAGCAACTCCGCCAACACCTACTCAGGCACCACCACCGCCACCGGCGGCGTCCTGGTGGCCACCAACACGGGTGCCCTGTCGGGCTACAACTCAGCAGGGAAAATCATTTTCAACGGCGGCGCAATCGGCGCGCGGGTCGGCGGCAGCGGCTGGACCACCGCCGATGTGGACACTCTGCTCAGCAACGCCACCAAGACCAGCGGACAACTGGCCATCGACACCACCAACGGCGATGTCACGCAGTGGGCAAACCTCACCACCGCCAATCTCGGAGGGCTGGGCATCGCCAAGCTGGGCAGCAACAATCTCACGCTCAACCAATCCGGTAGCTATGGCGGCCTGGCCGTTTACGGCACCGGCAACCTCGTGCTCGACAACGCAACGATCACCACGACCTCGCTCAGCCTTGCCACGGGATCAAGCAACAGGGCGATCCTTGGCGGGACCCTGAGCATGACGGGCGGCGCCATCACAAGGACGGACAAAGGTGTCGGCATGATTGACACCATCACCTCGACCATCACCGGGAGCCCCACGGTGACGTTTGCGACGACAACGACGACTGACTACCGAGGCGGCCTGTATTTCGCTCCTGATAGCGGTGCTACCCAGACGCTGGGTGCGATCAGCTTGGTCAAGTCGGCGGGGACCAGCACCGACAAGGCTGGCCTGGAAATCGGTGGTGTCTCCACCGGAAACTCGATCGCCAGCGTTACCAACACATCCGCCGGATACGGTACATTTCGCAAGCGCGGCCCCGGCGAATGGACGGTGGGAAGCATCAACTTTGGATCATTTCAAAACTATGCCGGCACTACGATCGTTCGAGGTCAGATTGATGGCACCTACTTCGGCACGCAGGTTTTTGGAGGAACGCTCGTGCTGGACTACACGGCGAATAACAACAGTTTGTTGAGGGATGCAGGCAGTGCAGACGTTCGGCTTCACCTGCTCGGTGGCACCCTTCAACTGGACCGTTCGACTGGGGCGACTGGCAGTCATTACGAGACCGTATTTGCCGTCACGCTCAGTGGTGGCGCAGCGAACATTACCCGGCCTGATACTGTTAGCACCGCCACGCTGCGAATGAACGGAATCACCCGCAATGCAGGGACATCCATCAACTTCGGAACGGCCAACCTCGCGAGCACGGACACCACGAACACCAATGGAATTCTAGGTGCATGGGCCACGGTGGGCGGGGCGGATTGGGCCTACAATAGCGGCTCGACCACGGTCGGCGGGGCTGATGCGAGCCAACCCAATGGTGCGTTAGATGGTTACATCCGCGCCTACTCTGCCTACACGAATGTGAACCGTCTCACCCCTGGGTCCATTGCGGATGGCTCGACCACCAACGTCCGCCTCGTTGAAGGCAGCGGCTCCAGCGGCATTATCGGCCTTGGAGCGACCACCACCACGATCAATACGCTGAACCAAAGCAATTCGGGCGGCACCGGCACGGCCACGATCGATACGGCTGGCAAGACCCTTGCGGTCAATGGCATCCTGGCTGGCGCGGGCAGCGGCGGGCTCACCATTGGTGTTAGCACTGGCGATGGCACACTCCGAGCCGGCACGTCGGGTGGCGAGCTGCTCGTCCACAACTACAGCTCCAATCCGCTGACGATCAACGCTGTGATCGCCAACAATACCAACCCGTCGCGACTCACAGTCACCGGCACCGGCACTACGATCCTGACTGGCATCAACACTTACACAGGCCTCACGAAAATTTCCGGCGGCGTCCTCGAAGCGGCGATCGGCACCGGACTGTCCACCAGCACGCATCTCCAACTCGACGGCGGGGTCCTGCAGTCGAGTGGTTCGTTCACCTGGGCCAACGGCAACAATGCCACGGCCGGCCAGTTCAATTGGTCCGGCGAAGGTGGCGGTGGCTTTGCGGCCAAGGGCGGCAAGTTGACCGTCACGGTTGGCAATAACGCCGGCACCGAACAGGTCTGGGCCTGGGTGGCCGATTTAGCGAACACCACCCTTGCAACCGGCAACAACGCAATCCTTGGCCCTATGAAGTTTGGGTCAACCACGGCGGATTCCGAGGTGGAGTTCCGGAACAACATCAATCTCAACGGAGAAGTCCGTGAGATCAACGTGACCGACAACACCGGCTCCAGCGCTGACTTCGCCACCCTCTCCGGCGTCATCCGCAACAGCTCCACCGTTGTCCCCGCTGGGATCTACAAGTCAGGAAATGGCACCTTGGTTCTCAGCAACGCGAACACTTACAATGGCGCCACCAACATCAATAACGGTATCTTTGCCGTTTCCGGCGCGGGTTCTATCAACTCCACCTCCGCCATCAACGTGGCTGCCGGTGCGAAGTTTGTG
This sequence comes from Verrucomicrobiota bacterium, assembly GCA_041170385.1. GTDB lineage: Bacteria > Verrucomicrobiota > Verrucomicrobiia > Verrucomicrobiales > Akkermansiaceae > Luteolibacter. Next base: position 5,802 of record JBEAZA010000031.1, on the reverse strand, counting down.
TACAACAGCGCCACCGCATTGACCGTGGCTCCTGTCTTAAATGGCACGGGCACGGGACCTGGCGAGCGTGCTGTGCTCGGTGGCGGTGACGCCACCGGCACCAATGGTCGCATCAACGCTTCCCTTACCCTTGATAGTATCGGCGATGTCCTCGCCCCAGGCAACAGCCCCGGCATCCAGACCTTTGATGTGAGCCAGAACTGGCAGTCCTTCACATACGAGTGGGAGCTCAACGACTGGGTGGACTCCGTGGTGGGAACCGATATCGACCAGATCCGGATCACGGGTGGACTGACGCTGAGCGGGACATCTTATGCCTTGAGCATCTTCTCTCTGGATGCATTGAACGCAGCCGGATTGGTGGGAGCGAATGGCGGCAATCTTTTCACGGAAACGAGCAAATCCTGGACGATCCTCACTACCACGACGGGCATCAGCGGGTTTAACGCCAGCACCTGGACCTTGGACACCGCGGGTTTCCAAGATGCCGAAACCGGCAACTGGTCGCTGGCAAGCACAGGCAACGATCTGGTGCTTAGCTACACCGTGATCCCCGAGCCGAAAGCCGCCCTGATAAGCGGACTGGGCATTCTCTTTCTGTTCCGCCGCCGCCGCTAAGCCAAGGCAGTAACTGTATTAGGAAGTAACGAATTTTTAGTTTATAACTGTCCTGATTGTGCGCGCGCATGGACTATTGTAAGCTTTGCAAAGGGGCTAGCCCCATGCCTCTGGGATTTTCCGCTTTTTTAAGCACCGGCGACACGCAGCGCCAGGTCTGTCAGCTTTTGAGGCTCTACTACCTAAAGTTAGAGTCGCCGTTGGATTCACATTATCGTGCTCAGGTTGCTTCCCAACGGAGACTTATCCCATTTAACGTGAGGCTTTATTTTGGTTAATCATTTCTCTAGAGCAAGCTCAAAGCTCGGATCGCTCAAAAGACGATTCATAAGGATCACCAGCTTTCTCATGACAGCTACAATCGCTTTCTTTACAGGTTTGCCTGCTTCACGCAGGCGTTTGTAATGAGATTTAAGCTTGCTGTTGTGAGTGATAAAGCAAATCGCATTCATATAGATAATTCTATGTAGCTTTGCCCGTCCGCCTTGGACGCGCATGCTTACGCGTGCATGTCTGATGGCTGTAAAAACGAAAAGGAAGCGATAGATAGATCGGCAGGCTTGCTGGGATTGGGAGGCAATCAACCGGAAACCTTTCTTCTGGCAATCGGTCATTCGCGTCAATTTTAGGACCTGAGTTCGGAATCACCATGGTGTAGAGATGATCGCTTGCGTTTACATCGGCTAATAAGGCCGAGGTCAATCGGGATTTCTAACTTCGGAGCCTCGTAAGATTCGTAGCCGCGCCGATAGCCATATGAAGTGTTTTTACACGCTGGTCTCTCTACAAGGTTACCACGTCTGAACCCTCTTTTGAATCTTGATTGCGAGAGCGGAGAAAATCTCAGCGGTAAGAATCAACGCATGCAAATACACATGGCTTGTGATCCGATTGAGAGCTCTGCGCATCTCCACGGATTACTTCCATGTCGCGCCCGGTGAATTATTCCTTGGTGATGATTTTAAATGCGTATTGCTCAGCAGCTTAGGCTTTTCAATGACTCATCGTGGAACATACCGATCTGACACCGTCGCAAATCGCCTGCCGCCTAGGCAAGTGTGACATTCGCCGCTCCGACTACCGCAACGGTGAATCCTGCTTCGATTTGTGCGACCTGATCGTTGTTCGGGTGACATTCGCCGCTCCGACTACCGCAACGGTGAATCTCCCGTGATGGAAAATCTTCGGCAGCGCGCCCGGATCGCCTCGGTCCGGCCATAAACCAGCACTTGCGCAGCTTAAACAACACCAAGTAATGGTCTCCTTACACTCCGGGTGTCTCCGGCAACTATGTTGTCGATCTATCCAGTGGTGGGCCGACGAGGGACTGATGGTTGAATATTATGGCGCTGGAAGATTTTTCGTGGATACGTGGGAAGGCACGTGACAATCAATCCCATTCCTAAACCAGCCACCGCGCCGTATGGCGGTCTGGGCCTCCTCACTTTCCTCCGTCGCTGAAGATGCTGAGCCTTCCACTGGTTTCCATTTGGGTCGCTTCCGCACTCGGAAGCGGCTTTTTTGTGGCTGGATACCAAAGCGCAGAGCTCCCGCGTGGGAAACGCTCCAAGTATTCAGAAAGATCCATCCGCATTAGCAGCATCTCATCCGTAATAGGAAAACCGATGGATTCCCGGTATGGTGGTTGGCCAAGAATTGTGTAATGGTTCAATGCGTGGTTACGTTTCATCGAATATGTTGCCATCAACAACCCCTTCGATGTTTCCTTCACGGATGCGACTCTCCTGCCTGCTGGCTATGTCCCTCTTACTGGTTCCTGCCACGACCCACGCGGCTCGGGAGCACAAGCCCCTGATCTTCGCCACGACGGGAATCCAGGGCTTTGCCCTTCCCATGTGGCCCAAGGTGGCAGACACGGTTCACGTTACCGGCTCGGAGGAGGGTTCGCCGGCCTTTGGAAAGCTGAAGGAAGGGGATGTCATCATCGGCATCGACGGCGTGAAATTCTCGGAACATCCGCTCGGTGCGTTTGCGAATGCGCTCGATGCCGCGGAGGCAGCGGATGGGAAAATGGCCCTGATGATGCAAAATGGAGAAACCGTGACCCTCCAACTTCCCAAACTCGGCGCCTATAGCCCGACCGCACCCTACAACTGCCAGAAAACGGATCGGATCATCGAACAAACTGCAGCACGATTGTTGACAGAAAAAGGCCTGGGCTCCACTCCCACCCGCTCAGGACTTCTCGGCCTGATGGCCACCGGAAAGAAAGAGCATCTCGACGCAGTGGCCGCAATCATCCGCAACTCCGACATCCTCAAAATCGACCCGAAGGAGGTGGACAGCTACTTGAAAACGGGGCAGCCAAACCTCGGCTCCACTGGGTGGACCTGGGGATACAACCTGATCGCCCTGGGCGAATATTATCTGCTCACCAAAGACGAGACGGTTCTACCCGCCATACGTATTTATGCAAACGGACTTGCCAGAGGGCAGGATGCGGTCGGCCTTTGGGGACATCGCATGGCGATTGGAGACAAGCTGCAACGCGCTCCCGGATATGGGATTATGAATGCTGCGAGCATTCCCAACTTTGTCGGACTGCTAATTGCCCAGAAGTGCGGTCTCAACGACCCTGCCCTCGACGCAGCCATTCAGAGAACTTATGCCTATGTGGCCAATCACATCGGCAATGGCGGATTCCCTTACGGCGTCCATGGTCCGAGCTATGACATCTTCAATAACAATGGCAGCAGCGGCTCTGCCGCGATATCCATGGCTCTGAAGGGGAATCAGGAAGGTGCCAAATATTTCTCCCGCTGCTGTGCAACCACACATGGCCAACTCAATGTGGGCCACGCCAGCCACTTCTTCAACCCGCTCTGGACGCCACTGGGCGCGAGCCTCTCCGGGCCTGAGGTTACGCAGGAATTCTTCAAGCGCTCCCTCTGGTATTTCAATGGCAAACGTGATTGGAGAGGCGGCTTCCCCGGTGATGGCAAGGGTGGCTTTATCGCCGCCCAGGCGCTTCTGACCTACTGCCTTCCACGCAAGGTGTTGCTGATCACCGGTCGGGAGGCGGATTCTTCCATTTGGGTCAGGGACAAGAACGAAGTCCATGATCTGGTCACCATGAGCCAGATGGGCCCCAAGAAGAAAACCAACGAAGAACTCTACGAACTTTTCAACTCTCCCTACCCGCAACTTCGGGTGATGGCCGAACAGGAACTGGGAAGTCGGCTCAATGCCATTTGGCAATTCGGCAATAAAGGAAACAAGCCGGATCCCATCACACCACGACTGCGGGAGCTTGCCATGCAAAGCAGCGATCCAGTGAGGACATCCGCACTCCGAAGCATCGGCAGAAGCTCACCCTACATCGGCCGGGAAAACGCGGCATTTCTTGCAAGCGTGTTCAACAATCCACAGGAAAAGTTTGACATTCGCGTGGCGGCTGTGACCGCGCTGGGATTCGGAAATTGCCGTCAGGATGCTCTCCCTTACTACAATGACATCCTGCGCCTGTGTCTTGAAGAACGTAAGGAGCCAGACCCATTCGGTCACGTGGACAACAAAATCGCACAGGCTCTCAAGGGCGTGTTAACCAATCTCAACACACCCGAGTTGAAAAAGGATTTACAGATGGACCGCGCTTTATGCTATCGGGTAGCCAAAAAGTTTCTCGCTCATCCAAGACAGCAAGTCCGCAGTGTCGGCGCGGAACTTCTCCAAGGCATCCCCTTGGAGGATTTCCATATCGTGGCGGACGATCTGATGCACACCCTGGAGAACAAGGACCCTTCCTATCACACCTACAGCAACGCACTGGATGCTGAAGGAATCGAGATCCTTGCCAGTCTCAATATCGCCGAAGGCCTGGATCTGCTTGAAGACGGCATTTTTCACGGCGACGGCAAATGGGGATTCAAATACGGAGCACTCATCAAGAGCCTTCCCTTGTACGGGGCGAACGCAAAACCCTACATCGCCCGTTTCGAGAGACACGAGAGCGTCAACAAAAATGGCGACCGCTTCACACCGGCTTGGCAGGCGGCCGTCAAGAAAATCAACGAGGATCAGAATCCGAAGAAGCTCATGACTGCCAAAGAGGCGAAGGAATACGGGGAGATGAAGCAAAATACCAAAGAATGAAGGACGCGCCCATCTTCAATCTAACAGAATCACAACGCCATGAGAATTCACAAAGGAAAAACCATCAGCCCGCTGCTTGCAGCATGGGCATGCATGCTGGTCCCGGTCATTTCACCGGCAGGACAGGGCCCCGGCACCCGGGAAACCATCAAGTCCTATTGCATCGACTTCAACTGGGATTTCGGTAGCAAAGCCGGCTTTGCCAAACCGTAAGTAAATTGCCTGGCATATTTTAAAATCAGAAAATCAAGTATCTATATGGGTTTCATCGGTAAATTCATCCAAAATCTGCCCCAAAGGAGATGACCGCGCCTACGCCTACAACGCCCTCGGATACATGGCCACTCATGCCGCCTTGAACAACGACTTCTGTGCCTGCCTTACGATATTCATGATCGCCAAATCCCTTGTCTACTGGAGTGCCTCTACCTCACTGAAAGCAACGAGCTCCTCCCTACGACCAAGAGGCTGATTATGCAAACAACTGCCTATCCAGCGAGCGGAACTGGATGGCTTCCAAAATTTCGTTGCCCGTGATGGTTTCTTTGCCGGCGAGATCGGCTAGGGTGCGGGCGACTTTTAAAATTCGGTCATGAGCGCGGGCGGAGAAGTTCATTTCCGCCATCGCGTGTTCGAGGTAGCCTTTGCCTTCTGCGTCGAGCTTGCAGTGATCGCGGACTTGGCGCGCCCCCATGGCGGAGTTGGTGGTGATTTTGGCAGCTTTGTAGCGGGCGACCTGGATCTCCCGCGCCGCGGCGACACGTTCCCGGATGACTGCGGAGGATTCTCCGGTGACGGTGTCTGAAGTGAGGTCCTTGAAATCGACCAACGGGACTTCGACGTGGATGTCGATCCGATCTAACAACGGACCCGAGATGCGTTGGCGGTAGTTTTCGATCTGCTTCACGGAGCAACGGCATTGACGTTTCACATCACCGTAAAAACCGCAAGGACAAGGGTTCATGGCAGCGACCAGCATGAAACGCGCTGGAAATGTTAGAGATCCTGCGGCGCGACTGATGGTGACCGTGCCGTCTTCCAAAGGCTGTCGCATCACCTCCAAGGTTGATC
>JBEAZA010000030.1:0-22159 GCA_041170385.1 Verrucomicrobiota bacterium | reverse complement strand
ACCGCCACATCCGCCCTCCCGTGCCATGATCCCGAATGTGCCGAAATGCACGCGAATCGGCCGATATGGGCAAAACTGTCACTTTTTGGAAAACACTTGCTCGGATAAGTTTTGCTTTCCGAATGAGGGTCGCGCGGGTTTTTTAACACACCGTCATTTGTTTTAGCATTTGATCGAACGTGAAATCGCTCGGGCTGAACAGATGGACTCATGACAAAAACCCCACCATCGGATGAAGCATCACGCCAATCTGCGCCACTGGTCCCGATTCGCTGCCAGCCTGCTGGCCGCAATGTCTTGTGCTCATGCCGCAACCTACACGTGGACACAGACCGGCACAGGAGATCAAAGTTGGACCACTGGAACAAATTGGTCGGGTGGCTCTCAGTTTGTCTCCGATGCGGGCAATGAGCTCGTGTTCTTTGCTGGGATCAGTGGTACTGCCAACCAGCTAGCGGCCGGTGCAAGCCAAGTCTTGATCAATGTTCCGACCTCGCTTGAGATGAACCGTTTGACCCTCAACGGCATCGGGCCGAACAGCGATCTCGGTTCTTCCATCTCGATTGGCACCAGTGCTTCGACATGGACCATCGGTGATGGCACGACCTCCACGGTGAGCCTCAACTCCGCCTTAGGAGGTGGAGGGGCAAATCGTGACCTCCGCTACACGATCGGCGTCAATCTCACTCTTGTGGGGAATGCATCAGGCATCACCACATTCACCGGAAACAGCACCAGCGGCTATGGAGCGAATTTTTCAGGAAATATCACGGGCGATGGCAAAGGTGTTATCAAGAGCGGTAGCAGCCTGTTGATTTTCTCCGGCAATAATAGCTACACTGGTACCACGTCGGTCACAGCCGGTGTCTTGCGGCTCTCCAGCGCCGATGCGCTTTCTGGCGGTATCGGCTTCACGGGCGGCACCAGCGCGCTTACGATTAATGGCGGCGTCCTTGAACTCGGAGCCACGAATTTCAGCCGCGGCCTCGGTACCGGTAGTTCACAGTTCCAGATCACAGGTGGCACCAGTGGATTCAGCGCCCATGGCGGCCCTAGGGTGGTCACGGTGAATGGCGATGCCTCCCAAGAGCTGCAGTGGGGCAGCACTCACTTCGCGCCTACCACTCTTGTTCTCAATCAGGCCTATGGATTCAACACAAACGTAGCACCTTATGCGAACGGTTCGATCGAACTTGCGAACAAAATCGACCTCAACGGCGCCACTCGCACCGTGCAGGTAGGTGCGAACACAGCTTTGCTCTCGAACGACATGCGGAACTCCACCGGCACCGCTGGCCTCACCAAAACCGGTGCCGGCACGCTGGTCCTCACCGGCAACAACACTTACAACGGCACGACCACTATTAGCACGGGCACTCTTAGTATCGACTCGGTCAATAATATGGGCGGCTCTGGCACCTCCAACCTTGCCATGAACGGAGGCACGCTGCAAATCAGGGGAGCAACGCTCACTAGCCTCTCCGACCTCGACTCCACGGTGACATTCAGCAACACGGCCAAAGGTTTCGATATTCAAAACGCTTCTAATATCTTTACGGTGGATCAATTGCTAACTGGAACCGGTACCAGTTCCACGCTGACCAAATCCGGTGTCGGCACCCTGGTGCTCAACCAGAACAATACCTACGCTGGAGCCACCACGCTCTCCGGCGGCGGCACGCTGCTTTTGGACTATTCCGACTCCATCAATGGTAATGGTTCCAAGCTCTCGGATACGGCGGCTTTGACGCTCAACGGCAGCGCTGTGGTGCTCAAGGGCGGCAGCCACACCGAGGTGGTCAGCGCAACGACCCTTACCTTGTTCACCGGCAACAGCATCTCACGTGATGGCGGCTCTGCCAAAATCAGCCTCGGGGCGTTGACACTGACTAATAACCCTTCATCCCTGTCGATTTCGGAAGCCAATCTGGCGACCACCACAACTGCCAACCAAGCTAGTGGCATCCTTCTGTTGGGTCGTGTGACCGCGGGCTCCGATTTTGGTGCCAATGATGGCAGCGGGAACATCGTAGCGTATACCGGCTACACAACCTACACGCCCGCCACGGCAACAGCCGGGAGCACATCCGTTGTCAACCGATTGACTGGCGGTGGCACACTGGCGAGCAGCTTGTCCAGCTACTCGCTCCGGATCGCCAACAGTGGTAACAGTGATGTTCTTGAGCTGAACGGCAAGAATCTGGTGGTTACCAACAACGGAACCTTCCTTTACGCGGGCGGGGGGGACAACCGATATACCATCAACGGAACTGGCTCTCTTACTAGCACCTCTGGCAACCAGAATTTCGTGATTAATACCTACGACGGCACGACCCTGACGGTGAATGCCAAGACCAGTGGAAACTTTGCCCCTGTGTTGAAGACCGGTAAGGGCACCTTGGTTCTTGGTGGAGACAATTCCACGGTCGGTATTCTGTATGTCGGTGATGGTGTGGTCCGCGTTACCAACAGTGCAGGCTTGGGGAATACCACTAACGGAACCAACGTCCAGGGTGGTGCCGCCTTGGAACTCGCCAACAACATCGCCATCGGAGCCGAAACCCTCTCACTCAATGGGGCGGGAATCTCCAACGGCGGCGCCATGCGCAACCTGTCCGGTGCGAACAGCTGGGCCGGAGCCATTACCATCGGTGCCAGCGGCGCACGCATCAATTCCGACGCCGGCTCGCTGACCCTCACCGGCGGCATTGTCACCACTCTCACCCAAGATCTCACGATTGGTGGTGCGGGCAATACCACGGTCTCCACTTCCGCCATTACTGGCTCGGGCAAGGTCATCAAGGATGGAAGCGGCACCCTGATTCTCTCGGCTGCCAACACCTACACGGGCAACACCACGGTGTCGGCAGGCACGCTGCGCATCCACGGCAGCACCTCGGCAAGCAGCAACTTCACGGTGGAAAGCGGAGCGGTGCTGGGCGGCAGGGGAACGATCGGCGGAACGGTGACGCTCAACAGCGGAGCGACCCTCGCACCCGGAGCCAGTATTGAAAGTCTGGAAACCGGCAGCAACATCTGGAGCGGAGGATCGAACTACCAGTTCGAGTTCAGCACCGACGGATCAACCGGCACCGCAGGGGCACAATGGGACTTGCTTGCCATTACCGGTAGCTTGGATCTCACGGGTGCAACGGTTGAAAGCCCGATTACTTTCCAACTGGTGAGCATGCTGAACGCAACGGATGCCGGTCCGTTGGCCAGCTGGAACCCGGATGCCAACGCGACCTGGGCGGGAATCATCACGACCACGGCGGGGATCACCGGCTTCTCGGCAAACAAGTTCACGTTCGATACCGACGGCTTCCAAAACCCGCTCAATGGTTCGTTCAGCCTGGTGCAGAGCGGAACCAATCTGGACCTGACCTACACCACCAACTACGTCATCCCCGAGCCGAAGGCCGCGCTGTTAGGTGGACTGGGGATTCTCCTTCTGTTCCGCCGGCGCCGCTGAAACCTGAAGTGCTTTACCGGGGGTTGACGGGCTTTCTGGGTCTTGAGGCTGGAAGGTGGATGACTCGTGGATGATTCAATCTGGTTGGGAGGGTTCGTAAGGAATCTCGCAAGGCGTAGGATCGGATTGAAAAGCATGGAATCAGGTCGGATTTTTTTTGCAAAGTTGGCTTTCGGTGTTATCTCAACTGGCGTTCCGCCTTGGATGGCTGCGTATCATTTCAATTCAAAAAACATCATCACTCTATATCACCTATGCAAGATCAGACGAATTCACAAGTTGAGGGAAAATGTCCATTTTCCGGAGGTCAGGTAGCCATGCAGAGTGCGGGTCGCGGCACGAGAAACAAGGATTGGTGGCCGAACCAACTTCAGCTGGATATCTTGCGTCAACATTCGTCGTTGTCCGATCCGATGGGCGAGGGTTTCGATTACGCAAAGGAGTTTGAATCGTTGGATCTTGTGGCGTTGAAGAAGGATATCGGGGAGTTGATGACCACTTCGCAGGATTGGTGGCCGGCAGATTATGGTCACTATGGCCCGTTGTTCATCCGCATGGCATGGCACAGTGCGGGAACCTACCGAACCGCGGATGGTCGGGGTGGTGCAGGCGCGGGTGCACAGCGGTTCGCTCCGCTCAACAGCTGGCCGGACAATGCGAATCTCGACAAAGCCCGCATGTTGCTTTGGCCGATCAAGCAAAAATATGGCCGTAAGATTTCTTGGGCGGATCTGATGATTCTTGCCGGGAACTGTGCCTTGGAATCCATGGGATTCAAGACCTTCGGCTTTGGCGGAGGTCGAGCCGATGTCTGGGAGCCGGAGGAGGATATCTATTGGGGTTCCGAGGGAAAATGGCTGGATGACAAGCGTTATTCCGGGGATCGTCAGCTTGAGAATCCGCTTGCGGCGGTGCAGATGGGATTGATCTACGTCAACCCCGAAGGTCCGAATGGCAATCCCGATCCGATCGCCGCCGCGCGTGATATCCGCGATACGTTCGGCCGGATGGCGATGAATGATGAGGAGACCGTTGCGTTGATTGCCGGTGGCCATACCTTCGGAAAAGCCCATGGTGCGGCTAATCCCGAGACCTACGTCGGCCCGGAGCCTGCGGCAGCACCGATCGAAGAGCAGAGCCTGGGATGGAAAAACCGGTTTGGAACCGGCAATGGGGAATTCACGATCACCAGCGGATTGGAAGGAGCGTGGACCACGACCCCGACCCGCTGGAGCAACAATTACTTCGACAACCTATTCGGGTATGATTGGGAATTAACCCAAAGCCCGGCAGGGGCCAAACAATGGAAGCCGAAAGGCAGCGCCGGTGCCGGAACGGTTCCAGATGCGCACAATCCGAACAAGCGCCACTCACCGATGATGTTCACTACGGACATCGCTCTGAAAATGGACCCGATCTACGCGCCGATTTCGAAACGGTTTCACGAACATCCCGATCAGTTTGCCGATGCGTTTGCACGCGCTTGGTTCAAACTCACGCACCGCGATATGGGTCCCAAGTGCCTCTATCTCGGGCCTGAAGTTCCGCAGGAAGAGCTCCTTTGGCAGGATCCGATCCCCAAAGTCACTCATCCCGTCATCGATGCCAATGACATCGCCGCCCTGAAAGCGAAGATTCTCGCGTCCGAAATCTCGGTTTCCGAATGGGTCTCCACCGCATGGGCATCGGCTTCCACGTTCCGTGGTTCCGACAAGCGGGGTGGTGCGAACGGCGGCCGCTTGCGTCTTGCTCCGCAGCGTTTCTGGCAGGTGAACAACCCCGCCCAGCTCGGTAAGGTGCTTGATGTGTTGGAGGGGATTCAAAAAGAATTCAATGCCAGTGCTGCCCATGGCAAACAGGTATCCATCGCCGATCTGATCGTGCTCGGGGGCTGCGCGGCCATTGAACAAGCTGCCAAAAACGCCGGTCATGAGGTTACCGTGCCGTTCAGACCGGGTCGTGCCGACGCATCGCAGGAACAAACGGACATTGCTTCGTTCGCGATGCTCGAGCCCCATGCGGATGGGTTCCGTAACTTTCAGAAAACCCTGTATACGACTTCCGCAGAGGAGATGCTTGTGGACAAGGCCCAGCTTCTGACACTCACCCCTCCGGAAATGACGGTGTTGATCGGGGGGATGCGGGTTTTGAATACCAATTCCGATGGATCTCACACCGGCGTTTTCACCCACCAACCTGAGGCCCTTACCCATGACTTCTTCGTCAACTTGCTCGACATGGGCACGACCTGGAAATCGGTTTCTCCCCATGACGATCTGTTCGAAGGAACCGATCGGAAAACCGGCAAGGTGAAATGGATGGGTTCGAGGGTGGATCTCATCTTCGGCTCCAATTCGGAACTGCGTGCTTTGGCTGAAGTATATGCATGTGCCGATTCACAGGAAAAATTTCTCAAGGATTTCATCTCCGCATGGACCAAGGTCATGGAGCTGGATCGGTTTGAGAAGTGATGGTTCTCATGCCGAAGAGCGGTTTTTTCTCACACGGAATCCAAATCCGTGTTGGACGTTGGCGGAGTCCATGGGCATGTTGCGTGGGCATGCCTGATCCAACTTATGTGAAAGAAGCGTTCGCACGCATTGCGGATCGTTACGTATTCACCAATCATGTCCTGTCTTTCGGTGTGGATGTCTGGTGGCGATGGCGGGTCACACGCCGTGTCAGGAAACTGAAACCCACACGCGTCCTGGATGTGGCGAGCGGCACGGGCGATCTGGCCCTCAGTATCCAGGACGCCTTGCCACAAACCGAGGTGGTTGCGACGGATTTCTGTGCGGAGATGTTGGAGCATGCGTCGGACCGGGGAGTCAGGAAGACCCTCGTGGCGGATGCGTTGAAATTGCCTTTTGCGGATGCGGATTTCGATGTGGTCACGGTGGCGTTCGGCCTGCGCAACATGGGGGATTACGTCCTTGCCTTGAAAGAAATGCGCCGTGTGCTGAAGCCAGGCGGTCAGTTGTTCATCCTGGATTTCTCTCTGCCATCCGGTATCCTGCGCGGCCCGTATCGGCTCTATCTGCATCATGTTTTGCCGAAATTGGCGGGTTTCCTCACCAAACAAAAAGATGCTTATGAATATCTCGGCGGATCGATCGAACAATTTCCCGCCGGAGAAACGATGATCTCCCTGCTCCACGATACGGGTTTCGACACAGCTAGCGCGGCACCGATGACGTTTGGAGTGGTTACGGTATATCAGGCTGGTTGATATGGAATTCATGCGGTGCAGGCTTTTCTGAGGACTCGCGCCCTCTGCCGCGCGCGTCTGGATACGAGGAGCAAGCAGGGGAGTCGAGATACGGGAGGTTTCGGGGGTCAACTTGGAAACGGCCCTCTGCCATGGTGCGCGGGTTTCGAGATCGCTTCGAAAACCGGGTATTGCAAAGCAGTGCGAGCGGATGAGGAAAACACCGGTTTCACGCGGCTGAACGGACAAAAAACCGGATTTGATGATTTTTGGATTGTCAAAACCCGGTAGGGAATTCTTACTTCCGCCCCGCCCGCAAGGATGTTGTGAGGCTCGATAGCTCAGTTGGTAGAGCAGCGGATTGAAAATCCGCGTGTCGCTGGTTCGATCCCGGCTCGAGCCACCATTCTTTTTTGGAATGGTCAGTATTTTTTCCAGAGTATCGGGACAAAAAGAACCAAGAGGGCAAACAATTCCAATCGCCCGAGGATCATGATCCAGCCCAAAAATGCCTTGGTGGACTCTCTCAATTCAGCGAAGTTCTTGGAGGGGCCGACGGCATCAAAGCCGGGACCGATATTGGAGATGGTGGCAAGCACCATACCCGCACAGCTCTCAAGGCTTATTCCGGTGCCTGCCTCGAGAAATCCGACAACGGCCGTGGCAGCGACGCAGATCATGAGGTAAAGCGTGAGGAAGAACATCGTGCGGGCACGCGACGAGTCATCGATGGTGTTGCCATTGACAACTACCCGGAAGATCTGGCTCGGCCGGAAGGTGCGGATGATTTCATTTCTCGCCGATTTCGCGAAGACAATGAGCCTGCCAACCTTGAATCCGCCGGATGTCGCGCCCGCACAACCGCCCATGAGCATGAGGCATGCGATCAGGACCTTGGACCATGTCGGCCAGAGATCGTAGTCTGCCGTACCGAAGCCCGTGGTCGACGCAATGCTGATGACGGTGAATGCGCCTTCGCGAAGCATGCTCATGAAGGAAACGCCTTCATGATAGCTTCGACCTGCCGCGATCAGAAGGATGACGATGGCACAAATCCCCAGAAACCAGCGTGCGTCCTCTTCTTGGCCAACACGTTTCCAGTTTCGGCGCATGACAACAATATAGAGCAGGAAATTGAGGCTGCCGAGTGTCATGAAAAGAATGAGCCAAAGCTCGATCAACCAGGAGTTTCCCCACTTCGAGTAGTAGCCGATGCTTTCGGTATGGGGACTCAGCCCGCCTGTTGAAAGTGTCGTGAAGGCATGACAGGCGGCATTGAACCAGCTGAGACCCATGAGCCTCAGCCCGACCAGGCAAACCGCCACCAAAGTCAGGTAGATCCGCAACAACATGAGTGCCGTATCCTGAATGCGTGCCAGTCCCAGGTCGCCGCTGCGGAATGAGGATTCGTTGTGGAAAAGAGATTTTGAGGATATCCCGATGTAGGACAATAGTGCGACGAACAGCACAAGGATGCCGATCCCGCCGAGAAGTTGCGTGGTTGAGCGCCACAGCAGAATACCGCGCGGCCACTCCTCGACAACGGTCATGACCGTGGAACCGGTGGTGGTGAAGCCGGATGCGGATTCAAAAAACGCACCTGCCGGAGTCAAATGGGGGGCACAAAGGTAATAGGGAAGGCCTCCCAGAACACTTGAGAGCAACCAACCCAGACCCACGATCACGATCGCTTCACGCTTGGGAATGCTGTCATGACCGGTTTTTTTCACCCCAGGTATGACGGAGATCAACGCAAACCCTCCCGTGATTGCCGCAGAGAGGAAAAGCGCGCTCCCTGCGTGGTAATCACCTGCGACGACATCGAGCCTCGCAAAGACTCCGCAGAGCATCATGGCCACCGCCTCCAGTGCGAAAAGCAGGCCCAGAATACGGGCGACAAGATAAAAATTCATAGGGAGAATCTAGGCTTCCAAAAGTTTGAGGAAGGCTTTCCGTGCCTGTTTTGAAACCATCGCATAGAGGTGATCACCGCCGATCAGGACCTCCTCAGGACCGGGTACCTCAGCATGCAGTCCCCTGAGTTTTCCCACCAATACGACTCCGGGCGGCCATGCGACTTCCTTGATCATGTGCCCGGCGGCGATCGATCCGTTTCCGACACGAAGCTCGACCAGATCGACCCCATCAAACTCTTTCAGAATATGGAATGCCTCCCCCGTAATGAAACGCTGGATCTCCCTGCGGGTTGCCTCACGCGGGCTGATCGCCGCACGAATGCCGAAATGATGCCCGCTGTTGGAAATCGCCGCCGCGTAATCCGCACGATGAATGATCGTCAGGCAGTTTTTCACTCCCAATGTGTGTGCCTGCAGGCATGACATCACGTTGTCCTCGTCATCAACGCTGGTGCTGATGAAAAAGTCCGCCTCTCCAACCTGCTCTTCTTCCAGCTCCGCCGAGACCGTGGCGTCTCCATGGATGATGGTGGCGTTGGTCAGCCGATCCGCAAGACTCTGGCAAAGCTGCGGATCTCTCTCGAAAACGCGCACCGTGCAATGAACGCTTTCTAACATTTGCGCGAGTGAAAATCCATATTCGTTGCCTCCGAAGATCACAACCCGTAGCCTGTCACCGCTTCCGGTCTTGCCTTGCAGATGCTTGGCGAAATCCCGCAGCTTCCGTGGCTCCCCGAAAATGGTGGCGATGTCATCCTCCTCAAGAATCGAATCCGCATCCGGCACGAAGGTCTTTCCGTTACGGGTGATCATGGCGATACGGATCCCTTCCGGAGCCTTCAATTCGCGCAGCGATTTTTGCAGATAGGTGGAATGCCCCGCGACCCGCACCTGTTGCAGTTCGATCCGGCCCCGTGCCAGCTCCTCGATGACAAGCGAGTCCGGGTTGCGAACGTATTTGGCAAGCTCGATGGCAGTGAGCCGCTCCGAACTGAACATGTGATCCAGGCCGAAGTGACCTCGGAAATCAAAGAGCCATTCCTCACGCTGCAAACTCGGGTGAACCCGGCTGATCACTTTCGCAACCCCCATGCTTTTGGCCATCGAGGCAGACATCATGTTGGTGGTGTTTGACGATGACATCGCCAAAAACAGCTCGCATTCCCCGACGTCCGCATCGGCAAGATCGGAAACACTCGTGCCGTCGCCATGGATGACTTTGGCATCCAACGTTGCTTCCAATTCCTCCGCAAGAACCTTGTCCGATTCGATCAGGGAAATGCGGTGGGCTTCTTTGGCGAGGTAAAAGGCCAAATGGCGGCCGATCTCGCCGGCTCCTACGATGATGATGTTCATGAATGCAAATGGGATGGCCGAACCCGTCGGGTTCTTATCGTATTCCGAACCCACCCGCAATCTTAACCTTTTTGGCTCAGATCCTCCCACTTATGCCTGAATTTGGTGATTATTATGATTTTCGCTATGTTTCACCGTTGATCAGGTATAAATATTAAAAATTATCCAAATCTCGCCCCAAAAACTCATTTTTTCGTAAAAAAACAGCAAATTGCCATGCTGAGAATGGTCAAATCGAGATTTAAAAGCCATCCAAGTCGTTGGTTTTCAGTAATTTGAAAAAATTATGCAAAAATCTCCACTTTCTTCTTGTGTGAATAGTGTACTAAAGTGTATCTAAGTGCAGTCAAATTCGCCAATCATTCCTTGATGATCCCTAAATTTCAGCAATACAAAGGTTCCTACGCCTACAAGACCGACTCGAAAAATCGGGTCAATGTCGTGCCGGCGTGGCGTCCAGCGCAGGGCGAAGTGTTGAATTTGATGCCTTCGATTTCCGATGGAGTCCATGTGATCAAAGTGCTTACCGAAGAGGCGTTTGAATACCGGGTGGAGCGGATCAGGCAGCATGCCACATCACCCAAAGAAGAGTCCCAACTGAAAACCAAACTGGTTCGGTTGTTGCGGGAAGCGAGCATCAACGAGCAGGGGAAGCTGTTGATTCCGAAAGATCTTGCGGATTACGCGGGAATCACTCCTGACAGTGAGGTGATGTTGTCCGCAGGCGACAGTCATTTTGAAATCTGGAACCGTTCGAAATTTGAGAACGTGTTCGGTTTGTCAGCAGTGCCTGAGGAAGAAGATCATCTCGCTATTTTCTAACATCATTTTCACCAAGCATCCATGTCCGCAGATTCAACCATCACTTCAGAACAAACCTTCCGGCTTGCGGCTGGAATGGCCCGGAGTGTTGGGTTTGATCGGCTTCTTGCCGGACCATTTGCATTTTCACCGAATCACAGGTCAGGGACGGCCCGTGGTTTTGAAAACACGAACGCCGTTTCCGCTCCTGGCTGGTTGTCGGTACGGCGTTCGTTTCCATTTTTCCAAGGCCTCATGGCCAAGTGTATCGGCGCTCTCGGGACAGGGCTCCGTACATGGACCGAACCCTTGCGCCGCACTGCTTCCGGCTGGTTGTTCGCGCGCGCAACGGCGGTTTGTTCTCATCGACATCGTGATCGCAAACTCGGGACAGTGAGCGATCATGGTAGAACGGACGTCGCGCCCGCTGCTGGCTGGTTGTCGGCCTCGGCGTCCGGATCATTTGCTCCGGAAGGATACCACGTGCCCGTCATGCCCGCTGAGATCGTGGAAATGATGCAAGCGGGTCCCGGCAAATTCATCATCGACGGGACTCTCGGCGGTGGCGGTCATTCCGAGCTCCTGCTGAAACAGGGAGCCACGGTGTTGGGCGTGGATCGGGATCCCGAAGCGCTCGCACATGCGACGCAGCGACTCGCCGGTTTCGGAAGCCGTTTTTCCACCTTCCATGGCAATTTTTCGGAAATTCCCAGCTGTGAAAAAATCACCGCCGGTGAATTGGCCGACGGCCTGTTGTTGGATCTCGGGGTTTCCTCCCGCCAGCTCGACTCCGCGGAACGCGGATTTTCATTCATGCGCATGGGTCCCCTCGACATGCGCATGGGGCCGAACGCGAGGATGACAGCAGCAGAGTGGGTGAATCGGACGCCCGAATCGGAAATGGCACGCGTGTTTTACACGTTTGGCGAGGAGCCGAGATCCCGTCGGATCGCTGCGGCGATCGCCGCGCAACGCTTGAAAAAGTCATTCTCAACCACGCTGGAACTTGCCGGATGCATCGAACAGGCAGTCGGTCGGAATAGCAAAATCCATCCGGCGACACGGAGTTTCCAAGCCATTCGCATGGCCATTAACGAAGAGTTGGAATCATTGGCATCGGTGCTCGAATCCGCGGCGGGAATTTTGAAACCGGGAGGACGGTTGCTGATCATCACCTTCCATAGTTTGGAAGACCGGATGGTGAAACGCTTCCTCAGCCATCATTCCCGGAGTCACATCGATGATCCTACCTGGCCGGCACCACGGCCCAACCCCGATTTCAAATATCGGCTGATGACCAAAAAAGCCATCACCCCAACCCAAGAGGAAATACGTTCCAATCCCAGAGCCCGCAGCGCAAAGCTTCGGGTTGCTGAGCTTTCCGGGCTTGGGACCCATCCCTGAACCTCCTGACCATGAACCGCAGACGTCAAGACACTGAAAACCGGATCTCCACCTTTGCGATCTTTTCGCTGGTGCTCGCACTGGCGATCAGTGCGGTCGGGGGCGTGCTATGTGTCTATTATCGCAATTGCCAGATCGAAGCTATGCGCGAAATCGATGTTGTCGAGCGGAGAATCGAGAAACATCATCTCGATATCAGGACGATCCAAATGCGCCAGGATCAGATTCTGAATCTTTTCGCCATGCGCAAAACGCTCAAGGACCTGGGGACGGATATGAAACCGATTCCACCCGGGCTCACTGAAAATGTTGTTCCTGCCGAATCCAACCCCATCGCCGCATCCGAGAACAATCTGTGAACCGAGCTTTTCAACAACGCTGCATCATTTTGTGTCTGGTCCTCGTGACTTTGCTCAGTGCTCTCTCGGCGCGCTTGATTCAGATCCAACTGGTTGACCGCAAGCGTTATGCGGAATCGTCTGCCAAAGCCTATCTGCGAATCGAGCGCATTCCCGCGATCCGTGCGATGATCGTGGATCGCAATGACGAAACCATTGCAAAAAGCATACCGGTATCATCGGTCTATGTGGACAAAAACCACCTCTTTGATCCCAAACTCGCCGCCTACGGACTGGCCTACGACCGGGTGTCCAAGGAGCCGAATTGGGAACAGCTGTCTCCGGAGGACCGGATGAAGCGGATCCGTGCCATGCGCGGTGACATCCTCGCGACCGAGGATCCGGAGGGTATTGTTGAGAAACACATGGCCTATGCGATCGGTCTGCTGGCACGTCCGGTCGGAATGGGTCGTGATGAGATGCGCGCGAAAATTTTGGACAACAAAGCGAAATGGTTTCCGATTGTGAAAGACATGCCCGACGACATCGCCGAGCGGCTGCGGCAGATCGTGGATGAACATTACATCGAAGGATTTGTTTTCGAAAACTCGATCAAGCGCTGGTATGCCAATCCGGGTATCGCAACCCATTTGACCGGCTTCATCGGGGAGGTCGAGGAGTTGCTGGAGAATGGCCAGAAAACCTACCGCATGGAGGGAAAGTTCGGGGTTGAATCCTGGTTGGAGGAATTTCTGGCAGGCCGTGACGGCCGCAGGGAGCACCGCAGGGACGCACGGGGTTTGGTGGTGCCCGGAAACTCTGCCAGCCTGCTCCCCCCCCGCGCCGGTCTCAACGCCAGGCTCACGATCGATATCGGCATGCAAGCGATTGTGGAGGAGGAACTGGATGCGGGCCTGGCGAAATACAAATCCAAACGTGGTGCGGTGATCGTCATGGACCCGCACACTGGAGAGATTCTGGCGATGGCATCGCGTCCTCACTTCGATCTGAATCATAAGGAGAACCTCGCGGAAAACTCTTTCAATTACGGAATTCAGGCGAAGTACGAGCCCGGCTCGACGATCAAGATCATTCCGGTCGCGGCCGCCCTTGAGGAGGGGTTGGTCACACTCAACACCATGATCCATTGCCCCAGTGTGCTGCAGGAAAAGAATTTCACGGTGCGGGATTCCCATTCGTCCGGAACCCTGTCTGTCGGGCAAATCATCCAGAAATCGAACAATCCCGGCTGCTGGAAAATGGCCAAGCAGCTTGGGATCAACCGATACTACGAATATGTCCATGCGTTCGGTTTCGGAGAGCGCTCCGGAATCATGTTGAGCGGCGAGAATCCCGGGACAGCAGCCATTCCCAAGCTTCCTGTCGATTTCTCTCGCTCGTCCTATGGCTATTTCATCGGGGTGACGCCCATCCAAATGGCCGCCGCATACTCGGTGATCGCCGGTGATGGAAACTTGCTTCGACCCCGAATCGTCAAGGCTCTTGTGGCGAATGACGGCACCGTGATCGAGGAGTTCGAGCGTGAGGTTCGCAACAAGGTCATTTCTCCAGAAACGGCTCAGAAGATGCGTTCCGCTTTGCACAAGGTAACCCTTCCGGGAGGAACTGCAACGAAGGCCGCAGTCCCCGGCTTCAAGGTTTGCGGCAAAACCGGAACGGCCGTGAAACACGATCCCAAACGGGGCGGATACATCAAAGGCGGATATGTGGTCTCCTTTGCCGGATTCATGCCTGCGGATAATCCGGCTTTCGTCTGTTATGTGGTGGTCGACGAACCGATGACCACCGAGGTTCCCCGCTATGGCGGCCAGATTGCAGCACCCATGTTCGCCAACATCGCACAACGTCTGGCAACCCATATGAATCTCCAGCCTACCGAGTTGGTCTCAAAAAACGTCGCCACCCGTTAGAACATTCACACGTATCATGCTTCTCAGCAATCTCATTTCAACACTTGATCAAGTCACCATCGCCGGGCCAGCCGATGTCGAGATCGGCTCGCTCACGGCGGACTCGCGGGATGTCGGTAAGGCGGCCTTGTATGCGGCGATTCGCGGCACTTCCATCAATGGCCATGAGTTTGTCGACCGTGCGATTTCCTCCGGTGCCATCGCAATCCTGGCGGAAACCGCGCCGCCGGCGGATCTGGCTTCCGGGATTTCCTGGCTTCATGTGCCCGACTCCAGAGACGCGCTTGCCACGATAGCGGTGAGATTTCATGGAAATCCCGCTGCCGGTCTGAAGCTGGCTGGAGTGACCGGAACAAATGGCAAAACCACGATTGCGTTTCTCCTCCATCATATCATGAAAACGGAATGGCACCGGGCGGGTTTGCTGGGAACGATCCGGATCGATGACGGTGAGAATGTCACGGTTGCCAAACACACCACGCCGGGAGCGATCGAACTCAACCGGATTCTTGCGGCATTTCGCGACCACGCGTGCCGCGGAGCCGTCATGGAAGTCTCATCGCACGGGATCCACCAGAAACGCGTGGCACACGTGGCGTTCGACGCGGCGATTTTCACGAATTTGACGCAGGATCATCTCGATTATCACGGTACGATGGAACGTTACATGGATGCGAAAGCATCCTGGTTTCGTGATCTGGCGATCTCGCCAAAGAGCAAAAAACCGGTGGCGGTGGTCAATGTGGATGATGCGCGGGGAAATGATCTTGCCAGAGAACTTGATGGGAAAATGACGGTGATCCGCTACGGGTTTTCCGTTCATGCGGATTTCAGAGCGAATCATTTGCAACAGAACCGCGAGGGCATGAGCTTCGAGCTGATGGCGAAAGGCCGATCCTATTTGGTTCGCGCCCCTTTGATCGGTCGATTCAATTCCTACAATCTCCTGGCAGCGATCGCTGGAGCATATGCCTGCGGTATCAAGCCGCGTCAGGCCATTGCGGCATTGGCCGACTCACCACAGGTTCCCGGCCGCATGGAACATGTGGGCAGTGCGGGTGGCGCGACGGTTTTCGTGGATTACGCACATACTCCGGACGCGTTGGAGAATGCCTGCCGGACCTTGAAGGAACTCGAACCCCGCCGGCTGATCACCGTGTTCGGTTGCGGGGGCGATCGCGACAAGGGCAAACGTCCTCTCATGGCCGCAGCGGCCGCGCGTTTCAGCGATGGCGTGGTGATCACATCCGATAACCCACGCTCCGAGGATCCGATCCGAATCATCCGTGAAATCGAACAAGGTCTGCCGAAAACATGCAATTTCATCAGTGTCCCGGATCGCGCTGAGGCGATCGATGCTGCGATCAGACAATCGCGTTCCGGAGACATCATCCTCATCGCAGGAAAGGGACATGAAACCGATCAGCAGTTTGCCGATCATACGATTGATTTCGATGATCGGAAAAAAGCGGATTTCGCCCTGAGAAAACGCTCCGAGGAGATCGCGGAAATGAGAAAAAGCCCGGACCTCAGAGGCTGAACCTCTTTGTCATCAACCCACAGCCGTTCATGCAATCCACCGTTCAAACCATCTCTGAAATCCTCGGCGCGAAGATCGTCGCCGGATCGGGTGATGTTCCGGTTGATGGTGTCTTCACGGATACGCGGACACCTCGATCCGGCGGGCTCTTTGTCGCGTTGTCCGGAGAGAGGTTTGATGGAGATCAGTTTGCCGAGGAAGCTCTGAAACAGGGTGCCGCTTGCGCGATCGTCCGGCGATGGAACGGGGGAGTGACGGCGACACATCAGGCGGTGATCGAGGTTCAGGACACCCTCCTTGCCCTACAACGTCTTGCCCACTGGTGGCGAAGCCAGCTGGATATTCCCGTTGTGTGCATCACCGGATCCAACGGCAAGACTTCAACCAAGGATTTCGCGACCGCAGTTCTCTCGCAGAAGTTTGCGGTCAACGCCACGAAGGGTAATCTGAACAACCATATCGGCCTGCCTCTCACCGTGCTTGCAACCACGAAGCAACACACGGCAGCGATCTTTGAGATCGGCATGAACCATGCCGGGGAACTTGCGCCGCTGTGTGAAATCGCCCGTCACCAATACGGGATCATCACCCATATCGGCACCGCACACATCGAATTTCTCGGAAGTCGTGAGGCGATCGCCGAGGAGAAGGGCACGGTCGCCAGATATTTGCCGGAAACCGGCATGCTGTTCACTCCTGCAGCTTGCGATTTCAACGAATACTTCCGATCACGAACCCATGCGAAACTCATTCCCGTCGGAAACGGACGCGGACTGGTGCGTGCAGAAAATCCCAGGTCACAGCAAGACGGAACGAGGATCGATCTGGTGATCGAGGGTGAGGGGCGGGTTGAAGCATTCATTCCTGTATTGGGCAAACACATGATCACCAACGCGCTGCTGGCAGCCGCCCTTGGCTGGAAGCTGGGGATCGGTCTGGAACAGATCGCCACCGGACTCGCCAACGTGAATCTCACATCGGGCCGCTTGCGCAGAATTCAAAGTGATGGAATCACCATTCTGGACGACACCTACAATGCCAACCCGGAGTCCATGGAGGCGGCGCTTGATACCTTGGCCGAAATCCATGTGGCGGATGGTGCGCAACGGATCGCGGTTCTTGGAAAAATGGGAGAGCTCGGCCCATTCGGGGAGAGCGCCCATTTGAGAATCGGCAGATATGCCACATCAAAGGGAATCCGCCTGATCGCTGTCGGGAAAGACGCGGAGAAAATCGCCGCCGGCGGAGAGGCTCCTCACCTGCCTGATCACGCTGCCGCCGCCGAATGGATTCGCTCTCACGCCAGATCCGGAGATGTTGTCCTGTTCAAGGGAAGCCGATCCGCAGCCATCGAAAAAGTCATCCAAACCGCATTTCCCAACGCATGTTAACCGCCATCTACGATTATTGGTATGCCGCATTCCAAGCTGACAAGGCATGGGCCCATACCTGTTCCTTTCTGAATCTTTTCCAGTATGTGACCTTCCGTGCCGCTACGGCAGGCCTGCTGGCCTTCTCGATTTCCATCATTCTCGGACCGCGAATCATCCGTAAACTCATTTCTCTCAAGGTTGGTCAGCCGATCCGCACGGCAGAAGAGGTTCACAAACTTGCCGAACTTCATGGAGGCAAATTGGGAACTCCCACCATGGGAGGGGTTCTCATCCTCGCGAGTGTTCTGTTCTCAACCCTGATCTGCGCGAGAATTTTCAATCCCTTTGTGGTCGTTTGTGCCTTTACCATGTCCGCATGCGGCTTGCTCGGGTTCATGGATGACTACACAAAGGTCAAAAAGAAAAATTCGGAAGGAATATCCAGCCGTACGAAATTGTTCTGGCAGCTCGTGATCGCGCTGACCGCTTCGTGCTTCATCTATTTCAAAACGGAGATCTCGGGTTATGGCGCGAGTGAGCAACAGTGGGGTGACAATCTCGCCGGATTCCGGCTGGGGCAGAACCCGATCGGGATCGGTGAAATCTGTTTTCCTCTGTTCAAAAAATCCCTTGTGGATCTGGGAATTTTTGTGATTCCGTTTTTCGTGCTGATCATCATGGGTTGTTCGAATGCGGTGAATCTTACCGATGGACTCGACGGCTTGGCGACCGGTTGCACCATATCGGTCGCGTTGAGCTATTCGATGCTGGCATACCTGGCAGGCCATTTCTTCATGGCGACCGAATATCTGGTGATCCCTCACAACCGTTATCTGGCGGAACTTGCCGTTTTCATGATGGCGTTGGCGGGAGCCGCCTTCGGATTCCTCTGGTTTAACTGTCATCCTGCCAAGGTCTTCATGGGTGATACCGGGTCCCTTGCCATTGGGGGAGCACTGGGCACTGCGGCGATCTGCACCAAGCAAGAGCTCCTCCTCGTCATTATCGGCGGGGTTTTCGTCATGGAGGCGCTCTCGGTGATGCTGCAGGTGGGTTCGTTCAAGTTGAGGAAAAAACGAATCTTCAAGATGGCTCCGATTCATCATCACTTCGAATTGTTAGGCTGGCATGAATCGCAGGTGATTATCCGCTTCTGGATCTTATCCATCATGCTGGCGCTGTTCGGCATCGCGCTTCTGAAGATTGTATGATCGTTTATGGAACCGACGTTTAACATTACCGGAAAACATGTGGCGGTCTTCGGGGCCGGACGGTCCGGTTTTGCCGCTGCCAAGCTCGCGCTGCACCACGGCGCCCGCGTTTCGATCTGGGATCAGGCTGGTGAGAATGTGTTCGGGGACCTTCCCGACGGGATCGAGATCCATCCTCATCTCTCGATCAGCGATGCGGATGAATTTGCCGCTGACTTCATGGTTCTCAGCCCGGGCATCGATACGTATTCGCCTCTGGTCAAGGCGTTTTCCGCAAAAGCGCATTTGATCGGGGAGACCGATTTCGCATCACGATTTTATCATGGCGGGATCATCGGGATTACAGGAACCAATGGGAAAACGACCACAACCGAACTGGTATCACGCATGTTGGGTGAGGCGGGCATGGGAGGCCAAGCATGTGGAAATTATGGCATACCTCTCTCGGAAGTGGTCATGGGGCAATCTGTTCCGAAGGCCGTCGCTCTCGAGCTCTCCTCGTTCCAGCTCGAAACGATAGAGACGCTCCATCCCCATGTGTCTGTATGGTTGAATTTCGCTCCAGATCACATGGATCGATACCCTACGGTGGAGGCCTACAAGCGCGCGAAGCTGAGAATTTTTGAACATCAGGACCAGCAGGACATCGCTGTGGTGAGATACGGGGAAGACATCGGCTCCATCAATCCGGAGCGAATCACCTTTTCAACGGAATGTCAGGATGCCGACTTCCATTCAAACGGCAAGACGATCCTGTATCGCGGCGTTCCGTTCATCGATCTCGAGACCGAGACAGCCCTCAGAGGATTGCACAACGCGGAGAACGCGATGGCGGCGATCGCGGCATGCATGGCATTCGGCATTGACCAGAGCAGCATCGTCAGCGGTCTGCGCGGATACACGCCTCCTCCGCATCGTTGCGAATGGGTCAGAACACTCGATGGGGTGGAATATTTGAACGATTCGAAAGCAACCAACCTCCATGCCCTTCAATGCGCCCTGCGATCACTGGATCGTCCCGTGGTTTTGATCGCAGGCGGCAAAGACAAGGGGCTGGATTATTCGGAGGTTTTGCCATACCTGAAGCAAAGGGCGCTGTCGGCGGTTACTTTCGGCGAAATCGCGCGTCCACTCGCGGATCTTTTCGAAACGGTGGTTCCTACAACCACGGTCGCGACGCTTGAGGAGGCTGTTCATCACGCTCGTTCCGTTGCACCAAGGGGATCGACCGTTCTGCTTTCTCCCGGAACATCTTCCTTTGACCAGTTCAAAGGTTATGAACACCGGGGTAATGTTTTCAGGGATATCGTTCACCACTTGTTCTAACATTCATCCACACCGAATCATATGAAAATCGACCCAATACCAACCCGTCGCAAGCCTTTGAAAAAGACGTTTTACGCGCGTCTCTTCAACAAAGCGAAATTTCGGAAGCAACATGCTTCGGCGGCGGCCGCTGCGGAAGCGATCGATGACAATGCCGGAATCAATATCTCGCGTTCGTTGTCGATCATCTTCACGATCCACATTCTGGCCATCGGAATGATCTTCATTCACAAGCAGTATTTGTCCGGTCGTACACAGGAACCGAAGGAAGTCAGTCGGGATGTGCAAACCGGATCCGGATCCGGATCCGGATCCGAGGTCCCGGCGGCATCGCCGGAGCGGGCAGATCAGGTCCCGGGTGTGAAGATCGGCGGGAAACCCTATATGGTCAAAAAGGGCGATAACTTCGCTGTCATCGCTGCGAAATTCCAAGTGGATGAGTCGGAGCTCCGGAAGATGAACCATGACAAGGAGGTCAGAGCCGGAACGGTTCTGAGAATCCCCGATTCCAAGCGCATCGTTGCCGTCGAGCCGCCGGAAGTTCGTGCGATTCGCGACCATGGCACCCGGCATCCGTCCGAATCCGGCTTGGTGGAAATTTTACCTCAAACGGGAGATGCCCGTCGTCTTTCCACCGGAAACGGAGCTCTTCCTGTCGCGGTAGCAAACCATTCGGATGCAAAAACTCACGTCGTCAAACCGGGTGAGAGCATTTGGAAAATATCCAAGCAATACGATCTGACCGAGAAAGAGCTCATGGCCGCCAACGGGATTAGCGACCCTGCAAAACTGCGGGCGGGCCAGGTGCTCAAACTGCCATCACCCTGATCACGATCAATTCAATCCAAATCATATCTCCGTGCTGAAAAGCTACTCAACCGTCCTGATCATCGCCGTCGCCGCCCTGTGCGGACTTGGCCTGGTGATGCTGGCGAGCACAGGATTTTGGGTCCGTGGTCTGGAAAACCCGTATTTTTTCCTGATACGGCAATCCATGATGGTTGGATTGGGAGCGGTTTTGGCGTTTTTTCTCACCAGATTGCCGATCGCGTGGATCCGCAAGATGACGCCCTTGGGCTATGTCGTGAGTTGCTTCGCCCTGGTCCTCTGTTTTGTCCCGGGAATCGGAATTGAACACTACGGATCCAAACGTTGGATCGAGTTTCCCTTGTTCGGCCAGTTTCAGCCATCTGAAGTGGCCAAATTAGCGGTGGTCATCGCGTTGGCAACTTGGTTTTCACGTTCCGAAACCGAGGTGAAATCGTTCTTTCGAGGCTTCGTCGTGCCCGGATTGA
Organism: Verrucomicrobiota bacterium; assembly: GCA_041170385.1. GTDB lineage: Bacteria > Verrucomicrobiota > Verrucomicrobiia > Verrucomicrobiales > Akkermansiaceae > Luteolibacter. Next base: position 988 of record JBEAZA010000030.1, on the reverse strand, counting down.
TTGCCGCGGTGCCTATCGTGCTGATCTCTGCAGAGACCGACATCGGAACCGCTCTCTCTCTGGCCGTTACGGTTGCAGCCATCATGTTCTGTGTGGGAACAAGGATCAGCTTCATGCTGCCCGTCGCACTCCTGATGGTTACGGCGGCCGGTTGGTATCTCTACAACAATCCCAACCGTTGGGGACGCATCGAGGCATGGTTGGATCTCGAGAACCCCATTCATCAGTTGGATCGCGGAATGCAACAATGGCGCGCCCTGCTCGCACTTGGCAACGGTGGGCCCTGGGGCGTGGGTCTCGGCAACGGGGTCGAAAAATTCGGCACTCTCACGTTCGCGCATATTGATTTTATTTTTCCCGTCATCGGCGAGGAGCTGGGTTTGCCAGCCACTCTGGCTGTCGTGTTGGGCTATGTGATGATCGCAATTGCCGGTATCGGCATTGCGTTGGAAGCCAAGCAGGTATTCGAACGCTGCGTCGCCATTGGTCTGACCTGTGTGATTGTCGTGCCCGCGATGGTCAACATCGGTGTCACCACCGCTGTGCTGCCCAATGACGGATTACCTCTTCCCTTCGTCAGTTACGGCGGCACGAGTCTGATTTTCAGCCTGGCTGCTGTCGGGATTCTGGTGGGTATCCATCGCCGGGCCATCTCGGCTCCATCCAAAGCCTATCCCATCGGTAGCAAGGTCAAATTCGCCGTTCGTTTGTGAATTGTCATACTACTACGAACCTAGTAGAATATGCGGACTGATGCCCGTCAGGTCGCCATGAAATCCGGGATCCGGTCGGGAGGCTGGAGAATCCGAAGCTGTGGTCTCCGGATGCGGATTTTTGGTGCTATTCCGGGGCTCTGATCCCTGTAAATCCAACGCATCTGAGGATTTGGAGGAAAAACCGGAAAAAACCGCAAAAAAGTTCAGAAAACGTATTGACGTGTGGCAGGATGGGGGTGTAGCGTTCGCCCGCCGTCGCGGAATGCGGTGGC
>JBEAZA010000029.1:0-10718 GCA_041170385.1 Verrucomicrobiota bacterium | reverse complement strand
ATCATCCCGAGACGAAGCTTCCAACTTGCAGCCGCAGCTTTCAACGTTCATCTCTATCCCGTGCCTGAAATTCTCATCACCCTCGGAGATCCCGCCGGAATCGGCCCGGAAATCATTGATGCCGCCCTGGCCTCGGGAAACCTTCCCGACGGATTTGATTTCCGCGTGATCGGGGATCGCTCCGCCGGCACTCCGGGAAAACCCGACCGCGCATCCGCCCGGGCAGCGCTGGACGCCCTCGAAGAAGCCGCCCGACTCCTGCGCGAAACCGATGCCGCGGCTGTCGTCACCGGCCCCGTCTCCAAGGAAGGCTTGCAGGAAATCGGATTCCCCTTTCCCGGCCAGACCGAGTTTTTCACCCACGCACTCCACGCCACCGAAACCGGCATGTTGCTCACAGGCCCCCACCTCACGGTCGGCCTCGCCACGATCCACATTCCGCTCGCGGAAGTGCCTAACCAGCTAAATCCACAAAACATTCTCTCCATCGGAAAACTCACCGCCGGATTTTTGAAGCAGCGAGGAATCGCCCAACCCCGTATCGCGGTCTGTGGACTCAATCCTCACGCGGGCGAAAACGGTGCCTTTGGCCATGAGGAACGCAACATCATCTCTCCGGCGATCGCTTCGCTCAACCGGGCCGGAATTGCCACCTTCACCGGCCCGCATGTCCCCGACGCCGTTTTCCGCGACGCCGCCCAGGGCACATACCATGCCGTCATCGCCATGTATCACGACCAAGGACTGATCCCCCTGAAATTGTTGGATTTCGACGAAGCGGTCAACGTCACCCTCGGCCTGCCCAAACCCCGCACCAGCCCGGACCACGGAACCGCATTCGCCATCGCCGGTAAGGGGATCGCCAAACCCGACTCGATGATCGCCGCGATCAGGCTGGCCTGTCAGCTGGCGTGAATGTTCATCGCTGCGCTTTCATACCCCTGTAGAAAAGCCCGAGGATTCCCCAACACAAGGCGATGATCCCCGCGAGCACCCACCAGAAGATTTCCCAACCGTTGCCGTTTTCATCGACACAAGTCATGCGCAGCCAAGCGCAGAAATATGCACCGATCAGGGGCCCGATCCCCGAAGCCATCAGTCCGAACAATCCCTGCGCTTGCCCGCGCATCGCCGGATCCACGCGCTTATCCAAATACACCTGGGCGGTGACGAAATAGATGGTGTAACAAACCCCATGCAGCGCGACTCCGGCATAGTGCCAACCGATCATCCCGCTCAAGCCCGCATAACCGCTCAACGCATATCGCAGCACAGAAAACGCAAGCCCGCACATCAGCAGGGTCTTGAGTCTGTATTTCAGCATCATCGCGCCTAACAAAAACATCGCGACCACTTCGGTGAACTGCGCAACGCTGACCGCGGCGGTCGGAGCATCGCTGCCCAGTGCCTTGAACATCTCTGCAGAATACATGTAGAACGCGATGAGAGGAACGGAATACAAACCCGTTACCAGAAACAACACGGCATGATCGCGATGTTTGAACAAGCCGAAGCTATCCAAACCCAATGCGCTTTTCCAGGATTTCCCCTCACCCAACGGCGGTGTGTTCGGCAAATAAAATGCCAATATCCCGGCCGCGATGCGTGCCACAGCCGCCGCATATCCACAAATCACCGACGCATCGGAATGAAGCACGTAACTGATCATGAAACCGGCCGCCATCCAGCCAAAGGTCGCACCAACCCTGACCATCGGATAATGCCGCTCCCCATGTGTCAGATGGGTCAGACTGATCGTCGCCATCAAACCCCACGTCGGCCCGGAAACCAGGGAATAGAGGACAATTCCGAACAGGAACCAAACCGGACTCCACCCAAGATCCAGCGCCACAAACGCATAAAGAATCGTCACCGCCCCGAGCAACGAGCTCCAGCCCATCAATTTCTGGGCCGACATCCTCTCATCCGCCAGCGCACCTCCCACGAGAGGAGAAACCAAGGAAGCGATCGGTGGCATCGCAAACGCCCATGCCTGCCATCCGCCCAGTCCCTCGGCCTTGAGGATATTTGTCAGAGCGGGAACCCAAAAACCCGGGGCCATTCCGTGAAAAAAGAACACCAGCCACAACAATGAAAAGGTCTTTTTTTGATGAAGCTGATTCTCCACAGCCCTTGGTTAGCTGGAAATTTCTCTCAGGCAAGAGCGATGATTCTGAAATCGCTAGGTAAGCACTGACAGCTCTGGTTCAAGCATCTTCGGGAAGTTCCTGGTTCTTAGTTCATGGTTCTTGGTTAGCGCTTCGCTCGATTCGTTTTCAAAACCAAGAACCAAGAACCAAGAACCAAGAACCAAGAACCAAGAACTAAGAACCCAAAATCACCCCCGCACAGCGATCCGCCTCGGCCAGGGCTTGATGCGTGACCTCACCATGCCCGATGAGAAAGCCATCGGATTTCAGTTTCTCCAGGCCCCGGATGACGCGCGCGTCTGATCTTCGCCGCGGCATATCGAGAACACCCACCTTCGCTCCGCCTGTTAGGGCTTCGTAGATCATGGAAACCGAATCTTCGGTCACCCAAACTTCCTCCGCTACTGACAACAATCCCGCCAGCCAATCCTTCGGAGTTTCCTGATGGGAAAAAACCTGCGCTTGCGGCAGTTGTTTTTTGAGATCGGTCAAAAAACCCGATGGGGTCCGGCGTGAATCCGCGATTCCCCACGCACCATCCCGAACCACCTCAAGAATCTGTGAAATCAATTCCGCCTGATCAAATCCGTGAATCTTCGAGGGGCCTCCGATCAGCACAAACCGCCCGGAGCGTTTACCCGCGGTCGGCACCACCCGGTTCAACGCGCCCTTGCTCAACATGATGTTTTTCGGCGTCGCGGACATGGGGAAATCGTGTTCCGGTGCGATGCAGAAATCAAACCACCCGGCCGGCCAGAATGGTTTCATCAAGACCACGCTGCGGGCATCATACTTCCGGGCCAACCACCACAACAAAAGATGCGTGCGGCTTCCCGCAGATATCACATAATCCGGTTTGGGAAATCCATGGCTTCGGGATACGCCATCCCTCAGGCGCGCCCAGCCGTTCTGCTCGGCATCGACCCGCAGCAGATGGATCTCGGCAGGCACCCGCCTCGCCATCGCCTCGGCCAATCCGAGGGATTGATTCTCATGACCCGCCTTGCCATCGCTAACGATGAGAATGTGTAAAGGTGTGCTCAACTGCTCCGAATATGGAAGATCCGGACATGTTTTGCAAAAACCAAATGGCGCCGGAACTCGGATCGCTTCCCGCCGGACCATTCAACGCAACTCCGAGGCAACCATCGCCTGATAGATGGGGTCGGTCTTTTCCAGTTCCTCATGAGTTCCATCGCTGACGACCCTGCCGTTTTTGAACACAAGGATCCGATCCGCGATTCGGATCGTGCTAAAGCGATGCGCGATGATGAGGGTTGTCCTTCCCTTGACCAGTTCGGACAACGCCTGCTGCACCATTGCCTCACTCTCCGTATCCAATGCGCTTGTGGCCTCGTCCAGAATCAGGATGGGTGCGTCCTTGAGGAAGGCTCTGGCGATGGCGATCCGCTGGCGCTGCCCGCCGGAAAGCAAGTCCCCGCGTTCCCCCACCATGGTCTGATACCCATCCGGAAACTGGACGATGAAATCATGCGCAAAGGCTTTTTTCGCCGCCGCCTCGATCTCCGCTTGTGTGGCGTCCAATTTTCCGACGCGGATGTTTTCCTCGAGCGTTCCCAGGAAAAGCGATGGCATTTGGGGAACCACCGCGATCTGCTGGCGCAGTTCATGGGTTGAAACATTCCTCACGGAAATTCCATTCAGGCACACTTGGCCATGCTGAGGATCATAAAATCGGAGCACCAGCTGCGCGAAGGTTGATTTTCCAGCGCCGCTGGGACCAACCAGCGCGATCACCTGGCCTGCCGGAATCCTCACGGCCAGATCTTGCAAAACCGGCTCATCTTCGTAGGCGAAGGTGACATGGTCGAAGAGAATTTCCCGAATCGGATTCGGGCAAGCGACCGGATGTTCCGGCTCCGCCGTGGTGTCCCGAGCGTGCAGGATGTGTTCGATTCTCTCGACAGAAGCCTTGCCTTGCTGGAAGTGCGAATGAATCGCTCCAAGCTTCTTCAACGGCTCATAGGCCATGAACAGCGCCATGCCCAGGGAAAGGAAGTTTTCCAGATTCATTCCGGCTTTGACACCGAAATAAAGCGCGAACGCAAAACCAACCGCCGCAACCACCTCAATCGATGGCGAGATGACCTGGTGATACTTGACCACCTTCATCGAGAGCTTTACCAACTCCCTGATACGCTTTTCAAAACCGCTCAACTGGGCCTTCTGCAGATTGTATGCGCGGATTTCCAGAGCGGATTGCAAACTCTCCGATAGTGAGGCGGATAAATCGCCGCCGTTTTTCTGCAAGGCACGCGCCTTGGACGTCATTTTTTTTCCCGCCATGCGAATGAACGTGATGCAAAGCGGCACGGTCAGCAGTGCAATCAGGACGATGAACGCGCTGTGGTCCTGCCAAGCCATGTAACCCACATAAGCCAATGCAAAGAGCAGGGTTGCCGGCTGCTTGACCAAATCATTGGATGCTTGGGCAATCACCTGCCGAAGCACAAGCGTATCGTTCATCAAGCGGGCCAACAGGTCTCCCGACTTGTTCTGCTTAAAAAACGCCAGCGGCAGCTTCTGAAGTTTCACGAACATGTCGGTTCGGATGGACTCCACGACCCTCAGACCCGCATACTGGATAAAATAGGTATTGGTGTAACCTGCAAGAGCCCTCAAAAAAAACACCGCGGGAATCCACAGACAGGTGTAGATCAAAAGATCATTTCGGGAAATTTCCCCGATTTTGGAAGTCAGCCAGATGATGTAGGGGCTGTTCCGGTCGATCTCTTCATTGAATAAAACCGGGAAGACGATCTTGGTCATCAGCGGAAGACCGGCACCTGACGCTGCAGCATAGATGAAACCGGCAGTGATCCCCATGATGAAGCTCCACTTCACCTTCAGAAGGTGATGGTAGTATGGCAGAAACTTTTTCAAAATCTTGAATGATGTGATCTGGCGGATGAAGAATCATCCATCGGTTAGACCTCAAGCATGAGGCGGTGCGGTGCTTCAAGGCATTCCTTGATACGGATCAGGAACGTCACGGCCTCTTTCCCATCGACCAGGCGATGGTCGTAACTGAGCGCAAGATACATCATCGGACGGATCACCACCTGGCCATTCAGTGCGACCGGGCGCTGCTGGATGGTGTGCATCCCAAGGATGCCACTCTGCGGAGGATTGAGAATGGGGGTGCTCAGAAGCGAACCGTAAGTTCCCCCATTGGATATGGTAAACACCCCACCCTGAAGATCCTCGATCTCGATTTTCCCCGCCTTGCCTTTCATCGCGTAATCGATGATGTCCTGCTCGATCTGGGCGAAGGATTTTTCGTCGCAATCCCGCAAGACCGGAACGATCAGGCCTTTCTCGGTTCCGATCGCCACGCCGATATCATAGAAGTGGTTTTCCACCACATCATTGCCATCAATGCGTGCGTTGATCGCCGGAACATCCTTGAGTGCCTGAGTCACCGCCTTGATGAAGAAAGACATGAAACCGAGTTTCACCCCGTGTTTCTTGAGAAAGTCCTCCTGCACGCTCTTGCGCAACTCCATGACCGCAGTCATATCGACTTCGTTGAACGTGGTCAGAATCGCAGCGGTTTGCTGTGCGTTGACGAGATGGGTTGCGATCTTCCGTCTGAGCATCGACATTTTTTTCCGTGTCGTGCGACCCTCTTCGGCAACCACCGCGGGTTTCGCCGGTGGTTGGGGTGCGGAGAGAACGGAGAGATCCGGCTTCGGACGGAGTTCGCCGATCGTGGGTGCGACCGCTGCCGCAGCCGGTTGGGAGGGTTGCGATACCGGAGCTGGAGCGTTGGCGGGTGCGGGATGCGAGGCCTGTCCCGTCGTGATGGTTGCGATCAATGTGCCGATCGCGACCTCCTCTCCCTCAGGCACCAGAATCCTGATGATACCGGATGCCGGAGCTTCGAGATCATTTGCGACTTTGTCGGTCTCAAGACTGACGAGAATTTGGCCCTTTTCGCAGTATTCGCCATCCGTTTTGCGCCATGCGGCGACGTTGGCAGAGGTGATCGATTCACCGGCCGCCGGCACTTTGATTTCCACAACCTCCCCCGCCGGCTGAGATGCAACGACAGATGCGGTGTTCAAGGCCTTGGGCTCATGGGCAGTTGCGATCGCCTGGGTGGTAGGTGCCGCGCCAGACGTCTCGATTTGGCCGATCACCGTGCCGATCGATACCTCCTCGCCTTCGCCAACCGCAATCGTCAGCACGCCATCGGCCTCCGCTTCGAGCTCGTTGGATACCTTGTCGGTTTCCAGACTGACGAGTGCTTCGCCTTTTTTCACAACATCACCGTTCGACTTATACCATTTCGCAATGTTTGCAGAGGTGATGGATTCGCCGGCTGCCGGCACTTTGATATCGATGGCCATGATGAGGGTGGATTGATGTTGAAATTAGATGTGGAAGGCTTGCGCAAGCAGCGCTTTCTGCTCGCGATAGTGCATGGCTTTGGATCCCGCTGCAGGACTTGAACCGGGCTTGCGGCCGGCATAGAGCGGCCAGAGACCCAGATTGTCTAACAATTGAGGGGCGATGTACGTCCAGGCACCCATGTTTTTCGGTTCTTCCTGGCACCATACGAATTTCTCAACCTGTGCGAACTGGGCAAGAATCGCCTGCAGCATTTCCGCATGCAGCGGATAAAGCTGCTCAACACGGATGATGGCCGTATCGGTGATTCCGTGTTCCCTGCGATAGGCGCAGAGATCATAGAAGACTTTTCCGGTGCAGAGAACGATGCGTTTCACCTGGTCAGGATGTTCAAAGGCCATGGTATCGGGCAGAATTTCCTGGAAACAAGTTCCTTCAAGGAAATCCTCCTCACTTGAAACCGCCTCGGGCCGGCTCAGCAGGCTCTTCGGTGTCATCAGTACGAGCGGCTTTCTGAAATTCCGGCACTTTTGCCGGCGCAGCGCGTGGAAATACTGAGCGGGCGTGGTAAAATTGCCGACAATGATGTTTTCCTCCGCACAGAGCTGCAGGAAGCGTTCGAGGCGCGCGCTGGAGTGTTCCGGCCCCATGCCTTCATAACCATGCGGCAGCAGCATCACCAGATCGCTCGGCGTTTGCCATTTTGACTCGGCCGATGAAATGAACTGGTCGATAATCACTTGGGCCCCGTTGGAGAAATCTCCGAACTGCGCCTCCCACATCAGCAGCATGCTGGGATAAGAGAGCGAGTAGCCATAATCGAATCCGAGCACCGCAAACTCCGAAAGCAATGAATTGTATACGCAGAACTTCGCCTGATCCGGAGAGAGATTCTGCAGCGGAATGTAGCGTTCGCGGGTCTCATAATCATAGAACACCGCGTGACGATGGGAAAAGGTTCCGCGGCGGCAGTCCTGACCGGAAAGCCGAACGGGCGAGCCTTCTAACAAAAGCGAGCCGAACGCCAGCGATTCCGCAAACGCCCAATCAAATGGTCCGCCGTTTTCCAATGCCTCGATGCGCCGGGGAATGAACCGCTTTTCAAGAGTCGGATTGAGGGTGAAATGTTCCGGAACCGTGGTCAGGACCTTTCCGATTTGGTGAAGCCTTTCGCGTGTGATCCCTGTGGCAACAGGAGCGTGCGAGTATGAAGGTTGAATGATGGCGGTGGATCCGCTGAATACCGTGCGGTCTCCCGCCTCCGAGAGCTCGACCATGGTTTTGTAACCCTCCTCGAGTTTGTCCCAGATCGCCTGTTCCAGATCGTCCGCTTCTTTCTGGTTGAGCACACCTTCGGAAACGAGCTGGCGTTTGTAAATTTGCCCGAACGTTTCACGCTCGGCGATCTGCTTGGCCACAAGAGGTTGGGTGAATGCCGCCTGATCCGCCTCATTGTGACCTTGGCGGCGGTAGCAATACATGTCGATGACGATGTCACGGCCAAACTTCTGTCGGAACTCCAATGCGAACTGCGCCGCCCAGTAGAGTTCCATCGGCTCTTCTCCGTTCACATGGAGGATCGGCGCCTCGATCATTTTCGCCACATCCGTGGCATACGCGGAGGAGCGCGCATCGGCAGGCATGGTGGTGAACCCGATCTGGTTGTTGATGATCAGATGAATCGTTCCGCCCGTACGGTAACCGGGAAGTTGCGAAAGATTCAACACTTCCGCGACCGATCCCTGCCCCGCGAATGCGGCGTCACCATGAATCAGAATCGGCAATACGCGTTTGCGATCCGTCGCGGCTCCGTCATCGCCGAGCACGCGCTGGCGAGCGCGTGCTTTGCCTTCCACTATCGAATTGACCGCTTCCAGGTGGCTGGGGTTCGCTGCCAGACTGACGCGAACATTTCCTTCCGGAAATTCACGGATGCTCTCGTAGCCCAGATGATATTTCACATCGCCATCACCCGCCACCAGACCCGGCTCATAATCCGGTGTGAACTCATACAGCAGGGTGGTCAGGGATTTTCTGACAAAATTCGCGAGGACGTTGAGGCGGCCCCGGTGAGCCATTCCCATCTCGATTTCCATGACGCCGAGTTTCGGGCAGTTTTCCAGCAAAGCGTTCAGCACCACCATCGCCCCCTCACCCCCTTCGAGAGAAAATCTCTTCTCTCCGAGGAATTTCTTGGCAAGGAAGTTTTCAAAGGTCTCGGCCTCCAACAACCAGCGCAGCGATTTGGTTTGGAGATCCGCGGTTTGCTCCGGGCCTTTCAAGCCATGCCTCTCGATTCTCTCACGCACCCAGTGGCGAACCGTGGTGTTGTGGATGTGCATGAATTCGAACCCGATCTTGCCGGAATACGTCGCTTTCAACGCGCCAACCATCTCCCTGAGCTGCATTTTCGCCCCGTTGAGAAAGAACGGATTGGATGCCTCACGGGACAGCTCCTCCTCGGTAAATTGGTATTCGCTGATCGACAGGCGGGGATTCACCTCCGGTGTCTCATCCAGAGGATTGATCTGGGCTTGGGTGTGACCGAGAGTGCGGTAATTGTAGACCAGACTGACCACCTTGCCGTTGAAGGTGAGATCCGCAGCGGACTGGGAAGGATTGCCGGCATGGACCGCAGCCTGGCCGCCGTCCTTTTCCTTCAGCTGGGCAACGCCCAATTCAAACCCCTCGAAAAACGCAGACCACGTCTGCTCCACTGACTGTGAATTCTCACGCCATTGAGCATATTTTTCGTCCAATAAGTCCGCATTGAGCCGCGCCGAAACCGTTGAGTTCATGAGTAAAGAGTACATGCGGGCGAGGCCAGGCATTTCAAGCTTGCCCTCGGCGCGCAGGCACTCATTAAAGGTATCACAGGCTTGCGTCAACCATTGCAGAATGAAAATATAGCCTCAGCAACCATCCGCATGATCGAAGTTTCCCACCTCTCCAAGCGTTACGGACGCCATTTGGCTGTACGTGACATCTCCTTTTCGGTATCAAAAGGAGAAATCGTCGGCTTTCTGGGCCCCAACGGAGCGGGCAAAACCACCACCTTACGGATGCTGACCGGTTTTCTACCACCCAGCAGCGGCTCGGCCAGCATCGCCGGATTGGATATTTTCCGCGATTCGCTCGAGGCCCGCAAACGGATCGGCTACATGCCGGAAAACGTCCCCCTTTATGACGACATGCGGGTCCGTGAATACCTGATGTTTCGGGCAAAACTCAAAGGCTTGTCGGGGTCGAATGCCCGCCGGCGGGTGGCGGACGTAACCGATATTTGCGGGCTCAACGATGTGAGGCGCAAAATGATCAAAACCCTCTCCAAAGGTTACCGCCAGCGCGTCGGGCTGGCCGATGCCCTCGTGCACGAACCTGAGCTGCTGATTCTCGACGAGCCGACCAACGGCCTGGATCCGATCCAAATCCGCCAGATCCGTGAACTGATCAAGCGGCTCGCGCTCAATCACACACTCATCATCTCCACCCATATCCTTTCCGAAGTCGAAATGATCGCCAACCGGGTCATCATCATCGACAATGGCCAGATCAAGGCGGCGGACACACCCCAAAACCTGATTGAGGAAATGCGGACCGCGGGCCGGGTGCACACCGAGATCCAAGCGGCGGCGGAGACGGTTTCGATGGCTTTCTCAGCACTTCCGAACGTAAAGAAAGTCACCTCCGAGGCCCTCGCGGACGGTTGGAATCATTTTACCTTATGGTCAGATTCCGGAACAGACACACGCTTGGCCATCCACCATCTCTGCACCGAACACCACTGGCCTCTCCGCTCGTTGGTGCGGCATGAGGCAAAACTGGAGGACGTGTTTGTCGAGCTCACCCGAAAAGACTAGACGAATTTCCCGCACCCCACCGCGGAAAATCAACCATGGGCGCGGAGCGGATTGAGTTCACACGGATTGCAAACTCGCCATCCGCTCTTACTGCAGCGATTTACCAACCGCTGCAAACGCTTTCGCCACCTGATCCACCATCAAAGAACGCGGCAGCGCAATCGACACCAATTCTTCCTCTCCCTGGTATGGAAAGAGTGTCAGCAATCGTGCCGAACGGAAGCCGATGACCACTTGTTCAATTTTCGCATGACTAATCATGTGCCATGGCCAAAAAGCGAAGTCATAACCCATTCCCACGAAGGTGTTTCGATTCACTCCCTCCGATGAAATG
>JBEAZA010000028.1:0-53772 GCA_041170385.1 Verrucomicrobiota bacterium | reverse complement strand
GCGCGACTGGTGTCGCGTGGTTCATTGCTTTACTTCGTCATCAGCACATTTCGGATCTCGATGGGGAAGCCTTCCGCTTGGAAAGCGATGGCGCCCTGATTGGCTGAAAGGGTGTTTCCCTGGTTGGTGAGGATGCCGTTGACGTGGACGGTGATTTCGGTGTCGGTGCAGGTGACGGTCATGGTGTTCCACTCGCCAAGGGGTTTTTCCTTCGGATCGGAGGTGCGGAGCCAGCGTTTGCCGTTATTGGGAGATGTGCCTTTGGCGGTCAGGGTTTCGCCGATGCACCAGAAATCGCCTGCGTTGCCATGTTCGAGTTGGGCTTCAAAGGATTTTGGCCACGGTCCTGAGGCACCGGGAGTGGAGACATGAACGAGGACTCCGCTGTTGTTTTTTTCCGTATTGGGTTGCCAACGCCACTCGAAGCTCAGGGAGTAGTGTTTGAACGTATCCTTGGTGCGAAGGTATCCGATGGGTGAGCCCGTGGTAGAGAGAACGCCGTCTCGGAGCTTCCATGCAATGTCCGCAGGCTTTTCACCTTCCTTGGTGATGAAGGTCCAGGTTTCGAGGCCCTTGGCCAAGAGGTCGTGTTTTTGGATTTCCTCAGCAAAGGCCGAACAAGCGGAGAGGAAGATGATGGTGAAGGCAGTGAGTTTCATGGGATTGGAATTTGAGTTCAGAGTTCAGAGTTCAGAGTTCAGAGCGTCGGCGAAGGCTTTGCCGGCTGGGGCGAAGAATTTGGCGGCACCATAATAGTGGAATCCTTGGTTGGAAGCGCCTTTGGCGATTTCTTCTTCCTCGGGGGTACGGTCTTTTTTGTCGCGTGCCTTGGCGAGTTGATGATCCCAGAAATGTTCGGTCAGGACGGCCTTCACGTTGCCTTTGAATTCCGGCATGGATGCCGGTGCTGCCTGCGCGTCGCGGAAAGACTGATAGATGCTTTTGTAGCGCGGTCCGTCAAAGGTATCAGCTGGTCCATTGACTCCGAGCACGCCGATCACGAAGGGCATCTTGGGTGCGTTGAAATCCTTGCGCACGTCGCGGATGAAGCACGCCATGTTTTCGGTATATGCATCATATCCGCCGGGTTTGCCGCGTTGGGGGTATTTGCCTTGGTCGACCAGATCGTTCCATCCCTGAAACCAGACAAATCCCGCCATCTGATATCCTTCACTGGCGTTGTATGACGGGACAATGGCTTTCGGGTTTTGCAACACGCTCTTCACATGTTCGGTCATGTTCTTGTAGTAAACACCCGCGCTCTCTGCAGTGGCGGATGGAGGTCGGAAATCCGTATGGATATTTTTACCACCCCATGCGGTTTTGATGATGAGGATCGGTCCCTGATGGACGTTTTGCTGAGTGATGCCGAACATGAATTCGGGACCGATGGTGTCCGCTCGGGCAGCGAATCCTGCGGTCAGCTTACCCTCTTTCACGATCGGATTGCCGTCTTTACCATCGGTCAGATAGCTGATCCAGACCCGATCGCAGACAGTGGGATTGCCATCCTTGTCACGCATTTGGGCGAGCAGTGGAGCGGTTTTCGGATCTTTGGCGAGGTAATCGAACGTGGTGATGCTGGCGTGTCCCTGCATGTTGGATTGGCCGGCAAGGACGTAGACTCTCAGCGGCGCGGCGTTCGCGCAGAGGCAGAAAGCGGCGGTGAGCAGGATAGCGGTTTTCATGGGTGGTTTATTCGGGTTTTCTGACTTCATGTTGATGCAGGGTTTTTCCGGTGTCGTCCCGGAGGGTGATGGTGAGGGTGGATGGGGCGCTCGGCGTGCCGGGTTTGAGATCGACGTGCAGAAAGCCACCGCTTGGCGGGGAGTCCGTGTAAGGCTGTCGGATGTTGGCCTCGGGATCGTTCGATTTCGGATCGCCCGGCGCTCGACCCAAACGGGCGTTCTCTTTGTTCAGCGCGCCACAGGAAAACTCGCTGAAACCGTGGGGATGGATGGATTGGTATTTCCAATGCCGATCACCGCAGAGGATGAAGAAGGTTGTTGGATGGATGGAACTGGTTTTCAACCATTCGAAAAAGGATTGGGCTTCGTGATTGAATCCCTTGAGATTGGCGTGGTTGTCGGATTTCGATCCATCGTCGGGTCCGAGCATGGGAGTGGGAGAGATCAGGATTTTGAAGGTGGCATCGCTTTCCTTGAGCGTGCGTTGCAGCCATTCCCGCTGTTCTTTTCCCCAGAGAGACTTTTCAGGGCCATCGGGCATGTTGTTCGGGCTGCGGTAATCACGGCCCTCGACGAACCAGAGTTGGAGTTCCTTACCCATGCGGTGGGTTCGGTAGGTCGGTTGGTTCGACCGAGGCTCCAGTATCGGGACCTGTTCCCGGAAGGTATCGATCCCCAGTCGGTTGGATGGCGCTTCGTCTCCCGTCGTGTCGGAATCGTTGTATCGATGGTCGTGATCGTCCTTGAGCCAGTAGGTCGGGGTTTGGCCGAAAAGTTTCACAAAGCGCGGCATGACATATTGTTCATGCCATTTTTTACGAAGTTCCGATTGGTTTTTCGCACGGGTTTGCCATGGGTGGTCATAATACACACAATCACCGTTCAGGATGACAAAATCAGGTCTGAGTTGTGCGATGGGCTCAAGAGCCGGATAGCCAAGAGTGCGGTCTTCCGGTGCGGCAGGAGGGGTAAGTTTATGTCCATCCTGAAAAAAGGCATAGTTCAGACAACTGGTCAGGCAAAACCGGATCGGAACGGATTGATCCGTAGAAGGAAGGGTTTTGAACGTCGCGTTCTTGCTGGGTTTGGTGTGTTCCTTGTCAGGTCCGAAGATGACGCGGTAGTGATACACGGTGTTGGGGCGGAGCGAACGGATCTTCGTTTTGAGGATGAAGTCGTTTTCTTCGATGGCAGTGATCCATGTTGAAAAAACGGATGATTCGTAGTCCGGCGTGGTGGAGATCTCGAACCGGCCCGTTCCCGCTGCACCGGGGATATCGCCATTGCTGGCAGATGCGGTGGAAGTGAGGCGGGTTTGAAGGATGACGGTTGTATCGGTAGGTTCACCGGCCAAGAGACCATGGCCAAGATGGATGTCATCCGCCATGAGATGGGAGAACGGCAGGAAGATGCAGAAGAAAATGGAACGTTTGGAAAGCGGCATGCAACGCTGGTGGGTTATTCCGCACGATCCGCTTCTTGTCCGGCCTCAGGTTTTTCCTGATCCGGTTCCTGAGCGCCCGTATCGGGTTTTTCTTTGGGAGCCTTGTCGCCGGTGATGGGGGTTTTGCTGGTGATGTCCGGAAAGTTGGCGATGCGGGCGATTTCCGGGGGGTGCTCGAGAGCTCCGGCGAGAGCGAGGACCGCGCGGGCCGGAACTCCTTCGTGGAGAGTCAGCATCGGAGATCCGTTTTTGCCGCCACTCAGACCCGTGATGGTGGACACGTGACCGGTGATATTGCCAGCCGGGTCGAAGAGCGGAGAACCGCTGCTGCCGGGAGCCCAGTCATTGCTGTAGTTCACACGCAGGTAGGAAAGGGCGTCGATGCTGTTTCTGTCCTGGCCTTGGTAGCGTTCGTGCCAATAGAACCGATTGATCACGCCTGTGCTGAAGTAGCCTTGCTGCTTGAGAGGATAGCTGAAGCAGTAGGATGGAGAGCCTTGTTTGACCTCGGCATTCAGGGGGACGGGAGAGAAAACGGCGCCTGCGACCTTGATGATGGCGGTATCCATCGTGGCGTTCCGTGCGAGGACTGCGACGCCGCATGCGATGTTTCCCGTGAGATCGAAGGCGACGATGAAACCGTCTCGCATACGGGTTTTATTGCACAGAACGTGGTCACAGGTAACGATCACGTTCGGAGCGATCGCGTAGCCGCCTGCGAGATTGATATGCCAGTTTTCGCAATTCATGCAGAGGTAGCAGTAACCGACACGGAGATTTGATTCGCGTGCATGACGAGCGATTTCCTCGGCGGAGAGTGCTTTGGAGAAAGGCGCAGCAAGTTCGACGGGTTCGGGTTTCGGAGCGAGGATTTGTTTGTCGATCTCGGTCTTGTCGATGGCGGAGACCTTTTCGCGGGCCAAAAGGGCTTTGCGGATGATTTCGTCGTGGCTTTTTTTCACCGCAGTCCCGCTTTGCTCGAAGATGGGAGTGTCTGAGGTCTGGGCCGTCAGGCAAGGTGCGAGAAGGATCAGAAAAGAAATACGGAAGAGAGCCATGGTCCGGACGAATAGGTGCGATACGCATTCAAGCAGATGGATCTATCGGTTGGAAAGACGAGAAATATGAAAATTTCTCCGATTCCTCCGCGGCGAAGGCTTGCGTTTTGAGAGGATTGAGTTGGGCTAGTGGCTGTGAGAAATGATGGTAAAATTCATGCGTTGTTGGCAACGGCGAGGATCGCCAATGTGCCGAGCGTGCTCAGCAACTTGGCCGTCGGGGTGTTTTTGGGCGGTTTGGCAAGCGGACGGGAATTCGTATGGCCCGGGTGGTTGTTGGTGGCCGGGGTGTTGTTCTATGTTTCCGGAAATGTCTTGAATGACTGGGCGGATCTGGATTGGGACAAGGAGAAACGGCCGGAGCGGGCGTTGCCACGCGGGATGTTTTCCGCCCGTTCGTATCTGCTTCTTTCTATCGGCGGGTTTACAATCGCTACGCTGCTGACGGCGTTGTACGGCATCGGAGTGCTGGGCGTATCCTTGCTCCTGGTGGCGTTGATCCTGCTTTACACGTTCATTCACAAAAAGACCTTCCTCTCGGTGATACCCATGGGCCTGTGTCGTGCCTGTTTGCCGGTCATGGGGTATTTGGCGATGCGGGAATCGCTTTCGCCATTCCCTTTCTATCCTGCTCTGGCGTTGCTGATCTACATTGTCGCACTGTCACTCAGCGCCAGATGGGAATCCATGGCGCGCATCCCGCCGGAGAAGATCCGCCTTTCCCGAGGGCTGCTGATCGCGTCGGGATGGGTTGCCGTTTGCTTGCCCATGCAGGTCAACCCGATGTTGGGATGGATCGGCCTCGTTCCCTTTGGAATCGTACTGGGCATGGCGTTGACAAGATATCGCACTCCAGTTCCGGCACATGTATCGGCCTTGTTGGCAGGGATTCCCATGCTGGACTGGGTGGTGACGTTGCCTCTTGCGTTGACTTGTCTCGGGCATCAATCCATGTCGGTTCCCGGTTATCATCTGCTCATCGCAATCGCGTTACCTCCGCTGGCCCTGATTTCCGGAAGGTGGATGCAGCGGATTGCGCCAGCGACCTGAGAGTGCAGCCGATGCGATCTTGGCCATGATGGGCTGAGATCCGACATAAAAATGGGTTGCAGCCATTGGGAGAGCTGGTTCAATGAAATTGCTTCAGGCGCAAACACGTTCAATATAAGACAATGAAGAGAAAACTGAAAATGGGTATGGTAGGTGGCGGACGCGGGGCGTTCATTGGCGCGGTTCACAGGATGGCTGCGAATTTGGACGGGAAAATCGAACTGGTCGCCGGTTGTTTTTCATCCGACCCCGAGAAGTCGAAGCTTTCAGGTCAGGATTTTTTCCTGTCGCCGGAGCGGGTCTATGCGACGTTCGAGGAGATGGCCGAGAAGGAAGCGGCGCTCCCGGTTGGTGAGCGGATCGACTTCGTCAGCATCGTGGCCCGCAACGATCTCCACTACAAGGTGGCGAAGAAATTTTTGGAGAGCGGCATTCATGTGATCTGTGAAAAGCCTCTGGCGTTTTCAAAAGCACAGGGTGAGGAGCTGAGAGCGGTCGTCGAGCAAAGCGGATTGGTTTTCGCACTGACTCACAACTACACCGGATACCCGATGGTCAAGGAAGCCAAGGCGATGGTGGCGGAGGGCAAGCTTGGCAAGATTCTCAAGATTGTGGCCGAGTATCCCCAGGGCTATGCGATTTCGGCATATGATGAAGCTTCTTCAGCTGGGGGAAAAATTTCAAACTGGCGGATGGATCCGAGCATTTCGGGTGTGTCGAATTGCATCGGGGACATTGGCTCGCATGCGGAAAACCTGGCGCAATACATCACCGGGCTGCGGCTTGAGGAAGTGGCGGCGGATTTGAACACGTTCATTCCAGGCAGGCAGCTGGACGATGACGGATCAATGCTTTGCCGTTATGAAGGAGGTGCTCGCGGGGTGCTCTATGCTTCGCAAATCTCCACGGGGGATGAGAACAATCTCAACATCCGGATATACGGCACCAAGGCATCGATTGAGTGGCATCAGGAGCATCCGAACGAACTGATTGTGAAATTTGCCGACAAGCCGAGAGAGACTTGGCGCAGGGGCAACAGTTATAACGGCGCGGCCGCACAGAAGTATACGCGTCTGCCGTTCGGTCATCCGGAAGCGTTCATTGAGGCGTTCGCGAATGTGTATTTGTCCGCTGCGGAGGCGATATCCGACGCGCTCGATGGCAAATTCAAAGGCAACGCCGCCTATGATTATCCGACCGTTCAGGACGGAGTTGACGGCATGGCATTTATTGAAGCGGCGGTAAAGTCATCCAACAACAACGGTGCATGGACCAAGCTCTGAGGTGGCTGCGGCCGCGGATGTCCGCCGTGCAGTTTTCCGGGCAGTAAGAAATTCCGATGCGCGCTGATCATCATCCAAGGGCATTGATTTATCAGTTGTTCGTCAGGACATTCGGCAACACGCGCAAAGCAGGAATCTTGAACGGAAGCATGGAACGGAATGGTTGCGGAACATTCCGTGACATCTCCGACCGTGCGCTCGGTGGGATCGTTGAAATGGGCTTCAACCATGTCTGGCTTACCGGTTTGTTGGAGCATGCGAGCGGCACCTCCTATCCCGGGCGTCCTGCGGATCCACCGGATATCGTCAAGGGCCGGGCAGGAAGTCCCTATGCGGTCAGGGATTACTTCAATGTTTGTCCGGACTATGCGGCGGATCCGCGACGAAGGCTGGAGGAGTTCCGTGATTTGTTGGAACGTTGTCATCGTGCCGGGCTCCGGGTCATCATGGATTTCATTCCCAATCATGTCGCACGGAGCTATCGTTCCGAAATTCGGCCGGAGCTTTCATTCGGTGCGGAAGACCGGCGGGATGTGTTTTTCGACAGGGACAACCATTTTTTTTATCTCGACCGATCGCATCCCGGAGGTGGTCCGCCGTTGAAACTTCCGACGGCAGGATTGGAAGGTTGCACCGGGGGATTCGCTCCGGAAGCGGAGATCGGGCGTGTGACAGGAAACAACGCCGTGACATGGGCGCCTTCCCCACAAGATTGGTATGAGACGGTGAAATTGAATTACGGGCATGATTTCACCCGCGGTCGCGACACCTCGCATCTGCCGGGCCCGGATGCGTTGCCGAGTGAGGTGCCGCGCACATGGCGAACGATGGATGAGATCATTGCCTACTGGCAGGGGATGGGTGTTGATGGGTTTCGTGCGGATATGGCGCACATGATCCCGATGGAGTTCTGGGCATGGTTGTCAAGCAGGGCCAGAGAGAGGGATCCGGGGGTGTATTTGATGGCTGAGGCGTATGACTCGGACCCGGCGAAATTGACGGATCGGGATGTGATGGATGCCTTGTTGGATGCAGGCATCGATGCGGTTTACGATCATCCCACCTACAAGATCCTTCAGGGGATCTATGAGGCGGGAAAATGGGCCAATGATCTGGATGATCTGATTTTCACCGGCCGGAGATTTCATCGGTGCGTTCGCTATCTGGAGAATCATGACGAAGTCCGGATCGCCAATCCCCGGCACTGGGGCGGACACGGGATGAAAGTTGGCAAGCCCGCTGCGGCGGTGATGTTTGGGATAAGCCGGGCCATGATCCTGGTTTACAACGGTCAGGAGGTGGGTGAACCGGCGACAGGTGCGGAGGGTTTCAGCGGGGATGATGGCCGGACGTCGATCTTCGATTATTGCGCCATGCCGGAGTTTCAAAAATGGGTGAATCATGGGGCCTATGATGGGGGCGGATTATCCCCAGCCCGGAGCGAACTGAGGGCGTGGTATGCGGAACTGTTTCAGGTTTTGAAAGAGCCGGCATTCGAACGGGGGGAGTTTTTCGGTTTGAATGCAGCCAATCGGGATCGGGGAGACTTCGGCCACTGGTTGTATGCGTTTTTGCGGCATGATGAGGGCAGCGGCCAGGTATTCCTATGCGTGGTGAATTTTCATCCAGAGCGGGAGCTGGTGGTGAACATCCGCTTCAGTCCCGAGGCGGTTTTGTGGATGGGGCGCGGTTTGCCGGCGGAATATGGGTTCAAGGGAAGATTCGGAAATCATGACGAAATCAGGGTTCCTGTCGCTGTCCTCACGGAGGGGGGATTGGGACTCGGAAGCATGCCTGCCTGCGCTGCCCATTATTACGAGTTGATATGAGGCGGCGGAAACGTTGAAATACCCGCCATGGATGTTGAAGCGAAAGCGAAAGCGGTGATAGCGATGGAGGCGGACAGCCTGCGAGACATGGCCTCACGGATCGGACCTGAGTTCGGTGAGGCGGTGCGCATCATGCGTCATGCTCTGGAAAACCGCGGGAAGGTGGTGATCGTGGGAGTTGGAAAATCAGGCAATGTGGGGCACAAAATCGCAGCAACCTTGAATTCGACGGGGGCCACAGCGGTGGTGCTGAATTCACAAAACGCGTTGCATGGTGATTTGGGATTGCTCTCCGATGGCGATGTGGTTCTGGCTTTGTCGTATTCGGGTGAGACGGAGGAGTTGTTGGGCCTGTTGCCCTTTTTGCGAAGCTTCGATGTCAAGGTCATCGCCCTCTGTGGCAAGAGAGACTCATCTTTGTCGAATGCGGCGGATGTCGCGCTGGATACCTATGTCGAACGCGAAGCGTGTCCGATGAATCTTGCCCCAACGTCTTCCTCAACGGCGATGTTGGTCATGGGTGACGCGCTGGCCATGGTGCTGTTGGAGGCACGTGGTTTTTCTGAAGCGGATTTTGCGCGTTACCATCCGGGCGGATCATTGGGGCGGGCCTTGCTGCTAAAAGTCGGTGATGTGATGCGGCGCGAGGAAAAGATACCGATGGTCGGGCTTGATGCCCGGGTGATGGATGCGCTGGCGGAGATGAACCGGAATCGTGCGGGTGCATGCCTGATTGTCACGGCAGACTCCAAATTGGCGGGAATTTTCACCCATGGCGATTTCGCAAGGGGTTATGAGAAGGATCCGAAGATCGGTGACTTGGCCGTGGCTGATCTGATGACGCGAAATCCTATTTTTCTAACCGAAGATTCGTTGGCGGTTGAGGCGGTGAAGCAGGTCGGTGAAAAGCGCATTGATGACATCGTGGTGGTGAACGCGATGGGTCAACCGATCGGCTTGATCGATGCGCAGGATCTGGCACGGCTGAAGCTGGTTTGACCTTCATGGAATCGATGGATATCGCGATCGTCGGAGGCGGCCCTGCCGGACTGCGTGCGGCCGAAATGGCTGCGATGGCGAACCGTTCCGTCACGGTGTTTGATGGCAAGCCATCGGTAGGACGCAAGTTTCTGGTGGCGGGCAAGGGTGGGTTGAATCTCACCCATGGGGAAGCATTCGGCGATTTTGTTTCACGATATGCCGGAGGGAACATCTGGCGGGACATGCTGGAGGATTTCAAACCGCAGGATCTGCGTGAGTGGGCTCACAGTCTCGGGCATGAAACCTTTCAGGCGTCGAGCGGGCGGGTGTATCCCAAGTCCTTGAAAGGCGCTCCTCTTTTGCGTTCATGGTTGGGGAGATTGAAACAATGGGGGGTTGAGATCCGGCCAAACCATCGCTGGTCTGGGCTGCGTGACGGTAACGTTTTGGTTTTTGAGAACGGTGCGGAAGTCCGGGCGAAAGCGGTGGTCTTTGCGTTGGGTGGAGCATCCTGGCCGAAGACCGGTTCGGATGGAGGATGGGTCGGGAAGTTCCGCGAGCTGGGTGTGACATGTGCGCCTTGGGCTGCTTCCAACTGTGGTTGGGAGGTTGATTGGCCTGCGAGCTTGCTGGAAAAGGCCGAGGGCATGCCGATGAAAAATCTTGTGGTTTCCGCAGGCAAGCGGTCTGTGGCGGGTGAGTTGTTGGTTACGCGCTACGGCCTGGAAGGTGGGGCTGTCTATGCACTCGGTCGGGAACTGCGTGCGATGGAAGAGCCGATGATCGAAATCGATTTCAAACCCACGTATTCGGCTGATGATTTGCATAAGAAATTGCACAACGGGTTCGATCTTGCCCATGCCTCGCGATCTTGGAAGTTGGGAGAGGCCGCGCGACAGGTGATCGGCTTGGAATCATTCAAATCTGCTGCCGAATTGATTGCTCGCACCAAGGCGTGCAGGGTTCGGTTCAGGGGGCCTCGACCCCTTTCGGAGGCGATTTCCTCTGCGGGTGGGGTGTCTTGGAACGAACTTGATGAATCGTTGATGTTGAGAGCATGGCCCGGGGTGTTTCTTTGTGGGGAAATGATCGATTGGGATGCACCTACCGGAGGATATCTTTTGCAAGGTGCCTTTGCTACCGGAAGCCGCGCAGGTGCAGCGGCAGCGCGTTGGGACCGGGTCTGATCGGGTTCTTGTTTCTTTCGTCATGATGCCAAAATCCGGGCATCACTGAGGTGCATGATGGCCCGAACGGATGGTTCTCCGGAGTTCAAATATTAGTCTTGACTAATATTTTACGTTTTTACTAATCATTTGTGTATGAACATCGGTAAAACGCTGCAGCAATGGATCCGGTGGCTATGGCTTGCTCCGGTTTTGTTGATGATGGGTTGCGGGGACAAGAGGGATCCAGCAGGTGAGAAAGACGGAAAGATCCGTGTGGTGACAAGTTTTACGGTGATTGCCGATATGGCCCGTGAAGTGGCAGGAGACGTGGCAATGGTGGAGTCGATCCTTCCCCCTGGGGCGGAAGTTCATGGTTACGAACCCAGCCCGCAGGATGTGGTCAGGGCACGAGCGGCGGATCTGGTGTTGTTGAACGGCATGAATTTGGAACGACGGTTCGGGAAGTTCTTCAGTCATGGGGAAGGTGTGGCGGTTGCCGTGCTTACCGAGGGGATCGAGCCGATGGGGATCACCTCCGGAGCGTATTCCGGCAAACCCAATCCGCATGCTTGGATGTCACCTGCAAACGCGCTGATCTATGTCGAGAATATCCGACATTCCCTCGTGAAGGCGGATCCCAAGAACGCTTCGGTCTATGATCAAAATGCGAGATCATACATCGATCGAATCATCGCTCTGGACCAAACGTTCAGGCAAACCTTCGCAACTATTCCCGAAGAAAAGCGTTGGCTGGTTACCTCGGAAGGCGCGTTTTCTTACCTCTGCCGGGACTATGGTTTGAAACAACTGTTCTTATGGCCGGTCAATGCGGATGCTCAGGGAACGCCGCAACAGGTTGGTCAAGTGATTGACCAAGTTAGAAAAAACCGCGTGCCGGTGGTGTTTTCCGAGAGCACGATCAGTCCGAAACCGATGTTGCAGGTGGCGGCCGAGACGGGTGCGCGTTACGGTGGTGTGTTGTATGTTGATTCCCTGACCCCACGGAATGGTCCCGCTCCGACGTATCTGGATTTGTTGGAACACAACGCGAATACCATTCTCAACGGATTTCTGACAACCCCATGAGCGATTCCGATTCATCCCGATCCAACGACGTGCCGCTGAATTTGTCTGTGGAGTGTGTTTCATTATCCTATCCAAACGGGCATCAGGCATTGCTGGATGCGAGTTTCGAACTCCGTGGCGGGACGATTTGCGCGTTGGTCGGCGTGAACGGTAGCGGGAAATCGACGTTGTTCAAAAGCATCATGGGTTTTGTGAAGCCGAACTCGGGTAGGGTCCGGATCAACGGTCTGCCGGTTAAGGAAGTGCTGAAGCAGCGTTTGGTCGCGTATGTGCCACAATCCGAGGAGGTGGATTGGAATTTTCCGGTGAGTGTCTCCGATGTGGTGATGATGGGACGGTATGGAGCGATGAATGTTCTCCGGATTCCCAGATCGGCGGATAAGCAGAAAGTGGAGGAGAGCCTGAGGCGGCTGTCGATGTGGGAATATCGGGATCGACAGATTGGAGAACTCAGCGGCGGGCAGAAAAAACGCGTGTTTCTGGCCAGGGCCTTGGCGCAAGAGAGCCGTCTGATCCTGTTGGATGAGCCGTTCACCGGGGTGGATGTCAGCACGGAGCAAGCCATCATCAGCCTGTTGCAGGAGTTGAGAAAGGAGGGATGCATCGTTCTGGTTTCCACCCACAATCTGGGAAGTGTGCCGGAATTTTGTGATCAGGTGGTGTTGATCAATCGGACGGTTCTCGCGTATGGACCGACCGCTGAGGTTTTCAACGAACGCAACCTTTCGATGGCGTTTGGCGGCTTGTTGCGGGAGTTTCAATTCGAGCAATCCACCATCCAGGAGCATGACGGTTGGAAAGTCCGTGTGTTTTCCGATGACGAGCGGCCCTTGGTATTCGGCAAAGACGGCCATTTGGAATATCGGGACAAACGGCCGCATGAGGAATTGCTGAAACAACGATCCGAGGAGTGCGACCGATGAACGAACTGACAAGCCATCTGCTCATTCCGCTGCAATATGATTACATGTTGAGGGCGATCTGGGTGAGTGCGCTCGTGGGTGGGGTCAGCGGATTTTTATCCTCTTTCGTCACCCTCAAAGGTTGGTCGCTGATGGGTGATGCGCTTTCGCACGCGGTTGTTCCGGGTGTTGTGATTGCTTACATTTCGGGGTTGCCTGTTTTTTTCGGTGCGTTTCTGGCAGGGATACTGGCAACAGGTGCAATGGCACTGATCCGGGCGCAAAGCCGAATTCGTGAGGATGCCACAATCGGCGTTGTGTTCACCTCCTTTTTCGCGCTGGGGCTGGTCCTGATCAGCCTCTTTCCTGCGGGGGTGGATTTGAAAGTGATTCTTTACGGAAACATCCTTTCGATCCCGCGCGGGGATATCTTGCAAGTGTTGGGAATCGGTTTCGCAGTTCTGTTGATCTTGGGGCTGAGGTGGCGTGATTTGATGCTGTATTGTTTCGATCCGTTACAGGCACGCGCCTTGGGCATGAATGTGATCGCTTTGCACATGATGCTGTTGTTTGCGTTGGCGGCAGTTTCGGTTGCGGCCATGCAGGCTGTGGGAGCGATTCTGGTCCTTGCGATGTTGATCATACCGGGTGCGACGGCGTATCTTCTGACCGATCGTTTCGTCAGCATGCTGTGGATTTCATCCGGGTTGGGTGCGTTGACCTCCCTGTCCGGTGCGTATCTGAGTTTCTTTGTGGACGGTGCGACCGGCGGATGCATCGTGAGTTTGCAGGCGTTGGTTTTCGTTTTGGTTTTTATCTTCGCACCGAAACAGGGGATACTGGCGGCAAAACGGAAGGAGGTTTCGCGATGAAGCTGTGGCTGGAGCCTTTCGAGCACGGGTTCATGCTGGATGCGATGATGGTGGGTGTGGTGACAGGCGCCATGTGCGCGGTGCTGTCCTGTTTCCTGATATTGAAAGGTTGGTCGCTGATGGGTGATGCAGTTTCCCATGCGGTTCTGCCGGGAGTGGTGGTGGCCTACTGGTGCGGATTGCCATTGATGTTGGGTGCCTTTGCCGCAGGATTGTTGTGTGCGGCAGGTAGCGGCTATTTGAAAAAACACAGCCGGCTGAAGGAGGATACGGCCATGGGGGTTGTCTTTACCGGTATGTTCGGCTTCGGCCTGGTTCTGTTCAGCAAATCCGGTTCGGATCTTCACCTCGATCATGTTCTGGTGGGCGACATCCTCGGCATGTCGGAACCACAGGTGATACGGATTCTGTGGATGGGAGGACTGGTGCTGTTGGCAAGTCTGTTGTTCCGACGTGACCTTCTGCTCATCTGTTTCGACCCACAGCAGGCGAAAATCATGGGATTGCGTGAGGATCTGATGACCTATTCGCTGTTGGCATTGTTATCCCTTTCGATCGTGGTGGCGATGCAGGCCGTCGGCGTGATTCTGGTGGTGGCGATGTTGGTGATTCCCGGCTGCGTCGGATATCTGTGGACGGATCGTTTTGACCGGATGCTCGTTATCTCCGTGGTTTCCTCATTCGTTTCGGTTTTGGTCGGGATCATGGTGAGTTACCATGCAAACGCATCAACCAGCGGTTGCATGGTTCTGGCCCTGACGGTTGCGTTCGTTTTCAGCCTGTTGTTCGCACCCAAGCACGGAATGCGCGCGAAATGGCGCAAGTCAGGTGACGTGCGCCGGCAGAATATGATTTGAAATTAGGGCTTTGATTCTTCCGGAGGAGCTGGTCAGAATTCGAATATGTCATCACCGATCCGCATTCTCTGTGCCGGCGCAGGTCACATGGGCCGCTCACATGCTCTCGCCTATCATCGCCTCCCGGGTTTCGAAATTTGCGGTATTGTGACCCGTTCTGCCGAGAGCCGTGCGGCGTTGAACCGTGAACTGGGTGGCGGCTATCCTGAGTTCGCCGATTTTTATGAGGCGCTCGAAGTCACCCGGCCGGACGCGGTTTCCATTTCGACGTATCCCGATACCCATGCCGATTTCGCCGAAGCGGCGTTTGATGCGGGTTGCCATGTTTTCATTGAAAAGCCACTGGCTGAGACGGTGGTCGAAGCCGAGCGGATCGTTGCGAAAGCCCGTGCCACAAACCGCAAGCTGGTGATTGGCTACATCCTTCGGCACCATCCGAGCTGGATCAGATTCATCGAGGTCGCCCGCACGCTCGGAAAGCCGCTGGTCATGCGGATGAATCTCAACCAACAATCCTCCGGAGCAAACTGGAAGACGCACAAAAATCTGATGTCTTCGATTTCTCCGGTGGTGGATTGCGGCGTGCATTATGTCGACGTGATGTGCCAGATGACCCGCTCGAGGCCTGTGCGCGTCTCCGGGATCGGCGCGCGACTGACGAACGAATTGCCTGTGGGGAAAATCAACTATGGAGCCCTCCAAGTGACCTTTGAAGACGGATCCGTCGGATGGTACGAAGCCGGTTGGGGTCCGATGATGAGCGAGGTTGCGTTTTTCGTGAAAGACGTGGTGGGGCCCAAAGGTTGCGTTTCCATCGTGGCGGACAAAGCCGGATCCGAGGGTCAGAGTGCGAATGTTGATGCGCACACCCAGACCCAAGCTCTCCGGTTGCATCATTCCGAACTGGATGCGAACGGGTGTTTTGTGAGGGAGGACGAGATCCTTCGTCTCGATGACGAACCTGATCACGATGGTCTCTGTCATCGGGAACAGGAATTTTTCCTCAAAGCCATCCGGGACAACCTGGATCTCGGCGACCACATGGATGATGCGGTGGCATCCATGCGCATTGTCGAAGCGGCGGATGAAAGTTTCCGTACGGGAAAAACCGTAGATCTTTGATGCTTATGAAACAGTTTGTCCGGTTGATCACGCTGGTGGCGCTTGCCAGCAGCATTGCAAGTGCAGAGCAGGAAATGAAGATGCGATCCTTATTCAATGGTAAGGATCTGACCGGCTGGAAAGGGGAGGGATACGTGGTTGAGGACGGAGCCATTACCTGTACTCCGAAAGGCAGGAACCTGATGACCGCGGAAACGTTTTCCAACTACTCTTTGGAATTCGAATTCCTGCTGACCCCAGGTGCGAACAACGGATTGGGAATTCATTATCCGGGTGTCGGCGATGGAGCCTACACAGGCATGGAAATCCAAGTGCTCGATAACTCGGCGGAGAAATACAAAAATCTCAAAGAATATCAATTCCATGGAAGCATCTACACCCTGGCTCCTGCCAAGAAAACGGGACTCAAGCCGGTGGGCGAATGGAATCACCAGCAAGTGATGGTGAACGGTTCGCAAGTCAGGGTGGTTCTGAATGGCGAGACCATCCTCAATGTGAACTTAAACGAACTGAGCAAGAAGGATCCGAAGCACGAGGGCGTGAAACGCCGTGCCGGACATATCGCGTGGCTGGGACACGGGGATAAGGTTTCCTATCGTAACATCAGGATCATGGAGTTACCGCCGGAACGGGAAAAGCTTCCGCAGGGGTTTGTGAGCATCTTCGATGGTGAGTCTCTCTCGGGTTGGAAGCATGAAAAGGAGATCGCGAACTGGACGGTTTCCGGAAAGATTCTCAAGCACAACGGTAAGGCGGGACCGACGACACATCTCTGGACTGAAGCGTCCTACAAGGATTTTACCATGGTGTTCGACTGGCGTTGGTCGGGGCGCGGGGAGATGAAAATGCAGCCCGTGGTGTTGCCGGATGGAACGCACAAAGGAAAAACGGAAATCGAAGAACTCGACAGCGGGATCCTCATGCGGGGCGATATGAAAAGTCAGGTAAATCTCTGGAACTGGACGGTGGGTTCAGGCGAGGTTTACGGGTATCGGATGGATAAAAACATGCCTGCGGAAGTCAAAGCGGCCGTGACTCCGAAGCTCAAGGCCGACAATCCGCTGGGGGAATGGAATCGCATGGAGATCACCCTCAAAGGCGATCGCTTGTCTGTCATCCTCAACGGCAAACAAGTCATCGAAAACGCCCAGCTGCCCGACGTCCCGAAAGAAGGTCCGATCGGCCTGCAACATCACGGCCAGGCCATCGACTTTGCGAATATCTTCATCAAGGAACTTTGATTCTCATCCTTCCGTCCAATCTCCAGAAAACTCCACGCCTATGACTCCAAGATCCACAACAATTCGGCTATCGGTCATGATGTTCCTGCAGTTCTTCATATGGGGAACGTTTTTTGTTCCGCTGGGAGGATACCTCACAAAGGTGTTCGCGGGACAGAATGTGATCGGTCATATTTACTCAACTTCAAACTGGGCGGGGCTGATCGCTCCGCTGTTTGTGGGTCTTGTGGCGGATCGCTTCCTCAATGCGGAACGTGTCAATGGGATCCTGCATTTGGCGGGTGCGGTGCTGTTATGGCAGTGTTCTTTGATTACCGACAGTCCGGATCGCTTGTTCAGCTGGATGCTCGCGTATTTTCTCTGCTACATGCCAACTCTGGCACTGGTGAACACGATCACCTTCCAACATGTGAAGAACTCGAATGATGAATTCCCCCGCATCCGCATTTGGGGAACCATCGGTTGGATTGTGGCCGGACTGGTTGTTGCCGAATCGATTTTCGGATTGCTTCCTTTCAATGTGCTGCCCGGGATCGATGACGCTGGTGCCACATCCTTCCCGATGAAACTCGGAGCCGCATTCAGCCTGATCTATGGGCTTTATAGTTTCACCCTGCCTGCTACGGCTCCAAACGGCAGGGGTACGCCGGTCAGTGTCGCCAAAATGTTGGGGTTCGATGCCCTCAAACTGTTCAAAGATCCGGCGTTCGCGGTTTTCGCAATTTGCTCGTTTCTCGTATGCATCCCGCTCGCCTTTTACTATGCGATGACCTACCCGTTCGTCGAGAAGACCGCATTTGGTGACAAATCGGCAGCCATCATGGCGCTTGGTCAGGTCAGCGAGATCGTATTCATGATTCTGGTGCCTTTCTTTTTCCGGCGGTTTGGTGTCAAATGGATGCTCCTCATCGGCATGCTTGCCTGGACGCTGCGTTACGCAGTCTTTGGGTTGCTGCCATCCGTGCCTGCTGCGCTGACCTTTGGCATCATCCTGCACGGGATCTGTTACGATTTCTTTTTCCTGACAGGTCAAATGTATACAGACCGCAAGGCACCGAAGGAAATCCGTGCCAGCGCGCAAGGTCTGATCGGATTGCTTACTTATGGCGCCGGCATGCTTGCCGGAAACTACGTGTTGGACTGGTGGGCGAAATCATCCGCTTTGGATAGTTCTTCCCGCGAAGGCTGGCTCGCAGGAGCCAAGGCGTTCTGGATCATGCCGGCCGGTATCGCGCTGGCGGTTGCGGTGATGTTCGCGTTGACTTTCCGGGACAAAAGTGCAGACAATCCATCATAACCCTTCCCGCGGATTTTCTGCTTCAGGCGGTGCCACCTCCTGACCGCAACCGTGGATTTGGTGAACCATTTACCAGTATGCAACCGCCGGCACGCAATCGCAGTTTTGGGGTATGGGTTTTGTTTTGCCTGATGACGTTTTCCGCACCCTTGCTTGGAGTGTTTTCTGAGCCGGATGAATGGTATGTGTCGTTGAACAAGCCCTCATGGAATCCGCCCGGATGGGTGTTCGTGCCGGTCTGGACCGTTCTTTACCTGATGATGGCGACGGCGGCGTTGTGGGTTTGGAAGCGTGTCGGTTGGGGCAAAGAACAAGTGATGTATGGGATACAGCTCGTCTTGAATGCCGCTTGGACACCGATTTTTTTCGGAGCACGGGAGCCGGGTTGGGCGCTTGTGGACATCATCGCTTTGTGGGTGGCGATTTTGGTGACGATGGTTGCGTTTTTCCGTATCGGCAGAGCCGGTGGGTGGTTGATGGTGCCGTATGTCGCTTGGGTAAGTTTCGCCATGGTGTTGAACGCCGCGATCTGGTGGGCAAACCGATAACGTCCACAACCGACTTGTCCCACGTAGCCCGAAGGGCGAGGGAGGAAGAACAACGCAGAAACCGGCGTCTGCAGGCCGGTACGGTCGGATCGCCTCCCGCGAAACGTCACAACCTGTCCAACCTGAAAACATCCCTCTGCTACACCGACTTTTGAGAACCCGGCTAACCATCCCATCAAGCCTACAGATTTGGTTCCGGAGCCTGATGTTGGAATCCCGATCCGGTGGCTCTGCCAATGATGATCGCACATCTGTAGGGGTCTGAGTCTCTGTTGTCCGCTATCCGTCACAGCGTTGCATTCGCTCCATCGTGACTTGTCAAACGGACAGGATATCAGATGCGTCCTTGTTGGTGTCGGACGGGTTGACCTGAAGCATCAGCCGATGAAAAAAGCCACAGTCCCGAGCGGGACTGTGGCTTTCGATGAAATCGTAACGGTGACGATTATTTTTTCAGCACCTTGAGCTTGTTCACGCCATAGATCGCATCATCACCGAGTTCCTCCTCAATGCGGAGCAGCTGGTTGTATTTGGCGATCCTGTCGGAACGTGACATGGATCCGGTTTTGATCTGGCCACAATTGGTTGCGACGGCGAGATCCGCAATCGTGCTGTCTTCGGTTTCACCGGAGCGGTGGGAGAGAACGGCGGTGTAGCCGTTTTCCTTGGCCAGCTCCACAGCGTCGAATGTCTCGGTCAGGGAACCGATCTGGTTCACTTTGACGAGAATCGAGTTCGCCACGCCCTGGTCGATTCCTTTTTGGAGGAACTTGGAGTTGGTCACGAAAAGGTCGTCTCCGACGAGTTGGGTGGTTTTGCCAAGTTTGTCCGTCAGGACTTTCCAGCCCGCCCAGTCGTTTTCATCACAGCCGTCCTCGATGGAAATGATCGGGTATTTCTTCTGAAGCTTGGCGTAGTAGGCGACGAGTTCCTCTGCGGACTTGATCGATTTGTCGGATTTCTTGAAGACGTATTTCTTTTTCTTTTTATCGAAGAATTCTGAAGAAGCAACGTCGAGGGCAATCGCGATGTCGTCGCCGACCTTGTAGCCGGCTTTCTCGATGGCTTTACAGATGGTGGCGAGCGCGTCGTCGGCATCCTTCAGCACCGGTGCGAAACCGCCTTCATCACCGACCGCGGTGGAGAGGCCGCGGTCATGCAGAACTTTTTTGAGCGAATGGAACACTTCTGCGCCGTAGCGGACCGCTTCGGAGAAGGTGGGTGCTCCGACCGGCATGATCATGAATTCTTGGAAATCGATCGGTGCGTCGGAGTGAGCTCCGCCATTGATGATGTTCATCATCGGCACGGGAAGGGTTTTGGCGTTCGGGCCGCCGAGATATTTGTAGAGAGGCAGGCCGAGTTGGGCTGCTGCGGCTTTGGCGACCGCGAGCGAGACACCGAGCACCGCGTTCGCACCGAGTTTCTTTTTGTTGGCGGTACCATCGATTTCGATCATCGCGGCATCGATGGCGGCTTGTTCGGTCGCGTCGAAACCGAGAAGCTCACCGGCGATGGTTTCGTTGACGGCCTGGACGGCCTTGAGCACGCCTTTGCCGAGGTAGCGGTTTTTATCACCGTCACGGAGTTCGTGTGCTTCGTGTTCGCCGGTGGATGCGCCTGAGGGAACAGCCGCGCGTCCGACAGCTCCGCCTTCCAGGTAAACGTCTACTTCGACGGTTGGATTGCCGCGTGAGTCGATGACCTCGCGGCCCCTGATTTCTACAATTGTGGTAAGATCCATGATGTTGTGTTGATGTGGAGAATGAAATTCCTCAGGCGTAATACGCGGAAATCGCCCTGATCGTCAATGTTTGCATCTGTTCGGTTTCAAGATCGCGAATGTTTGCGGTGTCGCCAACGCTGAGGCCCACGAGTGCCTTGCCGACTTCCGACAGGTACGAAACTTCCTTTTTCTCGGGATGGGAATCCCATGCACCGAGAACGGTGATCGTGGATTCGTTGCCTGACTTGTCCGTGAGGGTAACCACGGTACCGATGTTCACGGTATGTGTGTCAGCGCCTTTGAAATCCGTACCGCGGGCGTTGGCGATCTCGCGTTCGAGGGCGGTGCGGCGGTGGTTGAGATATTTCTCCATGTCCTTGGCGGACTTGTATTCGAAGTTTTCGCGAAGGTCGCCGTAGGATTTGGCAATTTTCACATCCTCGCGGTTTTGGGGGATTTTCTCACGGATGAGTTCCTCGAGTTCCTTTTTCTTTTTCTCGAGAGAGTCCCAAGAGACGAGGAGCGGTTCCTCGCGTTTGGCGGCATTCTCGCCGGAGACGAGTTCCACGGTTTCGGGACGTACCTTGATGATCCTTGCCATCAGGGATTTTTTCTCGAGTTCGCCAAACACGGGGCAGTCGAGCAAGCGGCGCGCGAAGTTTTTTGATTCATTCAGGTCCATGTTTTCGACGAGGTCGGAGAGCAGGGACTTATCGTCGTTGAGCAGGGTTTGGAGGCGGGAGGTTTTTCGAGGGCCGTCCGAGAGGTGGTCGTTCTCGAGGAGGTTGAGGATGGAGGCGCCGACATCCGAGCCGAAAACGGACTTTGCCGCGTTGCTTCGTTCCCGGCAGACCCAGATCAGCGCGTCGGGACCGAGGGCGCGGCGGGCGAGTGCCGAGCCGAGATGGTCCATGAGTTTCGGAATGCCGTTTTGATCGCTCAGGATGCGTGCGATTTCCGTGACACCACGAGCGCCGACCTGATCGAATACCGTGACGATTTTTGAGATCCATTCGTTTCCAAATGCGGCTTCGAAGGCTTCGAAAACGGCGCGCTGCCGACCCGATGGCAGGGTTGAGAGTTCGTCGGCAATTTTATCGAGATTGGAACCGGCAACCAGATCGCTGAGGCGAACGGCAGAGGGGTCGAGCTCCAGGGTTTTGCTGTTGCTGATGACTTCATCGCGCGCGGCGACCAGTTGCAGCGCCTGACCGAGTTGGACGCGCGCGGCTTTTTTCGCACCTTCATCGATGTCGGAAAGAAGGCGTTTCAGGGCCTCGGCATCGTCGTCAAATGCACCCATATCGGCGGCAATTGCCTCCAGGGCCTTGATCATCCCCTTGATGTCACGAGCGGCTTCGAAGTCCGCAACCAGAGCGGCGGCCGGAGTCACGCTGGAGTCCCGAAGAATGATCGGCTCGGTGCGCTTCGTCGGGACGACAGCTTTGCGGCTTTCTTTCACGGCTTTTTTGGTATTTTCCCACCATTTCTTGTATTCCTTGGCAGGAATGACGGCACCGCTGACGAGCTGTTCGATGGCGTCTCCGGTGATGGAGCCACCGTGGCTTTCAAGGATGTGAATGACCAGCGCGACGCTGTCTTTCTTGGCAAGTTCCCGGAGCTGCTCGATTTGTTCGATTTTGACCGCTCGGAAATCATCCGCAGGGATCCATTCGGTTTTTTGCATGGCGAACTGGAGATCCATTTCCTGTCCGCTGGAATGTTGAAAATCGACGGTGATTTTTTTGGAGGCGAAATCCCAATGGATGATTTTACCCGGGCCGAAGGATTTATGGAGGCAAAAGTTTCCGGGGGCAAGTTGTGACAGGCGTTCTCCGACAGGGGCGGGCAATTTTCCGGCTTTTACTAATTTCTCAACTTCAGGATGCATGGGCATAGCTTGGAAAGCCTGAAAGGGAAAGGCAAGGATAAGGGTGAGAAATCTTTTGAGGGCTCGAATCCACGCCATCCGCAGGGAGCCAGGCGGAAATCACGACGAGAGCTCTGGGGGGGCGAAGCGGTTGACGGGCGGATGATGACGGACCGCGGACTTCAGAAAAGTCTTGCGGCCAGGAGCTCGCGCTGGAAGACGAGTTCCTTGGGCAGGTGGTCGTAAAGGTCGATGAACAGCTCGCTTTGGGAGACGAGTTCGGCGCGCCATTCGTTGCGATCGAAATTCATGACGGCATGGAAATCCGCAGCGGTGAAGTGTTCCATCCCCTCTGTGTTGAAGTCATCGAAATCCGGGATCCAGCCGATCTGGGTTTCGTGGCCTGCGGCTTCGCCCCTGCAGCGCTTTACGATCCATTCCAGAACCCGCATGTTTTCGCCAAAGCCCGGCCACATGAAGTCACCTTCGGGGGTCTTTCGGAACCAGTTGACGTGGAAAAAGCGCGGGAGGTGGGTGAGGTATCGTGGCATTTCCAGCCAATGACCGAAGTAGTCCCCCATGTTGTAGCCGCAGAAGGGCAGCATGGCCATGGGATCACGGCGGACTTTGCCAATTGTCCCTGCGGCGGCGGCTGTCATTTCAGAACCCATGGTGGCGCCGACATAGACTCCATGGCTCCAGTTGAACGCTTGATAGACCAGCGGCATGGTCGTGGCGCGTCGGCCACCGAATATGATGCCATCGATGGGCACGCCCTCGGGATGTTGCCAATGCGGATCGATGCTGGGGCATTGAGCGGCGGGCGCAGTGAAACGGGCGTTTGCATGGGCCGCTGGCCTTCCGCAGCCGGGTGTCCAATCCTGTCCGGTCCAGTCGATCAGATGTGCGGGTGGTTCCTTGGTGAGTCCTTCCCACCAGACATCGCCATCATCCGTCAGGGCTACGTTGGTAAAAAGGGTGTTTTCTTTCATCGACTGCATGGCAACCGGGTTGGTGTCCCATGAAGTGCCGGGAGCTACGCCGAAAAACCCGGTTTCCGGGTTCATCGCATGGAGCCTGCCATCCTGATGGGGCCAAATCCATGCGATGTCATCGCCGACGATGGAGGTTTTCCAACCCTTGTCGGCATATGCTTTTGGCGGAACCAACATCGCGAGGTTGGTTTTGCCACAAGCGGATGGAAAGGCGGCCGTTACGTAGGTTTTCTCTCCGTCCGGGGCTTGCAGGCCGAGGATGAGCATGTGTTCCGCCATCCAGCGATGCTCCCGGGCGATGTTTGAGGCGATCCGCAGGGCGAGGCATTTTTTTCCTAACATTGCGTTGCCACCGTAGCCTGAGCCAAAGGACATGATCTCGCGGGTGTCAACGAAATGGGTGATGTATCTATCGTCGTTGCAAGGCCATGGGACATCGGTTTGGCCGGGTGCAAGCGGGGCGCCGACCGAATGCAGGCATTTGATGAACTGGCCGTGGCCGTCCCGGAGTTTTGGAGCGTTTCCGCTGGTTTCGTCCTCGAGTCGCTTCAGGATATGGGTTCCCATGTGCGACATGATGCGGGTGTTGACCACCACGTAGGCGCTGTCCGTGCATTGGATGCCGATCTTGGCCAGCGGTGAATCGAGCGGGCCCATGCAGAAAGGGATCACATACATCGTCCGACCCAACATGCAGCCGGTGAATTTGTCGGTGAGGATTTTCCTCATCTCGAGCGGATCCGCCCATTGGTTGGTGGGGCCTGCCTGATCGCGGCGTTTGGTGCAGATAAAGGTGCGTTCTTCCACGCGGGCAACGTCCGACATCGCGGAGCGGGCGAGGAAGGAGTTGGGGCGTTTCTCGGGATTGAGACGGGTAAAGGTGCCTCGGTCGCAAAGTTGCCCGGTCAAGCGGTCCCATTCTTCCTGCGAGCCATCGCACCAGACGACCTCTTTGGGAGTGCAGAGAGCGGCCATTTGGTTAACCCAATCCTGAAGCGGTTTGTTGGAAGTTCCCAGGGTGTTCATTTCTGACATGATCCAAGCGGGTGGAATGCCAAAGTGCAAGATTGGGCTCGGTTGTTTTTCACCATACCCGACTTCGCCAAGGCTACGACGGCCAGGAAGCCGCACAGTTCGCAAAGGATCGCACAGCCATGCCAACGTTGAGTTAAAAAATCCGAAAATCTCGATCGGTTCGTGGCGTGCACCCGGATACGTCGGGGTCGTCGCCGACCGTAAAAGCAGATCTTCCGACAGTTCACACTCATCCAAAGAGTCGGCGATTTACGAAAAACGTATGGATATCAGGATAAAAGTGGCCACTGCGAAAGTTGCCAACATGAAGCTGATATCCATACGCCCGGGGAAATCATCCTTTTCAAATCAAGGGTTTTTCTATCCGATTCAAGAAACAGCATTTCTGGATTTACGATCCTGAGTTCCTACGAATAAATATGTTCGCTTAAGAAATGAAATACTCACGCTTTTTTCTGTCAGGTATCAGCTCGTTTGTGCTGATTTGCGGCATAGCCACAGCTAGCGAAGACGCGGTCACTTACACCGTTCAAGCACTCACGGGACTAGTAGGCGATACACCAAGATTCGAGAGGGTTTATTGCCATGACATTTACGCATTCTCTGGCGAGCCGACTTCGATGGCATTCATTTGTTCCCCCCATTTCCCGCCGACCAACTCCAAGAAGAAGATGGAGGATCACAACCTCCTTTCCGCGGCAGGAATCAAGATTGAAGGGACACTGACCAAAGAAGGTGTGCTCATCACGCTCAACGCAACGGATTTGTCTATTCCCAAAAGTTTATATGATGGCACAGAGGAGTCTCTGATTCTATATGCCTTGGAGTGCATCCGAATGACCGCCAATTTGAATCGTATCAAGGAGTATGATTTAAATGTGGTGACGGCTGAGAAACTCAATGGCACGGGGCAACAGCTTAAAGACAAGTTCGTTGCGCACGACAAGTCAAAGCGTTTCACGAATCATCCAGCTGACGAGCCAAACCAAAAATAATAAAGCTAACAAGACGTGCCATGACAACCCTTACCAGCCGTTCTGTTTCGATGATTTGCCTTAACTGAAAAACCAATCCCGTGATCCACGCTCGCCCCCGCTGGTAGGAGCGCATGCGCTTTACGTTGTGTAAATATTGACAGTACACTACATTGATATCCCTTGGCACAATTCTGTCGTTCTTCTGTGGCCTAATCGCCATTGCACTTTTGTGGATTGGATACATTGGAGTATTCGAGGAGGTCCAAGTCATTCCAGACTTCCAGAGCACGCCTCGGGAAGGTTGGGACTACTGGATGCGATTGGAGTTTTGGCACGATATTCGTTCTTACGCGGTGTGGGTCTTGTTGGCTCTCGGAGGTGTATTGATTCCAGTCTTCGGTCTCATACGCAGCGGGGTAGCAGCCTCATCACGCAGACTTACAGATTGGATTTTGGTAGGGATATCGGCCTTGTATTTGGTGGCTTGGTCATGGGGGATAGTAGCAGCCCTGCGTCGGCCCGCTTTAGATTGGGTCGTGATTCCTCCTCTGATTATGCTTGCTGGTAGTATCTACGGTCTTTTGGTTTTCTGGCGACGTGCCCGAACCCAAAGCAATCAAGAAGCTTAGCTTCAAGAGCGAATCGCAACAGCGTGAGGTTGTCCGAAGAAGTTGACATCTGCCTATCGGCTGCTGCGGAGTTTAGGAATCCTCTAGGCTTTCGGGCCGATCTCGAAGACGATGTGGGATCGGGGATGTGGAAGACTCCGGTCTAGCCGATACGGGTGTGATTGCCGGCGATTTGGCCGAGCAGGCCGTTGGGGTTGTCGGGTGGGTCGCTCCATTCGATGATCTCGTCTTTGGTGATGCTGGAGCAGAGGGCTGAGGTTTCTTCGGGGGGTGGGTTTGAAACCGGGTTTTTCTTCGATTTTCTCCCGAACTATGCTTGCACGGGTAAGCTGCCTCCACTACCACATTGCTTCTATGAGTAACGATCCGGATCACCATATTTCCTTGGGAGACATGTATTCTGATTATTTCCTGGATTATGCGAGTTACGTGATCCTGGAGCGGGCGGTGCCGCATTTGCATGATGGCCTGAAACCGGTACAACGCCGGATTTTGCACTCCATGCGGGAGCTGGACGATGGGCGTTACAACAAAGTCGCCAATGTGGTGGGGAACACCATGAAATACCACCCGCACGGGGATCAGTCGATCGGCGATGCGATGGTGCAGTTGGGCCAGAAGGATCTGATGATCGATACCCAAGGAAACTGGGGAAACACCCTGACAGGGGATGGTGCGGCGGCACCCAGATACATCGAGGCGCGTCTGACGAAATTTGCGTTGGAGGTGGCGTTCAACCCCAAAACGACCCAGTGGCTGCCATCCTATGATGGAAGGAATCAGGAGCCGCTTACCTTGCCGATGAAATTTCCGCTTCTGCTCGCGCAGGGGGTTGAGGGGATTGCGGTGGGGTTGGCATGCAAAATCCTGCCGCACAATTTCAACGAGCTCGTCAAGGCCGCGGTGGCTTATTTGAGAAAGGAACCGTTTGAACTGCTGCCGGATTTTCCGACGGGCGGGATCATGGATGCGAGCGAGTATCGGGATGGATTGCGCGGGGGAAGAATCCGGGTCCGTGCACGGATCGATATCGAGAAAAAAGGGATGCTGCGGATCACCGAGATTCCGTTCGGCACGACGACCGGCGGGCTGATGGATTCGATTGTGGCGGCTGCGGACAAGAACAAGATCAAGATCCAGAAGATCGAGGACAACACGGCGGCGCATGCCGACATTCTGGTCTATCTTCCGGCAGGGGCCGATCCTGAAAATACGCGCGATGCCTTGTTTGCCTTCACGGATTGCGAATTGAGCATCTCGCCGAATGCCGGTGTGATTGTTGATGGCAAGCCGGCCTTTCCCGGAGTTTCCGAAATCCTGCGGCGTTCGACGGATCTGACCAAAGAGCTTCTCAGGATGGAGCTTGAAATCAAACTCGGTGAGTTGGGGGAAAAGTGGCATTTCTCCTCATTGGAGAAAATTTTCATCGAGAAGCGCATCTATCGTGATATCGAGGATGCCGAGACTTGGGAGGCGGTGTTGAAAGCGATCGATACCGGGTTGAAGCCTTATAAGAAATTGCTCAAGCGGGAGGTGAATGAAGAGGATCTGGTGCGTCTGACAGAGATCCGAATCAAGCGGATCTCGAAGTTCAACTCCTTCAAGGCGGACGAGGAGATCAAGGCGATCGAGGCGGAAATCGCGGAGGCGGAGAAGAACCTCAAGAACCTGACGCGTTACACGATCCGTTGGTATGAGGAATTGGGTAAAAAGTATGGCAAGGGTCGTGAGAGAAAGACGGAGATCACTTCGTTCGTGCGTGTCGACCGGATCCAGGTGGTTGCCGCCACCGAGACGCTCTATCTCGATGCGAAAAACGGGTTTGCGGGAACATCGCTCAAGAAAGAGGAGCCACTGGAAAAATGCTCGATGTTGGACGATGTCATTATTTTCACCGCGGACGGCAAGATGAAGGTGGTGAAAGTTGCCGAAAAATTCTTCGTCGGTCCGAAGCCGTTGCGTGTTGCGGTCTTTCGCAAGGATGAAGATCTGATTTACTCGATGATTTATCGTGATGGCAAGGATGGCAACGTAATGGCCAAACGCTTCACCATCGGAGGGATCACACGTGACAAGGAATATGATCTCACCAAAGGAACTCCGGGCAGCAAGGTCCTGTATTTCAAATGGCACGCGAGCAATGAGGAAAGCTCGGCACAGATGCTGATCGTGCACATGAAATCCGGCCTACGTTTGCGCAACCTCACCCGTCCGCTGCATTTCGCGGAGTTCGGAATCAAGGCCCGCAGCAGCCAAGGCAACATCGTCACCAAGCATCCTGTGGAGAAAATCATCAACGCACCGAAAGATTTCACGCCGTGAAGAAAGATCGAAGATCGAAGATAGGAGATAGGAGATAGGAGATAGGAGATAGCTCTTTTGAGACCTTCATTTTCTAAAAATCTCTTCTCTTCCCATTCCTCGCTTGTCATCTGAAGCCTTGGTGAAGAAGCATCTCTCCCTGTAAAAAAACGCGCGATAAACTTTCAGACTTCTTTTACCCCATCATGATCAGCATCGGCACCAGAGCGAATCTTCGCATCGTCAGGGAACAACCGTTCGGGGTGTTTCTCGATGCGGAGAATTTGGGTGAGATTTTGCTGCCGCGTGCCGAGATGCCAAAAGAATGGGCGATCGGTGGGCAGGTGGATGTATTCATCTACCTCGATTCCGAGGATCGGTTGGTTGCTACCTTGAAAACCCCGCGGGTGATGCCCGGGCAGTTTGCGAAGTTGAAATGCGTGGCCGTCACCGGTGTGGGCGCGTTTCTGGATTGGGGCTTATCGAAAGATCTGCTGGTTCCGTTTCGTGAGCAAAAGGTCAAGATGGAGCCCGGTAAGAGCTATCTGGTCCGGGTATTGGTCGATGAAAAAAGCCGTCGACTGATGGCAAGCAGTCGCGTCGCCCGTTACCTGGATCTCACGCCTGCCAATTACGAATGTGGCCAGGAGGTGGATCTCACGATTTGTGGCAAAACCCCGTTGGGTTACAAAGCCATTATCCATCACGAGCATACCGGTTTGCTATATGCCAACGAGGTGTTTCAGAAACTTTCGCTTGGAGAGAAACTCAAGGGTTGGATTGCGGCAGTTCGAGGTGATGGAAACATTGATCTCAGCCTCAACCCACCCGGACGCGGTCGAGTGGATGAATTGGAGAAACAAATCATCGGCGAACTTGTCGCTCGCGGCGGATTCTGGAAGCTGAGCGACAAAAGCTCGGCGGAAGAGATCCATGAAGAGTTGGGGGTGTCGAAACGCACGTTCAAGCAGACATTGGGCGCACTGTTGAAGAAGCGGTTGATTTCTCAGACCGCAGAGGGAATTCGGTTGAATTGAATTTCAATGCTGAAATTTCAAGAAGAGGATTACTGGGACCGCGAGTCTGTGACTCGCTTACCCATAGAAGAGATGAAGAAGCGAGTAACAGACTCGCGGTCCCAGTGAAGCGATGATCGACAAGCTCTTCTACATTTTTTTACCGGGGTGGTCGTCGCGCCGCTCCTCGATCCCGGTCCAAAGTCTGTGATCCCGTTGGGATCATGGGTGATGAGAGAGCTGGTTGGACCGCGCGAGCCCATTCGTGCTCTTTTTTTATCCCAGACGCGCCATGCCCGACAGTTTAGGGGGCGCGACTTGAGTCGCACGGTCCATCCGTTTTGTCACTGGATGAGCTATGGAAAGCCACTTCCAGTCTTCTGTCTTGTGTCTGCTGGTCTTCAGTCTCCTTGCGTATCACGCAAGGATCCCATTCAACGTCCGACTCGGTCTCAACGCAGCAAACGCTTTCTCATCATCCGGCATGTAATAGCCGCCGAGGTCGACGGGTTTGCCTTGGACGGCGATGAGTTCGGAAACGATGGCGGCTTCGTTGGCGACCAGTTGTTCTGCGATCGGAGTGAAGACGGCCTTGAGTTCCGCATCGCTGGTTTGCTCGGCGAGGGCCTTGGCCCAGTAGAGCGCAAGGTAGAAATGCGAACCACGGTTATCGATCGTGCCCAGTTTGCGACCCGGTGAGCGGTCGTTTTCAAGGAACAAGCCGTTGGCGGTATCGAGCGTGTCGGCGAGGACTTTGGCTTTCGGGTTGTTCTGGGTTTGGGCGAGATGCTCGAAGGATGCGGCAAGTGCGAAGAATTCGCCGAGGGAATCCCAGCGAAGGTAATTTTCTTCCAGGAATTGCTCGACGTGTTTCGGGGCCGATCCACCGGCTCCGGTTTCGAACAATCCTCCACCGTTCATCAGAGGGACGATGGAAAGCATTTTGGCGGAGGTGCCGACCTCAAGGATGGGGAAGAGGTCGGTAAGATAGTCGCGCAGGACGTTGCCGGTGACGGAAATCGTGTCGAGTCCCTTGACGATGCGCTTGAGGGTTTCAAGGCAAGCGGCAGCGGGTGGCAGGATGGAAATGTCGAGACCGTTGGTGTCGTGATCGGCGAGGTAGGTTTTCACCTTGGCGATGACTTGGGCATCGTGGGCACGGGCTTCATCGAGCCAGAAGATGGCAGGTGTATCGGAGAGGCGCGCGCGGTTGACAGCGAGTTTGACCCAATCACGGATCGACTCGTCTTTGGTTTGGCAAGCCCGCCAGATGTCTCCGGCTTCTACCTGATGTTCGAACAGGATATTTCCCGACGAATCTGACACGCGAACGGTGCCATCGGTTGGGATTTCAAACGTCTTGTTATGCGAGCCGTATTCTTCCGCGGCTTTGGCCATCAGTCCCACGTTGGGCACCGAGCCCATGGTTTTCGGATCGAGCGCGCCGTGTTCGCGGCAGAAATCGATGACGGTTTGATAGACGCCAGCATAGGAGGAATCCGGAATGACGGCCAGGGTGTCCTGGAGTTTTCCCGCGGCGTTCCACATCTGTCCGGAGGAGCGGATCATGGCTGGCATGGAAGCATCGACGATCACATCGGAAGGAACGTGCAGGTTGGTGATGCCCTTCTCGCTGTTCACCATGGCGAGCGCAGGTCCGGATTCCAGGGCTTTGGAGATGTCCGCCTCGATCGCTGCTTTCTGGTCCGCCGGGAGTGCCTGGATTTTCACGACAAGATCGCCGAAGCCGTTGTTGAAATCAACGTTCAGGGCAGCGAGGGTGTCCGCGTGTTTGGCGATGAGGTCGTTGAAGAACACCCTGACCGCGTGTCCGAATATGATCGGATCACTGACTTTCATCATGGTGGCCTTCATGTGCAGGGAGAAAAGGACGTTCGAGGCTTTGGCCTCGGCGACCTGCGATTCGAGGAACGATGTCAGGGCGTGTTTGCTGAGGAATGTTCCATCGAGGATTTCGGCAGGAAGGAGGGGTGTCGATGCTTTGAGAACGTTGCTGGAACCGTCTTTGCCGATGAGTTCGATTTTTACATCGGTGGCGGAGCTGATGGTGACGGATGTTTCATTCGAGAAGAAATCGCCTTTGCCATTCATCGAACCCACTTTGGTTTTCGAGTCTCTCGACCATGCGCCCATGGAGTGGGGGTGTTTTTTGGCATAGTCCTTGACGGCTTTGGGAGCGCGTCGATCCGAGTTTCCCTCGCGCAGTACCGGATTTACCGCCGATCCCATCACCTTTGCATAACGGGCGCGGGTTTCCTTTTCCGAGTCGGACGTGGGATTTTCCGGATATTCGGGCACCGCGTAGCCTTTGGTCCGGAGTTCACGGATCGCTGCCTTGAGTTGGGGGACGGATGCGGAAATGTTCGGCAGCTTGATGATGTTGGCATCTGGCTGGAGAGTCATTTTTCCGAGTTCCGAGAGGTGATCGGGGATGTGTTGGTCGGGTGTGAGCAGATCAGGAAATTGCGCAATGATCCGGCCGGCGAGGGAAATATCACGGGTTTCCACATGGATTCCGGCAGGTTTTGCAAACGCCTGCACGATGGGAAGAAGGGAATACGTGGCCAGGGCGGGTGCTTCGTCGGTCTTGGTGTAAATGATCGTGTTGGACATGAGGTGCAGCGTTGCGCGTTGACATAAGGGAATGACGGGGGCGGGTCAAGCAGGGGCTGAGAGACATGAGAAGACTCTCGCGTTTGCGAATTGGCGGTTGCCGATCCGGTCTGAAAGTGTCAAATTGCAGGGATGAAATTCTTGGTTCTGCTGATCATGGGTGTTGCGATTACGGCATTTTGCCAAGCGCAGGAAGAGGTGAAGCCGGCTCAGGGAGCCGGACGTGAGGAATCTCCATCGGAAGTCACCGGGGAGGCGGCAGCAGATCCTGCCGGGGATCCTCAGATTCCTGAGGATTTGATCGAGGATCAGCATTTGAGAGAGGAATTGGGGGTGAATGAGTTTACCGCACCCTCGATTTCCAAGCTATTTGATACCCTTCAATTTTTAATGCCCCTTCC
The DNA here is from genome assembly GCA_041170385.1 of Verrucomicrobiota bacterium. Lineage (GTDB taxonomy): Bacteria > Verrucomicrobiota > Verrucomicrobiia > Verrucomicrobiales > Akkermansiaceae > Luteolibacter. Next base: position 21,761 of record JBEAZA010000028.1, on the reverse strand, counting down.
GTTGGTCGAAACCCAACGGGTCGTAAACGAGCGGATGCCTCTGGATCGGGCGGATCTTGCCATCGAGCTGGGCTTTCTCATCGCGGATGGGTTCCTCATCGTTCAAGCTGGGCAGATGGATCAGGTAGAGCGGATCGCTGCGGATCTCACGCGTTACGGGAAAGCGCTGGGGGCAGGTGAGCGCATCAACCGTCATGCGGCAAGTTTGCTTGAGAGCGCCAAGAAGCAGGATATCCCGCAGTTGAAGAAGGAATTGGCGGCCACGCAGAAGGATGTGGAGGCGGAGCTGGTCAGTTTGCGCGATGCGGATCTGGCGCATCTGATTTCCCTGGGTGGATGGATTCGCGCACTGGAGGTTTCCTCGGTAGCGGTCGACAAGCAGTTCAGCATTGAGAGGGCCAACAAGATCATGCGCGAGGATATTGCCGATTATTACACCGAGATTGTTGCAGGCTTGGAACCGAGAATTTCCGAACGGGACAACTACCTGAAAATCCGTGAGGTGCTCTCCGGTTTGAGAAACGAGATGGTGATGGAAGAGAACGCTCAGCCGAGCCATGAAAAGGTGAAGGAAATCCGCATTCAGGCGGCGAATCTCGTGAAGCTCTCCCTGCAGCGTCAGGAGTGATTTTCCTCAGCAGACTCATGATGATGTGGGGGATGTAATCTTATGGATCAGCAGAATATTGCGATACTCGGTCTCGGGATTGTTGGCTCGCGTGTGCGCGCCCGCCTGATCGATGCAGGCCATCGTGTGACCAGTTGGAGTCGGACCTATCGGGGGTTGGAAGGAGAGAAAACGACGGCGGCTGAGGCGGTTGTCGGGGCGGATGTGGTGGGTATTTTTCTGAAAGACGCGCCGGCGCTGCGTCAAGTGATGACGGAAGTGATCGCCTCGCTGCGCAAGGGGGTGTTGGTCATGAACCATGCAACGGTGGACTTGCCTACCACCTCATGGTTGGCCGGACAATGTTCGGCACACGGATGTGAATTTCTTGATGCGCCTTTCACCGGTAGCAAAGAGGCTGCTGCTGCGGGGCAGTTGTTGTTTTATGTGGGCGGTTGTGAGGCCCTGATGGGAAAGGTGACGGGTTATTTTGAGTCGGTCTGCAAAGGTTGGATGCATTGTGGTGAGGTGGGTACGGCCACGGTTACGAAACTGGCAACCAATTTGATTTCTGCCTGCACCATGCAAGCCATGGGCGAGGCTCTTCTGGTTGCGAGCAAACACGGCGTCAGGCCCGAAGTATTCACTGAGGCTGCGATCCGCAACGGTTCCGGTTCTCCGTTGATGGCGATGAAGTATCCCGCGATTCTCAAGGGTGATTTCGAACCGCATTTCACATTGTCGAACATGTGGAAAGACAGCCGATACGCCCTCGCGTTGGCGGAGATGAAAGATGTTGAGTTGCCGGGTTTGTCGTTGGTTTCCAGACGCATGGGCGAGATGTGTGAGACCGGAATGGGGGATCTGGATTATTCCGCAATCGCCAAAGCCGATGAATGAGTGGGAAGAGCAAACAGGTGTGTTGGAATTCCGCGGTTCGGATGCGGTTCGGTTTCTTAACGGACAGGTGACCCAGGATGTTCGCAAAGCCGCACCGGATGGCATCGCGATACCGAGTTGCGTGACGGATGCGAAAGGACGCTTGCAATTCCGGATCTGGATCGCACAGCGGCGGGAAAGCGGTTCTTTGCTGATTTTCACCACCAAGCATGGGTTGGAGGCACTCGAAGCAAGGCTGACCCGCTATTTGATCGCGGATGATGTCGAGGTTCGGGATGTGAGTGGCGAAGTGGATCCCGGCTCATACGAATTTCCGGGCCTGCGATACAATGAACTCGAACGGATAGAACAGGGTATTCCGAAATGGGGAGCGGAGCTGGTGGAGGGAATGTTACCTCCGGAAGCGGGATTGGATGCGACCGATATTTCATACCACAAAGGCTGTTATATCGGCCAGGAAGTCATTTCCCGGATCAGGAGTGCGGGCAAAGTAAACCGCCGCTTGGTGAAATTGAAATTCGACGGTGAGGGGAAAATCGGTGAATTCACCCATGCAGACGGAAAAATCTGCGGGGAGGTCACGAGCGTCAGCGGATCCATCGGTTTGGGTTATCTCAAGCGCAGCGCGGAAGGCGAATCGGAATTTCTGATCGATGGTGTTCGCGTTGAGCTCAGATCATGACTGTTTTCATGTGATCCGATCAACCGCAGAAAACGCACGATCACACAGAGGGGATATGAAGGAAATGCTCTGACGGATCGATGGGTTTGGATTCACAGCTTTGGATTGAGGGTTGTTCATCCGCCTAACCTCCGAATGAAATCAATTGATATCCAACGCGATGTGAACGTTGCGCTCTTTACGGTTCATTCTGTTCCATTGATTTCAGAAACTCCCCCGCAATGCGATACATCTCCTGTTGTTTCTGCTCCGAAAACTTCTGCCAGTTCTTTGCCATCATCGAGGATCGCGGGTTTTTCATGAAAAGTTCCTGATGGTCGGCGATGAAGGTCCAAAACAGCGCGTCCCAGATCTCCGTCCACGGTCCTTTTTTCTCGTCGGACATGTTGAGGACGTAGTTGGAGCCAGAGACGTAAGGTTTGGTGGTGAAAGTTCCGCCATCCGCGAATTGTGACATGCCATAGATGTTCGGCACCATGACCCAGTCATAGGCGTCGATGAACAGTTCCGAGAACCAGCGATGAACTTCGTTGGGATCAAAGCGACACAGCAGCATGAAATTTCCCAATATCATCAGCCGTTCGATGTGATGGCAGTATGCTTCCTGATTGAGCTGGCGGACGATGCGATCGATGGGCGGAATGCCGGTGGTGGCGTCGTAAAAGGCTTTGGGTATGGGACGGGTGTGATGAAAGAAATTGAGATTGCGAATCTGCGTGCCGCGATGGCGGTAGATCCCGTGCATGAATTCCCGCCAACCGATGACCTGTCGGATGAAACCTTCAAGCGACGCAAGCGGCGCCTTGGCGCGCAGCGCGGCATCGACCAATTGCCGGGGCGTCAGCAATCCGATATTCAGGCTCGGCGTGAGAACCGAATGATAGATGAACGCATGCTCCGTCGAGATCGCGTCCTCGTAGGGGCCGAAGTTTTCCAGGCGATCGGTGATGAACGTTTTCAGCCATGTGAGCGCATCCGCACGTGTGACGGGATATCGGAACGACTCCGCGCATCCCGGATTTTCAGGAAAATGGGTCTCGACATAAGCGATGGCTTCCGTGACGTAACGGTTCGGGATGGTATGCGGAGGAACAGGCGGAACGTGGTTTTTGGGCAGTTTTTTCCGGTTTTCCTGATCAAAGGACCATTGCCCGCCTGTGGGGTTTCCATCAGCATCGGTCAGGATTCCCATGCGTTTTCTCTGCGCCTGATAAAAGGCAGCCATGAACGGTTTTTTGCGACGGTCAATGTGCTCGGTCAGAAACTCGGCTGGTGAGAGAAACGCGGGAGTTGGATGGAAATGAAGCCGGATGTCACGACTCCCGGCATGGCGCCGCAGCCGTTTTTCAAGAATGAAATCGTGCGGTTCGGCCAGATGAATTTCCGTGATCTGTTCCGGGATCGCATGTTGAAAGGCAGAGGTGTGGGGAATGAACTCGACCTCGTAGCCCAATTGGTTGAGTTCTTCACCATAGGCTTGCATGGAGGCGCGGTGGAGAACGAGTTTCTGTTTGTGAAACGCGATCGGATAATGGCTGTCGTTGCCGAAATACAGAGGGTCTTCCGCGAGGTAGACGATACGGTCCTTCGCCAGTGCGGGGTGGGGATGGAACAGCTGGTGAGGAAAAACAAGGGTGGCGGACGGCATGACGGGTATGTCTTTCAGATCGTTTTTGCCTTGGCGTATGGCAACCGGGTGGCACATCCGAGTTGGAAATAGGTATCCAGGGCGGTGGAGGCCAGAGATCCCAGAGCCGGAAGATCGATGGATCCATCATCGCCGAAGTGTTCTTCCGGAAGTTGGATCAGGCGGACTTTTCCGATGATCAAAATGGTGTCGTTGGCGGCGATCGGCAGGGTTTCAACCAGATCGAGAGCGAAGCGGAATTTGGACTCTGCCACAAAAGGGGCGGGGATATCCGGCTCGTAATGAGCGGTGAGTCCGGTCGCGCTGAACTCCGAGATCTCCCTCGGATACCGTGCCGAACAGTGATGTGCCTGTTCAAGGATGCCTGAATGAACATGATTGATCGTGTAGGACCTCGTATCGAGAATGTTGGACAACGTATGGCGCTCGACCAGATCCGGGCGGGAGATCATTCCGATCAATGCGGGGTTCGAACCGAGGTGGGTGATGGTGGAAAAAGGCGCGAGATTGGTCTCACCCTGAGCGTTGATTGATCCGACAAGCGCAATGGGTTTTGGCCCGGGCAGACTGTTGGCCAACCTCACTCGCGCCAGTTTTTCCATGGATTCGATGTCCTTCGAATGGATGTTCTTCATCTGGATTACTTCTAAACGAGGTTTTTCATTAAGGAACAGGAAAGATTTGTGAATCCCGCCCGGTATGATATGGCGTTTGCACCTCATTCCGAGCCGAAATCCCATGAAAACCCGTTCCTTCTCATCTTTCACTCATCTGGCATTTGCCTGTTTCTTTCTTTCTTCCGCCTTCGCTGATGTGAAACCCAACCCGTTGTTTTCAGACGGGGCTGTGTTGCAGCGCGGGCAAACCGTGCCTGTCTGGGGTAATGCGGATGATGGAGAACAGGTCACGGTTGTCCTGAATGACCAGAAGCTGACCACTGTTGCGAAGGATGGCAAATGGCGGGTGGATCTCAAATCCATCGAGGCAGGTGGTCCTTATACCATGACGATTTCCGGCAAAAACACGATTCAGATCAAGGATCTGCTGGTGGGTGAAGTCTGGGTCTGTTCGGGACAATCAAACATGGAATGGAGACTGAACCAGATCGATCCCGGAAAAGCGGAGCAGTCAAAAGCGGATTTTCCCAAGATCCGCATGTTTACCGTGAAGCGCGCCACAGCCGTCACTCCGCAAACGGATTGCACCGGTTCATGGATCGGATGTTCTCCGGAAACCGTAGGGGCATTTTCCGCAGTTGGTTATTTCTTCGCAAGGGATCTTCATGAAAAACTCGGTGTGCCGGTGGGTATGGTTCATTCTTCTTGGGGTGGCACTCCCGCGCAGGCATGGACCAGTCTGGAGGGTTTCAAGAATGATCCCGAACTGCAGGAATACGTAAATGCCGCGAACGGGGCGATCGCCAATCCCCCCGAAAAACCGGTGGGTGCGGGATTTCCAACCGCACTCTATAACGGGATGATCGCACCGATCGTGCCATACTCGATGAAGGGCGTGATCTGGTATCAAGGCGAATCCAATGCGCAAAAAGCGAAGCAATACCGAACGCTCTTTCCGGCCATGATTGATGATTGGCGCGACAAGTGGAAACAAGGAGACTTTCCGTTTTTCTTCGTTCAGATCGCTCCTTTCAAAGGCCAGCCGCCTGAAATCCGCGAGGCACAATTGATGACCTTGGGCAAAGTCAAAAACACCGCCATGGCGGTGACGACCGATTTGGGCGATGCGAACGATATCCATCCGAAAAACAAACAACCCGTCGGACAGCGCCTCGCGCTCGCGGCAAGGGCCCTCGTCTATGGGGAAAAAATCGAATATTCCGGTCCCTTGTATGATTCGATGAAAGTCAGCGGGTCATCCGTCGAACTGAGCTTCAAACATGTCGGCGGCGGATTGGTCGCCAAAGATGGTGAGCTCAAAGGTTTCACCATTGCCGGTGAGGATAAAAAATTCGTTCCTGCCAAAGCCGTGATCCAAGGTGACAAGGTCATCGTTACGGCCGAAGGCGTAACCGCTCCCAAAGCCGCGCGTTATGGATGGCTCAATGTGCCGGATGTGAACCTTTACAACAAGGAAGGTCTTCCCGCCTCGCCGTTCCGGACGGATGTGGAGTGATGCGTTTGCAATCTTTGTCCCGGCCACGACAAAGATTGTAAAACAAGATGGACATCGGGAATGGTGCTTTTGCAATGTTTGTCCCGGCCACGACAGAGATTGTAAATGGGGAAGGACATCGATTCGCCGGTATTGCGGCACTTCATCCGTGTTTCCGGGAGGAAACTCTGGGGCTCTGGGTTTCAAACCCGATCGATGTCGCGGATCAGCGGTCCCGCAGGATTTCGTTGTTGTCGCCCATCAGGAGATTTTTGGGTTTGATGGGGGTGTCGGAATAGCCAAAAGCCATGATGGCGACGCGTTCGCCCTTTTTGATCAGGTGAGCGGCACCGCCGTTGATCAGGATTTTTCCGGTGCCTGGAGCGCCTTCGAGAACATAGGTTTCGAGGCGTGCTCCAGTGGTGATGGAAGCCACCAGAACTTTTTCTCCGGGCCAGAGGTCGGCCGCGTCCATGAGATCGCGGGGAATTTCGATACTGCCTTCATAATCCACATCGGCCTCGCTGATCACGGCGCGGTGGAGTTTGGATTTGAGAACCTCTCTCACCCAGGTTTTTTCAGGTACGGGCATATCGGACATGGCGTGGGGAACGAACACCTTGGAAGGTAGTCGAGTCAAGGGGAAAGAGGTGTGGGTCGGGCCAGGAATTTCCAGTCCAGTGGAACGGTGACCCCATCGCCATGTTCTCCGGAAATGCGGATCCGGTTGTCGCTCAACGGGCAGATGGAGGTGACTTTTCCGAAGTCACAGGGCACGGCTGCTACGCCCTGAATGTTGCGCAGCGTGACAGGCTGGTCTTTTGAGAAATGTCGGGTCGTGGGGATGCCGAGATTTTTCAGAAGGTGTTTGCGTGAGATCGTGACATTGTCGCAAAAATGGGAACAAACGTCCTCGATTCCGATACGGGAGGTGTGGCGCGAGTTCCACGGAGGGGCGGAACGGCCTCCGTTTGACAACCAGAACATGGTGGCCGGGAAATCGGCAGGATCTTTCAAAGCAAACCAGACATAGCCATCGAATACACAAGCAGACCAAGCGAAGGGTTGCTCCTCGGTGGCATCATCGGAAACCATCATCACGAGGTCATCACTCGCGTGACCGGAGGGGTAACGGGTGAGGTCGATGGTTTTTCCCTCACCGAGCGGAACCTCGGAGAGATCGGAAAAAACGGCTCCCATCTGGAGTTGCTGGTGTGCGCCTTCCTCCGGGTTGGAAAACATTTCCGGATATACCGAGCCCCAGCGGAACGGGGAGACACTGAGTCTTGCGGAATTCGGGGGAAGGTTGGAAAGATCGAGAATCGGATGGGTACCATAAGACCAATCCCCCTCCAAACCATCGATTCGATGGCTGATGTAGATCGCTGTTTCACCCGGACGGAGCGAGAGCGTCTTGGTGATGTTTGCGGATACGTCTGTGGCAAACATCTCAAGCGTGATGGAACCCGCATTTCCATCGGCCCGTTTCCATCGGTGGTTGGCGGTTTCACCGTGCGGCGGTCCTACATCCTGCGGTCCAAAGGGAAGACAAAGGAAATCTCCGCGCAGGTTTTTGAGCAACACGGGCAAATTTTGATCGACCTCAGCCGGCTGCCACGGAGCGAGTGCGTAGGGGGTGACGATCCGCCCCTCGAGATTGAAAGAAACAGGGGCGAGGTGACCTCCCTCCTCTGTGATATGGAGCGAGACGAGGTCGGAGTGAAGCGGGAAAGACGGTGCGCCATGGATGGTTTCCATATGAAGAGCGTGTGGGATCGGTGATGGTTCGGGATCAGTCGTTGGACTGGCTGTCATGAAGGCTTTGGATCGAATCCCTGTAATGTCGGATTGCGAGCACGAGGAAAGTCAGCAAATAAAGCATGTTGATCAGAGCGGTGCAGACCAGCACGGAATTCTCATCGATCTGGTGATTTTCGATCATGATCAAACTGACAGGAGGAAGCCATACAAACAGCCAGAGGAAACCCGGGCTGGAGAGGGATTCCGAAATGGCGAGCAAGGTCAGCGAAATGATGCCGATTGCTGCGGAGAGAAGGATGTAGTTGGATACCCTCGCAGGTCCCTGCATCTTGAAGAAGTAGACCAACAAGCCGGGAAAGATCCAACCGCCGATCAAGGCAATCGTCACGGTGACCAGCTCCTCGTCATATGACGGAATATGGATGCCATAGAAGGAAACGGATGCGATTGCCAGCAGCAGATAACAGAAAAACACTCCACTGGCCCAGCCGGGCAGCAGGAAGATGCCGGAGACTCTGCCGAGAAATCCATACCTGCGGAATTTCTTCATCACGGGTGGAACCAAGATGTTGTATTCCGTCAGGCTGATGATGAAGACGGGAGTGAAAATCAGTGAGAAGATGGCGATCAGGGCTTCGATCTCATCAACGTGCATCACGCACAGAACCGTCGCGACAACGGTCATCACCAGGGCGACCATGCGTCTGAATGTGGAGTAATTGTTGGCGAGAGGTGCGATGAGGGTGGTGCCGATGGACAGCATGAAAAATCCGTAATACAAGCAGCAGATCACAAAGATCCCGATCGCGATCCGGGACTCCTGGCTTTCAAGCGAAAAAAAATCGACGAAAGACCCACCGCCACCGATACGGCTGAAGACCAGGATGCCGAATAGCGCATAGGTTCCGAAAGGGACGGCCAGGATCGGAATGATGGAGCGGAGGATGACAGAAGGCGAAGCAGACAGTCCGACCGTGATCGCGGTGAGAGTGGCGGAGCTGATTAAGATCAGCAAAATCAGAACCATCTCCCCGACCAAGTTCATTCCGCCGAAGAAGTAGCGGAGAATGAGGTATGGAATGATGGTGATCATCATCAACGCGGATTGGCTGACAATCGCCGACCATTTTCCGACAACCACGCGCCAGGCCGAAAGCCGGGTCAGCACCATCATGTCGATCGTATTGCCTTTGATCTCCGATGAGAGGGCTCCCATGCCCCGCAGAGGTTGGATGATGATGACCGCAATCGAGAAAAACACGAAGATGATCGCGGAGATCGTATTGCCTGCCTGATCGGATGTGGATGTCGTTCCGGCGCCCAGCAGGATGATGCCGAGAATGATCTGCAGGGTGAGAAACACACCGATGAACGCGCGGGTGCGGAGCCCTTGGCGCAACTCTTTCACCAGCATGGGTGAGAGCCGGTCCGGGAAATCGTCGGGAAATGCAATTTTCATGAAAGATGGGTTCGGCAAACTGTTCGGATCAGATCGGTGTCCGGGAGACTTCGGTGGGACTCGGGGGAAGCGGCTGGGACACAGGAAGCGGAGGAGGAACGGGAACACCCACTCCGCCGTTTTCGATGTTCGAGAGCATGTCGATGAATGCGTCTTCGAGATTGCGTTGCTCGCGGTGGAAATCGATGACCCGCAGGTTATCACGCACCATACGAGCGAGCACATCCGCCGCCTTGGACGGATCCATGGTATCGATCCGGATCCGGCCGCCCTGTTTCCGACTTTCCATGAATTCGACGTTTGGTTGCAGGATCACCCAATCGGACAAGGCCTGCGGATCACCATCGATCTGCACATCATAGAGCACACCACCGAGTGAGTCGGAAGTGCGTTTGAGCGATTCGGAATCCCCGTGATGGACAATCCGGCCGTTGTTGAGGAATAGCAGGGTGTCGCACATTTCTCCCAACTCCGAGAGGATGTGAGAGGAGATGAAAATGGTTTTTCCCTCTTTGGCAAGAACCCGGATGAGATGTTTGAGTTCGACACGTGCCTTCGGATCCAGCCCCGCGGCGGGTTCGTCCATGATCAGGACTTGCGGATCATGGAGCAGGGATCGACCGAGGCACAGCCGTTGGGTCATGCCTTTGGAGAGCTTGTTGGAAAAACGATCCGCGAGCGGGACGAGATCGGTGAATTCCATGACCTCATCGATCCGCTGACGGCGCTCCGCTCCCTTGTAGCCGAGCGCGCGGGCATAGAAATCGAGATATTCCAACACGGTCATGTTGTCGTAATTTCCGAAATGGTCCGGCATCCAGCCGATCAACCGGCGCACATCGGCAGGGTGATGGGTAACATTGATCCCGCAGATTTCCGCATGACCCATGGTCGGGTAATCCAAACTGGCCAGGATGCGCATCGTGGTGGTTTTTCCCGCACCGTTCGCCCCGACAAAGCCGCACACCGAGCCATGGGGGATTTCGAAAGAAATGCCATTCACAGCCTGCAGCGGACCGAAGAAGCGGTAAAGGTTGTGTACGGAAATGGCGGCGTTGCTCATGAAACTTGGTGGTTATGGGTTGATGTGACAGGGGGGTTACCGTGCGATGGGTCCGGTAATCACGGTGTTGGTTTGCCAATCGATGGATGGGTGTGTGTCGATTCCCGGTGCTTCTGCCGTGATGGCGATGTAATGGCCTTTGCGTTCCCAGACCTTTTTGAAGAAGGATTGGTTGCGCTTGCCGAACTGGTTCTTCAGATCGTTCAGGATGGGTTGAACCATCGTGGCGTCGATCGGAGTCAGCCCGACGGTTTTCCCCTTGCTGAGGTGATCCGCGCGCTGCCAATTTCCATTCTCGTCCATCAGAAGCAGGGTCTTGATCGGGAAATCAAAGCTCGAGACAATCTTGCCCGCTTGTTGGGTCCGGTCGATCCGGCCACGCGTGGGGATCACTGCGGTGATCAGCTGGCCTTGCTCGGAGCGGCTCTGGAACCAACTTCCCTTGACGAATAATTTTCCGTCCGATGGCTGGATATCATAGTTGCCGCTCGCGGTATGGTCTGGTGTGAAGCGTGACCAGCGGTTGGGAGCGATCGGGACCGGAACGAACAGGGCCGAGGCATCGATGCTGAAGCTGGGCGAGGTCATGACGCCGGTTCGGGAAAATTGTTCCTGGACGACATAGGCCGCATTCTGGTTGTCATCGGGCCGGACTTCCATGAGGGCGAGCCGTTTGCCTTCTCCGCCGAAGCCATCTTCAAAAATGATCAGCACGATGAGCAGCAGGGAGGTTGCGATCGAGATGAGCGGGGTGGTGATGAAAAGCCGGTGTCTGCGGCCGGATTTGGCGAAAACGAAAAGGTTCACGGGGCCGACGATGATTCCGAAGACAATGAGAACCAGAATGAAGACGGTCGAGTTAAAGGATTTTTCTCCCAACCCTGTTTGGAGCGGCCATTTGCCGTTGAAATCCTTCGTGACAGAGCCGATCCGGGTTTCGTAATCACGGTTGAAGACAAAATCCACAGTGGATTTGTGATCCAGACGGTTGCCGCTGATCGGCCGGATGTCATATCTGCCGAAGCTGGTATCAGCGGGCAGACCAAGGGCATTTGGGTTGGCAGCGCTCTCCGAAAAGATGACAAGTTGCCCCCCCAGGCGCATCCATGCGAGGATGGCGTTTTTCGGACCGGGCGGCACGCTCATCCAATCGTTCTCTGTCAACAGAACGGTATCAAAACCTGAGTAAGCACGCCAGTCATCGGGCAGCTGGGACGGCGTGAAGCGGGATGCGAATTGATTGTTTCCGGCATACCCCGGCGAGTGTCCGCTGAGAACTTTTGACAGCTCCGAATCGAGTGAGGAGCCGTTGGGTGCGTGCAGCGTGTCGCTGATGAGGACGGCAGGTTGGTGGATGCTGAAACCAACCATGTCATTATGGCTGGCGCTTCCCATGGTGCCTGTCAGGTTGAGAAGGAATTGTTCGTAATTCGATTGTCCGTTCTGGGGCGTGAGCGGAACGAGGATATCATACGTCGCTACTTTTCCGGGATTCGCGGAACATGTAAACTGCGAGGCGCTGGAAAGCTGGGAATTGTAGTTCGATGTGCATCGGAATTCGAGAAAGATCCGGTGGGTGATCGGCTGATTGTTGGTGATGACGACCCGGATGGGGTGGTAGCCGCCAAGACTCGGGGAAGAAAACAACGCGGTGACCTCCACATGGGTGCCGGTTTTCGGATCAGCGACCTGACGAAGCAGGACTTCTTGCGCGTGGAGATCGCACCATACCGAACACGCAATGGCGAAACCGAATGCGGCACGGAGAAAATTTCGTAAAGGTGTCGGATTCGATATGCGGTTCATTCAGGCAGGAGTGAGATTTTTCGGAGTGGCGTTTGCTTGAAAAGGAATTTGATGGATCAGATGTTCGATGACGGAGTTGGCCGTATGTCCGTCAACTTTTGCATGATAATCGAGAACAATGCGGTGTCGGAGCACGGCGGGTGCGATGGCCTTGACGTCTTCAAATGAGGCATTGGAACGGCCATGGATCAGCGCCCGGGCTTTCGCGGCGGAGGACATCGCCAGCGCGGCACGGGGGCTGGCACCGAAACGGATTTGCTTTGCGGCATCGTGCTGGGAGGCATGGGTGGCATCGACGAGTCGGGCGATGTAATTGGCCACGACATCCGGGAGATAGATGCGGCGCACCAAGGCCAGCAAATGGTTGAGCGTCTCAGCCGTCATGATCGCGGAGACTCGCGGCTCGGCGCCGAGCTCGCGATGGGAAACGATGCGCTGGAGGGTTTCAATGTCGTTGCGGGTGATTTCCAGTTTGAAAAGGAAACGGTCGAGTTGCGCCTCGGGCAGCGGATACGTGCCCTCGAGCTCGATGGGGTTTTGGGTCGCCAGAACAAAGAAGGGAGTGGGAAGCTCGTGGGTCTTGCCCAGAACCGTGACGTGGCGCTCCTGCATGGCCTCCAGCAGGGCCGATTGCGTCTTGGGAGATGCGCGGTTGATCTCGTCCGCGAGCACGATATTGGCGAAAAGCGGACCGGGTTGGAAAACGAATTCGCGTCGACCCTCGATTTCCTGTAGCACGGGGTTGCCGGTAATGTCTCCGGGCAATAAATCCGGAGTGAATTGGACGCGTTTGTTTTCCAGTTGAAGCAGCTTGGATAGCCCTTTGACGAGTTCCGTTTTTCCCAAGCCCGGAAGCCCCTCAAGCAGAATGTGCCCGCGGGCGAGAATGCCGGTCATCACGAGGCTGATGATTTCTTGTTGGCCGAAGAGAATTTCGTTGAGTCCTTGTTCCAACGAGCGGAGATGTTTGGCGGCATCGGCAACTTCGGTTTCTGTGGCAACATCCATGGATGAAGATTTCAGAATATGCTTTCGATGTGCAAGATATTAGATGCGAATCTGGTCGAACAACGGGGTGTTCCTCCGCCACTTGAAAGTTTTCGGAAAAAAGGACTGCGGAAATCTTGCCATCACTAGCTTCCTCGCTACCTTGCGGTCTCGTGATGGCGATTCCTGAACTTGAACCCACAACACCCGATCCGAAAAAGCTGCGTCGGACCGCATGGTTCCTTGTGCTGGTCATGATCGTGGGCGGAGTGGTGATTTTGAAAGCCTACGAAAAGCGCAGCCAGGACGCGGCGAAAGACGACAGACCGAGTTTTGTTACCAGAATTTCCGAGCGCAAGGATCTGATTTTCATGCGGCAGGATGGGGAGGTGAAGGATTTGCTCTCGATGCGGGGCAAGGTCCTGCTGGTCCAGTGTGTTCCCTCCACGGAGATCGACCCGCTCACCACCGCTGTCATGAAACGTCTGGAGGCCAAATACCGGGATGTGACCGATTTCGCCCTGATCACTCTCATGATCGATCCCGCCGGTGAAAACGAGGTCAAGCATCAACTCGTGGGACTCGCCTCACAGCTCGGGGCTCAATTGCCGAAATGGACCGTTGCCACCAACCAGCGCCAGACCTTGCACAAATTCATCAAAAATGAATTCAAGGCCAACCAGCTTCCGCACGAGTCGGATGGCACATGGGAGTATGACCGTTCTCTTGTCCTGATCGACAAAAACCGTCATCTTCGCAAGGCTGTGGTTTCGCAGAAACGCGGGGGTGCTCCATATGTCGCCGGATTCGATTTCGAACAAGCCCGTGAGTGGGACTCCCAAGGGCTGAAGACCGGGACGGAACTCACGAATGTCGAACAATTGGAATCCTTGCTGGGACTGACCATCGATGAGATCCTTGGCGAAAAAGCCGAGGTTTCCGGGAAGAAGCATCCCGCGACTGTCCTCTATGTTGGCCTCGCCTTCGCTCTTCTGTTTGTTTTGCTCATCATCAAGTCCAAGAAAGCCAGACGAACCCAACGTTTATGACGAAAAGGAATACATTGATTGTGCTCTATAGCTGCGTGGCTCTGATTTGCGCGGGCATACTTGCGTGCGTGAATTTTTTCATCCTGCCGCGTATCGAGGCCAGAAAGCCAAAGCCTGCGGACTTCGTGAACGTGGTTCAGCAAAAGGAAGAAACATGGTATCCCATTGAAAAGGATCTGGTTGGGATCAATCAAGCAGGCGATCGCGTCAAACTCTCCGACCTGCGCGGCAAGGTATGGGTGGTGGCGGAGTTTTTCGCGGTATGTCCCCATTGTGCCGTGCGGAACGGAACCGAAATCCGGGCCATCTATGATCGGTTCAAAGATCATCCGGATTTTCATGTCGTGTGCATCAGTGTCGATCCCGCTCAGGACCAGGTGGAAAGGCTCAGCGCTTATGCCAGCGCGCTGGGAGCGGATGTCTCCAAATGGTGGTTTCTGAATGGTGGAGATGAAGCGAAGACCCACGAGTATCTCGAGAAGACCATGAAATTCTTTTCGATCAGGGAGCGCAGCAATCCCCAGGATATCGAATCAAACGGCCGCTTTGATCATGATATGGGCATCATGCTGGTGGATAGGGATTTCAACGTGATCGGCAAATGGGCGCTCGCGGATGCGAGGTCGGATGAGGGACGCAGGCTTCATCCCGGGCTCTATGATGAACTCAAAAAACAGCTGTTCGATCGCTTGTCCCGTGAATTGAACGAACCCGGTAACCCTCAATAGCGTATGAATAGCGATAAGGAACAATGGTTGAAACGAGAGCCCAATGAGCGCTTGTCGGTCATCCTGAAACGCGTCACGTGGATCGTCACCGCTGTCGTGCTGATCTTGGTCGGGCTGATGCGACGTCCCGAGTTGCGGATTCCATTGCCTGATGGGGTGGATCTTGGGTTTCTCCCGCCGTTTCACGCGATGGTGAACACGGTTGTGGCAATCCTGCTGCTGCTCGCCATCATCGCTGTCAAATCCGGAAACATCACCCGACATCGCAATTTCATGCTGGGTGCCATGGGGATGTCCGTAATCTTTTTGGTCGGTTATGTGGCCTATCACTTTACCAACGCGGAAATCCTCTACGGAGATGTCAACGGGGATTCCTTGTTGGATGCCTCGGAATTGGCGGCTGTCGGAATCTGGCGCACCATCTATCTGATGCTTCTTCTCACTCATATCATTGCCGCCGGCGTCAGTTTGCCGCTGATTTTGCTCACCTTTGTCGCAGCATGGTGCAACCGTTTCCAAACACACAGGAAATTGGCGAAATGGGTTTTCCCGATCTGGTTGTATGTCGCGGTGACCGGTCCGATTTGTTATCTCATGCTGCGTTCCTATTATCCCTGAAGATCGCCCGTGATGACAGTTGAAATGACCAGACATGGCCTGATCGGGCTCCTCGGAGCGGGAAAAGTCAGCAGCACGCGTGAAGTGATTGCTTCCCACTCGGGTGACAAATGGTTCGCCTCGCATCCTCCTGATGTCGTGGTTTTCGCCGAATCGACCGCGGATGTTTCCTCGGTTCTGGCGTATGCGAACGAGCATCATATCCCTGTTACCACGCGCGGAGCGGGAGTGGGTTATGTGGGCGGATGTGTCCCTGTCAGTGGCGGCATCGTTCTCAGTACCGAGCGGATGGGACGAATTTTGGAAATTTCTCCACAAGATGGCGTGGTAGTGGTTCAACCGGGAGTCATCACCGGCGTTTTGCAAAAGGCAGTAAACGACGTCGGTTGGGATTACCCCCCGGATCCAGCATCACTCAAAGAATGTTCGATTGGCGGCAACGTCGCCACCAATGCGGGTGGACCGCGTTGCCTGAAATACGGGGTCACGAGAAACTATGTGCTTGGTTTGGAAGTGGTTCTTGCGGATGGAAGCGTTCTGCGCACCGGCGGACGGGTTCACAAAAACAAAACCGGGTTCGATCTGATCGGAATCTTCGTCGGCTCGGAGGGCATGTTGGGTGTGGTAACGGAGATCACTCTTCGGATCATTCCAAAACCCGCAAACCGGGGCATGCTTGCAGCGGTATTTCCGGATTTTCCGGCTGCCGCAAGAACCGTTCAGGCGATTCTCCAGGCAGGGCATTTGCCTTCGGCACTCGAGGTTAGCGATGCCTTTACGCTCGCCGCAGCTCGCAGGAAAATGGGTGCCGGTGTTTTTCCCGAGGGCGATGGCCATTTGATCGTTGAAATAGATGGTCGTCCTTCCGCTGTCCGGGCCGAATTGGATGAATTGCAAGTCTTGCTCAGGGACTGCGGGGCCGCTGAGATCCGTGTCGCTTTGGGAGATGCGGAATGCGAACAGATTTGGCAGCTCAGACGGGAGTTTTCATATTCCCTGCGTGATACGGGACTGACCAAGCTGAACGAAGACATCGTCGTGCCCCGTGGCAAACTTGTCGACCTCGTTGATTTCGCCCGCCGTTTGGAGCAAGAAACCGGTATCGCGATTGCATGCTTCGGCCACGCAGGTGACGGCAACATCCATACCAATCTCATGGTCCCCGATTACACGGATCCCGCCATCAAACAGAAAGCGGATCTCGCGCTGGGCAGGTTATTCGAATGGGTGTTGCAGAACCAAGGCGTCATCACCGGTGAACATGGCGTAGGTCTCGCAAAAAAACCATGGATACGCAGAGCACTGGGCGATACCTCCTTTGATCTTCATCGCCGCATCAAACAGGTCCTGGATCCCAATGGCATTTTCAATCCGGGAAAGTTTCTGGACTGATCTCCTCTGGAATGCCCGGGAGCTCTCGAAGCACGCGGTTTCCTCACGGGAAAAAGCGGGGGCTTAGAAGGGTGCTCGAAGGTCCGTGCGGCAAAGGAATGGTTTCAGGTTGAACCTGTTGTGCCGCTTCGCGGGAAACGATCCGACCGCTCCGGCCTAGAGACGCAGGCTTCTGCGTTGTTCTTCGTCCTTCGCGGGCTATGTAAGACAAGTCGGTTGCGGATGTTATGCCCACATCACGCCTCGAACTCGTGCGCCCGGAGGAGCGGCCTTTCCCGCGCCGGCTTTTGAGAAAGCGTCCAAGTCGCACGTTTCGAAGCGGAGCCAACCTCAAACTCACGAACGATCCTCCAGCCGGGCCGTGAGAGACTGGCACGGCCCATCAGCAACTCACAGCCTCTGCCACTCGGGTTTGTTGTTGTAGACCCAGTGGTAGTAATCCTGCCGAGTGAGGAGGGAAGCGGCGGCGGAGTCGATGCAGAAAGTGGCGTTCGGGTGCATCTGGAGGATGGAAGCGGGGTTGATGGCTTTGATCGCGCCTTCGACGGTTTCCGCGATGATGGGGGCTTTGTTGGAGCCAAAGGCGAGCAGGATGTTTTGACGGGCCTCCATGATGGTGCCGATGCCCATGGTAATGCAGTGGATCGGAACTTCGTCGAGGTGGTTGAAGAAGCGGGCGTTGTCCTTCCGGGTTTGCTCGGTGAGGGTCTTGATCCGGGTGCGGGAAGCGAAGGAAGAGGTCGGTTCGTTGAAGCCGATATGGCCGTCGGTTCCGATACCGAGGACTTGGATATCGATTCCGCCTTTCTGCAGGATCAGTGCTTCATAGTCGGAGCAAAATTTGGGAATATCGGCAGCGTTTCCGTCGGGAATGAAAACGTTTTCTGGCCGGATGTTGATGTGTTTGAAAAGGTTCTCCCACATGAACGTGTGGTAAGTCTGCTCGTGATCGCGCGGGAGGCCGATGTATTCATCGAGATTGAAGGTGGTGACCTGGCTCCAGTCGAGTTTCATCTCGATGAGGCGCTGATAGAGGGGGAGGGGTGTGCTACCGGTCGCCAGTCCCAGCACGCTGTTGGGTGTTTCACGGAGTTTTTTCGCGATGATTCGGGCAGCGACGTCGGATGCCGCAAGGGCGTTTTCCTGTATGATGATTTCCATGGTTCTAACCGAGTTGGGTGGTGATTTTTTTACGAACATCCGCCTTGAAGAGCTCGATCAGGGAGCAGATGAAATCCGCGATGTCGGATGTGGGATCGGTGATGAGCGGGGTGAGGTCGATCCCGAAGATCACTTGGGTGGTGGCATCGGTGGAATGGGAATCGAAGAAGGTGGCATTGGCCGCGCGTCTGCCGAGGACGGCGAGGTCGTAGCGTTTGCCACCGGCGATCTGGGAATCGAACACGCCATTGATTGCCGCGGCGAGGTGATCGCGACCGCTGACGTTCATGAGGATTTTTTTGTCATCCGGGAGCCAGTCGAGGTTCCGCCAGACTTCGCAGCCGATGACCTGTTGGGGACGCTGCCCGGCAGGGAGCTCGCGCAGGGCTTGGATCGTGGAAACGGTGACGCCGATGTGGGTATCGTGTTTGTCGGCGGGGTTATGGGTGTAAATGACTTCCGGTTGGGCAAGGGACAGAATTTCTGACAAATCGTTTTTCAGTGAAGCATCGGCGGGGGACTTGATGATGTGGCTGGGGTAGTCCAGCTGGATCATGGCGGCGTAGTTGCCGATGACGGCCGCGGTGTTCTGTTCCTTGTGGCGGATCGCCATCATTTCCGCATCGGTGTATGCCGCGTAGGGACCGGTGCGTGAGCTGCCCGCTCCATCGGAGCAAGTGACGCCGCCGAACCATTTTTCCTCGGATGAGAAGCATTCGAGGATGCCGTGAAACGCCATGAACTCCAGATCATCCTGATGTGCGCCGATTCCCAAGTGAGTGATGCGTTTCAGTGCCTCGGGGACGGGAGTATGGTCCGGTATGAAAATGTTCGCTGTGGATTGGTGCAGCTGCATGATGGTTATCTCTTGAGTTTGGGAAGGCTGGCAGCTGCGACGGCTTGGCCGACGCGACGCGTCTTCTCATCGGGCACATGGATCTTGATGCGTTCCGCGCATTTTGGAAACTTCTGTTTCAACACTTCCGCCGCTTTTTTCAGGACGATGTCCCCGCCTTTTCCGGTCGTGACCCGACCGAGGATCAGCATGTGATCGAAATCATAGAAATCGAGATAATGCGGAATCGTGTAGCCGAGATAGACGCCGATGGTTTCATAGATTTTCGCCGCGCGTTCGTCTCCGGCGGACATGAGTTTCTGCACTTCAAGCAAACGTTCCGGCAAATCCATCTGCTTGGGAAGTTTGATTTTTGCAGCGGGCAGGAGTTTGTTGACGGCCTGTTGTGAGAAATAGAGCGCGCCGACCCCGTAGTCGCCGGACCATTCATCGGCGGGGGCCTTGGTGTTGTAGTCGACCGGAGCAAAGGCGAGTTCGTTGAGCCACCCGAGGATGCGGCCGCGTTTGTCCATGAAACCGACCGCCTCGCTCGATCCCATGGCCAGGCCGAGCATGCCTTTTGCGTTGAGCGACATCGCACCGGCAAGAGCGGTGACATCACCATCGTTCATGGTGACGAGCGGAACGTTCCATTCCCGGGCGATGCGTTTGAAGATCGCGGCGGCAGTGGCGAAATGTTTTTTCGGGATGGAACGCAGCAGGGAGGCGACACGGATTTCGTTATCTACGATGATGCCTGCGGAGCTTCCGCCAATCGCGTCAACCCGTTGCATGCAGGCGGCAGCGCGGTGGAGCGCAGAGGAAAGATGATGGTAATGGTAATCGGGGTTGCTCTGGTTTTTCGGATCCCAAGGGGTTTCGGCGGTGAAGACGGTTTCCCCATCGATGACCGCAGAAACCTTGTAATCGCTCGCTCCCAGGTCGAAACCGATGCGGCAGCCTTTGAGATGCCCTCCGGCAGGGACTTCCATGTCCTTTGCTGCGGGAACTTTGGCGGCGGTTGTCAGGTGGACTTCAAAGGGTTTTCCGTAGGCCAACTCCATCATCCGGCAATCGAACTTGCGTGCGCCGCGCAATGAATAGGTGTTGCGGACGGCTTTGCCGATGGATGGAGGGCCTCCGAAATGCAGCTTCCAGCCGCCGTAAGACCAGACAAGAAATTTCACCAGACGCTCCACATAAAACAGGGTGGTAGGATCGGCGGTTGCCGAGACGAGCGTTTCAAATCGTGAAACGAGACCGTTTTCCCGTTCGAGCCCGAGAACCAGCGGTACGCCCTTGCCGGTGGCTTGCAGCCGGACTTGGTAGTCATGGTTGAACACAGAAGCAGGGTAAAAACCGGGATCGAGCGGGGCGGGGGTGATGGCTGAAGATGTTGGCATGGGAGGAGCACAATTTCCTTTGTGTTGCGGCTGATTTACGGGGACTGAGCGGGTTTCCGCAATAAAACAATGAAATGAGACGCCAGACTTGGAGACTCTGGGGAAAGGATGATAGGATGTTGATTTGAGGGCATACGCAGTGGGCTGGACTGCTGGGAGCGCGAGGTTGTAACTCGCAATGGGAGATGAAGCGAAAGATATGCCCTACGGCCTAATGCCACACCTGATCGACGAGCGAGTCACAGACTCGCGGTCCCGGTGGTTGGCTTCTGAACCATCGTGACTTGCTGAAGACCTGCTAATGGCTTGATATGGCTTGGGATATGGATTGAAGTAACGGGGTTGTGATGCCGGATTTTTCATTTGAGGATGGTTGGGTTGCACGCGGCTTTTCGAGAGTCGCGGGAGTGGATGAAGCGGGGCGCGGGCCGTTGGCCGGCCCGGTTGCGGCGGCAGCAGTGATTTTACCCCACGGCTTTTCCTGTCCCCATCTGGATGACTCCAAGAAACTGACAAAAAAGAAGCGTGATGAGCTGTATGAGGAAATCACGGGAAATTCAGCGGTGATTTGGGCCGTTGCAACCGTCGAGGCGGAGGAAATCGATCGCATCAATATCCTGCGTGCCACGCATCTGGCGATGGGCATGGCCCTCGAGGCCCTGACTGTCGTGCCCGATGTGGCATTGATCGACGGGCTGCCGGTGAAAGGATTGTCCATTCCGCATGAGGCATTGGTCAAAGGCGACGGGAAATCCCTATCGATCGCTGCGGCGAGTGTGATTGCGAAGGTGACAAGAGACCGCATCATGGAGAAGATCGCCGCCGAATTTCCCCTCTACGGTTTCGAGCGCCATCAAGGCTACGGCACAAGGGAACATCTGGAAGCTATTCAACAATATGGACCTTGTCGCTATCATCGTCGGTCGTTTCAGCCGATATCTCAACTCTCCCTACCGCTCTGAAGAGGGAAAATCCGGCGCGCGCAAGTGGATGGGCGATTATGGCGAACGGGTGGCGGCAGATTGGTTGCGTGCGCATGGCTGTAAAATTTTGGCGAGAAATTTCAAGTCGCCCAAGGGTGGCGAGGTCGACATTGTGGCGAGTTTCCGCAGGCAGTTGTTGTTCACAGAGGTCAAGACGCGGCGGAAGGACGCGATGATCCGAGGCTTGGCAGCGGTGAACCGAAAAAAACAACGTCTGATCCTGCGAGGGGCCGAGGAGTGGCTCAGACGATTGGGAACCCGTGAGATCCCCTGGAGATTCGATGTGATCGAGGTGGAAGTCTCCGAAGGGGAAACGCCCAAGGTCCAGAGAATCGAGAATGTTTTCGGAAATTCCGGACCACGGCGAAAATGGTGATTGCCAAGCATCCGGCAGCATGTTTCTTTTCCCGCCCAGTCGAAAGGCTGGCCTAAGTGCGCGCGTGGCGGAATTGGTAGACGCGCTAGATTCAGGTTCTAGTACTCGCAAGGGTGTTCAGGTTCGAGTCCTGTCGCGCGCACCATTTCCATGATCCATGGGTGATCAGCCCTGATTGGGGTGTTGAAACT
>JBEAZA010000027.1:0-70070 GCA_041170385.1 Verrucomicrobiota bacterium | reverse complement strand
GTTCGAGTTCGAGCAAAGCTTTCATTACACCGAAACCCCCGATCAAATCCAAGCGATTCTGGATACAAAACACGACCTCGAATCTCCCCGCCCGATGGACCGGCTCATCTGCGGCGATGTGGGCTTCGGAAAAACCGAAGTCGCCATCCGTGCCGCGTTCAAGGCGATCACCGGCGGGAAACAGGTCGCTTTGCTCTGCCCTACGACTGTGCTCGCGGAACAACATTGGCGCACCTTCCGGGAACGCTTTTCAGACTACCCGGTCAGAGTCGATCTCCTCAACCGCTTCCGTTCACCAGCCGAAATCCGCGGAACCCTTCAGGGCCTGGCCAACGGATCGGTCGATATGGTGATCGGTACGCACCGGTTGATTTCGGGCGATGTGGTTTATCAAGATCTCGGTCTGGCCGTCATCGATGAGGAACAACGCTTCGGAGTCGCCCATAAGGAAAAATTCAAGGAGCTGTTCCGTCAGGTCGATGTCCTCACCCTTTCCGCGACACCCATTCCGCGCACACTTTACATGGCCCTGATGGGCGCGCGCGACATGTCAACCATCGACACCCCGCCTCCGAACCGACTCCCCGTTTCCACGACGGTAACTGCCTATGACGAACGTATCATCCGCGATGCGATCCGCCGTGAAATCAAACGCGGCGGCCAGGTATTCTTTCTCCATAACCGGGTCAAAACCATCGAGATGGTTCACAAGAAACTCAAGGAGCTTGTCCCGGAAGCGCGCGTTCTCGTCGGTCACGGCCAGATGGAAAAACACGACCTCGAAAACGTCATGCACGCCTTCGTGAACCACGAGGCGGATATCCTGCTCGCCACCACCATTATCGAAACGGGGATCGATATCCCCAATGCCAATACCATCCTCATCGACCGCGCCGACCGCTTCGGCCTTGCCGACCTTTATCAGCTCCGTGGCCGCGTCGGCCGTGCCGGAGAAAAAGCCTACGCCATTCTCCTCCTTCCACGCGAAATGATCACACAAGGCGATGCCAGAAAACGCATCCATGCCATCAAACAATACACCGCCCTCGGCTCGGGCTTCAAAATCGCCATGCGCGACCTCGAAATCCGCGGTGCTGGAAACCTCCTCGGCACGAAACAGTCCGGCCACATCGCCCAAATCGGCTTCGATCTCTATTGTCAGCTCCTCCGGCAATCGATTGACCGTCTCAAAGGCAAGAAGAATCCCGTACTGCAAGAAACCACGTTTAAGGCCGACTTCATGGTTCCCA
Organism: Verrucomicrobiota bacterium; assembly: GCA_041170385.1. Lineage (GTDB taxonomy): Bacteria > Verrucomicrobiota > Verrucomicrobiia > Verrucomicrobiales > Akkermansiaceae > Luteolibacter. Next base: position 68,820 of record JBEAZA010000027.1, on the reverse strand, counting down.
CAGAAACGCAGTGGGTCTCCCGCATCCGGAGTCCGGAATCCAGAAACCGGAAAGAGAACGATTCGTCCTCTTCATTTCAGCAGCTCAGCATCTCAGATTTTCAGCTTTTACCGGCGTATATTCCCACCTCGTATTTGGCAGATGCCAAATTGCGTATCAACGCCTACCGCGAACTAGCTGAAGCCAATACAGACCACTCCATCGACCATCTTGAAAAAAACTGGCTCGACCGACACGGACGTCTGCCAGAAGCGGTAAGTCACCTTCTCACCATCGCCCGCATCAAAGCGTCAGCGGCAGCGAACAACATCTCCTCCATCGAGATTTCAGGCCAGAGACTCATGCTACAGAGAAACGGCAGCCCGATTCTGTTGGATGGATCGAGGTATCCGAGACTGATGCAGGCAAAACCCGCGGACATGCTGCATGAGACCTTACAACTGCTTCGAAATTTTTGAACTACCTGCCCAAGACATATTCTACCATGTCCCACCAAACCATCCACTTTCCCGGCAAGCAACGCTTCGAACTGAGATCGGGCCCCGGAGAGCCTGCGGTGATTTCCTACCGCCAGGATGGTGATACGGTCATCATCGAACACACCTACGTACCGCCGGCACTGCGGGGAAAAGGCATCGCCGCAAGGATCACCCTTGACGCACTGCTGGAAGCGCGCCGGCTCGGTTGGAAAATTGTGCCTGATTGTTCTTATGCGGAAACCTATATTCAGCGTCATCCGGAATTTCTCCGGTTACTGCATCAGGCCTGAACGGATCGAACCCGGACACGCAGGATCGGCACTTCCCCGTGCGCTTCATTTCATCGGATTTTCAAACCATACGATATTGCGACTGGTGTGTCCTGCAACCAACATGTCCGCGTCCGCATCGCCATCCATATCAACGAGGCGGATGTCGTATGATCCCTGGTTTTGACCGATGAGATGTCGGGTGAAATTGCAATTTCCATCGTTGATATGAATGACAGCCTCGCCATCCGGCTTGGCACCGCAGGAGGCGATATCGAGATCTCCATCCGCATCCAGATCCGCAACGGCCAGACTGTGGGGACTTTCAATCTTCCGATCGATATCGATCTTCTGGAATTCCGGTCCTTTGAACCAAACGATCCCCTTACCGTGACCACGACTGCCCACGAAATCCTCATGACCATCACCATTCAGATCGGCGATGAGAATGTTTGTCGCGCTTTCCTCCTTGTCGGACAGCAGATGTTTTTTCCATGGGCCATCGGGATTTGCAGGTTGCTCCCACCACGCGAACCAACCGTTGCCGGAACCTTCGTCACCCACTCCGGCACACGCGATGTCGGGTCGGCCATCTTTGTTCACATCACCGAATCCCATGTAATGATTTCTCTTCGGAGCATCCCGATCGGAAAAGACGATGGGTTTCCACAAATCACCATCGAGGGGATTTTCCGGAATCCTGAGGAAGGTGATCGAATCCGGAATCTTGCTTTGACTGGAATCGCGCCAGGAGTTGGCGATTAACTCGAGCTTGCCGTCCCGATCCACATCACCCGTGATCAAACAATGCGCACCGTTGACCTCATAGGTAATCATCCGAAGTTTCCATGGCTGCTGGAAGGGTTTGGGAGGACATTCCAACCAAAAAATCATGCGGTTGGAACCGACGAAATCCAGATCCCCATCCCCATCGACATCCATGAGGGTGCTGTGGATGCAACCGCGCAGCTCTCCCAAAGTACTCGGATTGATCGGCATGTCATCGACGATGACATAGGTCTTCCAGTCCGGTGCTTTGTATAAAAACACTTTGCCGTTGTAGGAAGCCATCACATCGACATCGCCGTCCTGATCGAAATCGTTCGCGACCGCCGTATTGACACTGCTCGCCTGCCCCTCCGCTGCATCGTTTGTTGCAAGGATGATGTGTTTTTTCCAGGGATCGCTGATTTTTGCGGATTTGGATGATTCACAAGCGGTCATTCCCGCGATCAAACCCAGAATGAACAGAGATTTCATGATGCTTTCTGTTCTCAATCGCACCTGATGTCAAACCCATCCCAATCACCGGCGATTGAAGTTTGGAATCTCCGGTTTTCATGCTTTCAACAGCTTTCGGGCTCACATGCCCGTTGCTTCGATCCACGGACAAGGACGGCAAGCCGGTCAAACTCGTGTTTGTGGTGGAGGGAAAGGGTTGGGCTTTACGATTCCCGAACTTCCTTTCTTCGGTTCTCTTGGAGGATTTCAGGAAAAATCGACATCGTGCTGAAGAAAATCAGTCCTGCCGAAATCCATCCGACCCATGTCGGCGAGGCGTAGGCGGCGACCATGAAAGCGATGAATGGCGAGATCACTCCGCGCACTCCTGTTAGAAACGTATGCACGCTCATGTATTCGACAACTTTCTCACTGTTGGCGAATTTCGTGACCCACAGGGTCCAGATGATTTCTCCTCCGGCCCGGGCGATGCCGTGAAGTCCGATCCCGATACAAAGCATGGCAAACCCTTCACCAAGGTAGTATATCAGAATTCCAAGAATGAAAAATACGTTCACCAAAGCGCGGACGGTATAGAAAGGCAGCCGGTCAAACAGCATACCCCATGGCACAACAAAAACCACGAAGACCAGCATCGGAATGGTACCAGTGATGATCCCCACGTTTTTCGGCCCGTAACCGTAACCATAGATCGGATTGGTAATGTATTCGACGAACAACGCAAGGCTGACCAGATTGCCAAATCCAAAAACCATCCAGACAATGAGCAGCTTCCGGAAAGGAGCATCTTCGGACACATGGCGAAAGGCATCGAACCATTTCAAACTTGCGGTTTTACCAAGAACCACGGGCGCCATCAGCAAAACACAGGTCGCCATGAACAGACACGCGACCGCATACCCACCGAACAGCGGGGAGAAATCGTTGCCGTGGGATTTCAGCCAAATGCCGATCAACCATGCAAAAAGCCCGGCAACACCGGCGCGGATCAGGGAAGTGATGGAAAAGAGCCGACCGCGTTTTTCGGATGCGTAATGCTTCCGATAAACCTGTGCCGTCAGCGGAGCGCTCATCCCCAGGCAAGTGAACGCCATCACACATCCCGCAACATAAAGCGCCATGGTTTCTCCGGATACCGATGCCAGCGAAAAACCGAGAAAGGAGAAAAACCAGATGTAGGCAGCAAGCATGTTTACTGACCGACCCATGCGTCTTGCGATCTGTACGATAAACAGGCTGCACAACTGCCCAACGCTTCCCGAGGCAAGCAACGCCGCTTTCACCGCCCAGTGCATGTCAAAGACCTGCACCGCGAAGAAGATGACGAAACTCGATGCCGCAGTATCAATGAAACCCGCAGGCAGTGCGCGTGCCAATTCCAGACGGAAGGTCTTTTCCTGCTGCTCGAAATGCTCTTGTCCGGAAACCGCTGCGCTCATCCGCAAAGAGCATTCCCAGTGGAATCGAAATGTCGATTGCAGGTTACCATCATTTCTGGCTCGTTTTTGCCAAGATTGCCGTTTCCTCACCCGAATTTTGCTGCAGCGTGATGCCACAACTGCGTTTTCTAATCGCAGGGGGGGCGCCGAACGCGGGTCCGGCGGATGACCGCCTTTGCAGCGGCATGCCGCTATCTCAGCGCCGCTTTCAGCAGTTTCATATACTCTCGCTGGGGAATTTCAATTCCGCCAAAGGTTTTCAGATGCGGGGTCATCCATTGCGTATCTAACAACTCAATCCCCGTCGATCTCAACTGTTCCACCAAGGCAACCAGGGCGATCTTCGAGGCATTCGTCTTGCGTGAAAACATGCTCTCTCCAAAAAACACCCGTCCCATCGAAACGCCATACAACCCTCCTTGCAAACCCTGCTCGTCCCAGCATTCGACCGAGTGGGCGAATCCGGCTTCGTGAAGCTGGCAATAGGTTTCCAGAATCACGGAGTCGATCCATGTTTCCTGCCGATCCGCGCAACCCAGCATCACTTCTCGGAACGCGGTATCGTGCCGGATTTCATAAGGTTTTTTCTTCAGGACCTTTTTCAATCCGTGAGGGATATGGAATCGTCCATCGAGCGGGATGACTCCCCTCGTCTCTGGCCGATACCAGAAAATCTGACCTTTATCAGCCATGGGAAAGATTCCCTGGCTGTAGGCACGCAACAAAAATTCCAGTGGTATGCTTTCTGCCATCAGCTCGGATCAGGCTCGATATCTAGCCAATCCCCGCTATCGATCAATCTCGCATTTCCCAACTCGCGGTTCCATAACCAAACCCAGGCCAAACTCTCCCCACCTTGCTCCATCTTTACCAACCGTAGCACTCGCAGATACTCATCCCTCGGATCTGGCGTTTCAGACACTCCCTCGTAACGGTCCAAATCCATCAATGTTTCATCCGGGACAAGGTATAACTCCCCAACCACGCTTCTCCCCTCTTCTTCCACGAGCGCGGGAAATGACAATTCGGGATTCAGGTCGATCAGGTAAAGCGCCCCTGCCAATGTTCCTTTTCCCATCCATTCGGCTCCAGCCATCCTGTGATGATTGGAGCCACCACGCCTCAGCGTTCCGTAAACAAAAACGGACTGCTTGTTCATTTCTTTCGCTGCTGGGAAACCTCGCTGTCCAACATCACCTTGAGATCGTCAAGACCGAGTCCCGTGTCCGCCGAAATCGGGAGGATGTCGACTTTCGGAAAACGGGCCATGAACGCAGGGAGGTTTTCGCGCGCACTTTCCATGTCCATTTTGTTCGCAACAATCTTCCATGGGAATTTCGCAAGGTCCTCGTCATATTCCTTGATCTCCTTGCGCAAAATTTCCAGATCGCTGATCGGATCCCTGCCGTCGTTACCCGCCATATCAACGACAAACAAAAGCATCCGGCAGCGTGTGATGTGCCGCAAAAACTCATGACCCAGGCCTCGGTTCTCATGCGCACCCTCAATCAAGCCCGGAATGTCCGCAACCGTGCATCGCCGATATCCATCGAACTCAACCACCCCGATCATTGGCTGCAAGGTCGTGAACGGATAGGAACCGACCTTGGGCTGCGCTTTGGAGATTTTTCCCAGTAATGTCGATTTTCCTGCATTCGGGAAACCTACCAATCCGACATCCGCAATACGCCTGAGTTCGAGGTAAAAGACGCCCTGATGACCCGGTGTCCCGTGGGTGAACTCGGTCGGCGTCTGGTTGGTTGCGGTTCGGAATTTAAAATTCCCCTCTCCCCCCACGCCACCCTCGCAGAGCATGAAGGTCTGACCTTCCTCAACCAAATCCGCGATGGGATCCAGATCAATTCCGTCCTCGCTACGCTCCAGGTCAACCGCCTCGTTCACCGTGGCCGCATTGGTTCGATACACCACCGTTCCCGGGGGCACCTTGCCAATTTTGGACTTCCCGCTTTTGCCGGTTTTTTTCGATTTTCCTCCGGGTTTGCCATTCTCCGCGATCAGTTTGGGATCAAAATGATATTGCCTTAGGGTGTCGGTCGAGTTGTCCACGACCAGAATGACATCGCCGCCATCACCCCCATCACCCCCATCCGGACCCCCACGCGGTACGTATTTCTCACGGCGCCAGGCAACCGCGCCGTCTCCGCCGTCTCCTGCCTTCGCCAATATCCGGATGTGATCGATAAACATGTCCAAAGCTTTTATTCAACCAAGCGATGCCGTCAACGGCAATGCGCACACGTGCGTCAAAAGAGCCCGCTCTCTTGAATTCATTCGGAACCGGACCACACGGCAGAGCTCGGGAGACGGGATCGGACAAGGACATTCACCAGCTGAATGTTCTGACCATCGGGCCTGATCCGACCGTACAAATGGAAATGATGACCACTCAGGCAAATCCCAGCGCACGCTGTTTCATCTGCGCCGCCATCAGACTGAGGGCATTGGCCCGCGTCGGTGCCAAGTGTTCTCTCAGGCCCGTTTTCTCTATAAACCCCATGTCCGCTGTCAATATGTCATCCGCTTTCTCTCCGTTCAGTACGTTGATGAAAAGCGCGATCATCCCCTTGGTGATCAGCGAATCCGAATCGGCATGATAATAAACCCTTCCATCCTCCAACCGCGCATCAAGCCATACCTGTGACTGGCAACCCTTGATCAGATGCCCGGGATTCCGCGCATCATCTGGCAACGCCTCAAGTTTTTTACCCAAGCCGATCACATACTCATACCGCTCCGTCCAGTCCTCAAAGAGTGACAACTCCTCCAATAGCCTCGCCTGCTTTTCTTTTATACCACTCATGAATGCTTTCCAAACCATCCAAATCCATGGATCGGCAAACTGCAAGTTCCGTCTCCGGCATTTCCACCGCCACCGAGCCGGGGCCTTTGCAGTCACAATCGCAATCGGACCAACCATCGGAACCTCACACCCCGTGATTTCGAATCGCCATGCGGCATACCCTTCGCCATAATCACCCCATGAAATCCGGATTCCTTGAAAAACTCGTCTCACGTCTCGACAGGGTCGAACCCGGTGAGATCCATCTGATCGTAACCCGTCTGATCCAGGAAAAAGGCTTTCTTGAAAAGGTCTTCGAAGCCTTGCAGGAAGGACTGATCATCCTGGATCCCGAGGGAAAAATCATGTTTCTCAACCGCGCGTCATGCCAATTTTTCGGACTAGACCCGGCAAACTCCCTGGGAGAAAAGATTTCCTCCAAAATCCGCGGTCTGGAACATCTCTCACTCTCAAGTGCATCCGAGTCGGTCTCACGCGATATCGAGGTTTTCTACCCCGAACACCGGCTGCTCAATTTCTACCTGGCACCCATCGACGATCCGAAAAATTTCGAACTGCCCCTGGGGCAAGTCATGTTCATCCGTGACACGACCAGCTCCCGAGCCGAAACACAGGAACATATCGAATCCGAGCGACTCAATGCCCTTACCCTCCTGGCAGCCGGCGTGGCTCATGAAATTGGAAACCCCCTCAACTCCCTTGATATCCACCTCCAACTCATCGAACGGAAAATCCGCAAACTCCCCTCATCGTATCGCCAGAGCCTGACCGAAAACATGCAGACAGCTCGGCAAGAAATCCAACGGCTGGACACCATCCTCAAACAATTCCTGCATGCCGTCCGACCCACCACTCCGCGCCGTGAACCCCGTAATCTCAATGCCATCCTTCACCAAACTCTCGGTTTGTTGGAACCGGAAATCAGCTCACGCAACATCACGGTAAATCTGGACTTGTCCGAAACCCTCCCCCCCGCGCTGATCGACCCAGACCAATTCCAGCAGGTTTTCTACAACCTCATTCGCAACGCCTACCAAGCCATTTCCGGGGAAAATGGCATCATCGGCATCCAAACCCGCTCGACCGATACCGATTTTATCATTTCGATCTCCGACAACGGGATCGGCATCTCCCCCGAACACATGGGCAGCCTGTTCGAGCCCTATCGCACGACCAAGTCGGCGGGATCGGGTCTCGGTCTGCTGATCGTGCGTCGCATCATCCGCGAACATGGCGGTGAAATCGAAATCCATTCGAATCCGAACCAGGGAACATCCATTCTCATTCACATGCCTCATACCGCCCCCAGCCCAAGGATGCTGCCTGCCCCCATCATGGATACGTGAACTTCACCTCTGGAAACGGTTTTTCGGGAAATCCCGGGGAAAACCCACCCGACCCTACGGGCCCTACCCAGCTCATCCGAAGCCGGCAACGGGACGATCGATTTCAGCCTTCTATTGACGCACCCGCTTACATCCCTATACTGCGACAAGTTGGCACGATTTCAGTTTTGCCCTCACTTCACACCCGCAAACTCAAACTTGTGATGCTTCCCACCCTCCTTATTGTCGATGACGAACGCGCGACCCGTGAAGGTCTGCGCTCGGCTCTGGAGGATGATTTCGATGTGTATCTCGCCTCCAACAATACCGAGGCCTTGTTCATTCTCAAAAACGAGCCCATCGAACTCCTTCTGACCGATCTCAGACTCGGCGGTGACTCCGGAATGGATTTGATCGATGCCGCATCGAAACTCTCCCCTTCTCCGACCATTCTGATGATGACCGCCTACGGATCGGTCGATACCGCGGTTGAAGCCATGCGACGCGGTGCGTTTCACTTCGTCACCAAGCCCCTGAATCTCGACGAGGTGGAGATGTTGCTCAAGCGCGCATTACGAAGCCGCAAGCTGGAAACAGAAAATATCCAGCTTACCCAACAACTGAAAAAAGGCAGCAATCTCTCCCGAATGATCGGGAAGTCTGCGGAAATCAAACGGGTCACGGAACTGATCGAACAAGTGGCACCAACCCGTGCAACCGTACTCATCGAGGGTGAATCCGGAACGGGCAAAGAAGTTGTCGCCCACACAATCCATCACCTCTCGGGCCGCCCGGCTGAAAAACTTGTCGTGGTCAACTGTGCCGCTCTTTCGCCACAGCTTCTGGAGTCTGAACTTTTCGGACATGAAAAGGGCGCCTTCACCGGCGCCTCTCAGAAACGCATCGGCCGCTTCGAACAAGCCGATGGGGGAACGTTGTTTCTCGATGAAATCGGAGAAATCGAACCCGCCACCCAGGTCAAACTGCTACGGGTGCTCTCCGAACGCACGATCGAGCGCGTCGGGTCGAATCACCCCATCAAGGTCGATGTCCGAGTCATCGCGGCTACCAACCGCCACCTCCGTCAAATGGTTGATGCCGGAAAATTCCGCGAGGACCTGTATTTCCGCTTGAACGTGGTATCGATCCACATGCCGACCTTGCGCGAGCGCCCCGAGGATATCGTGCTTCTCGCCAACGCGTTTCTGCAAGAATTCGCAAATGAGAACCAACGCCCGTTCAAAACACTCACCGATGAGGCTTTGCGGCTGCTTCTGAGCTATCCGTGGCCCGGAAACGTGCGCGAACTTCGAACCGTCATCGAACACGGCGTGGTGATGTCAAATGACCCTCAGATCGATTCTCATCATCTGCCGGCATTCCTCCTCGGAACATCATCCTCACCCATAGCCGCCGAACCCGCCTCACCGGATCGTCCGCCACCCGGGCATGTTGATTTCAACCTGCACAGAATCGAAGTAAGCACGATCCGCGCGGCTCTGGTCCAAACCCGCGAAAATCGCTCCAAAGCGGCAGAACTGCTCGGTATCAGCCGGCGAACCCTGCAGAGAAAAATCAAAGAACTGGGCATTGAACCCTCAGCCACCTAAACTCACCCGCAGAACATGAAGCTATCCTCATCCAACTTAGAATCGGGCATTCTGATCAGACGCAGCCTGTTTGTCGTAGTGCTCGTGCTGCTGACTCTGGGAAACTTGTTCACGCTGTTCCGCGGGCTCAACGCTCCTCATGCGATGGATCAGGCTCAAATCGCACGTGAGATCGCCCGCGGCAACGGCATCACCACAAAATTGATTCGTCCTCTGGATTATCAAACCACAAAAGATCACCAAAGCCGATCCATCACTTTCACAGGATTCGCGGACACCTATCATTCCCCACTGAATCCCCTGCTGAATGCGGTGGTCTTCAAACTGATCGGTGCCGACGATGCGGAACGGTGGAAAATAGGTCAAAAGGAGCTGATTTTTCCACTAGACCGGGTTGTCGCCGCGGTATCCACCACCTGCTTCCTGCTGGCGATCGGCGTAACCTACCTCCTCATCCTCAGGGTGTTCGACGCGAAAATCGCCGGTGTCACCGCCGTATTGATGCTGTTTTCGGAAATCTATTGGAACTATTCGCTCAGCGGCCTGCCTCAGATGCTGATGCTGTTGTTTTTCACAAGCGGCCTGTACTTCGCCTATCGTGCGGTTGAGGATTCCAGCGAGGGTCACATCCCCCTCTCCTCCGCGATCATGGCCGGCGTCTTCTTCACGCTCCTGACCATGACTCATTATCTGACGGTTTGGATCGCTCTGGGCTATATCATCTTCGCCGCAATTGCGTTTCGTCCCCGCGGTATCGTCGGGATTTCTATCCTGCTGATCCTTCTCATCCCCTCGGTTTTCATCATCATCAGGAATTACGGAATCACCGGAACCGCCTTCGGTACGGCTTTCTACAATATCTACAACGGCATCGGCGGCGCACGCGAACCGCTTGCTCTGCGCAGCCTTGTTCCTCCGGACCTGATCAATCGCGGTTTTTTCACAACCATCATCCGCAATATCCTGGTTCAAACCACCGATATCATTCCCTTTCTGGCGGGAATCATCATCGCTCCCGTTTTCTTCCTCGCACTCCTTCACCCGTTCAAACGAACGGCAATCGCGAATTTCCGCTGGGCGATTCTCAGCATGTTTGCCATCTCCGCCCTCGGCCTTGCGATTTTCGGCGTCACTTCCAAAAATTTGGACCCGAACCAAACCCATCTGCTGTTCGCTCCGATCATGACGGCTTACGGCCTTGCCTTCATTTCCATCCTCTGGAACAAGGTGCCTCTGGTGATCAAAAGCCCGATCATCTCCAACCTGCACCATTTCATCATCGTCATCATCTGTGCGCTTCCGTTCGTTTTATCTCTCCCTTACAAAGTCCGCGTAGGCATGGACCGGAAAGATATCGGCGGCATCCCGCATTGGCCTCCCTATTTCGCCCCTCCCCTCAATCTTGCCATGAATCAATGGCTCGATGAATCACAAATTTGTTTCAGCGACCAACCCTGGGCCGTCGCTTGGTATGCCGACCGCATCTCCGTCTGGTTGCCGCCTTCACGCCAGGAATTCATTGAACTCGAGAACTATGCGAGCAGCCTGGAAACTCCCGTCGCGGGAATCCTCATTTCACCGTCCTCACACGGAATGACACCTCTGACAGAAGTCGTCAGGGATTACAAGGATTTCACCTCGTTGGTCCTCGAAGGACGTGTGATCGACGCCACCCGCCCAGCCGGTTTTACCATCGCGGACAAAGATCCGAAAATCAGAGAGATCTACGGACGATATCCTTATATCAATCCGCTGGTCGGCACGGAAATGCTGTTTTACTCAAACCAACCTCTCATGCAATCGCCCCAATCATACTAATTTCTTTGTCATGCCTGCACGTAAAAAATCCGTTGATGATACCGAGTCCATGAATTTCGAGGAAGCCGTCGCACGGATCTCAGAAATCGTCGAGTCCATGGAGTCGGACCAACTTCCCCTCGAGGATCTGGTTTCCCAATACGAAAAAGGATCTGCTCTTCTCAAACATTGCGAATCCGTGCTATCTTCCGCTCGCAAGAAAATCGAACTGATCACTCTTGCAAATCGCGGGGAGAACGGTCAGGACACGACGCAACTCTCCTCACCACACGCCAAAAACACTTCTTCCGATACCGTCGAAGATCCAGACAATCCTAATGACATCCGCCTCTTCTGATTCTCCCGAAACATCCAAACTTGGCCCGATACTGAAGTCGATTCGGTCCCCTGCTGATGTCAAATCACTCTCAGACCCACAACTGCTGGATCTCAGCCGGGAAATACGTGATTCCCTCATCCACTGCCTTTCGGTAACCGGCGGACACCTCGGCCCGAACCTCGGAGTCGTGGAACTCACGATCGCCCTCCACCGGGTATTCTCCTCTCCCGAAGACAAATTCGTCTTCGATGTCTCACATCAGGGCTACGTGCACAAAATGCTCACCGGCAGAGCTTCGAGAATCGATTCGATACGCACCTACAAGGGCTTGAACGGTTTCCTGTTGCGGACCGAATCCGAACACGATGCCTTTGGCGCCGGTCATGCGGGAACTTGCCTCTCCGCCGCCCTGGGCATCGCCGCCGCACGCGATCTCAAAGGAGCTGACAACCATGTCATCGCCGTCGCGGGTGACGCTGCCTTCACCTGCGGCCCGACGCTCGAGGCACTCAACAATATCTCTGAAACCACCAAAAGATTCATCGTCGTTCTCAACGACAACGAGTGGTCGATCGACAAAAACGTAGGAGCTATCGCGCGCTATTTCAACGCCTTGCAAACCCATTCTACCTACTCCGCTGTTCGAACCGCGGCGGCTGACTTCGTGGAGCGCGTGCTCGGAAAAGCGGTCAGAAAAATCGCCCACCGCGTCGAGGAAGGTGCCAAGAATCTCATTTTCCCGAATGTCCTTTTTGAAAAATTCGGGCTGCGCTATTTCGGCCCCATCGATGGTCACAATATCCCCCTGCTGATCAAAACCTTCGAACACCTCAAAACCCTCAACGAACCGGTCATCCTTCACGTCATTACCGAAAAAGGCCGTGGTTACCAACCCGCGATCGACAATCCCGGCAAATTTCACGGCCTCGGCTCCTACAAATCGAAGATGGATCCACCGATACCGTAAGCACGCCAACCTGCTCGGAAATTTTCGGACAAACCGTCACCAACCTCGCAATCGACGACCCGAAAATCGTGGCGATCACGGCCGCCATGCCGGGCGGCACCAAACTCGATATCTTCAAAAAGACTCTGCCGGACCGTTACTTCGATGTCGGCATTGCCGAAGAACACGCTGCCCTCTTCGCCGCCGGCCTCGCGACCGAGGGCATCCGTCCTTTCCTTGCGATCTACTCCACTTTCATGCAGCGGGCTTATGACATGATCATCCATGACATCGCCTTGCAAAATCTCCCCGTGCGCCTCTGCATGGATCGCGGCGGACTATCAGGTGACGACGGCCCAACCCACCACGGCCTGTTCGACATCGGCTATCTGCGACACATCCCCAACATGATTCACATGCAGCCGAAAGACGAAGCCGAATTCGTCGCAATGCTGAAATGGATGTCCACCTATGATCAGGGCCCAACCGCCATCCGTTACCCTCGCGGCGTAATCAACGGAACCCCCGCAGATGCCAAGGTATCTCCGATTGAGTTGGGCAAAGGCGAGCTGATTCAGGATGGCGGAGACGTCGCACTCATCGGCCTCGGCACGTTCTTCGACCTCGCACTCAAAACCAAAGATCTGCTCGAGAAACAGGGCATCTCGGTCACTCTCGTGAATCCGCGTTTCATCAAACCGCTCGATGCCGGATTGCTGGAAAAAGTCGCTCGCCAATCCAAGGTCATCTGCACCTTTGAGGACCACGTTCTTCTGAACGGCTTCGGTGCGGCCTGCATTGAGCACCTCCACAATGCGGGCATCCATACCAAGATTGAACGAATCGGATGGCCGGACGCATTCATCGAACACGGCAAACCAGACATTCTGCAACATCTTCACCACATCAGCCCCCAGACCGCCCTGAATAAAATTCTTCCACATCTCAAAGAGTCCTGAGTAGGCTGAACAGGGCTGGATCCCTCGCGAACACCATGGAAATCGATCTCATCAACGCTCCTTTCGACCTCAAGTTCATCAAACCCGGTGAGCTGGAAGAAGCTCTGGAAGACCCTTTCGGCATCCGTTTCCTGCCGGATTCGGAACGCAAGGACGGAGCATCACGCTACTTCGCCCTCGGTCGCACGGTCTCCGACCGACACCTCTTCATGGTTTTCAGCACAGACGGAAAAATCGCGCGCGTCTTCTCCGCCCGCGAACTCAGCGAGGCTGAACGTCGTTTCTACGACCGCAACTACAACGAAACCCGCTAATCCCATGAAAATCCTCACATCCTGGAATCAAGTTCCCGAGTTTGAAAACGAGGCGGCGGAAAACGACTTCTGGCAAAACCATGAACTCGACCCCAAGCTCATGACCGCCTCGATCCACGAGGCCATCGTTCGAGAGTCCACCACAATCACGCTCCGTTTCGACCCCCGCATGCTCTCACGCATCAAACGCATCGCACGTTCCCGCTACCTGAATTACCAGTCAATGATGAAACAGTGGCTCGCAGAACGCCTCGAAGAAGAAATGAAAAAGCATTAATCAACCGCAGATGTATCCCTTCAAAGAACCATCTGCCTTCCTGCGTGCGCCCAAACTTTGGCTGTTTCTTTTTGTTCTGTGGCTTTCCGCACTCTGCGTCGCCTCATCTCTCCATACCGGTCTGCCCGTGCAATCCCCGAAAATCCCCCACTTTGACAAATTCCTCCACTTTACCTATTTCCTCTGCGGATCCATGGTTTTCAACACTTGGCTTCTGCTCAAGCTCGGACGTGAATCCTCTTCCTTTGTCCGCCATCTCATCATCATCATCCTATTCGGCATTTTCGGAGCAACCGACGAATACCGACAAACATTCACACCCGGCCGCTCAGGCAACGATCTTTATGACTGGTTTGCGGATATTCTCGGCGCATGCACGGGCCTGTTTTTCGCACATCTCTTCCATCCGCTGCTGCTCAAATTTTCATCCCCGAAATTCTCATCCGACCACATTTGATATCCTCCATACTCCCAACCCCAAATTAGAAACATCATTCACATGACACAACTCGACCAACTCAAGAAATTCACCACGGTTGTAGCTGACACCGGCGACTTCGAGGCGATGAAGGCCTTCAAACCTCAGGATGCAACCACCAACCCATCCCTCATCCTCCAAGCCGCCTCGAAGCCTGAATACCGCCCGCTCATTGATCAGGCGATTCGTGAACATCAATCCTGCTCGCTCACCGGCCAAGCCCTGACTGATTCGATCCTCGACCGCATCCTTATCCTCTTCGGCCTGCAAATCCTCAATATCGTTCCGGGCCGTGTCTCCACCGAGGTTGATGCCCGTCTGTCTTTCGACACCCAAGGTACAGTGGACAAGGCCCTCCAGCTTATCACCGCATACGAAAAAGAAGGTGTGTCACGCGATCGTATCCTGATTAAGATCGCATCTACTTGGGAAGGCATCAAAGCCGCAGAAATTCTTGAAAGACAGGGTATCCGCTGCAACCTAACCCTCCTTTTCTCCTTCGCTCAAGCGGTCGCTTGTGCCGAAGCCAAGGTTCAGCTCATCTCACCCTTCGTGGGTCGGATCCTCGACTGGCACAAAGCCAATACCGGCAAGGATTACCAAGGCGACGAAGATCCGGGTGTCATCTCCGTGAAAGCCATCTACAACTATTACAAAAAATTCGGATACAAAACCGAGGTCATGGGTGCGTCTTTCCGCAACAAGGGAGAAATTATCGCACTCGCCGGCTGCGACCTCCTCACCATCTCCCCGGGCTTGCTCGCTGAACTTGCAGCATCAGAGGAAACCGTTGTTGCGAAACTCACCACAGAACATGCAGCCAAGGATCCCGTGAAAAAAATCTCTCTCGATGAAAAAACATTCCGCTTGCTGTTCAATGAAGATGCCATGGCAACCGAGAAAACCGCACAGGGCATCCGCAACTTCGCGGCGGACATCGTCAAACTTGAAACACTCGTAACCGAATTGATCTGAACGTTACTTTCATACCCTGACCCTCAAGTCGCGACCCCAAAAAGGTCGCGACTTTTTGACAGACCCTTGTCCGCAGGCGAACAAACCTTCGATTACGAAGCCGCCACCCTCATGCTCCGCTGCTTGCTCGACCATGTTCTCCTGAGATCGGTGTGCGATGCGGAGACGGCAACCCGAATCGCAAAGGCCGCACGCAGCCAAATCGGTGAAACTACCGGATATGATTCCGCCGATGTTTCCATACCCTGTCCGAACGGCGATATCCCTCGCCAACGAGGGGTCTGATCCGATGTGGTCATCCGGGCTTTTCGGGCTGCGCTTCAGATGAATTTGCAACAACTTGTCCACGAGGATATGAGAGCGAAATTCTCGAAATATCCGAAAAGATGGGACCTCGAAAGAACCGACCGCAGCATCGACCATGGTCAAGTCCCCAACCTGATCATTGATTTCAAACGACACCACAACGCTCTGAATCTCCCCAAACTAGACGATTACTCCCGACTTCTGCCCGGTGACCTGATCACCTGCACCATCTCCCCCAACCTGCCCCATATCATGATCGTAAGTGACAAAAACGAACAAGGCAGACCCTACATGATCCATCACATCGGTTCAGGAACCCAAGAAGAAGACCGTCTCGCCGACTTCCCTCTCACCGATCATTTCCGATGGAAACACTCACTCGTCCAACCTCTCAAACCATCCCAACTTATAACAATCCTTGTCACGCCCATGACAAGAATTGCAAGAGTTCCGAAAAAACAAACGATGTCCCGGCCATGACAAGAATCGTTAACGAAGAGACCTGTCAGGATCGTTTCGAAGAAACTGATCAGCACTTAAATTCAAATCACGATCATCCGTCTGAAAGAATCACGGCAAGCCTTGCCGCATCAACCAGCACTTTTGAACGTTTTTTCCACACTTTTGCACCGATGTAACTTTTGGGATACAAGGAGGACGGCAACAACGGATCTATTTGGATCGCCAAACATGATGCGGCTTTTTCCGCTGCAGTCCACACCGCAAGCGATTCACGGTTCATGCGTTTGGCGATGTCTTGAAATTGTTCAAGGAGGATTTCCAATTTCTGATATTGAGCGTTGATACGATCCATACTCCATGCGGCCTCAACCATGCGATTGTCAGCTTTTTGACCTTTCGAGTCCGCGAGCAGAAGCAACAAATGGCTGCAGTCAGGATCATCTCCGATAACAAGTTTCTCTATTGCCGGAGGAGTAAAAGGTGAAATCCAGACACTTCCCTGTAAGCATCCGCAACCCGCCTTGGTCAGCGAACGCGTGAGTTGGCGACGCCTCGAACTCTCCGTCTCGGGAATATCAAAAAGAAATAACCGCCACTTTCCATCCCACACAGTCGCCCAGGCTTTTTCAGGATTCCTGCCACCATGCGCAGCATCCCGACCCGCATCGGTCAATCGCTGCAGACGCCTGCCGGATAAAGGATCATGCACGCTTTCAATGAGTCCCTGCGCTTCAAGTCGGTGGATCTGACTCAACAATCCGTTTTGGTAAGCCCAGCCTTCGAACGATTGTTCTAAATCCACATAACTTCTTTTGAACGGCTTCTCGGCCAACCAAAACAAACGATACAACAAAAGTTCAGTCTTCGCTTTCATTTCAGATCCCTGATTACAATGATTGTGATGGCAGCGACAATAATTGGATCAACCACGAATTTACAATCTTTGTCTTGGCCGAGACAAAGATTGTAAGGGAAAGAGGGGCTGGGATGGGTTTTGAGATCAAGTTCATGGGGAAGGAATCGGTGATGGTTTCGGTTCTTACAGGCTTGGGCGCACAATCCATGCTTGTTATTCTCAAGCAAACTGTGCAACAGTCCGCTTCCCCGCGGAAAAGCCGTGGTTTTTCTTTTCTATTTCCCTATGGACACACCTCCTTTTTCCGAGCTTGGCCTTCCTGATGACCTGCTCGCAGCGATTGAAACTTTGGGTTACGAACGGCCCTCCCCCATTCAGGCCAAATCCATTCCTCCCGCTCTTGCTGGCAAGGACATCCTTGGCCTGTCCGCCACAGGTTCGGGAAAAACGGCAGCTTTTGCCTTACCCGCGCTTGCTCTGATCGACGTCAAAAAACTGCATCCTCAAGTCCTCATTCTCTGCCCCACCCGTGAATTGGCCGTGCAGGTTTGCGAGGAGGTGCATCGGTTGGGATCGAAAAAACAAGGTCTACAAGCGACTCCCGTTTACGGTGGCGCTCCCATTGACCGGCAACTGCGCGCACTCCGCAGCGGAGCCCAACTGGTAGTGGGCACTCCCGGTCGTTTGCTCGACCACCTTCGCCGCGGCTCCTTCGATGCCTCGCAAATCAAAATGGCTATTCTTGATGAGGCGGACAGGATGCTCGACATGGGTTTCAAGGATGAGATGGACGAAGTCCTAGCAGCTCTTCCCAAAGAGCGGCAGATTCTTTTCTTCTCGGCCACGATGAATCCGGGAGTTTCCCGTTTCATCAAAAAATTCGGCAACCATCCGGAGCTGATCGAGATCGAACAAAAAGCGATGACAGTCTCGACGGTCGAGCAGGCGTATTACGAGGTTCGCCAACGATCAAAAGTCGAAGTGTTATCCCGCATACTGGACATGAACCCTCCCCGTCTCGGAATCATTTTCTGCAATACCAAGCGCTCTGTCGATGAATGCACGGAAGATCTTGTGAATCGCGGTTACGCGGCCGACCGCCTTCATGGTGACATCACCCAACAGATGCGGGAGCGGGTTCTCAAACGTTTCCGAGATGGTGCAGTGGAGCTGCTGGTAGCGACGGATGTCGCCGCACGCGGGCTGGACATCGATGAGATTGATATCGTTTTCAATTACGATCTGCCCACTGATCCGGAAGATTACGTGCACCGCATCGGTCGGACCGGTCGAGCAGGTCGTTCGGGTCGTGCCGTCTCTTTCGTGTTCGGACGCGAGATCTACCGGCTTCAAGCCATCGAGCGGTATACCCGCCAGGTGATCAAACGCGAGAAAATACCTTCCGTCGAACAAGTCGAAGGACGCCGGGCGGATATCATTTTCGAATCGCTCAAAGAACGCCTTGAAGCTGGAAACTTCGATTCCTATCAGGAACAGATCGACCGCCTGTTGGAGCAAGGCCACACCCCGACTGACATCGCCGGAGCCCTTATCACGATCTTGCGCGAATCCAATGGTCGGGAAGGTGAGTCCATCCAGGAAGATCGCGAGCCGGAATCATCCGGACGAGATCACAAGAAAACCAAGGGTGGCAAGGAAACCCGGGAGCCTCGGGCTCGCCGCGAGTCCCCGCGGGAATATGAGCGTGGCGGCAACAAGCGTGAGTCAGGCCCGATTGAAGGTGGAATGTCCCGTTTGTTTATCTCACTGGGCAAAGGTGCGGGGATCATGCCGAAAGATATTGTCGGAATGATGTATCGCGAGGCCGGCCTTCCTGATGGTTGTCTCGGCCGCATCACCCTATACCCGAAACATTGTCTCATCGATGTTCCTGAGGCTTATGCCGACCAAGCGATCCAGAAGACCCGCAATGCCAGACTGCGCGGCAAAGCCTTCCGCATGGATCATGATCGCGGCCCGAACCAATGAAACCATCTCGGCACGAGGTGCATGACTCCGCATCACGGAAGCCTTCTTTGTCATTTCAATCCATGAACACATGCATCATGGACAAAGGCTGCTCGGACCCCGTGAACGCACATGATTCGGTTTGCCAACACGCCGTTCGGCATCGGTTTTCCCCATGAAATCTCAGCCGCGCAGGAAATTCCGGATCAGTCGCAAGCCTGCATCCTGACTTTTCTCGGGGTGAAACTGACAGGCCAGAATATTTCCTTTTTCGACACTGGCGGCGAATTTTTCACCTGCATAGTCGGTCACTGAGACGATCCATGTGTCATCTTCTGGTACGGGAAAATAGGAGTGTACGAAATAGAAATAAGGCTCGCTACCCAGACCTTGCCAAAATCGCGATACGGGTTGCTGCGGTTTTGCCATATTCCAGCCCATTTGCGGAATTTTTTTACCGGCTTCGTCACGGAATCTGACACAACTACCCCTGATCAGACCCAAACCATCAACACCGGGTGCCTCAACACTCCGCTCGAAAAGAATCTGATAACCGACACAGATACCGAAATAGGGTTTATCGGCATGAAGCCATGTTTTGAGTGAATCGACCAAATCAGCCCGAACCAACCGCGACATCACATCTCCGAACTCGCCCTGTCCCGGAAGGATCAGGTGAGTCAGATCGGCAAACTGCTCCGGGCGGTTGACCACAACCGGAACGACCTCCAGCGCGTGCAGAGCATTGGCCACACTGCGAAGATTGCCTCCGCCATAATCTAACAAACCCACTCTCACAGTGCTTCCTTTGTGCTCGGAATTCCTTTCACTCTGGGGTCTTTCTCGCAGGCCTCACGCAAGGCTCTGGCTAATCCCTTGAAAACGGCTTCGGCAATGTGATGACCGTCACGACCGTAAAGAACCTCCACGTGGATGTTGGCACGAAGGTTCGATGCCATAGCACGACAAAACTCCTCAACCAGTGAAAAAGGCATGTTTGGAGCGGACGGAGTGGCCACTGGCGCGCGAAATTCAAGGTGCGGACGGTTGCTCAAATCCACCACGACCCGCACCAATGCCTCGTCCATGGGCAAATATGCACATCCGTAACGACGGATGCCCTCCTTACTGCCAAGCGCCTCACGCATGCAATCACCCAAAACAATGCCTGTATCCTCGATGGTATGGTGAAAGTCGACTTGGATGTCACCTTCCACCCGCAACTTCAAATCGAACAAGCCGTGTTTGGCGAACAAGGTTAGCATGTGATCGAAGAACGGCACTCCGGTCTGAATCTCCGATACTCCTTCGCCGTCCAGATTGATATCCAGATCGATTTGAGTTTCGGCGGTTTTTCTGCTGCGTTTGTTGATTCTCTTGCTCATATCAGTCGGGTTTCATCATGGTTCGGTATTCTTGCGCTCCTCAAGCTTGTTCAAATAATGGACCGGCATCCGATCCCGCTTCGCGTTTTCCATGATCAACTTCCGGTCCTCGGCAGTTGCGGTTGGCATCCGCAACCATGCATTACGATAAACCTCTTCAAGCGGAGATTCGAGTGCCTGACGCTTTGACGGCGCGTCAAGACGTCGAATTTCTGCATCCGCCTGACGCATGGCTTCGATCATCGTCTCCTTCAGGTTCGCATGCGGAGTAATCCACGGATTTTTCTCCGCTTTCTCGCGGGTGAACCGGTTTCGCAGCTCGGTCATTTCCTCAGCAATCGCCAGCTCTGTGTCCGCCCGGTTCTCCGGTGACATCCTTACCAATCCCTCTTCACGTTCTTTCATTCTCGCATCGTACGTGGCCAAACTGTCTGCCAGCGTCGCGCGGTAGACTGTCAGAACCTGCCTGATACCGGAAATCAGTTCTTCACGCATTTTCCCTTCCGAAAAGCTGGCTTCGAACTGTGAGAACAACCGCAAGGCTCCGATGAAGTTGCGTCGACCCATCTCATGCTGGATTTTCTTCACAAGGATCTTTTGGTCATAGGCATACGCATCGGCAAGATAGGCTTCCTGACTCACAAGGAGGCCCGCCAACTTGAATCCTCCGGCAGTTACAACCGCCATCTCCTGCTCGAGATTCTCCTGCATGGCTTTGACCTCCCTGAGCTTGCTGCTTTTGGGATGGGCTTGGGCAAAAGCGGATAATTTCTTCAAGCGTTCCTGATAACCTGCCACGTCGATCAGGTCAGGCACGGGCACCAGATCCTTGAGTTGATCAAAATCCTCGAGGTCCGCAGGGCGTTTGGTGACGGATTTGATTTCACTCTTCAGAAACTTTCTTTCGTCCTTGATCGATTTGGTAACCTGCAGTTCGAAGATATAATGGGTTGCGTCCTCGGAAATCAGTTTTCCCTCAAACGACTCGCCGTTATTCAACACAATCGTGTCTGCCACCGCCAGAGGGATCCATATAGCCATGGCGAACATCAAATGGGTGGCAGTTGCTATCTTCATGAGGACGGTCAGTTCTTGTCGAAACCCATCCAACCATTCTTCTGCCCACAAAATCAAGTATGGAACGTATGAATCGGACCTCAAATCTTTTTATCCGAGCAAAGAAAAGACTTTCTCTGGGTGAAGCGGCGGATAATCTCATTCCGGAAATCGAATTCAACTGCCGCGTGATCAGTATCGCCATCTCAAGTCAGAAAGGAGGTGTGGGTAAAACCACATTATCCATCAATCTCGCCCATGCTTTTGCCCGGGCAGGCCTTAAAACCCTTCTGGTGGACGCGGACCCCCAAGGCTCCGTGGGACTTTCCCTGACCCGCCAGTCTCGCCTTCTTCCCGGATTTTACGATTTTCTGAAGGATCCCGGTCTGGCACTTGATCGACTTGTTATCCCGACCCGGTTGAAAACGTTTTCCCTCGTGACGGCAGGACAGGCCAGCGATTACGAATCCGGCAACGGCTCTTCAGGCGCGCATACCAATCGGGTAAGAGCTTTTCTGAGCCAGATCTCATCCGGCGGTTATCAAATCTGCATCATCGATACCGCTGCGGGACTGTTTGGAATCACCAGTGATATCATTTCATCATCGGACACCGTCATGATCCCCCAACAAGCCGAACCTCTGGGTATCCGATCGGTTCCAAAATTGCTCGAAGGACTGAATCGCCTTCGTATCAGCAATCCACGCTTACATGTTCTTGGAGTGTGCCTGACCATGCTTCAATACAACCTGGCCGAGAGCAGCCAGGCAGCCAACGCCTTGCGTGACCTGCTTCCGGAAGAGCTTGTTTTCAAGACCGCCGTGCCCCGTGACGACATCTTCATCCGTGCCAGCGCCAAGGGTCTTCCTGTCGGCATCTTGGAGGGAGGTAAAGTTTCCGAGAACATTTTCGATCAAATCTGCCAGGAAATTCAGGATAAACTGAGGCACTCCCATACAAAACCCGTCACCCCACACGTGTAATGGATCCGATCAACCTATGGTTGGACCCCAACGAGGTCCGTCAGCTCGCCGAACAACTCATCAGGCCGGTTGCCAAGCCGCAAATCTCGTCGGCCGATCTCGGATTCGATTCCAGCTTTGTGGGTTTTGTTGGCAATGACCCGCTGGTTGAGGCCGAAGTTCCATCAGTCATTGCCCCTCCGATCATCACGCTCCCGCTTACCAACCCCTCGAACGATCTGGCCATCCCACCCGATCATGATGAGCGCACTGACGCGATGCTGTCTGCAGCATCGCCCGCCCCTGCCGCCCACTCTATCCCGCCACTGAAAGTTACTGCTGCTGATTCATCAACGGTTGCCCCAACCGCAACGGCCCATCCTCCCGCCTTTAAGTTCAGCAAGATCATCCATCATTCCAGCCCACCCGAACCAGCCACCCCAACGGGGCAAACCAGGCTCGTTCCGTTGGCTCATCCAAGCCAGGTCTCTTCAGGCACAGGGCCGGCAACTCCCAAAGAAGCCGTACCGATTCCCACCCTCATACCAGTGTCGAAGCTTGTCGTTGCGCAGCCCCCCGTCCTGGCCGTAACGCCAACCACTCACCAGGGGCAAAACCCGCGTCCCCAACCATTCCGTCTGGTCGGCAGTCCGAAACCCTCCGAATCCCCTCCCGTGACGCCGGCACCGGCTGCCCCAACGACCCTGCCGTCCAGACGCATGAGCGTGTTTCGTGATTGGCTCACAACAAGCTATCAACTCACCGAGGTTTTTATCACCGATAGGGATGGGCAGGTCATTTACGACGACAGCACCTTCAATCGTCTGCACTTTATGGCCAAAAACCTGGCCAAAACAGCGGGAACACCCGAAAATGTCCGCCTGCGAATCAGTCCCAAAGAAATTCTCGAACTGATACCTTGCAGTACGGAACAAGGGACCATCGTTCTGAGCACGGTCGTCTCTGATCCCTTGCCTCAGGAACATATTCGGAACATCTCCTCGACCCTGAAGCAAACCATTTCCCCAAGTTGAACCCGCCACGTTGGGCGAAGTACGATGCATATCACCGTCACCCAAACCCATGATCGCTTGGACGCGTTTCTGGTCGATCACATTCCGGATCTCTCACGGTCGAGAATCCAAGTTCTCATTCGCGAACAATACATTCTTCTCAACGAGAATCCTGCAAAGCCCAGAGACACCATCCATCCGGGAGACCGCATTACCGTCATCATTCCGGAGGCCGTTCCGGACGTCGCAGCCCCTCAGGAGATCCCTCTCGATATCATCCACGAGGACGAGCACCTCATTGTCCTCCATAAAAAACATGGGATGGTCGTTCACCCTGCACCGGGAAATCCAGACGGCACTCTGGTGAACGCCCTGCTCCATCATTGCAAAGGCCAACTTTCAGGAATCGGCGGCGTCGAACGGCCCGGCATCGTGCACCGACTCGACAAAGACACATCCGGCTGCCTCGTCATTGCAAAAACCGATGCGGCCCACCAAGGGTTATCCATCCAATTTTCCGCGCGCGACAGCATGGAAAAGATCTATCTCGCCGTCACCAATGGTATTCCATCCAAGCCAAAAGACACGATCTTTACCCACATCGGACGCCATCCGGTGAACCGCCAAAAAATGGCCGTGGTCAATCCACCGGGAGGCAAGACCGCCATTACCGATTACGAAGTGATGTTCACGGACCATGCGTCCAAAACGGCTTTGGTTCTTTGCCACCTTCACACCGGACGCACCCACCAAATCCGTGTCCACCTCCAACACATCGGCACACCCATCCTCGGAGATCCCATTTACTCGAAAAAACACTCCCTTTGCGCTCCCAGACTCCTTCTTCACGCATGGAAACTCTCTTTCAACCACCCCATCACCGGTGAGAAGCAATCTTTCACCGCTCCACCTCCTGCGGAATTCAGTCCTTGGTTGGCGGGAAATCAGGAAATCGGAATCTAACAGGATTTTCCTTCCGGACTTTGCTGATGTGTCATTTCTCAGGGTAACGAATGCGGGATTCAGCCGGGCAAGCATGCCTCAGCTGCCGCCGATAGGATGCGATCGCTCAAGCGGCGTCATGCATCATCCGAAGCATCTCCTCAACCAGACATCGATCGCATCGATGATCTGGGGATAAGATTCATCGCCAAACGAGTGGCCTGCGCCGGAAATCTCGAGCAGTTCCTTATGAGATTTCGCGGTCTTGAAAGCGAGCCTGCTATCCTCGATCGGCACCACGTCATCCTCGTCCCCATGAATGAGCAGCAAAGGAACGATCAGATGTTCGATCTCGGGAAGAACCGTACCGATCTCCTTCATGTCATCGGCATATCTCTGTGACAGTGGGCAGGATGGTTCGTCCCACATGAAACCATTTCCCGGTTCAACATCCCCGAACTCCCTCTCCAAAAATCCAGCGGTATTCACCATGCCAGCGAGTGAAACCAGGGCTTGGATCGTCATGTCCGTGGCTGCTGTTTTCACACCGACTGCCGCGCCCATGCTGTGACCGATGTATGCGATCCGTATCTCCTGAGGTATCGTTTTCAGGATCGACAACAAATCATCAACCTCTTTTGAGATGCAGGAATCCTCAAATTTTCCCTGAGATCCGCCATTCCCCGAAAAGGAAAACCGGATACATGGCCAGCCTTTTTTCGCCAAGCCCTCTGCAACGGCAACGATAAGCGGACGATCTTTGTTTCCGGTCACGCCATGTCCCAAAACGACCATGACCCCGGAATGTTCGCCCCCATGAAAAGAAACATCCAAGCGTTCACCCTCGCGATTTAAGATCCGATGGTTCGTTTGCATGATCTTTCAGAGGTTGAACCCGTGCCGACCCGGGAAAGTGAGTTCAGCAACTGCCGATTTATCCAGATCACCCAAGCCCGCTTCCATCAACTTGCGGTATTGGGCCTCGGTCGCGCGCGAGAGCGGCGTATCCACTCCCGCCTCCTTGGCCATCGCGTTCGCAATACCGCTGTCCTTGGCAGCATGCGATGCGGAGAAATAACAATCGTGCTCACGGGCAATCATGTCATCGCCATCGGTTTCCAAAACGCGTGAGTTCGCTCCTGTTTGTGAGAATATATCCTTGAGCATTTCGAGATCGAGACCCATGGCGGATCCGAGACCGAGACCCTCGGCCAGGCCAGCGGTATTGATATTCATCACCATATTGACCAATGCCTTGATCCGCGCGGCATTCTCGACAGGCCCCACATGGCGCAGGGAAACTGACAGATCCTTCAGCAGGCTTTCATGTTGTTTGAAAACCTGCTCCTCACCTCCGACCATCAGATACAATGTGCCCTGACGCGCCTGAGTGATCGATGATGCCATGCTGGCCGCCAAGGTTTTCGCGCCGGCTTCCGCCGCCAGCATAGCAGCCGCCGTGTGCGCTTTCGGGCTGATCGTTGCGCAATTCACAAAAGTTTTTCCAGCTGCTCCGACCAACAGGGAATGCTCCCCGGAAAAAATCTCCGCCATCGACGCATCATCCGTCACCACCGTGAAAATCACATCGGATCCGGCAGTCACCTCGGCAAGGCTTTGAGTCGCTTTTGCTCCGATTTCATCCGCCACCGACTCCGCGACCTGATGAAAATGATCGAAAATCATCGAGACCTGATAATTCAAATCCGCAAGACGGCGCGCCATGTTTGCGCCCATCCGCCCGACTCCTACAAAACCTATTTTCATCTGACTCATTGCGCAGACATTAAAATCCCTTCAGGCGTTCGGCAATCCCAAAAGATTCATTTTCTAACGGACTGATTGTGAAAAGAAACCGCGATAAGAATCAAACGGTCGTCGTGATCAAAACCCTGTCATATCCCGAATCAACGATGCATGTGTCATGTGAATCGATGTATGGATCCGAACACTAAACCATGAACTGCCTGATGGAACCTGTCTGAGGCAGTTTCTTGCGGGCCATTTCGAGATCCAGATCACCGTAATGCTCGATCGGATTCCCATGGGCGTTGAGCAGGGTGGTATACCAGTTACCCAGGGTTTTGTGACCTTCGTTGCCGAGGAAAGGCAAACGGATGTAGCGTCCTGCGATGTCGAGGTTGCAGTTTTTTCCGGACATGATGATGAAGGGTGATTCGAGACCGATCCCGTGATGGGTTTCTCCGTTTTCCGGAAAATACATCACCATCGTGTTGTCAAACATCGTTCCCGTTCCCTCAGGTGTGGCTTTGAGCTTTTCAACGATGGTTTTGACCTGATTCATGTGGCTGATACGGATTTGCTCACGTGTCATCCATGCGGGGACGCCACCGAAGGCTTCATCGTGACCGAGCGGGTGGATACCGACGCGGTCCGTCTCATTTCCCGGCAAGCCGGTGATGGGCGTACCAAGATCATCAATCGTATACGTAACGACATTGGTCAGGCCGGCCTTCATCGCAGCGATGAGCACGTCCGTCATGGCAGCCTGTTTCTCGGGAGTGCTGGCATTTGCGCCGCCATTCTGATGAATGGGATCGAGTGTGGGCAGGAACTTGGCAAGACTGCCGGAAATGCTGATCAGTTTTTTGTTACGCTCCCGGATCTTGTCGATCGATTCGACCTGAGCCTCCTGGCGTTTCACCTCATGTCCCTTGAACCCGCTCTCCTTCAGACCTTCCTTGCCCTGCAGAAATGCCAGCATGTCATTATCCGTATTTACGGCGTCCGGGTTAAGGACGGATTTGAAAAGTTCGCTTCTGGCGGTATCGGGATCCGCATAACAGTAGTTCCGCGTTTGCGGTGCCGGTGCGGAATATCCGGAGACAATGCCCGTGCGGCCATCTGCGAACGACAGCTCGACGTGGCCGAAGGGAGAGGGGAAAAGTTTGGCGAGTTCGAAATCGATCGTGGTGCGCTTGATGGCGCTGAGGGTATTGCGGTTCGACTTGAAGCAGCCCATCACGGATGAGAAGGAATAGTGGACATTTTCGCTCATTTTCGCGGAAAGCCCCTGGAGGATGGTCATGTTTTCCTTGTGATCATCGAGCCCACGCAACCACTTGGGCAGCTCGTGCTTCGTGAGATCCGCCTCCAAAGGCTGCTTGGCATCATCGAGCGCCTTGTCCTTCGCGGAAAAATTCATGAGGGCGCTTTCGAGTGGCCGCAGCCCGCTGGATTTACGGATGAATATGAAACGTTTGGGTATGCTTGCGCCTGCACCACCGGCGGCTGCGAAAAGCTGATTGAACGAGGGAGCCAGAGACATGGCACCAAGACCAAGCGACGAGGTTTTCAGGAAATTTCTTCTGCTGAACATACGGTTAGTTTTCTATGGGTTTTCGATAAATGAACGAGTCTGAGGTAAGCAATGAAACAATCACGGCATCAAAGCTGCCGCCATGATCCAGGTAAGCCTGCTCCGCATCCATGAGGGTTTTTGAGTCGTGCAGGAATTCGTTACGCCCCATGAAATATCGGAAGGCGTGACGGATGAAGGATTGACGGACCACACGGGATTTTGACAGGCGCAACGCCAGGTCCGTGGCATCTTTGAGATCCCCATCCAAAGACGGATCATGCGTACCTGTGAGCTGACCCGAGGAGTCGACCGGAAGTGTCTTGTAGATATCACGGAGATCCAGCAGATGGTTCCGATCCTTCGCCTCGTCAGGTCTCTTGGTAATCAGATGCTCCGGATATTCCAAGGCTTCCTCGATGCGGAAACGACCGAAATCATCATACATCTCGAACGTGTTCCCGAGAGGATTCATGCTCACATGGCAGTGCCAGCAGTTCTTGTTCTCCGTGGCCATGGCCAGGCGATCGCGCAAAGTTTTGTGATGATCCTCGGGAATCTTTGCATCGACAGTGATCGGGACATCGGGAATGGTACCGGCCAAAAGTTTCTCACGGACGAATTTACCGCGATGAACCGGATCGGTCTCCGTATTGAACGCGTGTGCGATCAGCCAGGCCGGATGAGTCAGCATGCCCCTGCGGTTCGGGACTTTTGCAGGCTGCCTCGCCGACCAATGCCAGTTGTCCTTACTGAACCCCCATAGCATTGCGACGTTTTCGCCGGGCATGAAATCGGAGCCATATCCCCGGTAGAGATCGAAGGGTGCCGCATCTTTCTGGCCCTTATCCAGACGTGCCATGACGGTGGTGAGCGATTTCTTGAAAAGCGTCAGTCCGTCCCCTTGGCGGTTCCCGGATTTTAGGGCATCGGGGTTGATGTTGCGCATCGGATACTTCCGCAGGAAATCCGCGTGTTCTTCCAGTTCCTTGTATCCGAAGTTCTGCCAGTCCTTGTCTTTGAAATATGCGTAGATGTGTTTGATGTGTTCGGACTTCGCCGTCATCGCTTCGTTGTCACCGTCGTGGAACACATAGAATTCCTCCGTACCCATCAGTTCCCCGAAGACATTTTTGTCTTTCTCGAGAATGTATTCCACGATCCGGTCAGCCTCGTTGACCGCACGGCTGGTCGCATCATCCAGACGATCGCCGCCGAAACGTTTCTCATCCTTGAAAATTTCGAGTGCTTTGGGGTAGCCGAAAAACTCACGGAAAAAACGTAGCTCGCGAATGGGCAGGTTGGTGGAATTATCCTGCCAGCTCTTGTCTTCTAGAATGGGATCGATGAGATAACGGACATTGCGCTTGGCGAGCAGGCGCTCGACCTCACGCTTGTAGTCCTCTCGGGTATTGAGCCGTCCGCTCACAGCAGCCGCAACCAGCTCCGCATCCGGGCTTTGATCCGTAAGCGCGTAAGCGATGGCGTAGCTGGCATCACGCGGCGACATCATCAGACGTCCGTGCTCGTCCGCCTGACCGACACCGAACTCGCTGCGGTAAGCGAATTCAGTGGAAAGCAGGATGGTCTGGATCAGTTTCTGCACCGCTTTGCGGCGCCCGAGTTTCTCGACATAGGATTGCGTGAGAGCGATGTAATCCGAGGTCTCCTGAGGTGTCGGTTCGCGCTCGAGGATCAGCACCGAGAGCTGGTTGGCCAACCGATTGAGGGTTTCATCATCTGGCGGCCCGGCTTCCACGCGCTGCCGTGCGAACGACTGCTCCCAGTCCTCGACACAACTTGCGATGACTGTGTTGTAGCGGTCCCCTTTCTTGCGGTATTTCAGGATTGCCTGACGTATCGCCGCCATATCCTCATCGGAGAGCGGCTTTTGATCGACCTTCTTGTGCCTTTTGAGCTGATCTTCCGCGATCGCACGGAAGTCTGGCACATTTTCCCTGAGAAGCGCCATGCGACTCTGAATGGTGCGCTCGTGATCTCCGCGGTAGAACCAAACACGCTCACAGTATGTACGGAACTCGTCGTCACTCACGTTCGAAAACTTGGAATCGGTCAAGGTATGATAGACAAGCGGTGCCCCGCCCAACTTCTCGAGCATGCCTGTCGAGACATGAATCGGCGCTTTTTTGTATGTTTCCCCCTTCTTCAGTTCCGGCAGCGGCTGAAGCGTGACGGGCACGAAGGCGGGGAGCATGGCTTCATGGCGTTCGGTGTAGATTTCCTCGCAGAGTTGCTCAATGTTGCTTTCAAGGAATGCGCGGCGAGCGGCGATGGTGGCCGCATGGGCGTTCTCCATCGAGACGATTTCCATGACCGCAGGCAAATACTTCCCCCTGCCCTTCGGTACCAGAACGTCGGTCATGTATTCAGACACAGCCTGCGCATTCGTGAGCATGCTGGAAAGGTGGCCGCCTGTCAGATCCTCGTTCGCGTAGTAGCGCACTCCCACGGTCTTGGGCAGGAGAAACGGGTTGGACAAAGAGAGACCCTGAAGCCTCTTGCTGCCAACCACTTCAAATCGTTCCTTACCCCGGTTTGCCATGGTTTTGTTTCCCAGGATGCGCTGGAACTTGGCATTGAAAATAAACTCGCTGATCAGCCAGCGACGATCGGTGGTGTAGGCCGGAACATCCTTATACTCTCCGGAGAACAGCTTCTCGTGATCGACGTAGTTTCCGTATTCGGGTTTTTGCAATTTGCCCTCCAGGGTGGAGGCTTCGTAAACTCCCAACTCAGCCGAAATGAATTCCAGAACCGATTTGCGTTCCTCTTCGTTTGGCTTGCGCTTGTCTTTCGGAGGCATGTGCTGGAAGTAAATCTGTTCCTGCACCCGGTTCAACAGATCCAGACGCTTGGACGGATCCATTTCGGTGAGATGATCCAAACGGATATTTCCCTTTTGCGTATCCTCATCGTGACAGCCGAAACAATACCGATCCAGAATCACTTCGGCGTTCTCTGAAAGCGCGAATACGTGGCCGGAGGGTGCGTTTTCCGCCGACGCCCATCCCAACGCACAAGCAGGCAGAATGAGCGAAAACGCCCATGAAATGGGTTGGGTTTGATGCATGTATACAGGGATTTTTTTTCACTCCCCCCGATTTGGGCCGGAATCCACTGCTTACGTGCTGGTTTTTACCCATTTATCACATGGAGTGATGAATTTCGGCCTCATCCGAAAAAGCTGGGGCGGACAGGGAGAACTCCATCAATCCCTCCACAGAAGCCACGGAATCCACCCGGCACAATTTCTGCCTCAAATCCTTCGCACCGGGAAATCCCTTGCAATATGCCATCAGACGCCCCCGCATCGCCGTCAGAGTCTGGCATTCATTGCCATAACGTCCGCTCTCCACCGCCATCCGGCAATGGCGTAAAATCAGATCCCACCTCTCCCGTAGCGATACGGCTTCCATCACTTGTCCGGTTTTCAGGAAATGCTTCGCTTCCCGAAAGACCCAGGGATTTTGCATCGCCGCGCGACCGATCATCACCCCGCTGACAGCCGTCTCACGCCTGCGTCTTGCCAAATCCGCCCCACAGGAAATGTCGCCATTCCCGATGACTGGCACCTTGACCGCACGCGCCACGGCATCAATCACCTCCCAGTCAGCCTCGCCGGAATATCCTTGGGCTCGAGTTCGCCCGTGCACCGCAATTGCCTGCATTCCGGAATCCTCCAAAATCCTCGCTACTTCCACCGCGTTCACCGAATCCGTATCCCAACCGATGCGGATTTTCGCGGTCACGGGAACATCCATCCCGACCGCTTTTGCAACCCCGGTTGCGACACTCGCCAGCAGCGGACAATCCCTCAACAGCGACGAGCCGCCGTTCCTGGAAACCACTTTGTTCACAGGGCATCCGAAATTGATATCGATGAAATCAGGCACACCACCCGCCAATCCCTTGTCGATGATCTTTCGCGCCGCCTCACCCATTCTGGCTCCATCCGCGCCAAACAGCTGTACTCCGACCGGCCGCTGGCCTTCATCAAACTCGGTGTATTTCCGCGTTCGGTCGTCCGCCTGCATGATCCCCTCGGCGCTGACAAACTCCGTCACCATCACATCCGCTCCCATTTCCTTGCAGATCCTGCGGAAAATCAGATCCGTCACTCCCGCCATCGGCGCGAGATACAGGGGAAATTTGCCATGTTCAAACCATTGAAGCACGTCGCAACTCTAGCGCGGGAACCTCACCCCTCAATCACAAACCATGATTACTTCCGCTTGCCAGACACCCGGTTCTCATCTACCGCATTGCCACGTCCATGAGCAAATACCGCGTCCTCGTCTCAGACCCCATTTCAGAAAAAGGCGTGGAAGCCCTGCGCTCCACCCCTGACATTTCCGTCGATGTCAACACCGGTCTTCCTCCGGATGAATTGAAAAAAATCATCGGTCAATACCACGGACTCGTCGTTCGTTCACAAACCAAAGTCACGCGCGAAATCCTGGCGGCTGCGACCCAACTGAAAGCCATCGGCAGAGCCGGCGTGGGGGTGGACAACATCGATCGCGAAGCCGCCACCGACCATGGAGTGATCGTAATGAACACGCCATCCGGCAACACGATTTCCACCGCCGAACATGCTTTCACCCTGATGCTTGCCGCAGCGAGGAACATCGGACCTGCCCACGCGGGTGTGCTTGCCGGTGATTTCAACGCCGCCCGCAAGGCTTACCAAGGCATCGAACTCAACGGCAAACGCCTCGCA
This sequence comes from Verrucomicrobiota bacterium, assembly GCA_041170385.1. GTDB lineage: Bacteria > Verrucomicrobiota > Verrucomicrobiia > Verrucomicrobiales > Akkermansiaceae > Luteolibacter. The sequence continues at coordinate 36,539 of JBEAZA010000027.1, read as the reverse complement.
GTCCTCGGCATGGGCCGGATCGGAACCGAATTCGCCAGACGCGCCCAAGCATTCAACATGGATGTCGTCGCTTATGACCCTTTCCTGACAGAATCCCGGGCGCGCGAACTCAAAGTTACGCTGGCTGAATCACCGGATGTCGCCCTGACCGGGGCGGATGTCGTCACCCTGCACGTGCCTCTCACCGATGCCACCCGGCACATCATGAACCGAGAGCGCATCGCACGGATGAACCGTGGCGCGCTCATCATCAACTGCGCGCGCGGCGGCCTGATCGATGAAATTGCGCTCAAGGAAGCCATCGACTCCGGCCATATCGCCGGCTGCGGATTGGATGTGTTCGAGACCGAACCACCGCCGCCGGATCATCCGCTATTCTCCCTCAAAAAACACATCGCTTTCACCCCACACCTCGGCGCATCCACCAACGAGGCCCAGGAAAACGTCGGAATCGAGGTCGCGATCCAGATCCGCGATTTCCTCACCACGGGTGAAATCCGCAACGCAATCAACATGCCGTCGCTCGACGCGGCAGCCATCGCCGCCATCGGACCTTATCTCGAACTCGCATCGGCCCTCGGCACCCTCCTCGCCAAACTCGGCCCCGCCAACCCCGATTCGATCCGTGTATCATACCACGGCGACCTCGCGACCAAAGATACCGGCCTGATCTCACGCACCGCACTCTATCGTTTGCTCTCCTGCTCCCGCGCGGATGGACAGGTGAATCTCGTCAATGCGCCTGCCATTGCCAAATCGATGGGTCTCGATCTGGTCGAATCCACCATCAGCGCACAAACCGAGTTCAACGACCTGCTCGTCGTCGAACTTCGAAAAGGTGCCGAGAAATTCCGAGTCGCCGGCACCATCATCGGTCGCAGCCCGCGCATTGTGGAAATCGATCGGCTTTTCGTTGATACGCCCATCAAGGGACATTTCCTCATTGTCCGCAACGACGACCGTCCCGGCATCGTCGGTGCAGTCGGAACGATTCTTGGAAACTCAGGCCAGAACATAGCCAATCTTTCCCTTGCGCGGAACAAATCCGAAAAAAACGCCCTTTCCATCATCGAGCTCGACGATCCGCTGCCCGGGGAGATCATGACAGCCATACGGGCCGTCCCGGGCGTGACGGCTGCAACGGGAATCAGCCTGTGATTCCATAAGAAAAAAACCAAAGTTGTTCTTGCTAATCGCCAACCCGATTTTCTAAACTTTTCGGGTATGAGAAAACTCTTGTTCATCGCTGCCAGTGTTGCCGTGCTCTCAGGTATGGCAGCTGCCGACATCCAAGCACCTCCCGGCTCCCAATATACGGCGACCCGCAAACTCGGACGCGCACTCAGCAATATTCTCTACGGCTTTGTCGAAATTCCCGAAATGGTGGTCCGCAGAAACAACACCTACGGCAACAAGGCGGGATACACGTACGGTCTGGTGGACGGTACGAACCGTGCCTTCAAACGTCTCGGCTACGGTTTCTATGAGCTCTTTACCTTCACTTGCCCCACCTATCGGGGCACCTTCAAGCCACCTTACGAACGCTGTGGCCAGGACAACCGCATCGAAATGAACGTTCATGAAGGATTGTCAGAGTTCCCACCGGAACTCGGCTTCGAAAGCTATTACAGTCACGTCCGTAGCCAAAGCTACTGAACCAGCTGCCTAAGGCTCGTTTTCATCTCCGATTCCCGATATTCGGGAAGCCATATGTTCCGGTCTGTGGACCTTTCTCCGCAGAAATCTCGTCTTCTGTAAAAATTTCTCTTGTCCTAACCGGCAATATCTACCAAATTCCGCCCCCGCTCGAAACGAACGGGCATTCCCAAACCGTCAAATCATGTCAGTCTCTCTCCGTCTCAACCGCAAGGGCACCAAAGATCGCCCGTATTACAAGATCGTTGCCGTCGACAGCCGCAAACGTCGCGATGGCCGTTACATTGAACAACTTGGTACCTACAATCCCCTCATCGAAGGGACCAACTATGAAATCGATCTCGAGAAGGTTGACAAATGGCTCTCCGTGGGTGCCAAACCATCCGAGACGGTCAACAGCATGATCCGCAAGGCGCGCACCGCGGCAACCAAATAACAGGAAGCCCCACACCATTCCCTTGAAACCGCATCCTTCACGGGCTGCGGTTTTTTTATTCCCTCACCCGCATGCCCACCGAAACGTTTGAGCAATATATGCAGCGCTGTCTTCATGATCCGCAGCGCGGCTACTACGCAAAACAGATCCGCTCGATCGGCTCACGCGGAGATTTCACCACAGCTCCGCAACTCTCCGAAGCCCCCGCAAAAGCCATCGCCCGCTGGGCAAGCAGGGCGATGCGCCAATACCGCACCAGACACCTCATTGAAATCGGCCCGGGTCTGGGAACGCTCGCGAAACAGATCCTCAAGCATCTTCCCCGGACCCAACGCTGGATCACAAAACTGCACTTGGTCGATTCCTCTGCCACCCTGCTCTCCCATCAAAAAAAACAACTTGGCAGGCTTGCCTCATATCACAGCAGCATCCACGAGGCTCTCACATGCTGCGACGGAAACGCCATCATCTACTCCAACGAACTCGTCGATGCGTTTCCCGTAAGGCTCTTCCGCAAAACCCTTGATCGTTGGATGGAGGTTGCCGTTGAACACGCTGACAAAACCACCCGAGAAATTCTCGTCCAACCCGAAAACCTACCGGTTTCATCCATTTTTTCGATACAATTTCCGACCGACCAACGGGTCGAAATCCACGAATCCTATCATACCTGGCTGAAATCATGGCTACCGATGTGGAAACAAGGTGAAATGCTCACCATCGATTACGGAAACACCTCGGATCAGATGTATCTTCGCCGGCCAAACGGCTCGTTGCGCGCTTACCTCCTCCAACAAAGAATCGAGGGTACGGGCATATATCAAAATCCCGGACTGCAGGACATCACCGCTGACGTGAACTTTACCGACCTTGTCGAATGGTCCGAACCGTGGCTACACCCTCATCAGCTGGCAAACCTCACTGAATTTCTCCAGCCTTTCCTCGCAACTGAAGATCAGGATTTCATCCGGGCATCCGGCCACTTCATGTTTCTTTTGCAGTCACCACATGATAGATACAAATGAAAATCCGCAAGAATCAGCTCCGATGGATTGACACCCCCAAGATGACTGAGCATCTTGTCATTCACGATAACGCCAGCTCAGAAAATCGCTGAACTGTTCAAAACCTCTTGCCTCAAAATCCTGTGTTCTCAAACGAAGACTATCTTGCTGATCTGCTCCGTGATGCCGGTATCCTGAACGACGCCCAACTTGCGGAAGCCCGCGCTTCGAAACCCCGAAGCGAGGGCATCGTCCAACATCTCATCAAGAAGAAAATCATCACCGAGGAGCAAGCCAGTGAGACCCTCGCAAGCAGTGCCGGAGTCCCTTTCATCCACCTCAGCCTGCTCAATCTAAATCCTGCAATCATCACCTACCTGCCTGAAGATCTGGTTCTCCGATACCGCGCGGTTCCGATCGCTGACGATGGGACGTTCCTTACCGTGGCCGTTGCTGACCCTCTCGATTTTGAGACGCTCGACAGCCTGCCTCACGCCACCGGGCGCGAACTCAATTTCGCTTGCGCAACGCCGACCGATCTCAACGCCCATCTCAAGCAATTCTATCACGTTAAGGAAGAGGTAGATACCAGCAAAGAAAACCGATTCCAGGTCTCCACCGGAGACGCCGAGGCTGGCACCGAAGCCAACGACGCTCCCGTGATCCGTCTGGTGCAGCAAACGCTGACAGAAGCGTTCCGCCTGAAGGCATCTGACATCCATATCGAGCCGCTGGAAACTTCCGTTCGCATCCGATACCGGATTGACGGCAAACTCGTTCACGTCGATTCGCATCCCAAAAAACTGCTTCCCGCGATGATCGCCCGCCTCAAGGTCATGAGCGGCTCGATGTCGATCGCTGAAAAACGCCTGCCCCAGGACGGACGAATCCAGCTCAAAATGGGAGAAAAAGAGGTGGACCTGCGGGTTTCATCCGTTCCATCCAACCACGGCGAATCCATCGTGATGCGTATTTTGGATAAAACCGCATTGCTTCTGGGGCTTCCGGAGCTGGGGTTTTTCTCGGACGATCAGGCGCAATTCGAAAAACTTCTCGGCCTGCCTGACGGCATCATCCTTGTCACAGGTCCCACCGGCTCCGGTAAAACCACTACCCTCTACGCGTGTCTCAACGTCATCAACCGACCCGATAAAAAAATCATCACGGTCGAGGATCCGGTGGAATACGAGCTTCCCGGCATCAATCAAGTCATGGTGAAAACGGATATCGGCATGACGTTCGCTGCGGCCCTCAGGGCGATGCTGCGCCAAGCACCCAATATCATCATGATCGGTGAGATTCGGGATGCCGAAACCGCCAACATCGCAATCAACGCCTCGCTCACTGGCCATCTGGTTTTCTCGACGCTCCACACCAATGACGCTCCTTCAGCTATTGCCCGCCTCGCCGATATCGGAGTCAAACCCTTCCTGATCGCATCCGCTGTCCGCGCCGTTCTCGCCCAACGCCTCGTCCGTAAGCTCTGTCCCGTCTGCAAAGCTCCTGCCGAGCTCACGGAAAAACAAATTCGCGCCCTCCATCTTGATGCATCGCGTCTCAGCGAGGCATCCATTTACCATCCGAACGGCTGTGAAAAATGCCGTGGCAACGGATTCCGCGGACGCATGGGCATTTTCGAGCTTTTTCATATCGATGACGAAGTCCGAAATCTCATCAATGCCGAACAATCCACCAACCAACTCCGCAGACGGGCGCGCGAACTCGGAATGCGCTCCCTGCGTGAGGACGGAATCCGTAAAATCCTAGCCGGCTTGACCTCTGCGGAAGAAGTCATTCACACCACCATGGGTGATGCCGACTGAACTCGATCCAACGAAACATCACCTCTTTGCCTCCTCCAACCCATGGATAACCGCCAACTTCTAGAACTGTTTGAATCGAGAGGTCTGATCGATGATTCTCTATCCGAGGAAATATTGTCAGAAATCGAAAATAGCGGAAAAACGGTCCCCGAGCTCCTGGAAGATTTCGGAGTGATCCAACACCGTGACGACGTCTGGCCGGTGGTTGCAAGCGAACTCGGCGCATCCGTTGTGGAGCTGGCAAATTGGACCCCTCCGGATGCCCTGCTCGCCCTCATTCCCGCAGGTATCGCCCGACTTCATGGTGCGATTCCGGTCAATTTCGACAATCAAGGCCTTCATGTGGCGCTGGTTGATCCGCTCAACCCGCAGACCGTGGAGGATCTCCGGTTCACTCTCGGTCGCGAAATCGTGGTTGCGGTGGCTCCCGATTATCTCGTCGAGGCCAAGATCAATGAATGCTATGGCGGTGAAGGTCGTGCCATGGCGGATATCATCAGCCAGCTCGACACTTCTTTAGATGAAATCGACCCGGCGAATGCGGAGGCCGAGGCGAACTCCGCACCGATTGTCCGTTATGTTGACCTCGTGCTCTATCAGGCGATCAAGGAAAAAGCCTCGGATATTCACTTCGAACCTTTCGAAAAAGATTTCAAAATCCGATACCGCGTCGATGGGGCGCTTTACGAGATGGCCCCCCCACCCATCCATCTCGCGCTGCCCATCATCTCCCGCGTGAAAGTCATGGCGAACATGAACATCGCCGAACGCCGCATCCCCCAGGATGGGCGGATCGTGAAACAGATCGGAGAAAAACACGTGGACATGCGGGTTTCGACACTACCCACCCATCACGGAGAATCCGTGGTGCTGCGGGTGCTGGACCGCTCCTCGGTGAATCTCAGCCTCGAAAATCTCGGCCTGCCGGCCAATATCTATGAATATATCGGGGAAACCATTGAAAAGCCCAATGGAATTTTCATCGTTACAGGGCCAACCGGCGCAGGTAAGACCACCACGCTCTACGCCGGTTTGCGCCGCATCAACACCATCGATGCCAAACTCCTCACTGCGGAGGATCCCGTGGAATACGACATCGACGGCATCATCCAAATTCCGATCAACGAAGCCATCGGTCTCGACTTTCCCCGCGTTCTCAGAGCTTTCCTCCGGCAGGATCCCGATCGGATCATGATCGGGGAAATGCGTGACAAGGAAACGGCCACCATTGCCATTCAAGCCGCTCTCACGGGCCACTTGGTTCTATCAACCCTCCATACGAACGACTCCGCGGGTGCGGTCACCCGCCTGATCGACATGGGCTGCGAACCGTTTCTCGTCGCCGCTTCCCTCGAGGGGGTGCTTGCCCAGCGCCTTGTCCGCACCATTTGCAAAGACTGCATCAGCCCCTACGAGCCCAACGAGGCCATCCTCTCTCAGCTCGGAATCTCCCCGCACGAACTGGGTGACAAGCAGTTCTTCACTGGGGCCGGCTGCGACAGCTGCGGACAATCCGGCTATCGTGGTCGTGCCGGACTCTACGAACTCCTCAACATCACCGAACCCATCCGCGAACTCATCACCAACCGGGCACCGACCGTTGTGATCAAACAAAAAGCCATCGAACTTGGAATGAACACGTTACGTGAGGACGGCCTACGCAACATTTACCTCGGCAAAACCACGATCGAGGAAGTGCTGAAATACACCTAATTTTCTGCTTCTGATCATCCGAAAAATCCCTATTATCCCAGCAAAGAAAGCAAATACCCATGCCAAACTTTATCTATTCAGCACTTGATGCCAAAGGTGAACAAACCGACGGCGTGCTCTCGGCAGCCTCGGAAGCCGAAGCCATCCAGATACTCCGGTCCCAGCATTTGTTTCCAACCCAAGTCTTCGAGGAAGGCTCGGCTAAAATGCCATCTCCCGGCAAAGCGCCAAAAAAATCCAAATCCAAAAGCATCTCCGGCAGTTCATCCCCCAGCAAGGTGACCGGTGCGGTGAAGCCCAAAATCCTGATGATTTTTACCCGGCAGCTCGCCACCCTCATCGATGCGGGCTTGCCTCTTCTCCGGTCTCTCACCGTATTAGCCAAACAGGAGCCCAACCCGGTCCTCAAATCAACCATCAACTCGCTTGCTGATTCCGTTCAAGGCGGTTCCACCTTCTCCGAGTCCCTCGCCCAACACCCGAAAATTTTCAACAAGCTTTTCGTCAACATGGTCAAAGCCGGTGAACTCGGAGGTGTTCTGGAAGTCGTGCTCAATCGTTTGGCCGAATATCAGGAAAAGGCACATAAATTGAAAAACAAAATTGTCTCGGCCATGGTGTATCCGGCGATCGTGATGTTCATCGCCGTAGCCATCCTCGTGTTCCTGATGATTGTCATCGTTCCGGAGTTCGAGAAAATGTTCTCGGATAACGATGCGGACCTACCTCCGCTCTCCAAAGCGGTTTTCGGCTTCTCACGCTTCTGTCTCGCAACTCCGATCTCCATCATACCGAACGTCGTCTGGTTGTTCGTGATCGGCTTCCTGATTTACCTTGGCCTGAACGCTTTCGGCAAAACCACGGGCGGTCGCACCTCCATTGACAAAATGAAGCTGCACTTGCCGGTCTTCGGCGATATCCAGCGCAAATCCGCCGTTTCGCGCTTCGCACGGACACTCGGGACCCTAGTGACCTCCGGTGTGCCGATTCTTCAAGCGCTCAACATCACCCGCGATACCGCAGGCAATGTCATCATCTCCAATGCCATCTCCAAGGTACATGAAGCGGTCAAAGAGGGCGAATCCATCGTCACGCCGCTCACTGCCAGCGGTGTGTTTCCGAACATGCTCATCTCCATGGTAGATGTTGGCGAAGAAACCGGCCAGCTGCCTGAAATGCTTCTCAAGATCGCCGACGTGTATGATGATGAGGTGGACAACTCCGTAACGGCTCTGACCTCCATTCTCGAGCCCATCATGATCGTCTTTCTCGCGCTGGTCGTCGGAACGATCGTGTTCGCGCTTTTCCTGCCACTCATCAAGATGATTTCCACGATGAGCGATCAAACCTGAGAACACCCCCGCACGACTTCTCGATATCAGGTCCGACCATTCCTATCATGAGACGAAATGCCCGCCATATTCAGCCCTGTGGTTTTACCATGATGGAGTTGCTGATCGTGATGACCATCATCGCCATCCTTGCTGCCCTGAGCATGGGCGGGCTGATGTTCGTGAAAGAAAAACAAAAGAACAGCAAAGCCGAAATCCAAGTCGGACTGCTTTCCAAGGCGATTCAGGATTACGAACTCGACAACGGCGATTTCCCGGGAGAGGAAGATGCAGGTGGGAGTGCCGGAACGGGGGAGTCCAACATGCTTTTCCGCGCGCTCTACTGGGATGGCTACCAAGCCCTCGAGTCCGGAGATGAATCCGCCACGATCTATCTGCCCGAACTCGATCCTTCGAACGATACCCAGCAATGGACCGACGGTTCGGGAGCGAGCGTCACCATCGTAGATCCATGGAAAAACGAATATCGTTACCGCCGCGGCAGCTCTGCCATGAACCCGGATTTTGACATCTGGTCATCCGGAAAAGATGGAGAAACCGCAGGCGACGGCAAGAATGCCAAAGACAAGGATGATATCAGCAATTACTGATCATCCTTCACAGGAAGATGCCATACCTTCCCACGCTCGAGAAATTCCGCCATCTCGGGATACTGCTCAAGAATCAATTTTTGTTCATGCGGGCCTCTGACCGCGACCTGGAGCTGTAAGGATATGAAAAAGATGATCACCACAAAGATCACCCTGATCACCCCCAAAGGCCTGACCACAACCTTGTGCTGCCCCATATGATCCCATATCGGTTTGCCAAGACGCCGCGCCGTGAACCAACTCATGACCTGACATAGAATCGCCAACATACCCCAGCCAAAACCCACTCCCGCGATCATCACCCTGAGCGTACGCCAAATCGATTCCTTCAGGCTCATGTTGCTGTCATTCTCATTGAGTACCCTGATCCCCAACAGCCATTTACCGGGCGTTGTTCCAAACCGGTGCAAAAGCCATGCCTCAAGCGCAAACCAAGGAATGAAGAGGTTGATCACGACCCACAAATCGGTGATCATGGCTCCGATATCACTGCGGATCGCATACATCAGCAGCCACCATGCGGCGGCATAAATCGACATATCCAGCCACCTGGCCCAGAATCTCCTCAGCAAATGCAATTTGCCGGACGCGATCATCTGCTTGTTTGGCTGAGCGATCTCCGGCTTTTCCAATCCCTCAGGCAGATCGGACTTCGCGGCGAAATCGTGATGGAATATGCCGATCTCACCCAAGCGGACCCAATGGGCAAGACCGTGATGCCATGCGAAATCATCCTTGCCAAGCTGCCCGGACTCAATCCGGCTCCGCACCTCAAAGTCCTGGAACGGACCCACTTTTTCACCATGCTGAATCAACCAGATTTCCATAAAAAATTAGAGGTTTCTCAGGGATTTGGCCGCATCACTCCGTGCTGCAAAGAATGCGGGAACAAGTGCGGCGAGTGAACAAAGCGCGAATGCCATCAGACCGATGACACACTGTTCAAGCGGATTGTTGTAAGCGGGAAGCACCCCGAAACCAGTCAGTGATTCAGAAAAGGGATCAAACCTCAGGGCGCGCAACCCCTCTTGGATAGGTCCGCGGAAATAGATCACGAGGCGCCCGAGACCAATACCTAGCACGGCGCCCATCACTCCCAACAACATGCCCTGATAGAGAAATACACGAACAATCTGGCCGGGAGCAGCGCCGAGGGACTTCATGACTCCGATCTCACGGCGCTTCTGGATCGTGACCGTGAACATCACCGCCATCATCGAAAACGCCGAGATCAAAACGATGAAAGAGAGGGCGAAATACATCATCACCCGTTGCTGGTTGATCAGTCTGAAAAACGGTTTGAATTGATCCCCCCAGGTTTCGACTACCGCATCACCGCCCAAACTCCCGCGCACACGAATGGCAATCTCTTCCGCGAGATACGGATCATTCAGGCGCAACGCCACTCCCTGGACCTCGTCTCCCAGACCCGCCAAATCTTGGGCAAGCGGTAGCGGCAAGAAGATGTCCGGAGTCATCGCCATCTGCGATGCGGAGTAAATTCCAATCACCTCGACCTCTTTCGGCAAAACCAGGCTTTTGATCCCTTTTAGGATCTGCCCATCCAACTCGGCCGTATCTGTTTTGGACAATCCCTCGAACGCCCTGTCGATCGCCGCCTTGTCGTTTTCTGTAAAATGGTAAAACTCCTCTTCCGGCTCCCTGTCCCCATTTTCCATCGAGTTCAACAACTCATAGAGCAGCTCCCTCTCCGGCTCACGGATGTTCTCTCTGTAGAGACCCACGAGGCGATCGTAAGTCTTTTGAAACACATCAACGGGAATCTGATAAGTCCCCCCTTCCCGCTTCCATTTTCCTTTCAGAACTCCCGAGACTTCCGCCCATACGTCCGGGAAGGCCTCGCGCAAGACGGGTCTCTCGGTGACTTTGTAGGCATCCATCACACCCTCGAAATTCCGGGTCGAATACAAACGCATTTTGTCGCCGATATTCAGGCCGAATTGATCCGCCACAATCGAGGAAACAACGGCCCGGTCATCCAACCCGAGATCTGCGCTGGATTGCGGATACTTTTTCAAGTCCAGCATCTCACGGATCCCCTGAATTTGCGCATCGTCGGATGTGTCGATGCCGCGGAACGCCACGGGTCTCTGCCATGAGCCGACATCCAGAATCACATTGTCGGATACGTATGCCGTGGCATTGACGACTCCGTCCAGACCGGAAACCCGTTTGGCCAATCGCTGCCAGCCAGTCAACTGATCCTCAGCTTCCTCGACGGCCGGAGCGGGCAGCGACCTCACCAATACATGCGGGGTAAACCCCAGCAATCGGCCTTTTACCTCTCTCTCCAGTCCTGCATAGACCGCCATTACAACCACTAGCACCAAGACGCCAAGCAATACACCCATGAGGGAGATGAGCGTGAAGGATGACAATACGGCACGCCGCGGATTCAGATACCGCTTGGCCAACATCAAACTGAACGATCGACTCTTGATGACGCAGAACTAGCCTCAACTTCGTCACATAATCAACCCCGTTCTTCGGGAACCGACCGATTCAATATTCACGGCAGAGCATCCACTCCGCAATGTCCCGGAGCCTGGCCCCGGCTTTACCGAAGATATCGAGGGCCACCAGGGCTTCTCGCGTCAGGCGCTCCGCTTCAACGCGCGACTCCTCCAGGCCCCAGACCGAGGGATAAGTCGACTTGGCAGCCGCCTGATCTTTTCCAGCCGTCTTGCCCAGCTTTTTGGAAGTCTGGGTCACATCCAAGATATCATCGATGATTTGAAAAGCCAAACCGAGGGAATGTCCGAAAGCGGTCAACGCCATCAGTTGCTCCGAACTCGCATTCGCGGTCATACCACCCAAGCGCAGGGACGAAACCAATAAAGCGGCGGTCTTCGCCTCGTGAATCGCCTTCAGTTGTTCCTTGTCTAACGGTTTTCCCTCCCCCTCAAGATCCAGAACCTGCCCACCAATCAGCCTGCGGCTCCCCCCCGCGGATGCGAATTCCGCGACGATGTCGCCCAAAGAATAACGCTCGGTCGGCCGCACCTTGACCAAAACGGCAAATGCCTCGGTCAAAAGCGCATCTCCGCACAGCACCGCCATTCCCTCACCATAGACCTTATGACAGGTTGGTCTGCCGCGTCTCAAATCGTCATCATCCATGCATGGCAGATCATCATGAACGAGGGAATACGTATGCATCAGCTCCACGGCGCAGGCCGCCGCGATGGAGGATGGCTGATTTCCGCCGCAAGCCTCCGCGGCCGCAATGCACAACACAGGCCGCAAGCGTTTGCCCCCGGCAAATACCGAATGACGCATGGCTTCATGAATGATCTCCGGAGTCTCGATGGGAGTCGGCAAAAAGTCATCCAACGCCGTATCCACATCGGCCTTGACGGTTTCCATGTATTGAAGGACGGCAGGGCTCATGGGTTTGAAAAATCAGAGGATTTCCGCGATTTGGACGGCATTCAAGGCCGCGCCCTTGCGCACCTGATCTCCAACCACCCAGAGATCCAACGCGCGCTCGAGAACCAGGTTTTTTCGAATACGTCCGACCAGACAGTCATCCTTTCCGGTCGTATCCAGAGGAACCGGATACAATCGGTCAGCCGGGCTGTCGATCACCTTGATACCTTTCTTGCCTCTGAAGGCTTCTCTGGCCTTGCCGATATGCGGCTCTTGTTTGAATGTTGCGGTAATCGATACCGAATGAGATCGGTAAACCGGCACCCGCACACAAGTGCAGGAAACTTTCAGTGCGGGACAACCCAAAATTTTCCGGCCCTCGTGTGCCATCTTCATCTCCTCTTTGGTGTATCCGTTTTCCGTGAAAACATCTACCTGAGGTATGACGTTGAACGCGATTTGGCGGGGATAAACTTTCGGAGCGAACGGCAATCCGGCAGAAATCGCCTTCACTTGTTCTTCCAATTCCGCAATCCCCTGCGCCCCGGAACCGGAAACCGCCTGATAACTTGAGGCGATGACGCTTTCCAATCCGAATGCCTCATGCAGGGGAGCCAATGCCATCAGGGAAATGATCGTGGTGCAGTTGGGATTCGCGATGATCCCCCTCGGTCTGTGTTTCACCGCTTCGGGATTGATCTCGGGAACCACCAGCGGCACTCCCTCCTCCATACGAAAAGCCGATGAGTTATCGATCACCACCGCTCCCGCGGCAGCGGCGGATGGCGCATATTCCAAGGAGATTCCACCCCCCGCACTGAATAGAGCGATGTCCACGCCTTTGAAGGAATCGTGCGTCAACTCTTCAACCACGATCTCTTTTCCCCGAAACGTCATCGTCTTTCCTGCCGAGCGAGCCGACGCAAGCAAGGTCAATCCGGCCAATGCAAAATTCCGCTGCTCCAGACACAGAAGCATCTCCACGCCGACTGCACCCGTCGCTCCGACTATCGCCACATGAGGTAATTTCATTTTTCTGTTGGTTCCGGTCCTGCCGGGGGGTAGACGCTACGGAGATCTTCCCACTCATGCAATACCTTAGGGGAAAGAGGAAACACTTAAGCAAGCTTGACATTCAAGTCCAAATGGTCTTGAACCGTTCCGAAGCATTACATGGCCAAACCCAAGTTCACAGCTCAGAAACTTGCGCGTGTGGAGTCGAGAATTCGCCTGATCAAAGGCACGAATCGACTCCTCTACCTCATGACGGCCCTGTCTTTCGGCTTTCTGGCCATCGCTTACGCTTATCCTCAAAAACGCGAAAACGACAAACTCCAATCCAAACTGCGCCGTACCCAAGAACGCGAAATCGCCACCCTGGAGGTCAAGCAACATCGAGAAATCGAACTCCACGCGTTGCGCGAGGACCGGGCATATCTGGAAATCCACGCACGTGACCGTCTCGGATACTGCCGTGAAGGAGAGCGAGTGCTCCGCTTCGACCGCAAGCGTTAACCCAACCCCTTTGATCGTTCCCGATTGACCCATCGTCCTCCCGCGGCTTACAACCCCTCCATGTCACAGGTGACAAAGGCTTTTTTCCTCGCTCTCGTCGTTTTCTCGCAAACCTCCCGAGCCGAGCACGTCATCGTATGCGGTGGCCCAGCACTGCGCGTATGGGAAAATTACCGAATCACAGAAGATCGGCATGACCGCTGGTGGGCCAATTTCGTGCGGGCTTCAACCCTTCGCATGGATCAACTGCGCGCCGCTTACGGCAATGACGCGTCAATCGTCTGGCTTGTTTACAAACCGGGATACGAAGCCCGGGGTCTCGAAGACAACAAGCCATACACGACTTGGATTGCAGAGCAGGCAGCAAAACGAAACGCCACTTTGATCTGGTTCGATTCCACCCCGGACTACATCTCCAAAATCAACGCGCGCGCGCGCAGATCCGTTCTGACTTACGATTACTTCGGGCACTCCAACAAATTCGCATTCATGTTCGATTACAGCTCCGACATCATGGCGGTTTCCACCGCCACTCTCCACGAAAGACATTTACCAGAACTCGATTCCACCATTTTCGCCAAATCCGCGATTTGCAAATCTTGGGGCTGCCACACAGGAGCTTCGATGTCCAAAAAATGGAAAAAACATCTCGGACTTCCGTTGATCGGTGCCAAAGGCAAAACGACCTATACCATGGTTGGCCATGGCGAAATGCCCACCGGATTTGACGGCTGGACCCGATGATCCTCAGCCCGCTCACCTCATCACTCCCAAACCTCATCATGACACTCAAGGAACTCCAGGAATTACACTCGCTCCCTTTTTTCGAACTCATCCAAAAATCCCGCAGGGTTCATGAGGAAAATTGGGACAAACCCGAAGTCCAGCTTTGTACCCTCCTGTCGATCAAAACCGGTGGATGTTCGGAAGATTGTTCCTATTGTGCCCAATCCGCCCGTTACAAATCCGGTGTCGAAAGCGAACGACTGATGGCGAAATGCGATGTGATGGAACGTGCCAAAGTAGCCGCTCAATCCGGCTCAACCCGTTTCTGCATGGGCGCTGCATGGCGCGGGGTTCGCGGCGGGACGCAACGCTTTGAACAAGTATTGGACATCATCCGGGACGTGTCCAAACTGGGAATGGAAGTTTGTGTCACTCTCGGCGAGCTTGGTCCGGAAGAAGCCGTACGCCTCAGAGAAGCGGGCGTAACCGCCTACAATCACAACCTCGACACCTCTCCGGAACATTATCCCAACATCGTTACCTCCCACACTTACGAAGACCGTCTCCGCACCATTCGGAACGTGCAGGACGCGGGCATGTCCGTCTGCTGTGGCGGAATTCTCGGGCTCGGCGAGACGATCACTGACCGCCTACGCATGCTGGAGATCATTTCCAACTTCAGCCCCCAGCCTGAATCCGTACCGATCAATTCCCTCATGCCCATGCCCGGCACACCGCTGGCCGAGAACCCGCAAGTCGATACCTTCGACATCGTCCGCATGATCGCGGTCACCCGGATCGCGGTCCCGCGGGCAAAAGTCCGGCTGTCCGCAGGCCGCACCCGCCTTTCTGATGAAGCCCAAGCACTCTGCTTTTTTGCAGGTGCGAACTCGATTTTCTATGGTGACAAGCTCCTCACCGCAGAAAACCCCTCGGTGAAAAAAGACCAAGCCCTGTTGTCCAAACTTGGGCTCTCGCCGCTTGCTCCCGTTCTGCCGGAATCCACTCGGGAAGCCGCCGTGGTATGAACCGATCAGAATTTTCGAATAAACTGTGACCCCAATCCGTCACAGGTGCATGGGGAAGCCGTTGATGATGACCCGTTCAAATTCCTTGCGCTTCTGAAAGAATCGATTATTTGTTTAACCACTCCTAAATAACTATGAAAACATTGAATCTACTCATCGTCGCGTGTGTTTCAAGCATCGCTCTCAGCAACTGCACCGCTCCTACCGGTCCGAACACCCAGCGCGGTGCTGTCGCGGGTGGTCTTCTCGGTGCTGCCGCAGGTGCCGTCGTCGGTCACCAAACCGGCCGTACCCTCGAAGGCGCAGCAGTCGGTGGCGCACTCGGTGCCGGAACCGGCGCGGTGCTCGGAAATTCACAAGACCAGAAACAAGGTTACTAACAAACCTTTCTGAACTTACCTCCAAACCGCAAGGCTCATCGCCTTGCGGTTTTTTTCTTTTTGAAAATTCCTTTGCTATTTGGAAGCAACCCCGCTAAGACACGAACAGATAGTTTTGCTATCCAGCTGCCGATTTCTTCGCAGCGCTTTTTCCGGTCTGCTTCGATGAGAGATTGCAAGAGGTTCAATCCGTCTCATCGATTCTGCCAGCAGCCACATCCGGCATTGCTCGGCCACACCCATACAACACATGACCGCTAGCTTTGAAGCGATGGCTCTCGCCGCGCCCTTGAAACAAGTTCTCAAAGAACTCAACTACATCACTCCCTCAGCCGTGCAAGCGCAGGCAATCCCCCTGCTGCTGGAGGGTCGTGATCTGCTCGGTTGCGCCCAGACCGGCACCGGTAAAACCGCATCGTTCGCGCTTCCGATTTTAAACGCGATCCACACCCGTCCCCGCCCGGTCCGCGCGAAGCAATGCCGCTGCCTCGTGCTCGCTCCTACGCGCGAACTCGCCGGCCAAGTCGCGAAAAGTTTCTCCACTTATGGGGAAAACGTTCATTTTCGCCTGACCACGATCTGGGGTGGTGTCGGCCAACGCCCGCAGGTCAATGCGATGCGCGCGGGTGTCGATGTACTCGTCGCCACACCGGGTCGATTGCTTGACCTCATCGACCAGAACTGCGTGGACCTCTCCGCCGTGGATTTCTTTGTCCTCGATGAAGTCGACCGCATGCTCGACATGGGTTTCCTGCGGGATGTGAACCGGATTCTGGACCTCCTTCCGAAGATCAGACAATCGCTGTTTTTCTCCGCCACTCTGGCTCCGAATATCGTTTCCCTCGCACAGAAAATTCTTCGGGATCCGGCCCGCGTGACCATCACTCCGGAGGTCACCACTGCCGAACGTATCAAACAAAAACTCTGTTTCATCGATCGGGGAGACAAGTTGCAACTCCTTCAGGAACTGCTCGAGAAACAAAGCCGGGCCAAGGAGGCAAAACTCACGATCGTGTTCGGACGCACCAAGCACGGATCCAATAAGCTCGCCCAAGCCTTGACAGCGGCAGGCTACGAAGCAGAGGCGATCCATGGCAACAAATCCCAGGCACAGCGCGAAAAAGCACTCGCAAAATTCAGACAAGGCCTGGTTCCCGTTCTGGTTGCGACGGACGTGGCCGCCCGCGGTGTCGATGTCAAGGACATCGGCTTGGTCGTCAACTACGATCTGCCCAACGAACCCGAAGCCTATGTCCACCGGATCGGCCGTACCGGACGTGCCGGAGCGGACGGCCTTGCTGTTTCGTTCTGTGCCGAGGATGAAATCGATTTCCTGCGAGACATCGAGAAGCTCATCAAAAATCAAATTCCGCGCGACACCTCCCACCCGTGGCATAGTGAAAGCCTGCAGCACAAACACAGCAGTGGCTTCAAACCCCCGAAAATCAAACAGGGCGGTGGCAGCGGACGCGGAAACCAAGGACGGAACACATCCGCCGCACAGGGCAACACCAGCCGCACCAGTGGGGCGGCACGCCGGCGGACCCGGCAGCGTTGAGAAATTTCACGCTGAAATGTGCTGATCCCCGGCAGGAGATGCATGGAATGAGCCGGCATCGTCCACCGTCCGCTTCCGGCAGGGCGGGGCGACCTCAACGCCTCTCCCCCCTGCGCGCTTGGCATCAGATTTTCGGCAAAGGTGCCGAATTCTTCCCTTGCGATGAAAAAAGTTGCCACTAAGTTTCATGATCATGACCTCCATGTCACCACCTACCCTACCTGATTATCTCTCACCCGAAATCATGCTACATCCTGAAAACCGCCAGTTTCCGGAATTCGACGTGGTCAGGTTGTTGCACACGGTATTCGAGCCTACCCAAGGCTGCAAGGTCTGCATCCTCATCGATTTCGATGAACCCCAATCCTTCATCAAGGATTTTCATTTCCTCACCCAGCCGGGATTTTCCGTTCAGAAAAACGCCCACCAACATTTCTATACCGCCCTGCGCAGCGGTGCCATGGCAAAGCTCGGCATGCACGGTGGTGACATGTTCGCCTACCGCTGCACGAAAGGCTCAAACCTCGACCTCGAAGACGAAGTTTGGGATGTCAATGGCACACGGCTTTCCCTCGATCAGGATATCTATCCCAATTACGATCTCATTCTCTGCATCTCCACCTTCTCCGCTACCGCACCGCTCACGGCCAAAGCCAAACAATACGGCTTCCGAGGAGCAACCCTCCACGGCCTGAACGACATCATTCTCAAGTCGGGGCTCGCTGTGGATTACCGCGAGGTTTCACGCGATGCGGAAAAAATGCGTCTCGCCCTCACCCGCGCCGATTCCTTTGAAATCGATTTCACCCTTGAGGATGGCCGTGTGCTTACCGCCACCCTCGAACTCGGTAAACAGGAAGCCCAAAAATCCCACGGTCTTTGCCTTGGAGAAAAACCCGATATCGCCAACCTTCCAGCCGGAGAAGTATATTTCGTCCCGACCAGTGCGAATGGACAGTTTCCGATGAAATACGAGGACGGAACCCTCGGAGTGCTCGATGTGAAAGACCGAAACATTTACCGTTCCACCCTGATCGCCGGGAACCAATCTACCATCGATGCACACAACAAACGTCTTGCCGAAGATCCGATGACCGGCACGCTCGGCGAGCTCGGTTTCGGAACCCAGGTGCTTCCTGTTTCCTATGCGGACATCCAGGATGAGAAGGTCCTCGGAACATGCCATCTTGCCACGGGTCGCGATGACCACCTTGGCGGTGACATCCTGCCGACCATGTTCAAGAAACACGAGAACGCCACTCATGATGACATCCTCTTCGCTCCGCACAAAACCCCCAACTTCAATGTCAGCCAAGTGCGCATGAATCGTGACGGAAAACAGGAGATCATCATCGAGAACTTCCGACCTTCCGCCTACATCATCGATGCCCTTACGCGCTGAACCTACGCCTCAGAACGGAAGCAAAGGCCTCCAAACATGCTTTACAGCGGGATTTGAAGTTTAAAGTTCAGAGTTTCTTACCACATGCGCGAAACCCTCATCGTAATCGGCCTGTTTGTGATGGCTGCCGCCTTGCGCACATCTCGCAAAAACCTATCCCGTAAAACCGGCGCATTGGTCTTTCTGATCGCAAGCTTCTACCTCTTCTACTCTATGTGCGGATACATCTGTGCCGGATTGCTGGGGGCAAGCCTATGGTTTTTCCTGCCTTGGGTTGAAATCATGACTCGGGTCCGCCACCTGCGCATGCCTCTGAACAACCGCCTCAGTCACCGCACGCTTCCGAACCCCTCGTTTTTTCCCAACGCCGTCAAGGCAGCCGCCGGTATGGAAGAGGCGGACTTCGAACATGTTGCGGACTGTACCTGGCATTGGTCCGGAATGCACCAACATCATCGCTTGTTCTGGAATCCCGAGGAACGGGCTTTCGCCACCGTGTGTCTCTGCGAGCAGGATGATGTCGCATTCGCATTCATTGCGATCACCTCGACCGACAGCAGCGGAAAGATCTGGAGAACCACCAACTTCCCCTTCTCACCCTCTCTCCAATGCTGTCCCAAACTCAACTGGAACCACGTCCCCTGCGAGAAATCCTGTTTCCACCAAATCCTCCGGGATCACCGACAGTATCTTGAAAAAAAGAACATCCAAGCGGAGGAGCTTCTCATCCCGGATCCCGAATGTCTGGAAGAGACCATCGAGAACGAAATGAAACGACAGATCGACCACAACCTCGATGCAGGCATCATCCAACTCACAGGCGACGGTCATTTCCAATACTCGGGACGCGGCCTCATTTTCCTCTGGTCACAGCTCATCAAAGACATGATTCGCCTCTGTTAGATCGATTGGAGGCATTCCGACTCCGTGAGTACAGGGTAGCCGGTCGGCTGACGTTGAAGTGTTGGGGTGATACGGAAACAAATTCCTCAGATCAGACGGAACGTTACTGATGCGTGATCGTGATGAACATCGATCAACCGCCGGTTTCCCTGTGATTCGGGATATATGTGACATTCGTGACCAAACCCTCTTGTGGCAAGTGCGCTGTCTCTATTGCTTTTTGAGACCCTTGATCCGTATGTCCTCATGATCAAGTTCCTCATGGCTGATCTCACGGGATTCCTTTTCGACATACTCCCGGCCATTCCAACTGTAGATCGTTTCGAATAGCCCGCCTCGACCACTCGGTTGAAGGGAACGGAAATCCGACCAACCATTCGGTTTTCCCGGCATGATTGCGAAACCATGGTGACTGCCTTCGACCGACTCCGAGAGCACCTCCCATTTCCCGTCCTTCTTTGTGTAAAGGCCGTATACCATACCGCGGCCAAAGCCCATCACGCCGAGAAACACTTCATCTTTGCCATCTCCGTTCAAATCCAGCTGATGCTCTTTGGGCCAATGATACTGACCCAATCCTCCACGCGCGTGCCACGCGCGCAGGGATTCGTAGGTCATGGGATCAGGATGCTTCCAGCTATCCTCAACTTTCTCTTCAGCGTGACATAGAACTCCGATCAGCAGCAATCCAGCGATCAGATGTTTCATACGAATGGAATATCCGAACCGGGATCAGGGAGCAACTTTGCCTGTGATGAAAGTCGATTCGTTGTTCCCGGAAAACGACGCTGAGGGTTGCCTCGTATTCCGGGTCGCGACGATGATCATCACACCGAAACCTTATTTCTTCTGCTCTTTCGGACCGTAGCCGGCAGCGATGCTTCCCTTTTCATCCATTTTGCCACAGGCCCACAGAAGACCACGGGTAACGAGATCGAGGTAGCGGGCATCGGATACGGTTTCGTTGAAGTGACCGATGGTGGTGCTGAAAACACGGGTTCCTTTGTAGTCGTTGGTCCAGGTTACAACCGCTTCCTGATTGAGTTGTTTGCCTTTGGCCAGGACATGGGCGGTCTCGAAAACCTTGATGTTGTTGTAGAGTTCCTCATCACCGGTTGTCCAATCCTCCAAGCCCTGGGTGATCGGGTGTGTTTTGTCGGTATAAACAATTTCCAGCGGTTTCTTTGGACCGTGCCCGGTGGACTGGACACCCAAAAACTCGAACCACTGGGATGTCGGGGTTCCTTTTTCCTCAACGGCCTTTTTGAAATCACCGATGCGGTAAGAATGCATCGCGCAATGAAGGTTCACTGCGGGCAGGCCTTTGTCATGGGGAGCGAGGACACCCTTTACGATCTTGTCATCGGATATGTTGGCCGCGCATTCGTCATGAATGACGATGTCGTAGCCATTCGCATATTCCGGCATACCGTAGATCGGGAGATCCGGTTTCACCGTGGAGTTATCGGTATGGATCTGATCGACGATGATGTTGCCGCGAGCCTCAATGCCTTTTTTAAGGATGTCTTTTTGCGCTTTGTAATCGTGGCAGCATCCACCGGTGAGAAGGAGGGCTTTAAGCGGCTTCACCTCCTCGGCGGAGAGTGATGGGATGAAGGCCATCCCGGCAAAGGCGAGAACGGCGAGTTTGATGTTGGTTTTCATACGGTGTTTTTTTCTTAGGGTAAAACGGATCAGCCGCCAATGTTTTTCAGGGACACCAGATACTCGATCAGATCGGTGAACTCGGCAGCGGTCAGATTGTTGCCCAAACCTGCGGGCATCATCGATTGAGGCAGAGTTTTTTCCTCTTTCACATCGGAACGGCGAATGCTGCCAACCTGTCCGGCGATGTCGCGAAGATCGATCACATCATCCTGTTCCTTGGTAACAAAACCCAGATGAACCTTGCCATCCTTGGTGGTGAACATCGTGGATTGGAACCCTTGCGCAACCACGGCATTCGGATTGAGAATGGAATCAATCAAATAATCCCTCTGGAATTTCGCACCGGACGCGCCGAGATAAGGACCTTTCTGAACCGCCTTGAGATCGATCGCGTGGCAGGCGATGCAACCCTGGGAAACATAAAGCCGTTCCCCGTTCTTCGAATCGCCTTTTTCCTTCATGGCATGGGCTTTCACTTCCTCGGCTTTCAGTTCACCAACTTTTTTACCCGCGCCACCGAGCGATACCACGCCTTCCTTCGCGCGTTTGGCCGCAAAAATGGTCTTGTCATTATCACTGTTGATTCCCGCATCGATCTGCGCGTCATAGCCCGTGAGTTTCATTTCAGCAATGGCGAGAAACAGGCCCACCTCCATCGGTTTGGCATCCAGCAATTTTTTCACCTCTGCCTTGAACTGGTCCTTGGAGAGCGGACTGTTGTAAACTGTGAGCAAGGATTTCCAAGCAATGGTGCTCTCGGTCTCATCCCCTTTTTTCGCCACTTGGTTCAAAACCTTGATCTCGATTCCGCGACGGGTTTCGTTAATGAAATCGGAGACCATGGTTGCGGCCTGCGGCTCCTTCGCTTCGGTCCAGGCGGCAAGGGTCCGGATCATCAATGGCACGGATTGATCGGGCTTGGCACGATCGAGCGCCTGATAAGCGAGGAGGCGTTGTGACCCATCGCGTTTGAGGTCGCGCGAAGCATCGGAGAGAAGCGCCAAAGTCGCCTCGTCCGGTTGCTGAATGGAAAGGGCAAGCACGACCGGATCCAAACCCGGTAATTTCAGCTCACTGACCGGAATGCGGTTGTCCGCCAATCTGGAGATGAACGCACTGCGGCGTGCTTCGGGAACCTGTGAGAAATGGGATTCGATCGCTTCACGGATCTTCGGCGTGGCCTCCCATGCGACAGGTTTGTAGTAGGGCCCGCGATCGTCAGGGCGGGTGTGCCACCATTCCTTGAGATCCCATTGGCTTTCTTGGAAATGCAGTCGGGCCAGGGCAAGTAGCACGCCCTCGATGGTTGCGCCGTCAGGCTTCGATGCCGCGATCTTGATCAGACCATCCACGGCTGCGGGAAGATGCATTTCCTGCAGGGCGCGGAGGGCGAGAGCGCGGGTTGATGGGGTCTTCACCGCTTCAAGACAGGCATCAACCGCCTGCAGGGAGACCAGGGCTTTCACTGCGACGTGAGGAATGTAGCGCCGCTCGGTCTGAGCGATGACGCCCGAAGTCACGTCCTTTTCGGCGAGGGATTTGAGAATGGCAGAAGCCGAATCCTTCGCTCCAAGGCGGGCGAGGCCGTTGATGGCTTGGAGCTGTGTGCGGGGTTGACCGGATCCGAGGGCGGCTACGAAGGCTTTGACATCCGCTCCTTTGGCCTGCCCTTTGCGATCGGCAATCGCGCGCAACGCAAATTCAGCCACGCTCGGGTCGATGGCGAGCGAGTTGAGATTCACGTTCGCTTTCTCACCGAACACCTGTTTATAGGTAAAGATTGCTGCTACGCGTTTTGCAATGTCGGCTTTGCGGTCGCTGGCGATGGCCATGAGCTGATCGGATAACACGGGTTTGGCACCGCGCAGGATGATTTCGCGTTGGGCTTCAAGACGCATTACCGCACTTTCGGAAGCCACCTGATCTGCCAAATCCTTGTCCGACATTTTTCTGATGTCCGGAAACTCACGGAATTTCCAGTTTGGCGGCAGAACGCGCTGAACCATGCCAATCTTCTGTTTCGGATCGTAATTGAAACGGCCATTGCGCCAGTCAGCCAGGTAAAGGCGAGATGAGCCGTCCACATCGATATCCGTGGCACGCGTCAACGGATGAAACACCTCTTGTTTCACATCAAAGGTAACATCGGCGGGTGTCATCGGATGGCGATAGACCTGACCGGTTGTCCAATCGCAGGTGAACACCGCGTTTTTGTAATCGGCCGGGAAACCCGGCTCATCCAAAGCCAGCGCACCTGTGCCCGAGCCACCGCCGTAGTCCCTCAGTGCCAACGCGGTTTCATCGGAAAATTTCTGATAGAGCCGAGGATAACCGCAGTCACCCATTGGCATGAAGTGATGGAAACGGGTGTTCCAACCTTTGCCGTCGTTGGTGTTGTCCCGGGCGAAAAGATCGAGGGTCGGGGTGATCGCCGTGTCGCAGATGTTGCGCATGTTGGAGGAGAAGATTTCCAGCTCTGAGCCATCGGGCCGGACCCTTGCCACCGCACCGCCCCACATGGTCACTCGTTTTCCATCCGTACCCACGGCATCCGGCATCCCGAAATCACCCACAGCTACATAGAGCCAGCCATCGATTCCCATGCGCACCCCGTTGGTGGTGTGGTCGGCTCCTCGTGGATGTTCGATGCCCCAGCCAAATCCTTTGACCAAGACCTTGTGCTCATCGGAAACGCCGTCCCCGTCGGTGTCGCGAAACGAGCTGAGATATGGAGGATGGATCAGATACAGGGTATCCCCGACGAAATGTCCGCCACGCGGACTGTTTACCAGAGGAACAAAATCCTGAAACGTATCCGCTTTGCCATCTCCATCCGCATCCCTGGCCCGTACGATTTTGCCAAATTTCGGATCTTTTCCGAGCGATCCGTTACGATCGCATGAAATGTAAACATCCCCGTTTGCCGCAGCCGTGATCGCTGCCGGATACTCACCGTCGGGAGGTGCGGCAAATTCCGTGATCGTCCAACCTTCCGGCAACGCCATCACCGTGCCTCCCAGCACGAACAGCAGAGCCAAGCTCCTCATGTTCAATTCCTTGTTCATCTTGTGGTTTTTTTGACTTCGTGACCGATCCGGACCACTGAAGGGGTTTACAACGTAGGAATTCCGGGCGAACTATCAGTGGATACGCGCTTTGTATCCTAATTTCCCAGAATGCCTTTGAATGCATCGCCGGCATCCTTGATCACATCCACCCCGGACTCAATGACTTTTGCGCCTTTGTCGATGACTTTGACCGGAGCCTCACCCAAGACATTCGTCGTGAATTTGAGAACTTTCTCTCCCGTTTCCGGCAAAACCTCGAACATCCGGGCTCCGGCGGCCGCTGCCAACCGTTGGCTCAGATCCTCTTTCGGATTCGAAAACGTCCCGGTCAAACGGAACGGCGCCCATAACAATCCGAGTTTTCCTGACTGAAACACATGGGTTTCCGCACCCGGGATCTTCGCAAGGGTGCCGGGGACCAATCCCAACTGAAACATTCCGTCCAGCTCCTCACCACGGATGTTGAGCCGCCCCTCCAAACGGATCAGTCCCTCGCTGGCCATGACCACATCACTGAGAATGATCTCGCCATTGAGAAGCTGCCATTTCATTTTTGCATCACTGAGCTGCAGCATCCTGAAGCGCTGCGTGTCAGCATAAGCAGCCAACGCATCCAACACCGGCAATGCGGTCAGGGTTCCGTTCTGGATCACCAGATCCCCGGATACGCTCTGATGATTGTCACGTTTCGTGAACCGAAAGGACGACGCCACATCTCCTGTGACCCGTCGCGCCCAGTTTTCATTCAGGAGCTCATGACACTTCATCCCTTCGGCTTTTCCTTCATAGGCATGTGCTCTGTCGGCCAAATTCGATTCTCCGGACAATTCGATACGGGCATCCTCCCAGCCGGAAATTTCCGCGCGATTGAGGAACAAGCTTCCCGATCGAAAGGTTGCCTCCAGCCGCTCGATCCTCATTTCCGGCATCATGGTGTAAGGCACTGTCAACACACCTCCCGCCACCCGGGCCTTGTAGGCATTTTTGCCGCTTGTGGGAGAGACAAGAACCGACATTCCTTTGGCCGATACGCATCCCTTGCCGGTGATCATCCGAACACTCAGATCACCGATGTCGAGCGATTCCAGCTCCACTTTTTTCGGAATCCAGCCGGACTGCGCTTTGCCAGCAGATGGTTTCGGCTTTTCGGGAGTCACCTCTGATGCAGACCCACCTGACGTCAAATTCAAACCGAGCTGAAGGCGATTGATCCTCGTCGATTTCACCTCCCAAACCCCACGTGAAACCCCGCCGAACCCCACCTCCGTGGAAATCCGTTCCGCAATCAACTCGCTCACCCATGCCTGCCCCGTGCCTGCGAAGCGCAGGGTCTCCACGGCCATGCCATCCCAATTGAAAGGCGCGAAGTCACCCCGGATGTTCGCCGTCTTACTGATCTGCCCCGATAAAAATTTGCGGAATCCGTCGCTGTGCAGATACGCGCGCAAGGCGATATAAGCCACCCCTACCCCCAGTAACAGCAAGGCTCCGAAGCTGATCAATACCTTACCCAGGATCGGATTCTTCCCCGCACCTTTTTTTCTCCTCGCACGCCGGCTCATCATGAAAAACGTATCCACCGGCAGGGATTCTGCAAGAATATCCCCAACTCCTCCCGAAAACCTCATAATCCTTGAAGTTTTTCCACCGAAATTTAATTTTCCCACGCCATGCCATCCAACCATCCGTTTTCAGAACGCATCGACAAAACCCAAATCGAGGAATCCACCGACTTCGCACCGAAGTTCGATTCCGATGGCCTGATCCCGGCTATGGCGGTAGATGCCTCGACCAAGGAGCCTCTCATGCTCGCCTACATGAACGCGGAATCTCTCAAGCTCACCCTTGAATTCGGCGAGGCGGTTTACTGGTCACGCTCCCGCTCGGAAATCTGGCACAAGGGGAAAACCTCGGGTCACATTCAGAAAATCATCGAAATCCGTACCGATTGCGACCAAGATGCGCTGATTTTGATGGTGGAGCAAATCGGTGCCGGCGCGTGCCATACGGGTCGGGACTCCTGTTTTTACAGGAAAATCGTTCCGGGAACCCCCGCAGCCCTCCATTTCATTCAAACCGGACTCTCATTCGATCCTGCATCCGTTTATCACTGAAGTTCAAAACCCGCTCCACAAAAAAAACTGAACTTCAGCCTTGCAAAAACCTCACTCATCCACTAGCCATCTCGCCCCGCCGTGAATCGGCAATCCCTTTCTGGCACACCAAATCAACAGACTTTCCGCACAAGATCATGGATATCATCAAAAAAATCGAGCAAGAGCAACTCAAGCAAGACGTTGCAGAATTCAATGTCGGAGACACGGTCAAGGTGCACTGCCGCGTTGTCGAAGGGGGCAAAGAGCGTATCCAGATCTTTTCGGGTATCGTCATTGCCAAAGGCGGCGCTGGTATCAACTCCGCTTTCACCGTTCGGAAAATCTCTTACGGTGAAGGTGTCGAGCGGGTGTTCCCTCTGCATACTCCGCGGATTGCAAAAATCGAGGTCGTCACCAAAGGCAAGGTCCGCCGTGCGAAGCTCCATTACCTCCGCGAGCGTGTCGGCAAGCGTGCGATCCTCGTGAAAAGTGCCGAATGATCCTTCGGGAAACATCCGGAATCCTCACCCCACTTGCATTTCTTGCCTGTGGGGTTTTTCTTTATTTCATTCCTACCGTTCGCTTCTAAGTTCTCCGGTAAGCCCACATGCGCATTCCCCTATTCATCTGCATCCCTCTGTCCATCCTCACCCTGCTCCTGACATGGTGGGTATGCACCCGCAAGGTTGATTTTCTCACCCCTCCTTCCGAAGCCGATCTCGCGACGATCAGGCAACAAGCCCTCGCATCGCTCCCGGTCGCCGAAAACAAATCCAACCCATCGGCAAATCCATCCACGTCACCCACCAAAGGGCCCTCCGCACCCGAACCTGCGGAACCGGTCGGATCCATCGAAGTTGGCGATCTCAGTCCGCCAAAACACTTGGATACCTATTCCGACTGGGCACCCGATGGCGCATCAAAACTCCTGCGCTTGGGTGCGGAGCTCGAACGTCAGGGCGCTTTCCAACGGGCTCTGCTGGCCTATGAACGCGTGATCGACCTCTCCCAGGCCAATCAGGAACAGATCCAATCCGCACTGGAATCGATCAGCAGGATCCGACCCACCCTGACTCTATGGAACAACGACCCGAAATTGCGTCATTCCATTGTGATTCACATCGGCACAGGTCAAAAATTCGCCGATCTGCTTCCAGCCATCTTGGAAGAGATCGATAAGGAACTGCGCATCGCCTCATCCGGACAGATTCAATTCAA
Organism: Verrucomicrobiota bacterium; assembly: GCA_041170385.1. GTDB lineage: Bacteria > Verrucomicrobiota > Verrucomicrobiia > Verrucomicrobiales > Akkermansiaceae > Luteolibacter. The sequence goes on along the minus strand of JBEAZA010000027.1, from coordinate 9,013 downwards.
CCACAAACTCAATATCGGAAAATCCATCCAGACCACCAAGGCCCCGACTCCCGTCGCGATCTGGATGACTGGCGGCGACGAAAAAACCGTAACGACCGACGTACTGTCCTTCACCACCAACAATGGTGACACCCTGCGCAACGACATCCTCAAGACCGTTTTCAACCTGATCCGTGGCCAGCTTGCAAAATCGACCTCATACAACCCAGCTCCGGAAATCACCGATCATCCGCTGCTGGCCCTTTATTCAAACATCACCCGATTGCTCTGGAGTGAGTTTGGAAAAAACATGAATCCCCCAGCCAAAGGACCCTAACTGTTTTTTGATGTGGATTCACTGACACAAGCAACTCTTGGTGCGGCGATCGGAGAGGCCGTCCTCGGAAAAAAACTCGGCAATCGGGCCCTGCTGTGGGGCGCACTGGTTGGAACGATTCCCGACCTCGATGTCATGTTCAATGGATTCTTCGATACCGCCCAGCGTCTCGCCTTTCACCGCGGTCCCAGCCATTCCATCCTGATCATGGTCCTGGCCACCCTGCTCCTGGCCAAACCATTTTCCCGTCTCTGGAAACGGGAGAAAATCTCTCCCGCACGCGCCGGTATTTTCGTTTTCCTCAACTGGTCTACCCATGTCCTGATCGACTGCTTCACCACCTATGGGACCTCGGTTCTTTGGCCGTTCTCCAATCACCGGGTCAGTTTCAACAATCTCTTCATCATCGATCCCCTCTATACCCTCCCTCTGCTCATCTCGCTCGTCTGGCTTGCCTTCAGCCGAGCGGCTAAACATCCGACGAAACGCTACCGGATCCGCCTCTTCGGTCTCGGCATCAGCTCGGCTTACGTGCTTTTTTCCCTCGGCATGAAATCCATCGCTTCGCATGCCTTCGATGCCGACCTTGCACGCCGCAATGTCACTTTCGAACGCCGATTCGAATCGCCTACCGCATTCAACACCCTTCTCTGGCGCTCTGTCGTGGACCGGGGAAACGAATTATGGGTCGGCTACCGTTCGGTTCTCGATCCACCCTCACAGCCCGTCCGTTGGACGGTTTACCCTCGCCAAATCGAAGCTACAAAACCCTACGAAGGCGAAAGAGAAATCCAAACCATCCAATGGTTCTCAGACGATTACTGGATCGCACGCCCCCATTCAACCGGCGTCTGGCTGGCCGACCTGCGTTTCGGGGAAATCCGTACCTACGATGACAAACCGGGCGTGGTCGACTCCCGTTGTGTATTTTCATGGTCATTCGAACCGCAGGCAGAAAAAGACCGGCTCTCCTCCACCCGTCCGGAAGCACGCAATGCCCGGGACAGCCTGAAGCGCATCGGACAACGTATCTTGGGAGAGACCAAGGCATGGGAAGCAGCTCCCCGCCTCGCCGGTCATACGGGCTCTTTGCCGGAATACCTGCGGACTGTCGAATAATTCAGGTTTGAGGATTTGAAATCTTACCGATGCTTTCGAGCCAAGCCATGAATGTGTCGGCAGCTGCCTCCGAGTTCATCACAGGAATGCCGCCTGCGGTCCTGATGCGCTCCGCATCCTGTTGCTCGAAAACCCGCACGATTACCGGAACAGCCCTGACATGACGCAATACCGTCAGCGCGTCTCCCACACGCCGCATCGATGCGATCACCAGCTTCGCATCCCGCGCCCCGGCTTTTTCCAATACATCCGACTCCGCACCGTCTCCTCGAATGAACTCGATGTTTTTCGCCGCCAATGCTCGGCACACCGCCGCATCGTCATCGACCACAACCACCTGCTCCCCTTGGGCCAACAGGGGCTTCACCGTCCACATTCCGGCGGAACCGAAACCCAGGATCAGGACATGTCCTCTCGGAGTCTCAAGCGGCTTGCTCTTCTTTCGCAGAGGATGGAACGGCAACAAGAAGTTGACGACTTCTTCCCTCCCAAGGATCGGAGTCATGACCATGGTCATCACGGTTGTGAGAGCCAACACCGAGAAAACTTCCTCGCTGACATGACCCAACACGATTCCGCTAAGGCCTAACCATAGCGAGTACTCGCTGGTTTGGGCCAATAACAAGCCGGTCTCGATCGCCGCACGCGCGTTCAGCCCTTTCCACTCGGCCACAAGAGCCACCAGAGGAGGAGTGATCAAGATCACGACCATGGAATAAAGCACGGCCTGCATCCACAGTTCCCATTCTGGAACGCCCACGAGTGCGCCGAGCGCTACAAAAAACATCGCATGGAAAAAATCCACCAACGATGACAGCTGTCCGCGTACCAGCCCGTTCAGGGGAAATGCCGAAAATACGAATCCTCCGGCAAACGCACCGGCGATCAACGGGAGTTGTAACCACGATGCCACTCCCACGAAACCCAGCAATACCGCCACCAGCCATAACAGCAGATTTTCTTCATCCGGCTTGAACCTCAAAACCATCTTGGGAACCACATGCTTTTGCACCCCCCATGCCACACCACCCAACAACAACACCTGAAGCAGGCCGAAGCCCAGATTCCGGCCGCCACCGTCAACCCGTGACAGAATGACGATCAACAACACCAACGCCACATCCTGCACCAGCAAGACTCCCGTCACCACGCGGCCATAAGGCTCAAACATGGCCTTCCGTGCCTGGAGGTGACGTAACACCACCAGAGTGGAGCTTGCCGCAAGCCCACCCCCCACATAGATCGCCTCCAAGGTCCCGACACCCATCCACCTCGCAAAAACAAATCCTGAAATCAGGGCCAAAAAAAACTGGATTCCTGCAATCCAGAAAACCGCCTGATTGAATTTGCCGAAACGTCTCGGATTCATCTCAACTCCGGACGCAAAGACCAGAAACACCAGTCCAAGTTCCAAAAGGTTCATCGAACCTTGGCCACTGCCGATTCCAATCTCATCAGGAACCAAGCCCGCCAAACTCATCAACATACCGGCACCAATCAGCACCGGAACCGAGGGCAGCTTGAAAACCCTCGCAAACGCATAAGCCACCGCCGCAATCACCAGCAACAACGCGAACAGATTCATCGCAACACCTCCATTTCCCTCAACTTGGCCAACTGCGCCTTCACCCCGTCCACCTTGGAAACCATCAAATAGTCCGCCTCAAGATCCAGCAGGTTTTCCACCACCGAGAGATCCACCACATGGATCGCACATGGCACTCCCACGCTTTTCGCCCGATACGCCAGCAAATCGTTCGTCTCCTCAATCTGCAGGGCCGACACAATCAACTTCGCGCGCGCGTAACCCGCCTCCTCCAGCACGGATAGATAACCCACGCTTCCTAACAATTTCCTGCCCGGCAGACCTTCAAGCTTCGCCGGATCCGTGTCCACTGTCAGCACATCCTCCCCCTTTGCAGCTAATCGCCGAACCAGTTCCCGCCCCAAGGTGTTCATCCCCACCACAATCACATGCCCTTCCAGATGCTGTCCCGCATGCACGATCCGGTCCGTGATCTCAGGCTTTCCATCCAGAAATTTCCATTTCAGCAGACCCGCTCTCAACATAGCGGCATAGATGCCGTGATTGTAAATAATCATGTAGGAGGAAACCGCGATCGTCACCACCCCGATCAATGCCGAAACCAACAAGATCTCCCCTCCGATCAGCCCTTTCTTCACCGCCAGACCTGCAAGAATGAAGGAAAACTCGCTGGTCTGTGCCAGGGTGACACCTGTCAGGAAAGCGGTTTTTCTGCCGTAACCGCGAAAACCCAGGATTCCCAAAAAAATCAGAGGCTTGAGCAGCAACACAAATGCCGAAAGCCCGAAAACCGTACCCAGACGATCCATCACCCCGTCGAAATTCACCCCAATTCCCAAACTGACGAAAAACACCGCAATAAAAAAATTCATCAGCGGATAAACCCTACGCCGGAGATCTCCATTGTAGGGGAGCTGTGCCAGAGTCACGCCAGCCAGAAACGCGCCGACTTCCACGGAAAGATGAAAAGAATGCGCGCACCAGACCATGATGAAGCACCATGCAAGAGCCCATATCAGGAGAACTTCCGGAGATCTGGCCACCCATTTGAACGGCTTTGGCATGAGATATTTCGACGCAACCAAGGCAATCAGAAGCAACAGGATCATGCCGCAGAACGCCTTCAACAAACCTGCCCAAACTGCCCCCATATCGACCGAAGCCGAACCTTGCGAGACACCGGCCAAAACGGTCAGCAACATGATCACCACCACATCCTGAACCAGCAACACACCTAACCCGATGCGTCCGTACAAACTCTCCAGTTCCCCCTTTTGCTCGAGAAGCTTCACTACCACGACCGTGCTGCTGAACGTCAACCCAGCCGCAAGGAACAATGCCTCCATGACCGCGAAACCCAGCACCAAGGACAAACCATAACCGATCACCGCGGTGCATACCACTTGGCCTATCCCCGCATGGATCGCCGCCTTACCCACATCCCTGATCTTGTCCAGACTCAGCTCCAAACCCACCAGAAACAGAAGCAGGGCGATTCCGAACTCGGATACAAGGCTCAAGCCATCGTCTACTTCCACCCATCCAGCCACGGGGCCTAACAGAATTCCGCATAGCAGATAAACCACAATCGCCGGCATCCTGATGGCACGACCTATGCCCGCCATCAGTGCCGCACTGATGGCAATGATTCCCAAACTTTGTAAAAATCCCACATCCACAATCTTGCGTCTTCTAGCTAGAGTGTTGGCAACGCCTCGTCCAGAAAAGAGCGGTGAAATCCAACCTTCGGCACGCGAACCTGCCACCCTGATGACGAAACCGTACAAGATGCCTTCCACTCCCTCATGTGAACTCGGCTTGTCACGCTTCCTCCATACCGCGGCGACAGGACAGAGAGGAGGACACCCGGGAGATGCGATTTGTGACAGTGATGGATGACGCTTGGGGTTTGATTTTTGAATTTCAGGCAGTCATGGTGGATGCATGACTCGCCCTGACGCCCGTGCCAATGACCAACTCCGCCCCATTTCCTTTCATCCGAATGTCGCTCCTCACGCCACCGGATCGGTTCTGGTCTGCTTTGGAAACACCCGCGTGATCTGCTCCGCAACCGTCGAGGACAACATCCCCGGCTGGATGCGTTTCCAAAAAGTCCCCGGCGGTTGGCTGACTGCGGAATACTCGATGCTCCCGTACTCCACTCACGACCGCAAAGCCCGCGACATCTCACGCGGCAAACTCGACGGCCGTTCCTCCGAAATCCAACGCCTGATCGGTCGGTCCATCCGCGCGGTGGTCGACCTCCAAAAAATCGGTCAACGCACGATCTGGATCGATTGCGATGTCCTCCAAGCTGACGGTGGCACCCGTACAGCCTCGGTCACCGGTGCTTGTGTCGCGGTCGCCATCGCTTTCAACCGCATGATGGCCGAGGGAAAAATCAAAGATTTCCCGCTCAAAAAACTTGTCGCTGCCGTATCTGCCGGAGTCTGCGAGGAAGTTCCGGTGCTGGATCTCAATTACGAGGAAGACAAAGCCGCGACGGTCGATTTCAACATCGTCATGACCGAATCGCTGGAATTCGTCGAAGTCCAAGGCTCGGGCGAGGAAGCGGTCTTTACGGCTTCACAAATGACCGAAATGATCACCCTCGCGCAAAAAGGCATCTCGGAGATCTTCTCCATGCAGAAACTCGCGATTCTCAATGCGGATAAGGCACAGCCCGTTGATTTCGCCTCGCTGATCAGCAATTTCTCGCAAAAATCCTAATCATTGACCGAAACTTTTTCCTACAAAACACGTATTCCACGCCATGAAACACCTCCCAGTCATCCTCATCCCTCTGCTTCCCGCATTCGCCCTGAGGGCCGAAGAACTTCCCAATCCCCACCTGTTGCCAACCACCAAGGCAATCTACGAAAAAATTATCGCCAAACAAAAAGCCGAGACCGCCAAGCACGAGGCCTACACCCAGGAAATCCCACTTGCACCCGGTTCAACCATCGAACTCCTCCCCATCAAGGCAGGGAAATTTCAGATCGGTTCCGACGCCACATCACCCAAACACAAGCCAGACGAAGCACCTCGAAAAGAAATCGCTATCCCGGCCTTCTGGATGGCGAAGCTGGAGACAACTTGGGACGTGTACCGCCCCTACATGGAAAACGGCAAAGCCCGCAACAAAGACGGCACGCTGAATCGCGATGCGGACATGTCCACGTCCGAGGCACCCGATATCAAAGAAGGTGAAACCTTGGTCGACACCATTTCGCAACCCACTCCTCCTTACATTCCCATGCATTTCTCCATGGGCGATGGCTATTCCAAAGACTACCCCGCCGTCGGCATCACCTACCACGCGGCCAACAAATTCTGCGAATGGCTCTCCGCCCAAACCGGCCATTTCTACCGCCTCCCAACCGAAGCCGAATGGGAATACGCCTGCCGTGCCGGAACCACTACCGCCTACTCCTTCGGGGATGATGCCTCCAAGCTCGGCGAATACGCGTGGTTTATGGACAACTCGGAATTCGTTTACCAAAAGGTCGGAACCAAAAAGCCCAATCCATGGGGTCTGTTCGACATGCACGGCAACGCCGCAGAACTCGTGTTGGATCAATACGCCGCCAACTCTTATACGAACTTCAAGGACGGAGCCACCAACCCATGGGTCCCGGCACCTGCCCGCTATCCGACCGTATTTCGTGGCGGTCACTGGGACGCGGAAGCCGATACCCTCCGCTCCTCCGCGCGGGGCAAAACCGATCCCGAACTCAAATCCCTGGATCCTCAAATCCCCAAATCTCTCTGGTATTTCACCAATGCCGCATGGCTCGGTTTCCGGGTCGTCAGACCCCTGGAAGTCCCTGCTCTCGAGGAAATGCACAAAGCTTGGAACCAAGGCCCGGGACCCACGGAGTAAGTTCAACATTTCAAATCTCAACGTTGGTAGGGTAGTATCGCCAATCACAGTCGTGGCATACAGTTGGCAAGTGTGGACGAACATGGGTAACACATTCGAGTGTTGTCCATGAGCTGGAGCATCAAGAACCTTATAGGGAGGCAACCATATGAGGTTCACCCGATGAATTGAACGACCCACTTTGCGCGGCGTCCTCGACAATGATGCCCTGCCACACAAAAAGCCCACCGCGATCACTCGGGGTGGGCTTTTCAGGTTGGAACCAAGAACCAAGAACCGCGAACGTGTTAAAACACCTTCGTCACTCCGGGAATTGGGGCTGGGTAGAGGCCATCGGCACCCATTTTCGGGCCCGGATCGGCGTCCCATGCCAGAACTTTCGGCATCGTATCCAAATCGGAATTCAACGCCTGCTCCCAGGTGATTTCCTGACCCGAGTAGGTCGCCATGCGACCCATGATGGCGGTAAGAGTGGATTCAGCAGTGTAATGGGCGTTGTTGATCGGTTTGTTTTCCTTGATATGCTGAACCAACACATCGTGCTCGGTCTGATACGGATTGTTGTTCTGGCCACGGAAACGCCAGATGATTTTTCCGCTGTGGTCCTTGATGACGCCGGCCGTCGCCGTGCCTTTGGTCCCAACGATGGTTTCCGAAACCTTGGACCACGTGCCGTTCCAATGCTTGCACTGGCTGTTCATGATCGTGCCGTCCGCATAGGTGTATTCGACATAATGGTGGTCGAAAATTTCGCCCCAATCCTTGCCGATCCGCTTGGTGCGCCCGCCAATACCCACCGCTTTGACCGGATGGCCGCCTTTGAACCAGTTGCCGACATCGATGTTATGAATGTGCTGCTCGCAAATGTGGTCACCACAGATCCAGTTGAAATAGAACCAGTTACGCATCTGATACTCCATCTCGGTCGCACCCTCATTGCGGGGACGAGTCCAAACTCCACCACCCGACCAATACACTTGCGCGTTGATGATGTCACCGATGATCCCGTCCTTGATTTGCTGCAGGGTTTCCAGATACGTGTTCTGATAACGACGCTGGAGTCCGCAGACCACCTTGAGATTCTTCTGATCCGCAACTTTTGCGGCTTCGATCACCTTGCGGATGCCAGGGCCATCAACCGCAACGGGTTTTTCCATAAAAACGTGTTTTCCCTGTTGCACCGCATACTCGAAATGCGCCGGGCGAAACCCCGGTGAGGAACAAAGCAAGACCAAATCCGCCGCATCGATGGCTTTCTTAAATGCGTCAAACCCCACAAACCGGCGCTCCGCAGGAACGTCTACGCGATCGCCAAACTGCTTCTGCAGACTGGCATGAGCTTTGTTCAGATTGTCCTCAAAGGCATCCGCCATCGCGACCAGTTTTGTACCCGGAACGTTGAGTGACTGGCTGGCTGCTCCGGTTCCACGTCCACCGCAACCGACCAAGGCCACTCTGATCTCCTTACCAGCGGCGTCCTGCGCGCTGGCAATTCCCGGAAGCAGAGCCGCCGCTGTGACCCATGAGCCTGCCTTGATGAAATCACGACGGTCCGACAAATGTGTATTTGGTTTTTGCATTTCAACGACTACGCAACTCCATCCGCCGTTCTTTCGCCAGCCTAAAAATCCGACCGATCCGACCGATCCGACCGATCCGACCGATCCGACCAGCCCTGCCAGAACCAAAAAGCGCTCACCGTAAAGATGAACGCTTTGGAAAAATTGAGGAAAAGTGAGCTTTCCTTTATTCAAGCCGGTCCCTCTTCGCCCAGGCTACGAAGGACATGCTTGGCTTCCTGACACGTTTAGATGGCTTGTCATTCGTAGCCTCCGGAACGGAGGCGAAGAATGGTGGGCAGAGCTGGATTGGCGATTGCCATGCAATCCCCCGACTCCGCTTCGCTCCGGCTCAAACCATTTGCCTCACCGCTGATGCGGATTCGGCAGTGGTTCGAACCCAGCTCTGCCAGAACAAAAAAGCGTTCACCGTAATAATGAACGCTTTTCAAAAAAGATGGTGGGCAGAGCTGGATTCGAACCAGCGTAGGCGTTAGCCAGCAGATTTACAGTCTGCCCCCTTTAGCCACTCGGGCATCTACCCATTCCCGTTCGCACGGGGGCGGGATATTTGGTTTCAATATAGGGTA
>JBEAZA010000026.1:0-21346 GCA_041170385.1 Verrucomicrobiota bacterium | reverse complement strand
TTCTTCCTGCTTCGCCCTTCGGGCTATGCAGGAAAAGTCGGTTGCGGATGTTTCCTTTACTTCGGCCTAAAACGCACATTTCAAGCTTTCAAGAGTGCCCGTCCTGGCGAAGTCGATCAATGCCGGATTCAAGGAGCGGAAGGTCGAATTCGTGGACGTCAACACCTTTGCCGAGATCCCTGAGGAGCAGAACGGTGAGTTCCCCGCCGAGGTGTTCGCGGAATTCATCGAGCCCCGCCAGAACCAGTCGTTTGCCGGCCGAGTCGGTCCAATCAAGGGCTGGGTGATAGGTTTTCAGTCCCAGTTGTTTGAGTACACCGAGGATGCGGATGGCGTGTTCGGTTTGCAGGAGGCCGATGGTTTCGGAGTAGACTGTGTCGAGTGCCAGCCCGACCGAGACGGCTTCGGCGTGTGAGAGTTGATAGTTGGTAAGTGCCTCCAGTTTATGGGCCGCCCAGTGACCGAAGTCGAGCGGTCGGCTCGAACCGCTCTCGAAAGGATCACCACCGAATGCGATGTGGCGGGCATGGAGCAGGGCCGAGCGTTTGACACATTGCTCGAAAGGCTCGCGTTCGAGTCTTGCTAGCGATGTGGCATGGGTTTCGATCCATTCGAAAAATTCCCCGTCTTTTACGAGAGCGACTTTGACTGCTTCGATGAGGCCGGCGACGCTTAACGCGTGGTCCTGGGTTTCGAGAAGTTTGAAGTCGTTGATCACCGCAAAAGGGACGGAGAATGAGCCGATCCAGTTTTTTTTGCCGAACCCGTTGATGGCATTTTTGACACCGACGCCGCTGTCGTCCTGGGAGAGCGTGGTAGTGGGCAGACGGACGAGACGGACGCCGCGGTGGGCGGTTCCGACAGCGTAACCGACCGCATCGAGGAACGCGCCTCCGCCGATCGCGATGGCATAGGAATGGCGATCGATGTGTTGGGTATCGATTTCTGCCCATACCGAGCGCACGAGTTGATCGTCGGCCTTGCAGGATTCACCGCCGGGGAAGGTTTGTACGCCACGGAAATCGAGGTCCGACAACGAAAAATAGGAATGGATCTGGCTGGAAAGGCCCTCCCAAGCGATGGCGACAGAGTCTTCAAGGAACACGAGAACCCGCCGCCCGCCGCCCCCCTTGAGGACATCGGAAAGTGCGGGGTTATCCACATGGAACGTATCGCGAGTGAAAATCACGCGATGCTTGAAAGTGACGGGAATATCGAAATCGTGGCGATCCATGCAAACCAGGGTAGATGGGAGCGGTTAAGTAATTCCTTTTACCCGATCACGCCAACCTTTCTTTCCCAAAATCTTGTTCCAAGCCATTCTGCTTTTCTCGACGGGGGTTTTGCTCCAGACTTGGGGCATGTTTGAGGAAATCGTGCTGCACGAAAGTCAGTGGTTGGGTCTGTATCGGAAGGGGCATTGGGACTATGTCAGGAGGCCCAATTCGGATGCTTGTGTGGGAATTCTCGCGGTGACGGATCTGAACGAGGTGGTGTTGGTGGAGCAGTTCCGGATTCCGGTGGGAAAGAAAGTCATGGAGATTCCCGCCGGGCTCGTGGGGGATGAGCCCGAATTTCGGGCCGAGAGCCTGGCTGATACTGCCGCGCGGGAATTGTTGGAGGAGACCGGTTATCGGGCGGCATCCATGCGGCTTTTGATTTCGTCGCCAACCTCGGCTGGAATGACGCCTGAGTTGACGCATCTGTTTCATGCGACCGGTTTGAGTCAGGAACATGCCGGAGGTGGTACGGCGGGCGAGGACATCATCGTGCACAAGGTTCCGATGAACGAACTGCGCGAGTTTCTGGCCAAGCGGGAAGCTGAAGGCATGCTGGTGGATTTCAAGATCCATGCGGCCTTGGCGGCGGCCGGCCTTATCTTTTGAGGGGTGATTCTGTTACCCTGCAGGGAACCATGTGTGGCGATTTTCCGAACCATGATGGGAATTCCCGGATCGATGTATTTTCTTTAACCCGCTCGATCCTATGATCCTTTCGATTCTTTTCTAGCTGGGCTCCGGAAAGGAGAAGGTGATGAATCTCGAATAGGTTTCCCCGGGGTGGAGTATGGGGTTGGGAAAATGCGGATGGTTCGGCGCATCGGGGAAATTTTGCGGCTCCAAGCAGACGGCCGAGTTCAGGTTTCCGAAAGGAGATGACAGATAGAGTTGGATTCCGGGCTGATCGGTGAACACTTCCATGATCCTTCCCGAGACCGGGTCAGTACAACGCACGGAGGGCGTGTCGGGTGTGGAGTTGAGAACATAGTTGTGATCGAAGCTGTGGGTGGATTTTCCAAGGTTTTCTCCGATGGAAACCGGGGATGAGAAATCAAACGGGCTGTTTTTCACAGCGCGGATCTCACCACTGGGAATCCCGGATTCATCGACGGGAAGATAGGCATTCGCATCGATCCGCAGGAGATGATCGAGGACGGAGGAAGCAGGGTTTCCGCTGAGATTGAAATAAGGATGGAGAGTGAGGCTGACAGGCGTCGCCTGGTCGGTGGTGGCGCTGGCTTTCCAGGTGAGCGAATGTTCACCGAGGATCATCTCGATGCTGACATCGAGATTGCCCGGGTAGCCCTCATGACCGTGTTCTGACACATGCGTGAAGCGCGCATGTTGTTCTGAAATCCGCTCGGATTGCCATCGCACCTTGTTGAAACCGATATGGCCGCCATGCAGGTGGTTTTTCCCGAGGTTCTGGCTGAGTTGGAAAGACAGCCCATCGATATCGAAACGGCCGTTCGCAATGCGGTTCGCGTAGCGGCCGATGGTGGAGCCGAAGTTCGGATGGTTCCGGAGCCAATCTGCTTCGGCATTGAATCCCACGAGGATGTTTTGCAGTTCCCCATGACGATCCGGCACGCACAGCGCGCGGAGAGTGGCACCCAGCGGATGGATGCTGGCGGTAATGCCGGATGAGTGAGAAAGAAGCATCTTGAGGAATGAAGTGAACGTTCAATCGGACAGCATCTGGCTCATGTTCGTAAAGAAATGACTCAGGTCATCGTCGGACATTTCGGTGTTCTGGATTTCATCGAATGTTTTGTAGTCGAGATAGGTATCGTCCAGTTCACCGATGAATGAGGAAGGTTGGCAGCCGGTTTTCTGGCCCCATTTCATACGGGTGTCACAATACGTGAGGGTGAGGGATTCCCGGGCGCGGGTAATGCCGACATATAGGAGTCGGCGTTCTTCGTCCTTGGTGCCTTCGGTGATGCTGCGGCTGTGGGGGAGAAATCCTTCTTCGAGGCCGACGAGATAAACGATGGGAAATTCAAGTCCTTTGGAGGCGTGGAGGGTGATGAGAGTGGCACCTTTCTTTTTCTCGATGTCGTCATCCTCCCGATCCGAGGCGAGTGCCGAGTCGTCCAGAAACGCCTGGAGTTTTTTGCCTCGATCGATGTGTTCACGCAGCGATTCGAGAATGGAATGGACCGCTTCGCCACGTTGCTGGCGTTCGGAGTCGCTTTTGCATCCGCGTTCGATCCAGGGGAGATAATCCATTTCGGAAAGCAGTTCCGAAAGTACCGTGCCGGCGTTCTCCTTATGGAGATCGATGCGGTTTTTGGCAGCGAGGATCAGTGCGATGAAGTCGTCGATCGCGTTGTTGGTCTTGGTGCCGAGGCTGGATTTGAAATCCGGATTACAAAGCGCATCCCAGACCGTCTGGTTGTGCTCGCGCGAGTATTCGGTCGCAAGCACAGCGGTGGCTTGTCCGATTCCACGGTTTGGTGCGTTGAGGATGCGTAGCAGCGGGATATCGCTCTGGGGGGAAACCAACAATGCGGCGTAGGCCAGGACATCGCGGATTTCCCGGCGGTCATAGAAGGATTGTGCGCCGACCATGCGGTAAGGGATTTTCCGATCACGCAGGGCGATCTCGAGTTTTCGGGATTGGCCGTTGGTGCGAAACAGAACGGCGAAGTCTTCCCACTCACGGCCGGCCGCGCTTTTCTCACCAAGGATTTCATCAGCGATGAAATCGGCTTCCTCGTCGTCGCCCGGCATGGCGACGATGCGGACATTCTCACCACCGGGGCGGGTAGAGCGGAGGATTTTTTCACGACGTCCCGCATTATGTTTGATCAGCGAGTTTGCAGTATGGAGAACAGCTTGGGTGGAGCGGTAGTTTTCCTCGAGGCGGATGATTTTTGGTTTCGGGAAGAAGCGTTCGAATTCGAGGATGTTCGCGACTTCCGCGCCGCGCCAGCCGTAGATGGATTGGTCATCATCGCCGACGACGCAGACATGGTGGGGAGGGCCGACAAGCTGTTGCAGCAAGCGCATCTGGAGGGAGTTGGTGTCTTGGAATTCGTCCACCGTGACCCGGGTGTAGAGCTTGCGGAAGTGCTCGCGGACATCGTTGTGCTCTCGCATGAGCTGTTCGGCAAGAACCAGGAGGTCGTCGAAATCGACCGCGTTCTGCGCACGGAGTTCGTTCTGATAAGCAACGGCAAGTTGGGCAAAGAAATCGTCGTTGAGATCCTGGACATCGATCCCTTTGTTCTTCGCACGGGAAATTTCCGAGAGCACGGTTTCGGCTTTGATTTTCTCATCGCTGCCGCCTTTGCGGACGAGTAGCTGTTTCATGATCCCGACCTGGTCCGAGTAGGCGGTAATCGAGAAATTCCTTTTGTAGCCGAGCTTCTCGATGCCCCCACGGAGCAGACGGACGCAGAGGGAGTGGAAGGTGCAAACGGTCATTTGTTCCGCCGCGTGCTTGGAAACCATACCGCCGATCCGCTCACGCATTTCGGACGCGGCCTTGTTGGTGAAGGTAACAGCTAGGATTTCGGCTGGCGGGATTTTGCGCTCCAGCATGTGAGCGATGCGGCAGGTGACCGTACGGGTTTTACCGGTTCCAGCACCGGCAAGGATCATCACCGGACCCTCCAAATTGGCGACCGCCTCACGTTGTGCGTGATTGAGAGATTCGAATGCGAAGTCGTTTGCCATGAACACTGCGACTCAATATGGGGCGGCGGGGATTTGCAATCGGATTAAAATTTCAAGTTTCGAGGTTCAATTTCCAAGGAGGAAAGAACTTCCAAGCGTTGTCGATCCAACTGAAAGACGGCCTCATCTTGGTTCTTCATTCCACTCGATAAGCAGGACACCTGCGACTAGACCCCGCAGCAGGACGAAAGCCACAACTGGGCAGGGAGCTTTGTCGCTAAGTCTGCAAAATCTGACCTAAGGATCGGAAATGAGCATGTTCGCCACTCTGATTTCAGGATTTTAGCTTTTACCAAAAACCTTCCCTTTTTCTCTTCCCAGAGCGGCACACCAGTGGATTCTCCGCGCCTGGTGAAAAAGCAAATTCCCGGAATTCATTCAGAAATCCCACCGATGCGATTCAGCTACCCACTGATATCCCTTGCGGCCATTGGGTATGATCACGCCGAGGCCGGGCCAGGGGAGATGGAAGCCGTAGACTCGCTCGCGGGTGCTGGCGATTTCGGCGAAGACTTTCTTTCGCGTTGCGATGGCGACCTGCGGGTTGTGATCGAAGTCGATGAACCACTCAGGATTTTCGAACATCAGCACGTGGTTGTGTGCGAGGTCGGAGATGTGCAGGAGCGATTCGCCTTCGGATTTGATGCGGAAGATCGCGTGGCCGTCTGTATGTCCGGGAGCGGAGAGGATGGTGATCGCGCCGTCGAGGATCTGGTCGCCGTCTTTGTGGATGACGAGGTTGGGCTGCAGGGTGTCGAAGGAGTTGCGGACATTTTTGATCATCGCAGGGATATCGTCCGTGCGGTGGGATTTGGAAAAGTCAGGTTCCTTGGCGCGCCAGAAGTCGAGTTCTTCACGCAGCACGTGGACGGCGGCGCTGGGGAAGAGGATGTTTCCTCCGCTCGCGAGACCGCCGATGTGGTCGATGTGCGAGTGGCTCAGCAAGGCGTGGGTTACCTTGGCGAAGGTGATGCCGATGGAATCCATCGCATCGGCAAGCCAGCCCCATGTGGTTTTCTGGTGAGGGCCGAAGCCGGCGTCGATCAGGATGACCTCCTTGTCCTTGCGCAACAGCAGGATGTTGACATAGAGCGTCATGTCATCGGGGCGTTCCCCGAGGGCGGTGAGGGCCTTGGACATATCGGTTCTGTCGGCCGGCGGCCACATTTTGTTGGACACGCCTTTCGTGAACGTGCCGTAGCCGTCGCTGATCGACCAGGCTTCGAATTTCCCGATGGAGAACTTGTAGATGAAGGGGTTGGAAATCGTTTTTTCCGGGATCGCCTTGCCTGTTGCATCGGTCGCGGCTTTTTCGGCGGACAGAGGGGTCGTAAGTCCGAGGGTGGCGAAGGCCGCGCCCAAGCCCCCGATGAAATCGCGGCGTGAAGATTCCGAATGAAGTTTTTCCATGGCCATACAACGGTGGGCGGGAGGACAAAGTTTCACGGAAGCGTGAGGACTGTCACCCCTACGGAAGGTATGAGTCTGATTAAAATCAGACAATAAAATGATAAAAAATGGAAAAACAATATTGAAATCATGGAAATCAAGGGGAATATGCCGATATGAAACTGACAGTTGAGATTGACGATGAAATTTTGGCCAACGCCATGAAATTGACGGGTGAGACCAAGAAGAGTCCGGCGTTGGCAAAAGCCGCAACGGAATATGTGAAGCGGGAGATGGTCAAAAAATTCGCTGCGATGGTGATGGAGGGTCAGTTTGAGGATTATCCCATGACCAATGATGAACTGGAGGCGGTGGATCGCTGAAGATGGTGATCATTGATACCAGTGCGTGGGTGGAGTTTTTCCGCAGGGATGGCGATCTGAGTGTGAAGCTTGCGGTCAAAGGACTGTTGGATGAATACGAGGGTGCGCTATGCGGGCCAGTGGAGATGGAATTTCTGGGTGGGGCTCGTGAAAACGAAATGCCGCGAATCAAGGCGTGGTTTGATCTGATCCCTTATGTTCGCAATGATCTTAAAATCTGGCGCGAGGCGGCGGGAAATTTTGCGAAGCTGAAAGCGAAGGGATTCACGATTCCGTGGAATGACATTCTGATTGGAACGATCGCAAAAAACCAATCGATAAGGGTTTATGCGAAGGACCGGCATTTCGTTGTGATGGCGGAAGTACTTGGGGTGATGATATATCAGCCAGGGTATAACGGGATGTTCAATCCGGAGGGGTGAGTACTCCGTATTCGGATTTGACGGATCTGTCGTATCTGATTGATCGGACGGATCCGTCGGATCTTCAGAAGATTCCGCTGTGCAGACTCTGCGGAGGCCTCATGTCCTTACGCACCTCTAATGGCGGGAAGAACCCTGGGAGGCAGTTTTGGGGCTTTACAGGTTATCCTGCTTGCAAGGGGTCTTCTCCACTTTAGTTGAGCCTCAAGTTCCGCAAAAGGTGTTCTTCACGCATTGCTCCGGAAGCGGAGCGTCTTCCAGATCCGCATACGCGCGGTTTTCATCGAAGGGTTTTGCCAGCGCATCGGCCAAGCGATGGAATAAAGAGAAATCATTTTGATAGGCAGCCCGGATCGCTTCTTCGATGCGGTGATTGCGCGGGATGAGAATGGGATTGGACGCCTGCATGATGGCGTGATGGTTTTCAGGTTTTTGCATGGACTGCCAATCGGATATCCAGCGTTCGTGGATCATCTGCTTGAGTTGGGATCGTTTTTCATGTGCGGCGAAAAGTGTGAGGTGCCTGAAGAACAGGGTGAAATCGGTTTTATCTTTGGCCAGTGTGCCGAGGGTTGATTTGATGAAGGCCATGCGGATTTCCGGATCCGATCCGGAATCGAGTCCGAGTTTTTTGCCGAACTGATCGAGATAGGCGGATTGGAAATGATGAATGAACGTTTCCAATGCGGAGGTTGCGAGTTCCTTGGCGCGCTCCGGTGAGGGATCGATGACGGGAAGCAGGGTTTCCGCGAGTCTTGTCAGATTCCAATGCGCGATGGTGGGTTGGTTGCCCCATGCATAACGACCGTTGCGATCGATGAAACTGAAGACCTTATCGGGATGAAAGGTATCGACAAACGCACACGGACCGAAGTCGATCGTTTCGCCGGAGATGGCGCAGTTGTCGGTGTTCATCACGCCGTGGATGAAACCGAGTGGCAGCCATCTTGCGATGAGTGAGGCTTGGGCGCGGATGACGTTTTCGAGAAACGCGAGTGCGGGATTCTCCGCATCGGCTGCTTGCGGGTAGTGACGATCGATGCAATAATCCGTAAGAATCCGGATCGCTTCGGTATCTTGGCGGGCGGCGAAGTATTGAAATGTGCCGACGCGGATGTGGCTTGCGGCGACGCGGGTGAGGACTCCTCCCGGGGCGGGTTGATCGCGTGAGACGATTTCACCAGTGGCGATGGCCGCAAGAGCGCGAGTGGTGGGAACTCCGAGGGCGTGCATCGTTTCGCTCACCAGGTATTCGCGCAAAACGGGTCCGAGGGCTGACTTGCCATCACCTCCGCGTGAAAACACCGTACGGCCCGAGCCTTTGAGCTGGATGTCCCGGCGCTGGCCGCGGATGTCGATCACCTCTCCGAGAAGAATCGCTCTTCCATCGCCGAGTTGCGGGACAAATCCGCCAAACTGGTGGCCGGCGTAGGCTTGGGCGATGGGCTCCGCGCCATCGGGAATTTCGTTTCCAGAAAAAGTAGCGAGGGCGGCGGGCGAGGAGAACCATGCGGAAGTGATACCCAGTTCATTCGCAAGTTCGGGATTGCTGCGAATCAAAACAGGTTCCGGAGCCCCAGCGGGCAGTTGTTTGGAAAAGAAACGTTCCGGGAGCTGGGCATAGGTATGTTGCAAAGAAATTCCCATAGCAAGATTGTAGTCTGAAAGTCTGAAAGTCTGAAAGTCTGAAAGTCGATCCTCCGTCCTACAGGGAGTCTTGGAACGATCGGGGTGCCGAAATCAACCGCACCCGCCATTCCGATTAAGACTGTTCACTTTTGAGTTTTGACATTTGAATCCGGAATCGTGTTGTTTCCACCGAGCATGTCCGAGACCCGCGCACCCTTGTTTGTTTGCGGGGCAACTGCGTCCGGGAAGACTGCCTATGCATTGCGTTTGGCGAAAGAGTTGGATGGGGAAATCGTCAATGGGGATGCGTTTCAGCTTTTCCGTGGGATCGAGGTGTTGAGTGCCGCACCGGATGATCACGAGAAGTCGACTTTTCCACATCATTTGTTCGGCTTGCTCGAACCGGGAGAGAAGTGCGATGCCGGCAGATATCATGAAATGGCGATACCGGTGATTTCCGAAATTCAATCCCGGGGAAAAATCCCCATCGTGGTGGGTGGGTCCGGTCTGTATCTGAAATTTCTCACCCATGGTCCGTCGCCGTTGCCGAAGGGAGATGCGAAACTTCGTGAGCAGATGGAAGCCCGGGCCCTGGGGGATTTAATTGCGGAACTCGAAAAGATCGATCCGGTTGAAGCGCGTCGGGTCAATCGAGCGAACAAGCGTTATGTGACGAGGTCGCTGGAAATTTGTCTTCTGACCGGTCAAAAAGTTTCCGAGTTGCGCGATGGTTGGCATAGCAAGACCAAGGAATTGGAATCATCGCTCCGAGGGGTATGGTTGATTCGAGATCGTGGGGATTTGCATGAGCGGATCGCTGTCAGGACGAGGCAGATGTTGCAAGGTGGTGCGGTGGAGGAGGTGGCCGGGCTGGCAGGTATCCATGGAAATTGGGAGAAGGCGATCGGGGTGAAAGAGATCCGGCAATATGTGTCGGGCGAAATTTCCCTCCAGCAATGTGAGGAGTTGGTGGTGGTTGCGACACGCCAGTATGCCAAGCGTCAGGAGACATGGTTCCGGCGAGAGAAATGGCTGAAGCAGGTGGTAATCTGAGTCATGGATTGGATCACCTGATTCCATCTTCTCGCCTTCATTCAGTATCCCTGTTCTGGCGGGGGCTGATGGATTCTTGTTCAAGCCTAGACTTGCAAGTTGGTGAAAGAGAGGCGATTGAAAGGCATGGATCGATGGTTTTTGATAGCTGCAACGTTGCTCGCCGGGTTGGCGGCTTTGCGTGGGCTGTTGGTTTTACGACACGGGAGGAGGAGTCAGTGGACGGTGATCTGGATGTTGGGGGTATTGCTTTGCCAGATGGGTTATCTGGCGATCCGCGGTGAAATGCGCGGAGCGTGTCCGCTGCGTGGCATGGGCGAGATCTCGGTGTTTTTGGCTTGGTCTCTGACTTTGTTTTATCTGCTGGTGGGTTCCGTCTACCGGATTTCCTTACTCGGGGTGTTCACTGCTCCTGTCGTTTGTTTGTTTCAGGCCTTTGCGTTGTTGCCGGGTCGTTTGGCTGCGGATCCGGAAAGGGTGTTGAACACCAGTTTCTGGGGAGAAACCCACTCGGCGCTTTCGGTTCTGGCCTACGGGGCACTTGCGTTGGCGGCTGTTGCGGGAGTGATGTTCCTGGTTCTCGATCATCTCCTCAAGGAGCATCATCTGAAGAGCGGATTATTTAAAAATCTTCCGCCCGTCAGAGAGTTATTGGTTTCTTTGGAGCGCCTCATGTGGTTTGGCACCGTATTGCTCACATCGGGTTTACTGGCGGGATTGCTCATGCCACTGGGGAAAAGCGCGGTGGCGCATCTGGTGGCGGCGCTGGTGGTGTGGATGGGGTATGTCGCTTTGATGGTCACCAAAAGGGTGAGAGGATTAACAGGACGGCGGTTCGCTCTGGGTGCTGTGGCATTCTTCGTCCTTTCACTGGGAGTTTTTGCTTTTGTCTAGATGGAACTGGTTTGTTTGGGACTGAATCACAGGACCGCACCGGTAGAGGTTCGCGAGCGTTTTGCCGTAGGGACTCTGAAACTGGGTGAGGCGGCGCGGGATTTGTTGGAAATGGCGGGTGCGTCCGAGGGGGTTGTGGTTTCCACCTGCAACCGCACGGAATATTACCTGGTGGCAGAACATGGGGCGCAGGCCGTTACACGCATGCAGGTCGGGCTGGCTGAAAAGGTGCATGGCCACGAGGATCCGTTTTATCATCATCACCACCATCAGGCGGTGAAGCATCTTTGTCGCGTGGTCTGCGGCCTGGATTCGATGTTGTTGGGCGAAACGGAAATTTTCGGACAGGTGAAGCAGGCCTATCATGCCGCGCATGCGGCGGGAGCGACGGGATCATTGCTCAACAAGCTATTCCAGATGGTTTTCAGTGTTGGAAAAAAAGTCCGCACGCAGACGAGTATTCAGGAGGGATCGACCTCGATCGGAAACGTAGCGGTGGAGTTGGCGGAGAAAATTTTCGGACATTTGAACAACAGCGAGGTGATGGTCTTGGGTGCGGGAGAGATGAGTCGCCTGACCGCCCAAGCCCTGGTTTCGCGCGGGGCGAAGTCGATCATCGTCGCCAACCGCACGCATGAGCGCGCGATCGAATTGGCGAGGGAAATGGAGGGTCGCGCGGTGCGGTTCGACCAATGGATGGATGAGCTGAAACATGTGGATGTGGTGATATCGTCGACAGGCGCCCCGCATACGATCATTCATCGGGAGGAAATCGAATCCTTGCGCCGCATCCGGAAATACCGGCCGCTTTTCATGATCGATATCGCCGTTCCCAGGGATATCGAGCATTCGGTGGGAGAGATTGAGGAGGTTTACCTGTATGACATCGATGCGCTGGAGCAGCTTGCGGAGGAGGCCAGGCTGAGGAGGGTCAACCAGATCATCGAGTGTGAAAAAATCATCGAGGGTGAAATGGCAAAATTACTCGCTCCGTTCCGATCCGCTTGATGAATCCCGCACTGCAAACCCTTGTGCTTGCGTTGCGGGAACATGGTTCCGGTATCGGGAAGGGCTTGTTTATGGGCGCGGAGCCACATCCGCAACTGCAGGAGATGGTCGGATGGCAACCGCTCAAAGATCTCACGGATTTGTGCGAGCTTGCTGGTATGCGCATGGTTCGGACGATCGGCGGCGAATTTGAGAACGTGTTGTTTCTTCCCGGTAAATCCAAAGAAGAAGTTCTGGCGGGGTTTGCTACGGCGCATGATGTCTTAAGACCCGGCGGGCGGCTTGTGGTTTCGATGGCCAACACCGCCGGGGCCGCACGTTTCGAAAAAGAGTTGGGGCAGGTGACGCCCTTGTTGTTTTCCGTATCCAAACACAAATGCCGAGCCTTCGGCGTGGAGAAAACCTCCGGATGGAATGCCACTCGATTGAGTGAATGGCGTGAACTTTCAGAGCCAAAAACCATTCCCGGCACATCATTCCGGGTCATGCCCGGGATTTTCAGTACGAAACACATCGATCCGGGGTCGGCCCTGTTGGCCGAGTGCCTGCCGGCTTCGATGCGGGGTAAAGTTGCGGATTTGGGAGCGGGCTGGGGTTATTTGAGCCAGATGGTTCTGGAAAAATCATCTGGGGTTTCCCGGATCGATCTTTTTGAAGCGGATTGGCGCGCCCTGGAGTGTGCGAAGGCGAATGTCAGAGGAAACGCCGCGTTTCATTGGCATGATGTCAGGACCGGTCTGCCCGGCACGTATGATCACGTGGTGTGCAATCCGCCGTTTCACACCGGACAAGCGCGCGATCTGGATTTGGGGCGGGCATTTCTCAGTGTGGCGGCGGCTTCGCTGCGGCCGGGAGGAACCCTTCATGTGGTTGCAAACCGCCAACTGGCCTATGAGGCGCATCTGTCAAAACTCGGTTTGCGCTCTCGGCTGATGGCTGAAAATCACGCATATAAGGTGATTTTCGCCACGAGATAGCTTGCAAAATTGAGGGAATGCCACCCGCAGAGTGGGATTGACGCGTCACCTGTTCCGTGCACAATCCCGCCGCCGCTTCCGGATTCGACTGCCTGCGGCAAGATCAACCAAAAATCTCCCGACTCTCTCAAACAGCAAACATATGACTACCATCGCCATTAACGGATTCGGTCGCATCGGACGCCTCGTCTTTCGCGCACTCGTCGAACAAGGCCACCTCGGCACCACCTTCAAAGTTGCCGCAGTTGGCGACCTCGTGCCAGCCGACAACCTTGCGTATCTTTTGAAATATGATTCCACCCAAGGCAAGTTCGCGGGCGAGGTTTCTTCCAAGAAATCTTCTCCCGATCTCGAGGAGGATGACGTGATCGTGGTGAACGGTCATGAGATCAAGGTGGTGTCCGCACGCAGCCCGGAAGGACTTCCATGGAAGGAGCTCGGCGTCGATGTTGTGATCGAGTCCACCGGACTGTTTACCGAGGCGGAGAAAGCCAAGGGTCACCTTACCGCCGGTGCGAAAAAAGTCATCATCTCCGCTCCCGCGAAGGGTGAAGATGGCACCTTCGTGGTGGGTGTGAACGACGACCAATACGATGCTTCCAAGCACCACATCATCTCCAATGCTTCTTGCACCACCAACTGCCTTGCGCCGCTCGTGCATGTGCTGCTGAAGGAAGGTTTCGGTATCAAGGAAGGTTTGATGACCACCATCCACGCCTATACCGCCACGCAGAAAACCGTGGATGGTCCTTCCAAGAAAGATTGGAAGGGCGGTCGTTCGGCAGCGATCAACATCATCCCCTCCGCTACAGGTGCCGCAAAAGCGGTTTCTCTCGTTTGCCCTGAAGTCAAAGGCAAGCTGACCGGCATGGCGTTCCGCGTTCCGACGCCCACTGTCTCCTGCGTTGATCTCACTGTCAAAACCGAGAAAGAAACCTCGCTTGTGGAAATCAAGGCGGCGCTGAAGAAGGCTTCCGAGACATATCTCAAAGGGATTCTGAGCTACACCGAGGATGAGGTGGTTTCCACCGACTTCATCCACGACAAGTCCTCCTCGATCTTCGATGCGGGATCTTCCATCGAGCTCAACAGCACGTTCTTCAAGCTCGTCAGTTGGTATGACAACGAGTGGGGCTACTCGAATCGTGTGATCGATCTGCTCACCGACGTCGTGAAAAAAGGCATCTGATTGCCATCAACGATCATTACGAAAAGCCGGTTTGCGTGAAAACGTGAGCCGGCTTTTTGATTTGATGGGGTCTCCGGAAGGGCAGGAATTGTAGGGAGATTGAAACGGATCCGTTGATGGTTCGCTCGCTTCGCAGGCGGCGGCTGAGGTTCTTCGGGAGGCTTACAAACCGAAACCTTGCAGCCCTGCCGCTCACACGTGAGTTGCCTGAGGATCTCAGAGCCCCGGAATACCGAGTCCGCCCGTCAGCTTGCTCATCTCGGCAGCGGCTTGTGCCTTGCCTTGGGAAATGGCATCCTGTACACCCTTTAGAACCAGTTCCTCGAGAAAATCGGCGTCCGTAGGATCGATGATCGAGGGATCGATTTTGATCGCGAGCACATCGCCCGCGCAGGTGGCACGGACTTTGACTTTATCGCCGCCGACAGAGATCTCGATTTCGCGTGAGGCGAGTTCCTGTTGTTTGGCTGCAAGGCCAGCCTGCATTTGCTGGGCCTGTTTCATCAATTTCTGGATATTCATAACGTATGTCAGGAGGCCAGGACTCTGGCTTCGAATTTGGTGAGGGCGGCTTGGATGAGCGGATCCTTGTAGAAGGCATCCTCATCGGGCTTGGGTATGGTCGGCGCAGGCTCGGGAGCTTTTGCCACCGGAGTAGGTATGGGTTCCTCCGGCATTTCGGATTCCTCCGGTGCATTCTCGATCAGGGCGTCGAGGATGGACATCACATCCGTGGCGGACGTTTTAGCCGGCGGAGCACTCGCTCGGGAAACTTGGGGAGCAGGGGTTTGAGCAACCTGAGGCGGAGCGGATGGTGCTGCAGGGGCTGCCGCCGAGGGTGCGGGTGCGGGTGGGACTTGGGATAAATGGTCGGCCCCTTTCGTCAAGATGTCGATCAGATCTGTAATGCGCACTTCGGACAGAACCTGGATGGCTTTGATCATGCCGAGTTCGAAGTGAAGCCGTTTGTTTGTCGCCCACTTCATCCGCCCATCGGTGTCTGCGAAAACATCGATCACAGCAAGCAGCCGATCGGAAAGATATTTCTGCGCCTCCGCAACCAGTTGTTGCCAGAGTTCTTCGGGAATGCCCTCACCATCGGCAGATGGGTCGAGTTTACGGATCAGCAGCCCGCGCAGACAACCGATGAGCTCCCCGAGAAGTTGCGAGAGCTCGCGACCGCTTTCGGCTTCGGTTTGGATGAGCTTGAGTGCGGCAGGTGTGTCTTTTGTGAGAAGTTTGAAGGTGATCTCCGCCACTTTTTCGCGTGAGGTAAATCCGAACACATCGAGGACGTTTTCCTCGGTGATGGTGTCTCCGCAAAAAGCGACGAGTTGATCCAGCATGGATTGCGCGTCGCGCATTCCGCCGTCCGCCCCCTTGGCGATGGCCCAAGCGGCGGTGGAGTCGAGCTTGATGCCTTCCTCCGATGCGATGTGCAGCAGGTGATCCGCGATGGTTTGGGTCGGTATCGGGCGAAGATCGAAGCGTTGGCATCGGGAGAGAATCGTCGGCAAAATCTTCTGTACTTCGGTCGTCGCGAAGATGAATTTGACATGTTCCGGGGGTTCCTCAAGCGTCTTGAGGAGAGCATTGAAAGCCGAGGTGGAAAGCATGTGCACCTCGTCGATGTAATAGATTTTGAACTGGCCTTTGGCGGGTGCGTATTTGACCGATTCGCGGAGATCGCGGACATACTCGACTCCGTTGTTTGAAGCACCGTCGATTTCCACCACGTCCAGAGAGCGGCCCTCTGCGATTTCGCGGCAGACATCCTCATCCGGATCGAAATCGATTTTGGGTCCGCCGGAGCAATTCAGGGCTTTGGCAAGGATGCGTGCGGTGGAGGTTTTGCCCGTTCCGCGGGGACCGACAAACAGATAGGCATGAGCGAGTCGTTTCTGTTCGATCGCGTTGCGCAGGGTGCGGATGATGTGGTCTTGTCCCAAAACATCATTAAATGTCTTGGGTCGGTATTTTCTGGCGAAAACCTGGTAGCTCATGTCGGGCATCATAGACATCCGGCGGGATTTGTCATGATCGGTTTTTCGGGAAATTTCCGGAGTCACGGGAAATTCCACGGTTCTGCGAGTGGTTGCCAGACGATGGGATCTCCGAGGTTTGGGGGTGGAATCGCTGCGGGCGTCATTTTTCTGATACCTGAAAGGCTGCCTCGATGGTGATTTCACCGGCTTGATCGGCTTGGGTCTCGAGACGGATCTGAGTGATTCCCGGATTCGTCTCGTCATGGGCTTTCGGTGGGGGATCGCAGGGCGATGATTGCCGCTCCGACGCCTGTGGAGATCCCAGTTTGAGGCGCATTTGGGTTTGGCCGATCGAGAGGGTAAAACCTTCTTGGGTCGGGATGGCGGCTGCAGGAGTGAAGATCCTCCATGTGATGAGGTCCTTGGGGTTCAACCCGGAGAGTCTGTCCGTCAATCTGATGGTCTTGCTTTGTGCATCCAATATGAAACTGCGGCTGGCTTTCGCGTTTTTTGGCAGGCCCAGCGCGGGCGCGAGGTTGATCATTGTTTCGTGATCCGGTGCTCCTTTGGAAGATAGGATGAGCGATTCTCCGTTCACCACGTGAAGCCCTCCGTTATAGCTCAGCGTGTTATGCGAGAAATTGTTGTTGCGAAACACCTTCCAACGGTCGCTTTGCTGGGACATATCGAAAAGCCTGACCCCCTTGGATTCGAGGGAGTGGTAAGATTGCACGCCCAAATCGGTGACCCAACGTTCCCCGGCCCAATCGATGACAAAGGAACCGGCATCCATGTGGCCGTGATTGACATCGGCACTTCCGGCTTTGATCCCAAGGTAGAGATCTTTGGTCTCGAAACCCGTGCGATGGATGGCGATGGGACTCCGGCCTGAGCCCAGATAATGCAGGGGAGGCGCTGGTTCATTCGGTTCCGTCTTTCCGGGTAGCCAGAAAGCCGCCAAGGCGAGCAAACGATCATTGTTGGAAGGGCCGACTTGTCGGATACCAGGCGTGATGAAATCGCTGAGCATGCGGCTGTTGCGTTGTCTGGCCATCCAGGCGAGAGCGGGTTTGAAACTCAGTTCTTGCAGTTGGTTGTCGCCGTAGTTGAAGAGTTTGCTGCTACTGCCACAGAGTTGGCGCATGTAGGTTGCGCTCTCGAGAAAACCGGGATGCGAGAGGATGGCTTCATAGGGTAGTTTTGCCGTGCGGAGCGCCTCGATGGTAAGGATGGTGTAAGTGGTTCCATACCCCCAGTATCCGCCGCCTTCCGCATAGGCCCCATCTGCGGTGTATCCTGCCTTCAGGCCGATGGGAACCGATTTCAATGCCATGTCGAGCGCTCTGGCGGAGAGTTCGGGTTGAATCTCATGGAGGGCGATGGCGGAGAGAACCAGTCCGCCACTGCAGACTTGGTTCCAGTTGTTTTTCCGGTTCATTACGTAATCGTGATCGAGTGTGGATTTCAGGCCTTTTTCGATGAGGGTTCCGGAGATGATGTTCCGCTCGGCGGTTGTCAGATCATGAAACAACCAATCATAACCGATCGCGAGTGCGGTCTGCATTTCTGCGGTATCGAGATGATGTTCGGGGTTCCAATCCGGGAATTGGCAAATGCTGAGCATTTCATCCCGCGCGCGGTTGAGATATGTTTTCTGCCCGGTGACTTTCCAAGCAGTGGAGAGATCGAGAATGCGTTTGACGGCCTCGCGTGATACGGCGAGCAGCCGACGCCCCTCCCGATGGTAACCGAGCAATGGCGTTTCAATGGTTTGATTGGCGCGGGTGATGACCGTGGAGACCAGGTGCTCCACCCTCGGATCTGCCTTCATGGTTGCTGGCAGGTTTTTCCATTCGGCAGCGGTCACGAGCAGGCGTGGATGTTCGGGCATGGCACCTGACCCGCCCGCCGAGAGCAGGTATAGAAGTGTCAGACAGGTGAGATACGGGCTTTTCATGGGCGGTCTGCGGGAATAAAGAAGACGCATGCGCTGTGGCATGGCAATCATTCTGGCTTCGTGTTCCTCATTGAACGGGGGGAGTTTGCTAGATTTTTCATATGGCGTCCTGGAACAATATCATGGGAATCATGAAAAAGCCGCGGAGTTCTATCGCTCTGCTTACGCTGGGGATCCGCTGGCAATGCCCCTGGTGCGGAGGATCGCCACAATCCACATGCAATCCGGCGACAAGCCGATGGCACTCCGGGCTTATGAAAGGGTCATCGCCGAAAAACCCGGACAGACCGATGTGCAGATCGAATTCGGTGATTTTCTCGAGACGATCGGGAGAGGTGACGCCATGGCGGATCGGAAACGTGAGGCTGCGTATCTTGAAGTGTTGAAAAACATGCCGGGACAGGTTCTGCCGATCGAGCGATTGATCCGTATGGCGCGTGAAAAAGGCAATGATGAAAAGGCACGCCAGTTGCTGGAGACCCTGGAGTTGAAATCTCCCGAGGCGGTCCGGTATTATGTGGCGACCACGAGGAGTTTGTATGACGTGAGCGATGAGGCGGCGCAGAAGCGGATTGCGAAAGCCTTCCGCGGGGCTATGGATGAATTTCCACAATCCGAGGAAATTGCCCGGGCCGCGAGCGATGATTTTCGCGAGAAAGCCGATCTCCCCTCGGCCATTGCCATATTGGAAAAGCACGCTCACGCCCTTCCTTCATCTCTGGATTTGAGGATTCGGCTCGGAATTTTGCATCTTGCGGCGGGTGAGGATGAAAAGGGGCTGAACGTTCTTCGAGAGGTGTTGGCCATTCACCCGCGCAAGGTACTGGCACACGAATCTCTGGCAAAATGGTATCGTAAAAACAACAAGGCGGATGAAGCGCGTCATCATTCGGTGGAGCTGCTCAAGATCCGTGGCGGAACAGCCGAGGAGTTCGAACAGCTTGCGGTTGAATTGTTCGATGCGGGAAAAATCCGTGACGCGCGGTTGTTATTGGAGAAGGCCGTCTTCGATCATCCGGAAAACGTGAAACTGCTCAGCCAGCTGGCCATTGCCACCGTGCGCGATCCCGAATCGAAGGCCGGTGCGCTGCGTTTGTTCCGCGAAGCGGAAAACGTCATCACGGATCCGGCGACGACCGACCCGAATTTCCTGTTGGAATTCTCCAAAGAACTCGTGGCTCAGGGGCAAAACCAAGCAGCGGAGGAAAGATTGCGCAAAGCGATACGGATGTTCCCAAGAGAAGCGAACAAGGAAACCGCCCAAGCCCTCAGGGCCTTGGCGGGGATTTGGGAGAAAGAAAACCGCAATGCCGATGCGGCCGAAGCCCTGATCTCGAGAGCGGAAGCGCTAGAGAAATAAAAATTCAAAATTCAAATCTCAAATTCCGAGGATGATGCCGGAGACCATCCATTGTCTTCGTTGAAATTCGAAACGTTCCGACTCAAAGAGTCGGTTCAAGGGTTCCTTTGGATGTGTTCCAGACCGCTGCGGCTTCTCTGACGATCCAGAGCTCGAGGGCAAGGGTGATGAAACCAATGGTGGCGAGGAGGTAGTTCGGGTGGGTGCCGGTCACCCATGCTTCGGGGCCCATGAAGAGCTGCGAGATCAACGCGATGGCAGGGAGGATGAGCATCAGGATGGCAGGAACACCGATGAACCATGAGGGAATGTTGCGTCGGCGCATCCAGAACAGGATGACAAGGAAAGCGACGCCGCCTAACAGTTGGTTGGTCGCGCCAAACAGAGGCCAGAGGATCAGCCCGCCTTTGCCGAGATTTTCCGCTGTGTAGGAAGTTCCGGGTGCGGGCATGGCTGCGATCGCACCCGCGATGATCACGGCGAAGATCGTGGCCGAATGTTTGTTGGTTAGGGCTTTGAGGCCGACTGCGTGTGCGAGTTCTTCGGTCACGTATCGTTGGAGTCGGCAGGCGGAATCAAGAGTGGTGGCTGCAAAGGATGCCACGAACACCCCCATCAAGGCTGTTGCGAATGCCGCGCCAAGACCGAGTGCCTGGATGAAATTTCCAGAACCGGAGACGAAGGCTCCCACCGTTGCCGCGAGTCCACTGGAGCCGGCCCAGGTTTCATAGCGGGAAAGGTAAGCGGCCTCTCCGAAAAGCATTTCACCGGTCTTTTTCCCATCGACCAGTTCAGGCACACCGAGACCGATTCCCGCGACGCAGGCAAGGATCACGAGAACCGCCAAAAATCCCTCGGTCAGCATGGAGCCGTAACCGACAAATTGTGCATCGGTTTCGCACTTGAGTTGTTTCGATGAGGTTCCGGAAGATACCAAGCAATGGAAACCCGACACCGCGCCGCACGCGATGGTGATGAAGAGGAAAGGGAAAATCCATGGAGCTCCCTCAGGTGCCTGATCGCCGATCCGTGCGGCCGGAGCCACGATTTCCAGAGCTTGTTTATGCTCGCCGCTGCCGAACCCGAACAGTCCCGCCACGACCAATCCGACCACGACCAATCCGAGCGCGGAGAGGAGTTGCAGGGAGTTGATGTAATCGCGAGGTTGGAGCAGAACCCAGACAGGTAACACGGATGCGATGTAGGAATAGATCAACAGTATGGCCACCCAGATGATCACCGGCCATTCGGCAAGAGTGGAGTTGAAAGCATGGAGAAAACCCCAATCACCGAAAACCACTGTCAGATACATGATGCCGAGCGCGATGACGGATGGCAGGAAAAGATGGATCTTACGGCGGTGCAGTATCAAGCCGATGACGACGGCGATGGGAGTCTGGATCAGGCAGGGGAAAATCGATGAGGGAAACATTTTGAATACCGCTGCGATCACGAGGCCAAAAATGGCCAGCACGATGGTCAGTGCCATGAACAGGATGGAAAGGAAAAGGATACGGGTCCTCGGTGTGAGAACTCGGCCCGAGATATCGCCCACGGTTTGCCCCTTGTTGCGCATCGAAACCACAAGAGCACCGAGGTCATGGACCGCGCCGATGAAGATGGAGCCGAAAAGGACCCAAAGCAAAGCAGGAACCCAGCCCCAAATGACAGCGAGAGCCGGGCCTACAATTGGGCCGGTTCCAGCGATGGAAGTGAAATGATGCCCGAATACCACGTTCTTGTCGGTCGGAACGTAATCATTTCCGTCCTCGAACTCGATGGCCGGCGCAGTGTTTTTGGCGTCGATGTTGAAAATCCTGCGGGACAACCAGCGGCCGTAGGTGTGATAAGCGATCAGATAGGCAACCAGAGATCCAAGCGCGATAAGTAGGGTTTGCATGGGGCGGGAATCAAAGCGGGGAAAGCCATCGGGCAGAAGCAAAATTTCGAGGCGGAGAGTGGTTCGTCGTTGAAGATCCCGAAAAATCAAAAAATTGCCTCTTTTTGCTTGTCAGTACCCTATATTGAAACCAAATATCCCGCCCCCGTGCGAACGGGAATGGGTAGATGCCCGAGTGGCTAAAGGGGGCAGACTGTAAATCTGCTGGCTAACGCCTACGCTGGTTCGAATCCAGC
>JBEAZA010000025.1:0-41876 GCA_041170385.1 Verrucomicrobiota bacterium | reverse complement strand
CGCCGAGACCGATTGAATCCCCACCGCCAGAACCAGCAACAGGATCAGCAGCAGCAACGTTGCAATCAGCGCGAAGCCGGATGGCCGGGCACAATCCACGCTGCCTCGACGGGCTCTGGATAAAAGTTTCATGACTCAGGGTTTTACAGCTTTTGCTGTAGTTACAATGTGTGTCAATCCGGCCGAATTGCAACCCATAAATACAATCAGAGCACGAGAGCGGAGGTGAAGAATGTCCCAAAAGATCGGACCCACATTCCCTTCGGGTTCGTTCTTTCGCTTCTGCATTCCCGCATCTTCCATCTTGCATGTTTGAACCCGGAAAGTACGTTGGCAAATGCATGTCAAAAATTCGTCTTTTGAGCAAAGTTGAGCAGATTGCCATCCATCTGCAGGCACAAATTTCCGCAGGAAAATGGACACACGAAATTGCCGGGCGGGAAGAGCTGGCTCTGGAATATGGATTGAACAGCAAGACCGTTGAGGAAGCGATGCGTTTGATGGAGAATCAGGGCCTTTTGATTTCTCAGGGAGCAGGCCGCAGGCGGCGGATCGCCGAAATGACAGGCAACTCGCCGCAATCCATCCGGATCCGCATTGTCCTCTTTGACAAACTGGATCGGTATGACATTTACCAAATCGAGCTGATGCATCGCCTCTCAGAGGCCGGATATGACATCGCCCAAGCCAAGAAATCCCTGCGGGATATGGACATGAATGTGCTCCGGCTCGCCGATTATGTGAAAAAGCATCCGGCCCATGCGTGGATTCTGCTGGGACCGACCCGTGCCATGTTGGATTGGTTTGCCGCCCAGTCCATTCCCGTGCTATCCATCTTCGGGCGCTTTGCGGAAACGCAGGTTGCCGGTATCGGTGTCAAAAAAATCCCCGCAATGCAGCATGCGGTCGCAAAGCTTGTCGAAATGGGACACAAACGAATCGTCATGCTCGCCCGTGAGGAAAAAAGAAAACCCAAAGCCGGCATCTTCGAGCAGGCATTCATGGATGCGCTCGGAAGCCATCAGATTCCTGTCGGCGAATATCATCTGCCCGACTGGGAGGACAGCGTGCCGGGCTTCCATCGCTGCCTGGATTCCCTTTTCATGACCACTCCACCCACTGCGATGCTCATTTCCGAATTCAAGCTGTTTATCGCCGCACAACAGCACTTGGCAAGCAGGGGTCTCTCAGCACCCAAGGATGTATCTCTCATCTGCGATGATCCACATAGCGCCTTCTCGTGGTGCAAGCCGGAAATCAGCCATATCCATTGGGATCACCGCCCGATCGCAACCCGTGCCCTGCAATGGGCCAATCGCATCGCGAGAGGCAAAAAAGATTCACGCAAAAACTACATCCAAGCAGAATTCATCCAGGGGGGGACCATCGGTCCGGTGCCGGATGGCGCAGCGTAACCCCTCCATCAAACCGCAAGCCCGTGTTGCAAGGTGTATGATCCCACGCTGCGGTCTCGTCCACGATCTCCAACAGGCTGTATCACTTCCCGCTTCTGACCACATGGATCACCATCCTCAACCACCATGGCATAGCGAATGTGGCCGGCCACTCTCCGGATTCGTGCGAACATTTCGAAACGTGACCGATAGGCTTTTGAAAAACGCTCCGGCAGCTCAACGTTCAAAGCATGGCTCATCCACCGCTTGCCATCCCATGATGCTCCTGACCCACATCGCTATCGCATGCATCGTTCTTTCCGCCTCGTTGGCCGCTGCGGAACCGGAGCGCAAACCACATGTCTTGTTCGTGGTGTTCGACGACCTGAATACCTGGATCGAACCCATCGGAGAATACCCCGATGTGAAAACACCCCATTTCAAGCGACTGGCCCGGCGCGGGGTGACTTTCCGTCAAGCCCACTGTCAGGCACCGATTTGCGCACCATCCCGGGTGAGCTTTCTTGGAGGCCTGCGACCCTCAACCACCGGTGAATACTCCCTCGCCTCAACGCTCCACGACCATCCCACCTACGGCACGGGAAAGCACAAACCGATCCACCAATCTTTCAAGCAATCCGGATACACGACCGCCAGCGCCGGCAAAGTGTTCCATGCCGCCAAACCCGAGTTCAGTGCGATCCGGAAATTCATTGACCATATCCCGAGCGGCATGAGCTACAACTATAGCGGAACCCCTGACAAGAAATTGACGGACCCTGCGATATCCGGCTCACATCCCCTGGTCGATTGGGGCGTGTTCCCCGAAAAGGATGCTGACACCTTCGACTACCAGACCGTATCGTGGGCCATTGAACACATCCGGGAAATGGCAAGCGACAGAAGCAGGCCGTTTTTCTTCACGGTCGGCATATCCCGCCCACACGTACCCCTGTTTGCAACTCAAGCATGGTTCGATCTCTATCCGCTCTCTCCGAAGCGCAGCTTCGCCAGGCCGTTTTATGATCCGAACGATTTCGACGACATCCCGCGGTTCGCGCGCTACTTGCATTGGAAACTGCCCGAACCCCGCACCGAGACGCTGATCCAAGCCGGCGAATGGGACAACCATACGCAGGCTTACCTTGCATGTGTCAGTTATGCGGACGCGATGTTCGGCAGGCTTCTTGACGCTCTGGAAGATCCCAACTCGGATGGCGAACATGAAGACAGCATCATCGATCACACCATCATCGTGCTGCTGTCCGATCACGGTTATCATCTCGGAGAAAAAGGCCTGACGGCCAAGACCACCCTCTGGGACCGAGCCACACGGGTGCCGCTGATCATTTCCGCGCCGGATCTGTCACGCAACCGCACATGTACACAACCCGTGGAGCTTCTCGATCTCTACCCTACCCTCCTTGATCTCTGCGGACTTCCCCCATACGCTCCTCTGGAGGGAATCAGCCTCCGGCCTCTGTTGGAACAGCCCGATCATGCAGCTGTCCGCCGTCCCGCCATCACCACTCACGGAATGAACAATCACAGCATTGTGGATGCCACGCATCGCTACATTCGTTACGCAGACGGTTCGGAAGAAATCTACGATCAGGCGGCGGATCCCAACGAAAGCACCAACCTGATCATGATACCCAAATACCGCGAGATCGCGAACCGGCTTGCCACCCATATCCCAGCTCTCAACGTTCCGCCCCAGAAACATGAAACCACAAGGATCGCGACCGTGGAGGAAAACCACATTCTCCACTGGGAAGGCCGCCCCATCATCGATCCGGAAACCTCCGGCAACCCTGTCACGATCAAGCCCACCCCATGAAATCCGTCATTTTCCTCACTGCTCTTTTTCCTCTTTCCTGCAATCTGACACATGCGAAACCGGAGGCAAAGGACCAAGAATGGGTCTATCTCGACAACGGGACCCTGCGCATCGGGATCGACAAAAGCCGCGGAGCGGCAATCGGTTACTTTGCGCTCTCGAAGGACAAACGGAACCTGCTCAATCATCATGACGAGGGACGTTTCATCCAACAGTCATACTACGGTGATCCCGACGGCTCCATGTGGGCAAAAAAACCCTGGGTGTACAATCCCGTGCAAGGCGGCAGCTACAAGGGCGAGAATGCGAAGACTCTCGATTTCCGAAAAACCGAGCGGGAACTTTATGCAAAAATCGAGCCGCTGCATTGGGCCAACGCCAAGACCTGTCCGGAAGCCGTCATGCAGGAATGGATCACGCTCGATGGTGCGCTTGCCAGAATCCGCATGCGGATGGACTACACAGGCCCGACACAACAACGCAAGGCTCATCAGGAAATGCCGGCGATGTTTGTCGATTACGCTCTGCCCCACCTCATGTTTGAGAAAGATGGCAAGTTGGTGAAACACGCCCCGGCCAATCTCGGGGCAAACATGAAGCCGGAACGCATCGGCTACACCGGTGGCTGGCTGGCTTTTGTTGATGACAAGGATTTCGGTATCGGCATTTGCACGCCGGGAACCAACCAGGCCGTTACATACCGCCACAAAGGCAACGGGCGCACGGGCCCTGACGGCTCCGCCTGTTCCTATGTCGCACCGGTGCGGACCCTGCAGCTGGAGAAGGGTTCATGGGTGGATTACGAGTTCCATCTCACCATCGGAACCCTCAATGAAATCCGCGAGCGCTTCGCGAACATCCCGAAACCACCGGTGGCGGCGCTCCGGGCAGCCAACAGATAAGGATCATCCGCCATGCGCTCCAACCTCCCATTGTGCTCCGCATCTGCATGGCTCCTCGCGAGCCTGGTGGTTTCAACCACGCTTGGCTCCGGACGTTCGGCGCAATCTCCCAATATCGTCTATGTCCTTTTCGATGACATGGGTTACGGAGAACCCGGTTGTTACCGGACGGATACCAAGCTCAAAACACCCAACATCGACCGACTCGCCGCCCGAGGCATGCGTTTCACCGATGCTCATTCCGCATCTTCCGTTTGCACTCCCACACGCTACGGGCTACTCACGGGCCGCTACCCTCTGCGCATCGGTCAGTTCGGCGTCCTGACATCTTACGATCCCCCCATCATCCCCGAAAGCCGGCTTACCGTCGCCTCACTTCTTCGACAAAACGGCTACGACACCGCCTGCATCGGCAAATGGCACCTCGGCATGAAATGGGAGAACATTGTCAAACCGAAGGGCAGTCCGCCTATCGGCTCTCGCATTTCAAGCGGTCCCAACCAGCTCGGATTCGACTATTTCTATGGGTTCACCCACGCCCGCGACATCGGAACAATCATCGAACAGGATCGCGTGACAGAACATGTCCAAGAACACCGGAACCAACCCTTGATGATCGCCAAAGCCATCGAATGGATTGGAAAACGGGATCAGGAAAAACCGTTTTTTCTCTACTTTCCGATGTGCCCGCCGCACACGCCCATCGCTCCTTCGGACGAGTTCGACGGCAAATCCGGCGCAACGGACATCATCGGAAACGATCCCAAATACGGCGACTGGGTATTTCAAGGCGACCACATGCTCGGGCAGTTGTTGGATGCGCTGGATCGAAAGGGTTTCACCAAAAACACCCTGATCATCGCCACGGCCGACAACGGTGCGGCCAAGCGCGCCTATCCTCCGTTGCGAGCCGAAAAAGCCAGCATTTATGAAGGGGGTCACCGCGTACCATTCATCGCAAGCTGGCCCGCAACCATCAGGGCGGGCTCAGTCTCCGATCAGACCATCTGCCATAACGACCTGATGGCCACCTGCGCGGAAATCATTGGAGCAAAACTCCCTGATGACTCAGCGGAAGACAGCATCAGCATCCTGCCAGCTCTGTTAGAAACCACAAGGCAGCCGATTCGCGAAGCAACGATCCATCAATCCGCCGGCGGCGACATCGCGATCCGGCAAGGCAAGTGGAAACTTACGTTTTTCAAGCAGGGCGGTCATGCGCTTTATGATCTGGATCATGACATCGGTGAGACCGCAAACATCGCGGGCCAACATCCTGAGATCGTCCAAACACTCCGCGATTTATTGGAGAAACACACCCGTGAAGGACGCAGCTCACCGGGCAAACCGCAGCCATTGGAGTCCGCCGCATGGCGCCTGAAGAAGCCGAAATAAATGCAGTTCATGAAACGCTTCATCCCATCCGTCTCACGGCCATCCTTACCAGATCGCCCGGCTCTCCACGCTCCCCCGGTGCTCCTCGTTCTGTGTGCCGTTCTCCTCGCGATCACCCCGCCGCTCTCCGCCAGCAAGCCCAACGTCCTCCTCATCGCCATCGACGACCTCAACGACTGGGTTGGCTGTCTCGGGGGCCATCCGCAAACCAAAACCCCCAACATCGATCGTCTCGCAAAGCGCGGTGTGCTTTTCACCAACGCCCATTGCCAAGCCCCCATCTGCAATCCCTCGCGCACGAGCATCATGTATGGCCTACGCCCTTCGAACAGCGGCATCTATGACAACCAAACACCGCCATGGGAAATCGCTGCGCTCAAGAAATGCGTGACCCTTCCGCGCCACTTCGCCGCCAATGGCTACCGGACCCTCACGACCGGAAAAATCTATCATGACTCAGGAATGCCGAAAGGTGACTTCGATGTCATTGGCCCCATTCCGGGACAACGGCTGAGGCAAGACGCGCGCGTCATTCCCGAGACGCAGGCAGGCGCGCGCGGACTCTGGGACTTCGGACCACAAGCTTACGATGAAACCCTGTTTCAAGACCACGCTGATGCCACATGGGCGATTGCGCAGCTCAACCAACCGGCAGATCAACCCTTTTTTCTGAGCATCGGCTTCTATCGTCCTCACGTTCCCCTGTATGCTCCCCAGCGGTTCTTCGATGAAATCCCGGAGGACCGGATCCTACTTCCCGCAGTCATAAAGCATGACCGCAATGACCTTCCGGCTATCGTTGAACGCATCGCCGTCTCACGTCACAGCCCATCTCATGATTGGTTTGTGAAAACCGGCAACTGGCGCAAAGCTGTGCAAGCTTATCTCGCTTGCATCCGCTTCACCGATGAACAGGTGGGTCGATTGCTCGACGCGCTTGATGCGAGCCCCCATGCCAAAACCACCATGGTCGTTCTTTACTCGGATCACGGGTTTTTTCTCGGTGAAAAAGAGCACTGGGCGAAACAATCCCTCTGGGAGCGTGCCACCCGCGTTCCTCTGATCATCGCCGCCCCCGGATATGCCCGAGGCCAAAGCTCCCCGCGTCCTGCGGAACTCCTCTCCCTATATCCCACGCTCATCGAACTCTGCGGCCTGAGTGAAAATCCCCACATCGACGGCATCAGCCTCGTTCCCTTGCTGAAGCATCCTCATGCCGCATGGACCCAACCTGCCATTACGACCCACTATCAAAACAACCACTCGGTCCGGACCGAACGCCACCGCTACACACGCTACACAGATGGATCGGAAGAACTATATGACCATCAAACCGATCCCAACGAATGGACCAACCTCGCCAGCTTACCCGAACACACCGCGTTGAAACAGGAGCTGGCCGCATGGCTCCCGAAATCGAACACCCCCCAGGCAGCCATGGGGAAAAAAGGAAAATGAACCCCGAATACCCGCTCTTATTTCCGGCTATCGCACCGCATCGCGCCGGCCACCATGTGCTCCGCAACCTGACGCACTTGCTTCTTTTTCTCCTACTCCTCGCTCCCGGCCCGGCGCTCTCCGCCAGACCGCCCAACATTGTTCTCATTCTAACAGATGACCTTGGTTACGGCGATCTTTCATGTTACAACAGCCGATCCAAAATCGCCACACCCCACATTGACCAACTCGCCGCGCAGGGGATGCGGTTCACCGATGCACACAGCCCAGCGACCGTTTGCACCCCCACCCGCTACGGCCTGCTCACCGGACAGATGGCGTTCCGTGTTCCGAACGGCGGAACGGTCTTCACTGGCGCAGGAGGCCCATCGCTGATTGCAGATGAACGCCTGACTCTGCCGGAGATGCTTCGCCAACAAGGATACTCCACCGCCATCTTCGGCAAATGGCACCTCGGTCTGACGTTTTTTGACGAGCAGAACAGGCCGATCAACGACAACCGCATCGAGGCGGTTTCGCGCATCGATTATTCCCGCCCGATCACAGGCGGTCCGCTGGATCATGGCTTCGATTCTTTTTTCGGCACGGCCTGTTGCCCCACAACCGATTGGCTCTATGCCTTCATCGATGGCAATCGTATC
This sequence comes from Verrucomicrobiota bacterium, assembly GCA_041170385.1. Classification (GTDB taxonomy): domain Bacteria; phylum Verrucomicrobiota; class Verrucomicrobiia; order Verrucomicrobiales; family Akkermansiaceae; genus Luteolibacter. The sequence continues at coordinate 34,246 of JBEAZA010000025.1, read as the reverse complement.
CCGGTCCCGCCAACGGAAAAGATCGATCGGTCGAAACTCCCGAAGCATCCCTATTCCATCGATTGCCGCGAGGGTTTCATCGCACCCGGTTTTCCCATGGAGGAGGTTGATCTCGTATTCCTCAAAAAGTCCATCGGGTTTCTTGAAACGCATCATCGCGAGACTCCGGATCGGCCTTTTTTCCTTTTCCACTCCACCCAGGGAGTTCATCTCCCGTCGTTTGCCGCGCCACAGTTCAAGGGCGCAACCCAAGCCGGTCCGCATGGGGATTTCATCCACCAACTGGATTGGACGGTAGGACAACTCATGGGAACGCTCGACAAACTCGGCCTTGCAGATCACACCATCGTCATTTTCACCAGCGACAACGGCCCGGAAGCAACCACCGTCATCGAGATGCGAAAATCGCATGAGCACGATGGCGCTCGACCATGGCGGGGTGTGAAGCGCGATGCGTGGGAGGGCGGCCACCGCGTCCCGTTCCTGGTCCGCTGGCCGGAAAAAATCCGAAGCGGAACTTCCGACCAGCTTACCAGCCTGACCGATCTGATGGCCACGCTCGCTTCAGTCACCGGCGCAACCCTTCCGGATCACGCCGCCGAGGACAGCTACGACATGCTTCCCGCATGGACGGGAGAAGCCAGCGGTCGCATACGCCCCCATCTGCTCATGCAAGCTTTCCGCGGAAAGGCCACCCTTTCCATCCGCAAAGACCGCTGGAAATACATCGGCCACCAAGGGTCCGGTGGCAATAACTACGAGAAGCGCGCGGAGCTCAAACCGTATCAACTTGCGGATACCGATCCGGGTGCGCCTGCGCAACTCTACGATCTCGAATCCGATCCTGGTGAAACCCGCAACCTATATTCCACCCATCCGGAAGTCTCCAATCAACTCAACGATCTTCTTGAAGCCCTTGTGACCTCGGGGCGGAGCGCCCCTGCGAGGTGAGTCCACGCGCCACGGCATGTGATACGATTCAATCCGTGTCCACCGGCTCTTGGCAACACAACCTCAACCCCGCTCGCTTGCCCAAGATCATCCGTACCCATCCCGGGAAATCGGTTTTTATCATGACTCCCTCCAACTCCCCAAGCCGTGTTTTTTTCCTAAGGAAATCCGTCCACAGGTGTCATAGATGTAGCAGCTCAACCATTCCACGATCAACAGAACCCATCGGATCATGAAAACCCTCACACGTCTCATTGCCTTTTCCACCCTGATCGGCATGACCCATTGCCTGACCGCCCAGTCAGACCGAATCGGCATCCTGCCGCCCATCATGCCACCATTGCCACCGCGCATGGAAATGATTTTCCCCAACCCAGTCCGCCCGCCGGACATCGGCCCGATGCAGATTCGTGAAATGCGGATTTCCGCGAAAATCACCGGCCTTTATGCGGAGGTGGAGACCACTCTCGTTTTCCTCAATCCCAACGCCCGGCAACTTGAAGGCGATCTCATTTTTCCCCTGCCAGACGGCGCGACAGTAAGCGGCTACGCGCTCGATATCCAGGGAACGATGGTGGATGGGGTGATCGTCCCGAAAGAAAAGGCACGGGTGGCGTTTGAAACGGAAACGCGTCGCAACGTGGACCCGGGTCTGGTTGAACACGTCAAAGGCAATCTCTACCGCACTCGCATTTTCCCACTCCCCGCAAATGGCGAGCGGCGGATTCGCCTGAAATACATCACTCCGCTCACCACCGCGCAGAACGGAGATGCCGCACTGATGTTCGGCATGCCACGCGAGATGATCGCCAAGCTGGAGGTGGAAATCGAAGTCAACACCCAAGCCGATGTTCATCCGGAAATCGGCGGTCTCGGCGACAAACGTTTCGAGCAAGCCGAGCAAATCTGGCGGGTGAAATCCTCCACCACCGATACAAAGCCGGGAGAGGACATCATCGTTGCCCTGCCGAAACTGCCGAGCTCGTTCCATCAGGTCCAACGTGATGCGGAGGGAAAAAACTGGTTCATGCTCTCGACAGTTCCTGCAACCGTCAAATCCCATACCGTAGCAACCGAAACCATTCACGTTTTGTGGGACGCTTCAGGTAGTCGTGCAAAAGCTGATCTGACCAAGGAATTCGAGTTGATCAAGCAATTCAAATCCACCTCTTTCAAGCTGACCGTTTTCCGGGACGTGGTGGAACCAACCCGCGATATCAAAACCGTCGATGAACTCATCAGCGCAATCCAAGCCGAACCCTTTGATGGCGGCAGTGATTTGCATGCGCTTGCGGAATCGGTAAAACAAACATCCGCAAACGACAAACCATGGCGCACGATCCTGTTCAGCGATGGCATCGATACGCTTTCCGGACAACCCTTCTCCTTCGATGGAATTTCTGTCGTCGGCATCGTTTCGCAATCCGTCGCAGATCCTGAATCACTGCGTCAGGCCTGTGCCGGCGCCATGATTGATCTCCGGTCCCGGGATGCGGTTGCGGCCTGGAACGAAATCAATCTCCCCAGCCCACGTATCATCGGACTTCGCGGCACGGGCATCGCTCAGGTCCAAGGCATCGGGCAATCCGCAAACGGACGGGTCAAATTATTAGGACAACTCACTGCTGATGAGGCTGCGGTTCAGATCAACTTCGCAGACGGCACCCTGTCTGAGCCATTCGTCTTGCGCAAATCCGATGCCAGCGAAGGCAGCGTCCTCGCCACCGCATGGGCCGCCGCGCGCGTGAATCAACTCTCACCACGCGCCGATCAAATGGAGGACGAACTCCTCACCCTCGGCAGAACCTACGGACTCGTCAGTCCCGCCACGTCACTCATCGTTCTCGAAACCCTCGATCAATGGGTGCGCCACAGGATCGAACCGCCCGCATCCCTGCCCGAGATGCGCAGCCAATGGCAATCGATGATGAAACGCATGCCAAAACCGGATGGACGAACCGAAGAACAACGGGTGGATCGGCTTGTTCAGCTCTGGCAGGCGCGCGTGAACTGGTGGAAGACCGATTTCTCCAAGGGAAAACCGAAACGCGGTCGCGGCAAAGAAAGTGAAGCACAAGCAAATGTCGCTGGCGCCGTTGATTTTGCAGTCGAGTCAAGGCAAGAACCATTGGCCCCAAGAGCCGCACAACATGGAGCCGCCGATCCCTTTTCCGCTCCTTCGGATTCACCCGCTGAACGAGCATTGCTGTTCAGAGGTGAAGCAGTTGCCGACGAAAAGAAGAGCGACGGCGGTCAGCCATCCCCGAACTCCTCCATCACCATCAAGCCTTGGGATCCGCAAACCCCTTACCTCAACGCCATCAACTCTGCGAAACCCGAGCAACGTTACGCAAGCTATCTCAGCGAGCGCGCCAAATGGACCGAGAGCCCTGCGTTCTTTCTCGATTGTGCGGATTACTTCTACAAGAACGGCGACAGGAAACACGCTCGCCGCATCCTGACAAACCTGGCGGAAATGCGGGTCGAGGACGCTGCGATGCTGCGGGTGCTTGCATGGCGTTTGCGTCAGGCGGAAGAACTCGAAATCGCCGCCGTGATCCTGCGTCGCGTTGCCAGGCTTCGGCCGGAACAACCGCAATCGCTTCGCGATCTCGCGCTCGTCCTCGCCGACCACGGCCAATCCACCCGCTCCGCCGCGCATCTGGAAGAAGCCATGAAGCTCTTCCTCGATTGCGCGCTCGGTGAATGGCAACGCCATGGTGAAACGATCTCCATCTTCGCGCTCGAAGAACTCAACGCCCTGGTTGCTTCCATCGAAAAGAAAGATTGGGAAAAAGGAACAAAACCCAGGATCCCCGACTACGACAAACGCCTGCGCGACAACCTCGATACGGATCTTCGCATCGTGATGTCATGGGATGCGGATTCGACCGACATCGATCTCCATGTGATGGAACCCGGCGGTGAGGAAGCCTACTACGGCAACAACCGCACCGGCCAGGGCGGCTTGGTTTCCCAAGACGTCACCGATGGCTACGGTCCGGAGGAATACCTGATCCGTGTCGCTCCCACCGGAAGCTACGCGCTCAAAACACGTTACTTCGCCTCGCACCAACAAACTGTCGTCGGGCCGGCAACGATCACCGCCACAGTCTTCACCAACTGGGGCCGGCCGAACGAAAGCCGCGAAACCCTGACGATCCGTCTCGATCAACCCAAAGAGGATATCGAGATCGGCAAGATCCGGTTTGGTCGCGGCGAACCATCAACCGAGGCAGGCAATCTCAACGTCGGCATGAGCCGTGACCAGGTCATCCGCATCCTGGGCAAAGCCGCAGACCCAAAAGCCCATCCGCTGATTTACAAGATCGGCCCCAAGACCCTGCAAATCCATTTCAATGAATCCGACAAACTGATCCGCGTCACCGAAGTTCTGCCGGGTGGTTCAGAGACGATCTTGGTTCAATGAGGGAGCATCGGAAAGAACCCAACCCTTCGGCCAAATCAGGGCTCAGAACCAAGCACCCCAGCCCGAAAGAGCGCCCCGACATCCGACGTTTCTTTGAGATATGAAAATCCGTGTTTTTGGCCAACCGCTCCTTTTCATCAGCCTGGCCATATCCGCTTTCTGCGAGACTCCACGCGGCCTCGTCTATTACAGGCCCGTCGAGCGAGGAGAGCCGAAGACGTTGGAATTCGATGTCGCGGTGTACGGAGGAACACCCGGCGGTTTCGCTTCAGCCCTCCAGTCGGCGCGCTTGGGTAAAAACGTCGTGCTGCTCTCGTTCAACCAACATGTCGGCGGCCTGACCTCCGGCGGACTCACTGCGACGGATGTCGGCAAAAAAACCGCGATCGGCGGGCTTGCGATGGAGTTTTACAACAGGGTTGGGGCGTTGCGCGACTTCAGACCATCCCATGCGGAAACCACGTTCCGGAAGATGTTAGAAGAAGCCGGGGTCACGATCCTGTTCGAGCGTCCGCTGGAATCGGTCGCGATGGAAAAAACCCGCATCTCCTCCATCACTCTCGAAACCGGAGAGACGATCAAAGCCGCGGTGTTTGTCGACGCAACCTACGAGGGTGATCTCTTCGCCGCCGCGAACGTCTCCTATCACATCGGTCGCGAACCCTCGGCCCATTATGACGAGAAAATTGGCGGCCAGTGGCAAAACATCCTGTGGCAGAGCGTCTATCAGTTTTGTGATCTGCCGGTCAGCCCATACATCGACCCCGAAGACCCGAACTCCGGCCTGCTGCCGGGCATTTCACCCCTCCCTTATGGAAAGCCCGGCGACGGCGATCACCGCATCCAAGCATACAATTTCCGCATGTTTCTCAGCGACAAGGAGGACCGCTTGCCCTTTCCCAAACCTGCGGATTACCAGCCCGGCCGCTATGCCCTGCTCGCCCGTTTCATGAATTCCGGTGCGACTATCGACTGGACGCTCGACTACACCATCAAACCGATGACCGACGGGCCCGTGCAGCTGCGCAATGGCGACTCGAACAACGCTGGCAGCATGTCCTCCAACAACGTCAATGGCAGCAACTTCTGGCCCGACGGGACGTTTGAAGCTGTAAATTTTTCCAAACTCCCTCCGCCACGCCGCGGCCTCGCACTCCCTCTCAGGGAACTCTATCAGCTCCGTGAGAGGATATACCAGGACCACGTCAGCTACCAGCAAGGCTACATGTATTTTCTCGCCAACGATCCTCAGGTGCCTGCAAGCCTCCGCAAACGCGTGAACCGCTTCGGTCTCGACGCGAAAGAATTCGCCCCAACCGGCCACTGGCCGCACGCGCTCTACATCCGTGAAGGCCGCCGCATGCTCGGCGATTACGTCATGACCCAGGCCGACTGCGAATCCAAACGCGCCGCACAAGATCCGGTCGGTCTCGCCTCGTACCCGATGGACTCGCATCCGTGCCAACGCGTCGCGGTCAGTCGCAACGGCGTGACCGTCGTCCGCAACGAAGGCGCGTTCGGCAGCCCCGCTCTCAAACCCTACCCCATCTCCTATCGCGCCATCGTTCCGAAGCCATCCGAATGTGAAAACCTGATCGTGCCCGTCTGCCTGTCATCCAGCCACGTCGCCTTTGGCTCGATCCGCATGGAACCCGTTTACATGATCCTCGGCCAAAGCGCCGGTGTGATCGCCAGCATGACGATCGACCGGAAATCCGCCGTCCAGGATCTGCCGTATGAGAAACTTCGGGAGCAACTTCTCATTCTCGGTCAGGTTCTCCATGCGGAATCACGGTAAATCCGGCAGCCGGCACAGGCTTCTCCGTTGAGCGCGAAATCCCACCGGGATACCCATCATCCCAACACCTTCTCATAAAACGCGAACGCGCCCGCCACGAACAGTCCGGCGACACTGATCCACAGGCCCACATCCCAGAGCCTGCCTGGCGCAAGTCTGGAATCACTGCAACGATAACGGAAATACAATGCGGCCACGCCCAACATCGGCAAAATCAACGCGCCCATGAAACCGCCGGCCAACACCAGTTGTTCCGGTGCTTTGAAAAACGCGTAGCTCGCAAGGAACAACAGCGGAAGGCAGATGCAGAACACCCGCACCCAACGGCGATATGACATTTCATCGCCCGAGGTCACACCAAACAACCGCAGGGCATCGGCACAAACCCTCGCATGACTCGCCGTCGCCACAAAAAAGGTCGAATACAATACCGCAAAAGCCCCGTAAAAGAATACGGTCTTGGCTGCTTCACCAAAAACGGGGACATACATTTGTCCGAGGGTTCTGACCATCTGCGGACCGGCAGGCTGCAACCCTGCACGACCCAATATCGCAGCGCCTAACAGATAAAACCCGATCGTCGCGAAGGTATAGACGATCATCGAGCACCATGCGTCCCAGCGCAACACGCGCGTCCATCCCTTCGCACGGGCTTCCCATTCGGGAGAATCATCACGCGTTCCCGTCCACCTCGCGTAGCCTTTTTCCAGACACCAGTAAGGATACTGGATCAATTCCGTAGCACCGACCCCGATGATTCCGAACGCCCCCAACGCCACAAGCAGCCCTTTGCCATCCGGAACCCGGAAAGTCATGCCGCTGATCAAATCCGCCCATGAAACACGCCATTCCGGCAAGGCTTGAAGACAAATCAGGTTGATCATGGTCACCAAGGTGAAGGATGCGACAAGAAACGTGGAAACATTCTGGATCAGTCCGTATCGTCCGACCACCAGAAGCACGATGGAACCCAGGGTGATGACGATGGCCCATATCATGGCATCGTGAGAGGCAACCTTTTCCTTTCCCTCCCATTTGGACAGTTCCGCCTGCGCCGCTGCGCGTTGTGTTGAAATGGCTTCCAGACTTGCCGACATCTGCGCATCGCCTTCGAACCGCTCGATGATTTTGTCTGCGACTTTCACCTGAATCTCCGCATCCTCGCGCGAGTTTTCAACTTTTCCCACCTGCGTGACGGGAGCCTGGATGGCCATGGCCTGCCCGACTCCGCCGATGATGCCACCGAGCTGAATCAGGGCGACCACCGTGAATATCAACCAAAACCAGCACAACCAGTTCACCCGCAGCCTTGGTCCGGGGACCATGTTGAGGCCGTCCAGTGTCGTCCGCCCGCTGGTGATCGTGAAACGGCCGAACTCGATTTGCACGAACACCTTGATCAAACAGCCGATGATGATCAGCCAGAGCAATACAAATCCGGCCTCGGCACCCGCCAGAGTCGTCGCGATCAACTCGCCCGAACCCACGATCGATCCCGCAATGATCAGGCCCGGCCCGAGCTGTTTTAAAATTCCACGAATCGTGGTGGGCGGATTTTTGTGTTGGGTCATGTCGGTGATCCTGCTGCTGCGTTGCGGTGCGCGTCAACATTTCAAGCGCGCAGCATGGAGAGCATCCGCCTGCCTCAACAGATCTGGCTCGACCTTGGGGAAAAGACCGATATGGATTGCCGCTGTGCGCGTTACGTTCCCACTCATTTCGGCCATGACGGGCCTGATCCCGGTGCCCCTTCTTGCCGCTCCCGTAATCCCGGGCTTGGAGCACAACCATCCGCTGACGGAATTGCAACAGGGTAGGGTGCTGATCGAAGAACTGCGTTGTGCCTCTTGCCATGAGGGCATGTCCAAACCGAATGCCACAGGACCCGATTTGCGCGAGGTCGGCACCCGGATTCAACCCGGGTTTCTGAAACCCTTCATCCTCAACCCCGCGCATCACGATCCCGGCACCACGATGCCGGATGTGTTTGGCGAGCGCTCGGTGGCGGACAAGGAAAAGATTGCCGCCGAAATCGCCGCGTATCTGTTGTCATTGAACCGCGAAACCGCCAACCCCTCCGCCCTTCCGGCCGATCCGGCCGCGGAGGGAAAGAAGCTCTTTCACGAAATCGGCTGCGTTACCTGCCACGGTCCTCAGGATGGCGATTCGCCTGCCTTGAACCGAACAGGATTTGTGAATCTAACACATATCCCGGATAAATACCGTCCCGCCGGGCTTGCCGGTTTCCTGCACGAGCCACTGAAAGTCAGGCCCGACGGGCGCATGCCTGACATGCGTCTGAGCCGCAGCGAAGCGGAACTGCTCGCGGCGTTCATGATCGGCCCAGAGAGAGCGGAGCCGGAAATGGCGATGCCACCGCCCGAGATGATTGCAGCAGGAAAAAAGGCATTCACGGAAATGAGCTGCAGCGCCTGTCATCATCTGGATTCCACTCCCCAGCCAGCGCGGCTTCCTGCGAAGGCCAAACTCGACGTTCATGCCGGTTGCCTCTCGGAACATCCCGGCGAGGCACCGAACTACCGACTCAGCGATCCGCAAAAACAAGCGATCCGCGCCGCATTGACCGCGAAATCCACAGAACCCCCGGCTGCGGAACGGATCAACATGCGCCTCACTCAGTTGAACTGCATTTCCTGTCACCAACGCGATGATTTCGGTGGAGTGAAACCGGAACTCGACAGCTATTTCCACTCCACGGAAGAAGCTCTCGGAAACGAAAGCCGCATCCCGCCGCCACTGACATGGATCGGCGCGAAACTACGCCCCGAGTGGTTGAACAAAGTTCTCTATGAAGGCCAAACCGTTCGGCCCTACATGACCACCCGCATGCCGCAATACGGCAACCACGCCCTTGACGGACTCCCCGAAGCGTTTGCGGATCACGACAAGCTCGAGCCGTTTGATTATCCCGAAATCAAAAACGAATCCGCCCCGATGATGCGTGACGAAGGTCACAGGCTGCTGGGGGATCAGGGACTGGCCTGCATTTCCTGCCATAATTATAACGGCATCGATTCACCCAGCATGAAGGGGCTCGATCTCATGACCACCTACCAGCGCCTCCAGCCGGCATGGTTTGATCAGTTCATGAAACATCCCTCGAAATTCCGGTCCGGCATCATCATGCCTTCCTTCTGGCCGGACGGGAAAGCAGTCCAGTCTGAAATCCTCAATGGCGATACCAACCTTCAACTCCAGGCGCTCTGGCACCAGTTTTCGCTCGGCCGTTCCGCCCGTGATCCCTCCGGACTGCGTGCTGCCGATCCCGAACTCGTTGTCACCGATCAAACCCGGACCTATCGCGGACGCAGCACGGTTGCGGGCTATCGCGGGATCGCCATCGGTTTTCCCGGTGGAATGAACTGCGCGTTCAACGCCCACAACGGCGCGCTCTCCGCGTTGTGGACCGGAAAATTTGTCACCGTCGGCTGGCGCGGACAGGGATCCGGGAATTTCAATCCGGCTGCGCCGGCAATCCAGTTGGCCGAGGATGTTGCGTTTCTAACCGATCTACCGGAAACCTGGCCCCTCAAACCGATACGTACCAAGGAGCATCCCGTCAACCCGGATCCAACCTATCCCTCCCGCCACGGCTACGAGTTCAAGGGTTATTCGATCGGTGAAAACGGCATGCCGACTCTACGTTACCATTGCAGTGAGGTTGCGATCGAAGACGCTCTGGTCCCGGGGAGCGGCAATGGCAGGCTGAAACGCACCCTAACCTTCACGACCGGAAAATCCAAGACGCTCTATTTCCGCGTCCTGTCTGGCAGGATCGAACAGGTATCCGCCAAGTCATTCAGCATCCCCAAACTCCTGCTCGGGCTGGGAACATCCAGCGCAGGGGTTTCTGAAATGATTCGTGCCGTGGGACAGACCAAGGAACTCATTCTCAAGCTCGACCTGCCCGCCGGAACATCGACCCTATCCCTCGACTATGCCGTTTTACCCTAAGCTCATCATCGCTTTTGTGGCGATTGCCCCCCTTGCGACCATCGCCGAAGAAGTCGGCGAGCGCTGGGGCACGGCCGATCGCGAACGCAAATCCTATCGCTTGGTCGATCTCCCCATACCGAAACATCTTGTGATCGAGGCCGGCGCGTTCTGCGATCTGCCAGACGGGAAAATCGCGGTCGGTACGCGGCACGGTGACGTCTATTTCATCACCGGAGCGGATGCGGCGAACCCCAATCCGGAATACCATCTCTTCGCCACTGGCCTTGATGAAATTTTCGGCCTTGCTTGGAGAGACAACGCGCTGTTTGTCACCCACAGCGCCGAGCTGACAAAAGTGTATGACAGCAACCAAGATGGCAGGGCGGATCGTTACGATGTGGTTTCCGACGCATGGGGCTACGGCACCTATCACGAATACGCGTTCGGCTCGAAGTTCGATGCGCACGGAAACCAATTCGTCGCGCTCGGTTTGTCGAGTTCGTATCATTCACAGGAATTGTTTCGCGGTTGGGTGCTGAAAGTCACACCCGAGGGAAAATCGATCCCCTATGCAAGCGGCGTGCGCAGCCCGGGAGGCATCGGCTTCAACGAGCATGGCGCGCTGTTCTATGTTGAAAGCCAGGGCCCGTGGAATTCGGCATGCAGTCTGAAATTGATCAAGGAGGGCGGTTTCATGGGCCACCCGATCAGTTACAACTGGTATCCATATGCGCCCGCCATGGGAGCCGCTCCCGCCGAGCCCAAGAGCGGATCGTCCACCCTGATCGAAAGCCGGAAGATTCCGCAACTCGATCCGTATGCGGTGGTTTTCCCCTACATCCGCATGGGTCGCTCACTCAGCGGATTTGTCATCGATCGCTCCGGCGGCAAGTTCGGGCCGTTTGAAAACCAAATCTTCATGGGAGACTATACGCAATCGATCATCGTTCGTGCCACAACCGAGCAAGTCAACGGGGTCTGGCAGGGCGCGTGTTATCCGTTCCGTGAGGAGCTTTCCACCGGCTTGCTGAATGTCCATTTCACCCCTCAGGGCCGTTTGATCTCCGGAGGAACCAATCGCGGCTGGCCGGTGCGCGGCCTCAAGCCATATGCGCTCGAACGCCTGGAATGGACAGGCCTGATGCCGTTCGAGATCAAACGGATCACCATTACCAAAGACGGTTTCCTGCTAGAGTTTACCAAAGCGGTGGATCCCGAGACCGCCGGCAAGCCGGAGAATTACCGGCTGAATTCGTTCACCTATCCCTACCATCAGGGTTATGGCGGACCGGTCATCGAGGCCACCGATGCCAAGGTAACGGCGGTCGCCCTGATGAAAGACGGCATGAGCGCGCGGATCTCCGTGGACAAAGTGACCAAAGGTCACATCCACGAATTCAATCTCGATGCCTTACGTGATGCGGACGGCGGATCTCTCGTTCATTCCTTCGCCTTTTACACGGTGAACGAAATCCCGAAATAAATGTGGTGAAGATCCACGTAATGCGTTAGACCCAACCGCCCAAACCCATGAAACCCGTCCAGATTCTTCTCATCCTCCTCACCCTACCCGTGTGGTCCGCGCCGAAGGCCACGATGGCGAAACCCGATTTCACGAAGGGCGATCCCATTCCAGCCGGTGCAAGCCACGACTGGAATCTGGGCGCAACCGGACTCCGTGGCTGGATGTACAGCAACAAACTCGAGACCTCGGAAGCGCGCCAGATCCGGGTGACCCAAGTCGATAAGGGATCTCCTGCCGATGGCAAACTCCGCCCCGGCGACATCCTCCTGGGAGTCGGGGGGAAGTTGTTTTCTTTCGATCCGCGCACCGAGTTTGGCAAGGCTCTCACAGCAGCTGAGGCCACTGACGGAAAACTTGCCGTCACCCGCTGGATGGACGGCAACACCGAGGAAGTCGTGCTGCAATTGCCCATACTCGGTTCTTATAGCAAAACCGCTCCATATGACTGTCCGAAATCGGCAAAGATTTTTCATAACGGCTGCGAAGCCTTGGCGAAGCGCATCACGGATGATCCGAACTACGCGAAACAGAACCCCATCACCCGCTCACTCAATGCCCTCGCCCTGCTGGCCAGTGGCAACCCCGCATACCGCGGGATCATCAAACGTGAGGCGGACTGGGCGCAAGCGTACTCCGCCGACAGCATGGCCACATGGTATTATGGCTACGTCATCGCCTTTCTGGCAGAATACAAGATGGCGACCGGTGACGAGTCGGTCCTCCCGGGCCTCCGTCGGCTTGCCATGCAAGCTGCAACAGGTCAGAGCCATGTTGGCTCCTGGGGGCACAAGTTCGCCACTCCGGATGGCCGCCTTTACGGTTATGGAATGATGAACGCACCGGGAGTTCCCCTGACCACCTCTCTAGTTCTCGCCAAGAAAGCCGGTGTCAATGACCCGGAAATGGGGGTCGCGATCGAACGCAGCCTGAAACTGCTGCGTTTCTATGAGGGCAAAGGCTCCATTCCGTATGGCGATCACAATCCATGGATTCAGAACCACGACGACAATGGCAAAAACGGGATGGCTGCCGTTCTGTTCAACCTGGTCGAGGAACCCCGCCCCGCTGAATATTTTTCACGCATGAGCCTCGCTTGCCATGGCTCCGAGCGGGACACCGGACACACCGGAAATTTCTGGAATATCACGTGGGCCATGCCAGGCGTCTCCCAATCCGGTCCTGAGGCCACTGGTGCATGGATGCAGGAGTTCGGTGCATGGTATTACGATCTCGCACGCCGTCATGATGGTTCCTTCCCTCACCAAGGTCCGCCGCAAATGGGCCACGACAGCACACGTGGTTGGGATGCGACCGGCTCGTTTCTCCTCGCCTACGCGGTTCCTCTGAAGCACATTTTCCTGACCGGAAAACAATCGAGCAAGGTCACCCGGGTTTCCGGAAAAGAAGCCGCATCGATCATCGCCGATGGCCGAGGATGGAGCAACAACAACCGACATGCGGCATACGATGCCATGAGTTTCGCCGCATTGCTCGAGCGCCTCAAAAGCTGGTCCCCGGTTGTCCGGGATCGTGCGGCAATCGCCATCGGCCGCCGCAAGGGCACCCCTGCTCCGGTCGATGCGCTGGTATCCCTGCTCGGATCGGATCAAATCCATGCCCGCTACGGAGCTTGCCAGGCATTCATCCAACTCAAGGAGGCCGGTGCCCCAGCGGTTCCGGCACTTCGCAAGACTCTAGCAGATCAGGATTTATGGCTCCGCATCCTGGCTGCCGAAGCGCTCGTCAGCATCGGATCCCCCGCAAAAGACGCACTTCCCGAAATGCTGCGCATGCTGGCCAAGGGCGAGAGCAAGGAGGATCCCCGAGCCATGGAACAACGTTACCTGAGCTATTTCATATTCGGCAACATGTTGAAAAACGTTTCGATCAACGAGATCGATCAGGCACTGCTTCAACAGGCCATCATCGCCGGACTCCGGAACCAGGACGGTCGTGCTCGCGGCGCCATTTCAAGGGTTTACGACAAGCTCAGCTACGAACAGCTCAAGCCTGTCCTGCCAGCCATCCATCAGGCCATCGCCACGCCTTCGCCCAGCGGTGAGATGTTTGCCGGAGAAGTTCGGGTCACAGGGCTAAAACTTTTTGCCAAGCACAGGATTGCCGAAGGCTTGGCGCTATGTATTCCCGTCATGGATATCGAGTCATGGGGAAAACAAAACCGGATCTCCGGAGTGCTGGATGCGATCGAAACCTATGGCGCAGGAGCGAAAGCGCTGCTTCCGGAACTCAGGAAACTCGAGCCCGATCTCCGGAAGCACAGCGAAGCGAAATCCCTGACTCCTCTCGCAGACCGCGTCAGCACCATCATCCGGAAGCTCGAATCATCCGCAGAAACTGCGGAATTGCGAAGCATTCGCTAGAAACAAGGGGCAACTTCGCACCCGATTTGTGAGGGGTCATCATCGAAAAACGACAGTTTTCACGCTCCCATGGCGGGTCTCCATCTGTACTAATCAGGGTATCACCGGACCACCCATTTAATGCATCCGGAAGCTGATTTGCTATTTACGACCCTCTAACCGTAATTAGCATCCCGCGCATGAATGGTTCATATGAGGGGCGCAGGGCGCGATTTTACCAACATCTTCAACCGGGCGAAGTCTTCATTTTGTTCGCAGGCTCGGCACCGAAAAAAACCGCAGACGCCTGCTATCCGTTTTTTACCAACCGGAATTTTTTCTATCTGACCGGCATCCTGCAGTCCGAGAGCGTTTTCCTTGCCGTGAACCGGTCCGGAACGATCGATGAAACCCTCTTCATTCATCCCAAGGATCCGATGATCGAGCGTTGGAACGGACACCGCATTTCTCACAAGGAGGCGTCCGAATCTTCAGGGATCCGGAACGTCCAAATGCTCGATTCTTTCGATGAGACGCTCAACGAAATTCTCGGGTCCGGAACGTTCTCCGCGCTGTGGTATGATTTCGACAAGTTCGACGATGGTCTCAGGGATGCCCCGCAGAACAAACACAGCGAATCGATCCTTGCACGCCATCCCAAGATCGTTCTGAAAAACGCATACCCGCTGATCTGTGCGGCCAGAACCATCAAGGATGCCGGTGAAATCGCGCAAATCCGCCAGGCCGTGGCGATCACCCGGGATGCGATCCACGCCATGATGAAAGCCGCCAAAGCGGGGATGTATGAATACCAACTCGAGGGGGTGTTCAACAAGGTGCTTGCGGATGCCGGTGTCAGGGAGCCCGCTTTCGCCAACATCGTCTCCGCCGGGCGAAACAATTTCTATATCCATTACGAAGAACCGATGGGCATCCTGCAGGATGGTGATCTGATTCTGACCGATGTTGGCGCGCGCAAAAACCAGTATGTCAGTGACATTTCACGTGCGTTTCCGGTGAATGGAACATTCACTCCTCAACAGAAGGAGGTCTACTCGATCGCGCTTGCAGTGAACAAGGAGCTGATGGATCTGCTGGTTCCCGGAAAGATTTCCTTCGAGCAAATCGAAGCCCACGCCAGACGCAGCGTGGGTGAAAAGCTCATCGCCGCGGGATATCTCGGCAAGGACGAGGATGTCAGCAAATACTACTGGCACAAAGGCACCCATCACATCGGGCTGGATGTGCACGATGTCGGTCCTCACGGAAACCCGATCCTGCCCGGCATGGTCTTCACGATCGATGTCGGCATCTACATCGAGGACAAAGACATCGGCTTCCGGGTCGAAGACAACGTGCTCATCACCGAGACCGGCTACGAGCACCTCTCCTCGGATATCGTCCGCGAGATCGATGACATTGAGGCAATGATGAGGGGATAGCTTGAACCCCTTGCGGAGAGCTCATGCACGGGGAGCGCGGCTCCGGTCACAAGGTTCGTTCATGCGGACACACGCACCTGCTCACAGCTTCTGTCCGTCAGCGATCAGGCGCGCGCGGAGTTGATCATACGGGACGGTTTGCACGGGAATCTTGCCATCGATGGCCATGCATGCGGCGGTGCCGGCACTTTGGCCAAGCACCATGAACACGGGCTCCATACGGATCGAACCGAAGGCGATATGAGAAGCGGACAAGGCCCATGGCACCAAAAGGTTCTCACATTCACCGGCTTTCGGAACCATGGACCGATAGGAAATTCCGTAAGGTTTCCCGCCGAGAGATGCCTGGATATCGCCTTCGTTCATGACCATGCCGTCGTGGACAAAGCGCTGGGTATTGTGAGAATCGAGCGTGTAGGCCCCCTGCCCCACCGGATCTTCAACTGGCAGCTCGAGCTTGCAGTGAGCCTCGGTCATCACGAAATCTGAGACCATTCTCCGCGCCTCGCGCACATACAGATTGTAAGGCCAATGACCGTTGTCCGTGAACTCATCCTTGGCCAAACCCCATGCAGCATGGGTTTTTCGGATCGCTTCCGGAACACGCGGATGATTCTGAAGCGTCCAAACAAGGCCGAGCTGATAGTCGCGATGTTTTGCCGCCAGACTCGCGCGCTCCTCATGACTTAAGGTTGCCCAGTTCCAGTCCTTGCCGTAATTGCCGCCGATCAGATCACAGGAAATTCCGCCTGTGTTGTTGGAGTCCGTTTTCCGATTCGGAATGCCGGACGTTTTGAAAAACCCGCCCTTCTGGCCGGCTTCGATCACGCGGAACAGGATTTCAAAGTCCGCTTCGTTGTACTGTTGCGGCTTTTCGATCATGACCCGGTTTTCAGGAGCGTTGGTAAGAACCATGCGGTAGCAGTAGGCCTGAAGCTTGTCATCGCCATCGCCGGCGTTGCCACCCATGTCGGGATTCACACCGGGCAGCAAGCCGCTTCCCGCATCGCCTTTTACGACATAGGGATCAATCCCTCTCGGTAACTGATTTTTTTTCGCCACACCCGTGATGCCGTTTGCCGTTTCTCCATACTTCGCGTTCGGCTCCCGCCCGATGGTAAAAGAAACTCCGGCGAGCGGCAGGAGATCGCCTTCGTAAGACGCATCGATGAACATGTCTCCCTCGATGAGATCCCCGCGTTCTAACAGGATCTTGGAAATTCGCTTGCCCTTCATGACCACGCCGTTTTTCAAATCCAGACGTCCGCGGACGATCTTCACTCCGGCGTCCTTCGCCATCTGATCGAAGATCCGCTCGGCAATCTTCGGTTCGAACACCGAGGCGAGTTCGTTCTTCGGATTGAATGCGGGTGTGCCCTGGGCCATTTCCGGAAAACTCTCGCGCTTCTGCAACGTCCATGATTCAGGCTTCTGGTAATGGAGATAAGCGGCATGATAAAAATCCCGGGACAAACCGCCGAGGATCGCATCGTTTCCGATGTCCGACCAACCGAGACCGCTGCTCGTCAATCCTCCGAGATGGCCGTATTGGGAGACCAGAATCACGTTTTTTCCCATTTTCGCCGCTTGTACCGCAGCCGTCACACCGCCGGATGCATCGCCGTAAACCACCACATCGGCCCGGAGTCCGGCAGCGAAGGTCATGCCGGAGGAGAACAGAAGAGCGACGCTGGCAACTAGGACGGATTTGGGGATCATGAGAAAAGGGTATGGGCTTGAAGTGCTACGCAGGTTTCTTGTGAGATGTTTCATCCATGACACGGCTTGCGAACCGATGCATCCTGGTCTAGAACGATGACCGATATGAAATCAACCATCATGCTGGGCACACTAGCTGCCGTCTGCACGCTCGCGACGACGGCCTGCAAGGCGGGCAAATCCAAAGCCGAAGCCAACCAACCCGAGGTGCAAACGCATCCCGTTCCAGAGAGTTCTCAATGGCTGACCTACTCCGGCGGCGAAGGTCCCGGAAAAGGCAAGCACATCGTTCTCATCGCAGCAGACCAGGAATACCGCAGCGAACAGGCAATGCCCATGCTCGCAAGAATTCTGGCCACGCATCACGGCTTTGATACCACCGTCCTGTTCAGTGTGAACGCAGAGGGCATGGTTGATCCCACACTGCCAACCCCGGATCGTAAGGACGAGACCACTTTCAGAAAGCACAACATCCCCGGCCTCGAGCATCTGGCGAAAGCCGATTCGCTGATCCTTTTCACCCGTCTGATCAGTCTACCTCAGGAACAGGAAAAGCACATGGTGGACTATTTTGATTCCGGCAAACCCATCATCGCCCTGCGCACTTCCAATCATGGCTTCGCAGGCCCGCTCGATTACCACATCAATGGGCAACCGGTCACACTCAGCCAGATTCTTGGTGGCACGTTCATGAATCACCACGGCGAGTGGCAGGCGGATTCCACCCGGGGGGACATCGTTCCCGAAATGAAAGATCATCCGATTCTCAAGGGCGTGAAAGACATCTGGGGCCTCACCGATGTGTATCGTACCTATCCGGAAGGCGGCAGCCTGCCGGAAGGCTGCACCGCCCTCGTATACGGACAACCTCTGATCGGCCGCGAACAAGGCGGTCCGAACAATCCGGAAAAGGAGCCTCTTCCCGTCGTTTGGGTGAAAACCTGGAAAACCAGTGGCGGAGCCGACGCCCGCGTTCTTCATTCGACGATGGGCAGCAGCAAGGATTTCCAAAACCCCGGCCTTCGCCGGCTTGTGATCAACGGCGTCTATTGGGGACTGAAGATGGAGGACAAAATCCACGCCGGCAGCCGAGTCGATTATGTCGGCGAGTATGCTCCGCTTTCGCATGGGTTTGATCATGACAAACTCGGGGTCGTGCCCCGTCCGGTCTCCCATTACCGCTGATTGTCTCCCAACCCTGAGCCGCTCACATCCCATGAAACTTACCGTCCTGCTTGCTCTCATGTTCGGATCCTGTCTCATGCTTCACGCTGGAACCACCATCGATCCCAAGAATCCGACCACCAAAAAAACCGAAATTACCTCCACGATGATCGGCTACCGGGACACCCTTCTGTTTTATGCCTTTGCCGAACAGCAGGCGGTGCTTGTGGTACGGATCGATCAAAGCAGCAAGGACTTCGTCATCAGGGCAACGCTCCATCGGTTTGCCAAAGACATCCCAGCAGAGGGATTGGCCAAATGGATCAACAACCAGCATTCCGATGGCCTGTTTCCGGATGTTGCGGAACCGGTTTCAAGACATGATATCCCTGCGGCAACGGCAGTCATCACATCAAAACACATGATCGGAGTCGCGACAGAAAGCCGGAACCCGCTGCAGACCGGATGGTTCCAACGCTACGAGGTCGGCTTCAGGTTCGAGAATGTGCCCCCCATGGATGGAATCATCATCAGAAATTTTTCCGATACCGCCACCGTGTATCTGTCAGTCGCCAATGCGGCTGCCCCAGTCGACCAGCCGTGAGCCCGTCAGCCGAATCCGTTTCCGACCCCCTATGGCAGAACGATCACTTCTCCTGCTTTGACCCCTGCAGTGATTTCGGTGACCTCTCCAAAGGTCCTGCCACGTGTAACAGGACGTCGCCCAGTCTTGCCATCCGCATCCTTTACCTCCAGAACCCATCCTGTCGAGCCAAGCTCGAGGGCGTTTGCCGGAATGGTTAGGGCCTGCTCGTTTTCGTAGGAAATGATGGTGACCTCGTAGGATTGTCCGCACACGGGCATGAAGGATTCCGGCCACTCCGGAAGGAAGGTGGTTGGGTAGGCCCCATCAGCTCCGGGAACCGCGGAGACCTGTGCGACCCTCACCGGAATGAGCACGCCGGGGTTACCGGTTAACATGGCGAAACCCTTCGCCTGCGCCTGCAGGGAAGACGCATCCGATTGGGTCGCTGAGCCGAAAAGCTGCAGCTTCGCGGCTGCAGGAACAAGGCTTGCAAACACTTTGCCCGCAGGAACGACTCCGTTGGGGGTCAGTAATTTCGACATCTCTGCGGTTGTCCAAGTTCCCCGCTCAACCGCTCCGTAGTAAACCCATCCGTCCGCCGGCGCTCTGATCTCGAAGAAAGCCAGATCATGCTCCAACTCGGCCAACTCGGTCTTTTGGCGATCCAGGGTGTTTTTCATTTTTGCCACCTCGATGTTCTTCAGTTCCACGCCCCGCGGCAGATCCTGTCCGGCCCTCTCAAACTGCAGTGCGCTATCATCCCGCTTTTCCAAAAGAGCCACTTCCTCTCGCGGGAGCGAAACGGAAGTTTTCCTCTTGTGGTCGAGAATTTCCATTTCGAGGAGAAATTTCATGTGCTCCACATTGTCGCGCTGTTTCTTCAAAATGATCTCTTCCGTATCCTCTGTCAGATCATCGGCCTCATACATCTTGAGCAGCTGCTTCAGCTCCTCCTCGTAGGAAGCCAAAAGTTGGCGCTGACGCTTCAGGCTTTGATCGGCCGTTTCGATCTCGGCCTGACGTCGCGTGCTCAGAAAATGATCCAGCTCCTCAGCTGCCACCCTTGCCTGCTTCTCCATGCGCTTCAGTTGCTCCGGCGCGGTACGCCGCATCATGGACAGGTCGAATTCCGCCTGCGCCAAACCGAGCTCACCTGAGGCAATTGCCAGCTTCAAATCCGCCATTTTCTGCTCAATCCCATCACGTTTGAACCCCACCATGACATCCCCTTTCCTGACTTTCGTCCCATGATCCACCAGGGACACAATCTCGAAAGCGGACCAGGTTTTCGCGTTCAATTTCAGGGGCATGGCCGTCTCAGGCAACGCCACCGCCTTGAGGTGATGGCGAACCCGGAATGGTTTCGCCTCGAGCTTGTATTCGGCCGCAGTGGCGGGCAGCAAAAACAGGAACAGCAAAGCGGAGAGTTTCATGGCAGATACGGGTTCGGATGAGAGTTTCAAGTTACGCAGGAAAATCAGGGAATCTCTCTGGATTTGCGAGCCAGCCAGATCGGCAACATTCTTGGCTTTCTCGCCATGGGAGCAGAGGCAACGGCATGCTCCACCACCTCGTAACCGTCACGTTCCAGATTGCGGGCGAGATTGGCAACGGGGCGCGTCGACGCGATCGCCAACAATCCGCCGGGTTGCAACGCCTCATAGGTCGCGGCAATCCAACGTTTGTCGTTCACAAACAGGCGCTGCCTACCTGCCGTCGGAGCGGAGTCGAGATGGATCAATATCGCATGCAGGGTGCCGGACTGCTTGTTCAACGCCTTCGCTCCGGGATCACTCTCGATCACGACCCGCGGGTCGTCCAACGGGCTATCCGGAAAAAACCGCCGGTTCCAATCGATCAGAGCGGAGCGGTTTTCCGCAATGGTGTAAACTGCACGTTTCTGAGGAAGCTCTTGCATGATGGACCGCAACATGTGTCCCAGGCCGGCGCCAATCAGCCAGACCCTCGGCTGACGTGCCGGCCGGAAGGGAGCAGCGGCGAGCCTTGCCAATTCCTCCTCGGCGTTGCGCGTCGCCGGACCGCAAATTTGCTGCCCCTCAACCAGAAGATACCTTCGTCCGTCATGTTCCTGCAGCTCAAGCGGGGATCCGTCTTCAGATATCGTCTCGGCCAGGGTGATGCGCGGTTTCATGCGACCGCTTCTTGCTTCAAACCGCGTTCCATGGCAACCACAACCCACACCCACGGCGTGGAAATAAAAAACCTCGGCCGATGAAGGCCGAGGTTTGTGGGTTTGAAGATCCGTTGCTTGGCGGCGAACCGCCCACGCATTAGAGGCTTCCTTTAAGAGCGGCGGACGCTTTGAAACCAACCGACTTGGATGCGGCGATTTTCAGAGCCTCACCCGTCTTCGGGTTGCGACCCGTGCGAGCGGCACGCTTTTTCACTTCGAAAGTGCCAAATCCGATGATTTGTACTTTCTTGTCTTTTTTCACGCCTTTGGCGATGGAATCAAGCACTGCGTCCAGAGATTGCTCTGCCGCGCGCTTGGTTGTGTCTGCTCCGAGGGCCTTTTGGATGGATTCGATAAGTTCTGCTTTGTTCATGGCAAAGAGGTTTGTGCGAATCACACCCGAATTTGGCAAGACAAAATCTCACATAAAAGCATGGTTTTTTTGCAACGGGCAGCTTGACTTCAGGGTCATTTCCCGCTTGACGGCTCACCCTTCGCCCTGCGGGACGCCCCCGCAAGACAATCTAACAGATGAGTCGCCGCCACTCCGGCGTGACGCACATTTTTTCTAACAAAAATGTAGTGCCCGGCAAAGAGCGGCCCGCCCGCCATCCGGACGCAAGTTCCGCGATAGCTGCTGCCCTGCCCGCGATGGGATTTCTCTTGTAGGCAAGGATCTCATCGCATCCTCCGTGATGACGACATGGCCAGCTTCGGAACGATGCCATGCCGCTGCGGGCTGTTCCGTTCCGGAGATCCGTGCGGATCCGAAAAAGCTTCATGTTTCCAAAATAGCCCCGGCCCTCCAACATCCATCCTGTCTCTCCCGTCCGCATCTCGAGATGCCGGTGTTTGCTTGAAAATTGTGGCATCATTCCGACTTTGTGAAAATTTTCACAAATAGCTCTTGCGGTCAGTTGTGGGGATGGATATCAACCGCCGCCTCAATTTTTCCGAATTCACCCATGATGCGTCTCATAGTCACAACGATCGGTCTCTGGCTTCTGGCATTCGCACCGGCTTTCGGAGCGGAAGGCGGATACCACGAGCTGCCGTTCCAGGCTCCGGTGGTTTTCGAGATCGGGTTTTTCAAAGTCACCAACTCGATGATTGCGATGTGGACCGTCGGTGCCCTCATCATTCTGTTCGCCCAGTTTGCAACCCGCGGTATTTCACTGATTCCCAGCGGCATGCAAAACCTTGCGGAAACGGTCGTGGAAGGACTTCAGGGATTCCTGGGCGGAATCATGGGAGACAAGCTGGCGCGCGAAACCTTCTGGTTCTTCGGATCCGTCTTCATTTTTATCATCTGTGCCAACTGGATGGGCCTGTTTCCCGGAGTCGGCACCGTCGGTCACAACCTGATCAACGCCGACGGAACATCCGTTGGCTTTGTGCCATGGTTCCGCGGCGCCAATGCCGATATCAACACCACGCTCGGCCTCGCATGCGTGTTCTTCATGCTTTGGCTGTTCTGGTCCATCAAACACAATGGTGCCGGCGGGTTTCTCTCCCACATCTTTGTCTACCGGGGCGAAGGGCAGGGCATCATGAAAATCCTGCTCCTGGTGATTTTCTTCCTGGTCGGCTTTCTGGAGGTCGTCTCCATCATGATCCGCCCCCTTTCGCTGACCTTCAGGCTCTATGGCAACATTTATGCAGGTGAGAATCTCCTGGAACTGATGCTTCAGATGGGCGGACGCTATCTCGGCTGGCTTGCCGCCCTGCCTTTTTACTTCCTCGAGCTCATGGTCGGTGCCATCCAGGCACTCGTATTCACCCTCCTGACGGCGGTTTTCACCGGACTCATGTGTCACCACGAAGACGGAGAAGAAAGCCACTGAACCCCTTTTGGAAACCGGACCATGGCGAAGATCTGTGGGGGTTGCCAAATCAAACAATAGCATACCAAACAACATATGACTGGAAACATCGCAATCGCAGGAGCCGCTCTCGGCGCCACCGTCGCCCTCGGACTCATCGGCCTCAAAGCTTGTGAAGCCGTCGGCCGTAACCCGGGCGCATCAGGCAAAGTGCTGGTTCAATCGCTTCTGATCTCCGCGCTTGCGGAAGGAGCCCTGATCATCACCATCCTGCTCGGCAAATAATCCGAACCCGGGGAGATGGAGTCGCCTCCATCTCCCCACGCTTTCTCGTTTTCAATTTCATTCACGCCTCATCCCATGGAACTCATCGGCATCCTCACCACCACCGCCAGCATCGCCACTGACCTTCAGGAAGTGGGTGACAATTTGCGCAAACAATTCGGTTTGCACGGTCAACTGCTCATTTCACAAGCCATCGGGTTCCTCATCTTTGCTTTCGCCCTCAAAAAATTCGCCTTCGGTCCCATCCAAGCCATGCTCGAGCAACGCCGTGAACGCATCGCCGCAGGTGAAGACAAGCTCAAGCGTATCGAAAAACAACTTGCCGATTCCGAAGCCACGACCGCCGCTGCGATCGCCAAGGCCAATGAGGAGGCCGTGCGCCTGATTGCCGAGGCCAAACAAGGGGCGGCCGCCTTCTCCGAACAAAAATCCCAAGAAGCCATCGCCCAAGCCCAACAAATCCTCGCGAAGGCCCAAGCCGCTGCCAACGCCGACCGCGAGCGCATCTCTGCGGAGCTGAAACGTGAGTTCGGCCGCCTCGTCGCCGCCACCACTTCCCAGGTCACCGGCAAAGTCCTCACCGATGCAGATCAACACCGCATTCACGAGGAAGCCTTGGCCAAGGTCGGTAGCTGAGTTCCCATCATTCCAAGGATACAACGATGAAAATTTCCAAAATCGCCGCCGCCACCGCACGCCGTCTTTACGGCTTGTGTCAGGTAGACGGCCGACTTGACGACAACAGGCTGCGGGATCTCGTTTCGAAGCTCATCGCATCGAAACCACGCGATTTTCAGGCGATCCTCGCTTCCCTCCAACGCCTTACCCGTCTTGAGCAGGCGCGACGCACGGTCATCGTAGAGAGTGCCACCGCCCTCCATGATGACGAGCGCCAACGAGTCGTCGCAGGCCTGAACAAAAACTACGGTAACCAGCTCACCGTCGAATACAAGCTCAATCCTGAGCTGCTCGGCGGGCTTCGGATCAAAGTCGGCGACGATGTCTACGACGGCTCCGTCCAAGGCCGCATCGACCGCCTTTCAAAAGCCTTTTAATTCTTCCGTTTTCACCCATCACCACTCACTTCTCACCCTTATCTTATGAGCAGCATCCTCCAGGACATCGAAAAACAAATCGCCGGCATCAGCTCGAGCGTTGAAAAAACCAATACCGGCACCGTTCGCAAAGTGGGTGACGGCGTCGCCATCGTCGAGGGGCTTTCCGACGTCATGCTCAACGAAATGATCGAGTTTGATGGCGGCGTGACAGGCATGGCACTCAACCTTGAGGAAAGTGAAGTGGGGGTGGTTCTGCTCGGTGATTATACCGCAGTGACCGAAGGAGCAACTTGCCGCACTTCCGGGAAACTTCTCTCCATTCCCGTTGGCGAAGCCCTTCTCGGCCGTGTGGTCAACGCTCTGGGCGCACCGCTCGATGGCAAAGGTGAGATCACCGCATCCGCCCAATACCCCATGGAGAAAATCGCACCCGGCATCATCAAACGGAAATCCGTTTCGGTTCCCGTGCAGACCGGAATCATGGCGATTGACGCCATGGTGCCCATCGGTCGCGGACAGCGCGAGCTGATCATCGGTGACCGCGCCACCGGCAAAACCACCATCGCCGTTGACACGATCATTTCCCAAGCCAAACAAAATAAGGCAGCCGAACAAGGCAAGCTCCTCAACCACAAGCCGATGTATTGCATTTACGTTGCGATCGGTCAAAAGCTCTCCAACGTCGCCCGGATTCAGAAGACGCTCGAGGATGCCGGCGCCATGGAATACACCACCATCGTGTCCGCCTCCGCTTCGGACGCCGCAGCCATGCAGTTCCTCGCCCCGTACGCGGGTTGTGCGATCGCCGAATACCTCATGGACAAAGGTCAGGACTGCCTGATCGTGTTTGACGATCTCTCCAAGCACGCGGTCGCTTACCGTCAGGTGTCCCTGATCCTTCGCCGCCCATCGGGACGTGAAGCCTACCCCGGTGACGTGTTCTATCTCCACTCCCGCCTGCTCGAGCGCTCCGCTCGCCTCACCGACGCAGCCGGCGGCGGTTCGCTCACCGCCCTTCCCATCATCGAGACCCAGGCCGGAGATGTTTCCGCTTACATCCCGACCAACGTGATCTCCATCACCGACGGCCAGATCTATCTCGAAACCGATCTTTTCTATCAGGGGATTCGCCCCGCCATCTCGGTCGGCCTTTCGGTATCCCGCGTCGGCTCCGCCGCACAAACCAAAACCATCAAATCCGTGGCCGGAACGACCAAACTCGATCTCGCCCAATACCGCGAGCTCCAGGCATTCGCGCAGTTCGGCTCCGACCTCGATGCATCCACGAAGAAAAAACTCGAACGCGGCGCGCGCATCGTCGAGCTCTTCAAGCAGAACCAATACTCGCCAGTCAGCATGGAAGTGGAGTCGATCTACCTGTTTGCCATGCAGAACGGTTACTTCGACGACGTGGCAGTCAAGGACATCGGCCGTTGCCAGGATGCCATGGGTGAATTCTTCTCCACCCGCAAAGGCGAGATTTTGGACAAAATCCGCAACGAAAAACCGGATCTCAAAAAAGACGCCGCAATGGTTGATGTCGTCAAACAAGCCATCGACGACTTCAAGAAATCCTGGAAATGAGGTTGAGTCGGAAGTTTTTCGCCAAGACAAGCTTCGAATCAACACTCCGCACGCATCACGAACCACCTCCAACGTTCCACACAAGAGCCAATGGCCAACCTCCGAGACATCCGCCGCCGAATCAAATCGGTCAAGAACACCGCCCAAATCACCCGGGCGATGCAGCTTGTTGCTGCCGCGAAAATGAAGAAAGCTCAGGACCAGGCGATGGCCGGTCGCGATTACTCATCCCAGCTGAATGCCGTCCTTAGCGACATCTCCGCCAACTTCACGGATGAGGTTTCCCACCTGCTCCTTCAGGCTCGCGAGGGCAACCGCGAATTGGTTCTGGTCGTCTCCACCGACAAAGGGCTTTGCGGCCCCCTGAATACCAACCTCGCGAAAAAACTCCGCGCGGAAACCTCCGACACGGCTGACTACGTCACCGTCGGTCGCAAACTCCGCGTCATGCTCGAAAAGCTGGGCAAAACGATCCTCGCCGACTTCTCCGTGAAGGATCCCGTGCCGTTTCCCGATGCACGAGCTATCGCTGCCTTCCTCAGCAAGCAATTCACCGAGGGCAATTACGACAAGGTCTCGATCGTCTTCACCCGCTTCGTCAACACCCTCACGCAAGTGCCCGAGGTCAGGCAACTCCTGCCTGTGCTGCCACCAACCCAATCGGAAGACAGCGGCCTGATCGATGGCGATAGCACGGATTCGCTCTTCGAGCCTTCGGTTGAGGAAGTGCTCGCGTCGATTCTGCCGCTTTATGTCAACTTCCAGGTCTACCAAGCGCTGCTCGAATCCCGCGCGACCGAGCACTCCGCCCGCATGGTTGCAATGAAAGCGGCCACCGACAATGCCAAGAAATTCATCAAGGAACTCACCCTCGAGTACAACAAGGTCCGTCAGGCCGCCATCACAGCCGAGCTGCTGGAAATCACGACCGCCATGAAGGCCATGGAATAAACCATACCGAACGATTCTACTTACCGACCCCACTCAACGACCCCTGATCACCGATCAACCGCAACAGAATACTTCACCCACCATGAGCAACCAAGGAACCATCGTCCAAATCATCGGCGCCGTCATCGACGCCGATTTCTCCAAAGCCGGCAAACTGCCGGAAATCTACAACGCACTTGAGATCAACTACATGCTCAACGGTGCAGAGACCAAACTGGTGCTCGAGGTTCAGCAACACCTTGGCGACGGCTGGGTGCGCGCGGTTGCGATGTCCACCACCGACGGCCTCAAGCGCGGCATGAGCCTGACCGATACCGGCAAAGCCATCGCGGTTCCTGTCGGAAAACAAGTGCTCGGACGCATCTTCAACGTCACCGGAGATCTCGTCGACGAGAACGTCGCTCTTGCGGACGCAAATCATCGTTCTCCCATTCACCGCCCGGCTCCTTCCCTGACCAATCAGTCCGCGGCAACCGAGGTCCTCGTCACCGGCATCAAGGTCATCGATCTCATTTGCCCGCTCCTCAAAGGCGGCAAGGGCGGCATGTTCGGTGGTGCGGGTGTGGGCAAAACCGTGGTGATCATGGAGCTCATCAACAACATCGCGAAAGCACACGGTGGCTTCTCTGTCTTCGCCGGTGTGGGCGAGCGGACCCGTGAAGGAAACGACCTCTACTGGGAAATGATCGAATCGGGCGTCATTGCCACGGAGAAAGACGAAAAAGGTCATCCGAAACTCGATGCGAAAGGCAATCCGGTGCTCTCGGCGGAAGGCTCGAAAGTAGCCCTCTGCTATGGCCAGATGAACGAACCTCCGGGCGCACGTCTCCGCGTCGCTCTCTCGGCACTCACCATGGCAGAATACTTCCGTGACGAGGAGGGCCAGGATGTTCTGCTCTTCGTCGACAACATCTTCCGTTTCTCCCAAGCAGGTTCCGAAGTTTCCGCCCTGCTCGGACGCACTCCCTCGGCGGTGGGTTACCAACCCACCCTCTCGGAGGAAATGTCGGTCCTGCAGGAACGCATCACTTCGACGAACAAAGGATCGATCACCTCGATTCAGGCGGTTTACGTTCCTGCGGACGACTTGACCGACCCCGCACCCGCCAACACCTTCGCCCACCTAGACGCCACGGTGGTGCTGGAGCGCTCGCTTGCGGAACAGGCGCTTTTCCCTGCGGTTGATCCGCTCGCATCGACCTCCAAAGCCCTTGCTCCTGAGGTCGTGGGTGAGGAGCATTATCGCGTTGCCCGTGGCGTACAGCTCGTACTTCAGCGCTACAAGGATCTGCAGGATATCATCGCCATCCTCGGGATGGACGAACTCAGCGACGAGGACAAAATGACGGTCTTCCGCGCGCGAAAAATCCAGCGTTTCCTGACGCAGCCATTCCACGTGGCGGAGATTTTCACCAACGTGCCGGGCGCTCTCGTATCTCTTGAAGACACGGTCAAGGGCTTCGCGGAAATCCTCGATGGCAAATGGGATGATGTCTCCGAAGGCAATTTCTACATGAAAGCGGGGATCGACACCGTCTCACGCGATTAATCGGATTTCAGCATTACCGTGTTTTAGCCTTTCAGTATCTTCCCTATGTCCCTTCACCTCGAAATCGTCACGCCGGAGAAAAAGATTTTCTCGGATACCGTCGAAAACGTCTACCTGCCCGGGGCGGATGGGGAAATGGGAATTTTACCGAGCCACGCGGGGCTCGTCACCGCGCTGCAGCCGGGTGAGCTCCGCTACTTGCATGAGGGGCAGATCGTTTCGCTAGCGATCGGTTCAGGCTTTGCCGAAATCGGCCACAACCAGACGGTCGTCCTCACGGATATGGCTCTCGGCGAGGCGGAAATCGATGAACAAGCCACCGAGGATGCGATCAGGCGTGCTGAGGAAAAACTCCAAACCGTGGATCACAGCATGGATGCGGAAGAGGTCGCCTACCTCCAGGGAATTATCGCCAAACAGGCCGCAGCCCTTCGCTTCAAACGCAAATACCAGCACTGAATCGCAAACGGGCTGGTTCCTCTTCCGATGGATGGTTCGGTTTGAGCTGCGCTGCGCGTGATCTTGTCTCGAAGCAGCTAACGCATTGGAGTCCGTTTCCGATCGGGCTCGCCCACCACCATCCAGCCAGGCTGCCTCTGGGATGATCTCAGACCATCAAGTCTTCTGCATGGGAGCTACCGGCTCTGCCAGATCAGGCGGTTTGAAACATCCCATGTCATCAACTGTCTCTTTTAGAGGGATAGTTGGCGGGAGGTTATAGTTTTGACAAACTGGCGGAAGACTGGTTTGAAAATAGGCAGATGTAAATACATTCGGGAATTCGAAACCCCCATTTCACTGTCACGATGAAGCTCCACCCGTCACGGCGCAGATCCTTCAATGGCTTCGCGCTGGTCGCCACAATTCTGTTGATGATATTGCTGGCCGTGATCGTCATGGGCACGCTCAGCCTGGCCACCGTCACACTGCGTAGCGGATCCCGGGATCAGGCTCTGATGGAAGCGCGCGCCAATGCTCGTATGGCGCTGATGATTGCCATTGGAGAGCTTCAGAAACATGCAGGCTCCGATATGCGCATCACCGCACCCGCCGACATTCTCGACGCCGACCATCCGCCACTGACCGGTGTCTGGCGCAGTTGGGAAGGCACGAATCACGAAGCGAGCGGAAATTTCACAGGACGCCCCCTCGCACCCGACTACGCATCCAAAGATCGGCGCCTCATCTCCTGGCTGGTTTCCGGAGCCTCTTCGGACGTTTCATCCGCTCGGTTATCCGACCTCGTGAGTCAAACAGCGAAACCGAATTCCGTCGCGCTCGTCGCTGAAGGCAGTCTGGCCGCGGGTGATGACCGGCAGGTTCACGTGCCCCTGCAAACACTCCCGGAGGGCGGGAAATACGCATGGTGGATCAGTCCGGAAAACCAAAAAGCCCGCTTTCCCAAACCCTATCAACCCGCAAAAGATGCCGTCGCAGACTGGTCGACGGTTGTCTGTAACCATTCCGTGAGCGATCCCAGCGTGTTCGGTCTGGAGGCCCTGCTTGACGACGCGTCACCGGCCGAGAGGACCTTCACACTTGGCACGGCGGATATTTACACGGATTCCAATGCGGAGATCAGGCCGGGCAAGTCGTTTCACGATCTATCGACCCACTCCGTCGGATTGCTCACCAATGTGGCAACGGGTGGCTGGCGCAAGGATCTCTCCCTGCTCACCGAGAGATGGAATGAGCAACCGGAGGGAAACAATCAACTTGAGCTCTTTCAGCTCTTGCCCGGCAAAAGCCTGCTTTTCACACGGGCAAGCGCAGGCAATACGTTGAACAACCGCACTCAGGTTCCCAACAACATGATCTATCACTGGTCGGACTATGCGATTTCTACCGCGACTCAGGAAGCGCATTATAACGTGGGAGCGATCGCCAGTTGGTCGAATCTTGCGAACTGGGCGACCTTCTACAAGAAATTCACCCCTACACCCACCACTCCGAGCATGGTGGCGAAAGGATATACTCATACGACAACCTACTACAAAACCCATGATATCGGGGTTGTTCCGAAGATCGCACGACTCGAGCTGATTCTCTCCCACTTTGCCACACCAAGCACGGATGCCACGAAGTCGGGCAAGCTCATCCCCCATGTTCTGTACACTCCGGTCATCACGATCTGGAATCCCTACAATGTCGCGATCGTTGTGAATCAGAATATCTCAACGGTTTTCCACGAGTCGCTTCCATTGGTTTTGAAATATGACATTGCCGGGGTGCCCTATCCCAAAGCCGCCGTACAACTATCAGGCACGCCGCAATATGCCGCCACAGACCTCAGTGATATTTGGATGCTCAATTTTACCTTAACCGGCTTCCCTTACACCCTCCAGCCCGGGGAAACCAAAGTATTCAGCCCGGGACCCGGCACCCCCACCAGAGTGACCGTAACCAGTGACAGGGTGAGTATGAATCTGAGCCCGAACTATCGCAACGGGGTGGGATTTTATTTTCCACTCAACAGGATGTTTGCCGCCTATCCGGCCATGGAAAAAGATGCCTCCGGCAACCATGTGTTCGGTTCCTCAAGTACGATGAAAGTCGTAGAAGCAAGTCTGGATAGCGGAAGATCGTCCACCATTTGCGGTGCCTATGGCCAAACCGCCATCGGTGGGGATCAAACATGGCTTGATGTGCGGTATGACCAGGCACAGGCAAATACGCTTTATCCTCCTGTCACCGAATTGATCGATGCGGTCACGATGGGCGAGTGCACAACTCCCAAGCCTTTCCTGTCCTTCACTTTTGGAATGCGCAGTGCCAGCACCACACTTCAGGCCGCCAAGGGATTCGTCCAATCGAACCCTCTTCTGACCATGATGACGCCCGGGCTTGCTGGCGCGCAGAGGCACAACATGAGATACAACTACCGTGGAGGCAAAACCCTGGTCAATTGTGCCTGGGACTACAGCTTCGTTCCTGTTTCCTCGGGTCCCGGTGGCACGGTATTGCCGGATGTCGGTCTGACATCGGATCTGGGATTCATCATATCCGGATCAAGGAAATCTGATGGGCTCTCGCGCTGTGTGATCGCCGAGATTCCGACGCGGCCGATCTCTTCACTGGCTGAGCTGACTCACTGGGATGCGCGCCACTTGAACTCCTTGCCTCCGTTTGCTTACAACGTGTTTGGAAACTCGGATGCCACTCCGCTGCTGGCTGCGGATCAGGTTTATGTGCCCTATGAACCGTGGCGGAACACGAACACCCAGTATACGGCCAAAAAAACCCTGCAACATGACGACTCCTACATCTTGAATCATATGTTCTTCGATGACTGGTTCGTTTCATCCATTGCACCTCAGCCGGCCGGTTTCGGATCCGGAGGAGGCACGTACGAGGATACATACAAGTCATTCGTCCAAGGGAAAACCCAGCTGGCAAACCGTGCCTACAAGGCGATCCTTGAGGATCTGGTACAAGATGCCACAGAAGCGACGACGCGGTACGAGGAACATGTGAAACCCGTCGATTCATGGAAAACCGTGGCCTCCAGACTGGAAGTCGAGGGCATGTTCAATGTGAATTCGACCTCGGTCAGGGCATGGCGCGCACTTTTGGGTCACGCCCGCAACCAAAAAATCCCTCACTTGAATGCGAGAGGCAACAGTGTTGTTTTGTCCGAACCAACGGATCATGCGGTCTCCAAAACCCATGTTGCCGGGGATGAAAAAGCAGGCACGCTGAGACCTGGCGAGTATGTGGGCACCACCGAGTTCACGGGTTACCGAGTGCTTGATGACACCATGCTCGACATGCTTGCCGAGGAAGTGGTCAAGCAAGTCCGGCTCCGCGGCCCTTTTCTCTCCCTATCCGAGTTCGTAAACCGCCGGCTCACCGCAAACTCATCGGAGCAGGAGCTCGCGCTTTCCGGAGCGATTCAAGCGGCACTGAATGCACTGACTGAAGACGCGTCCCTGAATCCTTTTGCCGACCTTCAGGGCGAATCAAATCCCTCGATCGGCAATCCGCCGGGAAATCCCGAATATGCATTCCCTCAGGCAGCAGTGGGCTACAGCTCCTATGGTCTTCCCGGTTGGGCGCGTCAGGCAGACGTCCTGCGTCCGCTGGCTCCGGTGCTTTCCGCGCGTGACGATAGCTTCACGATTCGCGCCTACGGTGAATCCGTTGATGCCAATGGAAACACCTTGGCACGCGCATGGTGTGAAGCCACTGTGAAACGCACCAGGGATTTTGTCGATGATAGCGAAAAAGCGGATCTATCCGGAGAACCCCAACTGGCCGCCAACAAAAACTTCGGACGCCGGTTTGAGCTGATATCCTTTCGGTGGCTCAACCCGGGTGAAGTTTAGCCCGGCATGCGATATCAGACCCAATATCAAGTGTTTCATCTTATGCCAAGTATCTCCTGCCACATCCGTTGCCTGTTGATGTTTTGCATGCTGGCAAGTGGGGCTTCGGCGCGTATGTGCCGGATTCTGTTTCTCGACCGCCCAGCCGATGCACCCAAAACCCTCCATCTGTTCGACGGCGAGAAAATCCGGCAAGTCGAACTCCCGGGCTTGAATCTCTCACCCGTCTATCAGCTACCGGATGGAAACCTGAACCTGCGCTTTTTTCGCAACCCACCCGCCGACCTCAAGAACCTGCCCGAGAGCGCACCGTCCGTGAGAATCGCTGAGGAACTCACGGACGTGTATCTGATCATGGGTAGTAATCCGAAAAATGTTGTTGCTCCGATCCACATCCAGGTGGTTTCTGCGGATTCTGCGAATGTTTCACGCGGCCAGATGCTCTGGTTCAACCTCACGGACAAGCGCGTGGGGGGAAAGGTAGGCACCGAGAAACTTGATCTGAAACCGCTTGGATCCGTGCGCGTGGCCGAACCGCGCCAGGGAACCGGTGATTACCCGGTCGAACTGTATTTTGTGATCGAAGGAGACGCTCACCTGCATCCGCTTTGCGAAAGCCAATGGCAACACGATCCCCGAAGCCGCAGCCTGGTGTTCATTGCCAGGAACGGCAACAGAAGGGCGCCACGCATCTACTCCGTCTCGGATTTCCGCGTGGCCGACAAACCGGAAATCGAATGATCCTTCCGTCCGAATCACCCATCCGGCCAAAACAACTTGCCCAGCTCTGCTTTCCGCCACCGCTGCCATCAGGACTTGCCAACAGGAGCCGGCCCGATCGAATCCCTTTCCTCAAACCTGGCTTTTGTATAACTCTGCCTGATGTCCTGCTTGCCCAAGGAAACATGATTCACCCAGCCGGCAATGCGGCTCACCCACGGATGGCTTTGCCACCGGATACAGCTGACCGAAGGCTCGCACCATTCAAAAGCGGGATCGTCATCCGATATGAGCGAGACATCCCTGGGCGCCAGAATCCCGCGGCGGGCGAGATGAAGCTGCGCCGCGATCAACTCATTGGGGCGATCAAGAATGATCGCGGTCGGCGGACTGACCGCAAAGAGCGAGTCCAGCCGTTTTCTCAGGCCTGCGGGATTCTGCTCCCAGTCCGGGGTGTTATACGCACCCGTTTTGATTCCGTATTTTTCCATCACTTCGAGGGATTCGCGAATCAAGCGGGCGGGAATGGGCTGACGGTTGTGCTTGGGTTGCAACAAGACGATCCTCCGATGACCCAACTCAGCCAGTCGCGCGACTGCGGATCTGAAAGCAGGAACTTTATCCAGACCAATCGCAGCGATGGGCAGCCGTCTGAAGCGTCCGAATAGGGCGAAGGTTGGCTTGGCCTGCTGCGAGAACCATTCCAATATTTCCTGCGGAGCTGAGAAGACAACCCACGCATCCGTATCTGTTCTGCTGGCCATCCGCGCGACCCGGCTGACACTCATGCCCAGTTCGACCAGACTCTTGTCGGCAACCCTGACG
>JBEAZA010000024.1:0-38348 GCA_041170385.1 Verrucomicrobiota bacterium | reverse complement strand
TGGTAGTGGGACGATAGGTCCTGTGAGAGTAGGTCGTCGCCAGGTATTTGCCCCGCATCTTCCATCGAAGGTGCGGGGCTCTTTTTTTATCACCCACATGCCACATCGGCTTGCTGAACGGGCGTGGCAAGGTAGTCCCATGGGTGCGGAAGAGGATCATGGGGATTCCATTGGTTTGCAGGATAAGGATTCGACGGGTTCTCAAACGTCCGTGCAGCACAGGGATGTTTTCAGGTTGAACCTGTTGTGCCGCTTCGCGGGAGGCGATCCACCGTTCCGGCCTGCAGACGTCGGTTTCTGCGTTGATCTTGCTCCTTCGCCCTTCGGGCTATGTGGAGAAGTCGGTTGCGGATGTTCATGGCCTGCGTTGCACTCCGGCCAAGCAATGTGGGTTCTCCGGATACGGAGAACGGCGAAGGCTGGCTTTCACGCCCTCATCACGCCTCGAACTCGTGTGCCCGGAGGCTCGGCCTTTCCCGCACGGATGCTTGAGAAACCGTCTACTTCCAGTTGAGGCCTTTTTCGGATCTCCATTTCCGGTAAGCTTCGGACTGCTGTTTCTTGTTCATGGAGATTCTTTCCGGTGACTCGCAGAGAAATTCCTCGAATGCGCTCCCGGAAGATACGCCAGATACGCCGATTTTACCGGATGTTTGTTGATGAGCGGCGTTTCCGGCTCTCGGCTCTTGCGGGCGTGATCCACCTGCGGCAGGGCAGGATAGCTTGGAGTGGATGCGAAACAGGAGGATGAGGATGGACAATAGCAGGGTGACGATGCCAGCGAGGAGGAAAATGATGGTCATGGATATGGATTTGGGCGATTGGAAGGTTGAAAGGGATGGGTTACCGGATCGGCACGGATCGGATTTCACCGTCTATGAACTTGGTTCGAAGCTGGGTATCAGGTTCAACCTCCTCGATGGATCGCAAGATTTTCCCGTCTTCGGTCATCGTGATGGAAAATCCGCGATGAAAAGCCGAAACGGGTCCGAGGGCACGGATCATACTTTTCAGCGATTCGAGTTTGTTCGAATGCTCGAGCAATTTTCTCAAGCCGATCGATCCGATGGAGCGGTGCAATGCTTGCAGCTTTTCCTCTTTGCGTTCCATCACCGTGCTCGGATGGAGATGGTTGTGCCGGATCTGAAGCTCGCGAAACGTTTGTCTTTTGAGGCTGTATTGGGAAATTGTTAACTGTGCAAGCGATTCGCAGAGCTGATCGACCCGTTGGGCGGGTTCCCGCAGGGAGTGAGTCAGACAGCGACCCATTCGTTTTCTTGAATGGGCGATCATCTGATCCAGTTCGGCGATGTCCGGTGCAGCAAGTTCCGCGGCCGCGCTGGGTGTTGGAGCACGCAGATCGGCAACAAAATCAGCGATGGTGAAATCAATCTCGTGACCTACCGCCGAGATCACCGGAATGGCTGATGCGGCAATCGCTCTGGCGACGACTTCCTCGTTGAACGCCCAGAGATCTTCCAGCGAGCCGCCGCCCCTTCCGACAATCAGCAGATCGCATCTGGGATAGCCGTGAACTTCATGGTCATTCAATTTCCGAATCGCGCTGGCGATTTCCATTTCAACACCTTTGCCTTGCACCCTGACGGGATACAGCACGGGTTGCACCCAAGGAGAGCGGCGCCGGAGGATGTTGAGGATATCCTGAATGGCAGCACCGGTGGGGGAAGTGACAATGCCGATGGTTTGCGGAAAGCGGGGAATGGCCTGCTTGCGGTCCTGGTAGAAAAGTCCCTCGGCCATGAGCTTGCGCTTGAGGGCTTCGAATTTCGCCTGAAGGGCGCCAAGACCGGAGGATTCGATTTTCTCGACGATCACCTGGAGCTGGCCGCGTGGTTCATAGATCGTCGATTCGGCAAATACACGCACCTTCAGACCGTCTTCGAGGTATTCGGAGCCGTCTTTTCTGCGTGCGTTGAAGATGGCACATTGGATCTGTGAGCCCTCATCTTTCAGGGAAAAATACCAATGCCCGCTGTCCTGTTTCTTGAGATTGGAAACTTCACCTTCGACCCACAGTTTCCCCACCCCGGACTCGATCGCCCGTTTCATTTTTTTCACCAATTGGGTGACGGAGAGAGCCAAATTTTCCTTTTTGGGGATGTCGGAGAACAAATCCACACGCGAATCATGGCTACTGTCACAGATTTGGCGAGTCTACAGTTTCTCAGGGATTAAACCATGCGAGACGTTGACATTGTCCCTGACTCCGGACAATTTTTCCTCATGAACACGATGTCGATTTTGCTCGGAGCGACGTTTGCCCTGTTGCTTGCAGCGGTGGTGCTATCGTTCCAAAATATGAATCAGGGAGTCAAAAACGCACCTGCTGATGAATTGGCGAGACTGAAGAGACAGGTTGACCAGCTTAGCCTTGAGCAAGAGCGTTGGAAGCTGGAAAAGCAGATGCAGGAATTGAAGGAATCATCAGGGCAGCCCGATACCGAGGCGATGAAAGCGGAGCTCGCC
Organism: Verrucomicrobiota bacterium; assembly: GCA_041170385.1. Taxonomy (GTDB): domain Bacteria; phylum Verrucomicrobiota; class Verrucomicrobiia; order Verrucomicrobiales; family Akkermansiaceae; genus Luteolibacter. Next base: position 35,861 of record JBEAZA010000024.1, on the reverse strand, counting down.
GCCAAAGAGGCGGAAATCGCTGCGTTGGCTGAGCAGAAGCTGGACGCGGAAAAAAAGGCCTCGACCTATCGTGAGGAGGCAACGTTTATCGGTCAGAGGGAGTTGGAAAAGGCAGACAGCGAATTGCTGCGCGCCAGAAGGATTCGTGACGCTCTGCTTATCGCACGGGTCTCGGAGGTTGTGGATCATTCCGAGGTTGGAAATTTCGTGATCATCGAGATCATCATGCCGGATCTCGTCAAAGCGGGTGACGTGCTCGCAATCCGCCGTAACAGCGGGATTTTGGGCAGATTGAAAGTGACGGAAATTTCACCTGACGGCGCGATCGCCAGTCCTCTGCCTGGATTCGGTCCCATGGTGCCACAGCAGGGCGATGAACTGATCATCCCGCCGCAGATTTGATCGAACCTCTGTATTTTATGGAACAAACGACTGTAGGATTGGTTTCTTTGGGATGTGCGAAAAACCTCATCGATTCGGAGGTAATGATCGGTCATCTTGCCGAGGCAGGCATGATATTGACGCCTGACCCGGAACTTGCCGATGTGTTGATCGTCAACACCTGCTCGTTCATCGATATGGCCAAGCAGGAATCCATCGATACGATTTTCGGAGCCGTAAACGAACGTGGTGCAAACCCGGAGCGTGCCAGGCAGAAAATCATCGTGGCGGGCTGCCTGTCGCAACGTTTCGCCAAGGAGCTGCCGGGCATCATGCCCGAGGTTGACGCTTTCATCGGTCTTGACCAGATCACCAAGGTCGCCCCGATCATCGATCATCTGTTGGGAAGAAAAAGCGCCAGGACGGTTGAGAAAGAAGAAGGACCTGCCGCCACTGATGATCCGAGGGACTTTGTAACGTTGAAGCCGAAATATGTTCCCGATTACACCACGCCGCGATTCAGGCTTACTCCGGATCATTACGCGTATGTGAAAATCGCCGAAGGTTGCAACCATACCTGCACGTTCTGTATCATTCCAAAAATCCGCGGCCAGCATCGTTCCAGAACCCAGGAATCGGTTGTGCGTGAAGTTGAGGCGCTGGTGAAAAGCGGGGTGAAGGAGATCAATCTGATTTCCCAAGACACCACCTATTTCGGAATGGACCAGTGGGAGGGCCAGCGTCCCAATCCGAGTTCGCCTGTGGATTCGACCAAAGGAAATTCGCTTTGCACCTTGCTTCGTGAAATCAACAAGATTGAGGGGGACTTCTGGGTGCGGCTGCTGTACACGCACCCAGCACATTGGTCGGACGAATTGATCCGTACGATCGCCGAGTGTGACAAGGTTGCCAAGTATGTGGATATCCCTCTCCAGCATATCTCCGACCGGATGCTTACGGCGATGAAACGTGTGACGAGTGGGGCATATATCCGTGACCTGCTGCGCCGCATGCGTGAGGGTATTCCCGGTTTGGGAATCCGAACGACCTTCATCGTTGGTTTTCCCGGAGAGACAGAGGAGGATTTCCAGGAGTTGCTGGATTTCATCGAGGAGTTCCGGTTCGAGCGCGCGGGTGTCTTCCAGTATTCCAAGGAGGAGGGGACGCGTGCGATGAAGCTCGACGGTCATCTCCATCACATGACACGCAAGAGCCGCTGGTCGCGAGCGATGAGCGCGCTTCAAAAAATCGCTGCCGAGACCAATCAGGCTCAGGTTGGCAAAAAAGTCCGGGTGCTGGTTGAGCAAAAAGGCGTGGGACGCACCCAGTGGGACGCGCCTGAGATCGACGGCTCGGTCATTGTCGATGAGGCATTGCCGGTAGGCAGTTTTGCGGATATCACCATCGGCGACTGGCGCGGTTACGATCTGGTGGCTGCCCGTTAAGATCTCATCCCCTCGGGTGAAACCTTGCATGCACTCCGCGCAGCCCTTTGGCGCTGACATGGGTGTAAATTTGCGTGGTGGCAATGTCCGAGTGTCCCAATAACTCCTGAATGATTCTCAGGTCCGCTCCTCCCTCCAACAAATGGGTGGCGAAGGAGTGCCGCAAAAGGTGCGGATAGACCTTGCTCTCGATACCGGCCAGTTGAGCCCGACGCGTCACAATTTGACGGATTCGCTCAGGCGTGAGCGGGCCGCCGCGAATACTGATGAAAATTTCGGACGAGCTGCGTGGTTTGACCAGACCGGGACGTTCATGCTTGAGATAGTCCAGTATAGCCTCCAACGCCGTGCTTCCCACCCTGACCATACGAGTTTTACGTCCCTTGCCACAGATTCGCAGGAATCCTTCTTCTTGATCAAGCCATTCGAGTTTTGAAGCACAAAGCTCGGCTAACCTCAAACCTGAAGAGTAGAAAAGTTCCAGAATTGCCTTGTCGCGGCGGCCCAGCGGATGATCGCATGAGATGCTATCCAGTAAGTTTCTGATCACTGCCGCGGAGAGAGTGGCAGGGAGCTTGCGCTCACTTTTCGCGGATTGAAGGGGTTCTGCAGGATCCATCTCGATCACGCCCGATGATGCCAACCAGCGGAAAAAGATTTTAAGGTGAACTGTCGCCAGTCTCCGCGAGGAGGCGGCGAGTCCTTCCGATTTCCGGTCATGCAGAAACCCGGCAAGCTCGTCAGTGCCGATCTCACGCAGCTCTTTCTTGAGCTGTTCCATCCGATCCCCAAGGGCATCGAGGGTTTGTTTCACGGATAACTGGTAAGCGTCGGACAGACCCCGCTCAATGGCAAGAAATCGAATGAACGCATGAATCCAGTTTCGCATGGAGAATGCCCGAGGATAGATTTCCACCCTCTTTAGGAAAGCCAAATTGAGCACCGGCTTCCGGATCCGATCCGTGGCTGCAAATCCGCACAGGAGATTCCGGATGAAATGGGTAGTTTCTCCGGCGGATATGGGATGAAGGACTTTTGAGCCATGCCTCGCTTTGGTTTGACGATCCACTCGCTCCCATGCAGTTTGTTTCCGAATGAGAGCCACCAAACGAGTTCTATTTGTATGCACGGGAAATACTTGCCGGAGTCCGATGGCCGAGGCGTTTTTCCGAAAAGAAACCGAAGGCAGGGGAGATTACTCGGTAGGATCTGCCGGTTTGGCGGCAACCAAAGGGGGGGCTTGCAGCTGCGAAACCGCCAGGGTTTGCAAGCAGGTTGGGGCTTCCCTGGATGGATTTGCCAGCCAACCCGTTACTGCAATGCTCCTTTCTGAGGCCACCCACGTATTTGTCATGACTGGTGGGCATCTTGCCGCCTTGGAAAAGCGGTTTCCGGAGTTCTCGGAAAAATATTATCTGGTTTGCGAATTTGTCGATATACCGGGCCTCGGGATCGGGACGGATGTTCCTGATCCCATCGGAATGGGGCCGGCCGCATATCAGGAAGTGGCTGATGTGCTCAAACTCGCGGTTCCGTCGATCATCGCCTTCATCGACCAAACCGGCTGATCAGATCATGCCAAGTTTCATTTTTCCCTCTTCGGTAATCATGTCTTGGTTCCATGCGGGATCCCAGACGAGTTCGACATGCGCTTCGTCGATACCGTCGATGGTCATGATTTTTGCCTGCGCATCGGCTGCAATCACCGGGCCCATGCCACAACCCGGAGCGGTCAGGGTCATTTTCACCTGTACGTTTTTTTTGTCGCCCTGCTGCTCGATCGAGCAATCGTAAACCAAGCCGAGATTGACAATATCGACAGGAATCTCCGGGTCATAGACGCTTTTGAGCTGCCCCCATACTTGTTCCTCCAACGGAGCGTCTTTCAGGCGGACGGCGTTCTCTTGTTTTTGCCTTTCCTCCTCGGGGTTGATCCCGAGGGCATCCGCATCCTGTGATGAAATTCGAGCCAATCCCTGAGAGGTTGCCACGGTGTATGTGCCGCCGAGGCGTTGGGTGATGAATACCGCGGTGCCCACCGGAAGGACGAGTGAGTCCCCACTGGGAATCTGAACGGCTGCGACTTCGCGGGAGAGTTTGATTTCTTCGTGCATGCAGGGAATAAAAGCGAGACTTTGGCAGACAGCAAGACGCATTCGCGGATTCCCGCGGAAACGAGCTTTGAAAGTGACAGTTGCCATCTGATACGCTAAATTTCGGAAAAGATGTGGGAATTTATCGGCGAGTACTGGCGTGACGGGATTGAGATTCTCGTCCTCGCTTTTTGTATTTATCAGATTTACCGGGCTTTCCGTGCCACCCGAGGGGCGCAGATTCTTGTCGGTCTCGTCCTCATTCTTGTCGCACTTGCCCTGCTCACCCAAATTTTCCAGTTTGAGGTCATTGGGTGGCTGATCACTCGTTCGGCGGCGGTGCTGGCCTTCGCGCTTTTGGTCATTTTCCAGCCCGAGTTGAGAAATGCGCTGGCGCGTCTCGGCAGCAGCCAGATTTTTTCCTTTTCCAGCAAGAGACGCCTGGCTTTCGTCGAACGTCTCGCGGATGCCGTGGTCATTTTGTCCAAAAAACGCATCGGTGCGTTGTTTGCCATCCAGCGGAATATTTCACTCAAGGAGCAGTTGGATACGGGGGTCGTGCTGGATGCGCATTTCACCGCGGAGTTGGCGATGAGTGTGTTTTTTCCGAAATCGCCGCTTCATGACGGCGGAATGATCATCGCCGACGATCGTGTCGCCGGGGCCGCTTGCGTCTTTCCTGTGACAGAAAAAGAGATGCAGGACCGCTCCATCGGATTGCGTCATCGTGCTGCGATGGGCCTGACGGAGCGCAGCGATGCGATTGCCATCGTGGTGAGCGAGGAGACGGGCTCCATATCGATTTCCGAAAACGGAAACTTACAAAGAAATCTAACAGAAAAACAATTCCGTGAACGCATCTCCGAAATTTTCTTTGCATCAACATCCATTCACGAAAATGAAACTAAAGAAAGATTGGATAGCCAAAGTTCTTTGCCTTCTTCTGGCGACAGGGATCTGGTTTCTGATTAAAAGCCATCTGGATACGATCCACGGGGCGGACACCGGCAACGATACCCCACTCAAAGCGATTCCGGTGGATGAGAAAAACCTTCCAAGAAAAAGATAGGATTCAGCGGATCCGGCGGTGAATCCTGACGGCGACCGCTCTGGCGTTTGTGAGGATCCTTTTTTCAATCCGGAGTGTCACCGATTTCAACGGGTAGAAGGCAAGAAGCATTTCCGCGATCTCCGAGGCAAGTGTCTCGATCAGATGGCGCGGTTTCGAGGCGGCAAGCTCCGAAATTTTCAGGGAGACGTCGTAATAGTCGACCGTGTTTTTCAGATTGTCATGCAATCCGGTAAATCCTTGGGAAGGCCGCATTTTCACGCTCACCCAGAGTTTTTGGGGTTCCGCGCGTTCTTCGTCAGGAACGCCGATGTGGCATTCGATCTCAAGCCGGTGAATTTCGATTTCATCCTCCATCATGGTAGCAATTGTTTTTGAACGACCTCCTCCAGCAACATTCTCGTCGGAGTGTTCAGATCCAGCTTCAAGGCGCTCTTGGGATCGATCCATTGAAACTCCTCGGCTTCCTCATTGAGCGTGACCTCATGAGTATGTGCCTTAGCCAGATAATTGAGCAGAACAAAGTGCTCGGAGCGCATGAACTCGGTCGAATTGATGGAATCCTGGTTCATGACAAACCGGATTTCCGAAATCTCCAAACCGGTTTCCTCGCGGATTTCCCTGCGCAGACTCGTCTCCGCACGCTCGCCCGATTCGATTTTCCCACCGGGTATGCCCCAGAGATTGTTCCATTTGTGGGTTCGTATCATCAGAACGTTGCCATGTTCGTCATGGATCAGTGCGCCAACCGTGGCGATGGGTCGGTGATATGTTCTGCGGTCAAACAGTCTCATCAACACGCCCAGATCAGGTACGGTGATGTCAGGGCGTGCGGCCGCGAGTATCTCGGGATGATGATATCCTGTCAGAACCGCTATCGATGAAATTCCGCCATATCGGGCGGTTTCAATATCATGGGTCATGTCTCCGATGAAAGCTGTTTCATCCTTCTGCAGCCGATGTGTCTCGATGATTTCCCCGATGAGATGGCGCTTGTCCATCACGCCCGCATAGGTTTGCTCAAAGAAATCCCGCATTCCGAAATCGTTGAGCTGCCGTTGAAAGGCAGTCGGATCCATGGAGGTCAGAACAAACATCCGCAGACCGCGTTGCTTCGCCCATTCCAGTTTTTCCCTTGCGTGCGGTAAAACGCTGACCGGAGCCAGGGCTTCATCGAATGCGGGTCGGAAACGGGCTTCCAATTCCGTTAGTTCCACTCCGGGAAGGAGTTCCTCGTAAAACTCATGATAAGGCAGCCGGAAACTGCGCCGGAAACCTTCTTTGTCGTAGGGACCGATCCCATAATCGCTGAGTACCGTGTTTGTGGCTTCGATGACCGGCCCCATGTCATCGACCAATGTTCCCGACCAATCGAATATCAGATTTTTAAACATGATGTGTATGGTTCAACCTAAGGTGAAACGGATGGATCTGATCTGGTGTTTTCCGAAGCGTTCCTGAATTTTCGCAAGAAGATCGGGTTTCATTTGTTCGAGATGAAAGCGCATGGCGGGCTGGGTCACGCGGAGGGAGAGCTGGCCATCCTTGACTTGGACCGGCTCGGTATGTGAACCGATAAAATCCCCTGCTACATCTCTCCAGGCAGACCTGACTTCCTCTTCATCGATGCCTTCGGAGAAAAACTGTTTTTTTAAAATTTGGCTGATCCAATCCGAGGCGGATGAGACGTTTCCATTCAAATCGACCGTTTTGTCACAACCCAACCACTCGTGCATGAGAACTTCATGGATGGCCTCGCGCTGATTGTCAGTTTTACGTTTGCGCGGCGTTGCCATAAACGGGTGTTACTCGTCACCATCCTCACCGATGGCCTCGACAGGACAGCCTTCCATGGCTTCCTTGCACTGAGCGATTTCCTCCGCGTTTTCCGGTTGTTTGAACACGTAGGAGTAGCCTTCGTCATCTGCACGGGTGAAATTATTGGGGGCCGTTTCACGGCACAGGTCGCAATCAATGCACTGGCTGTCGACGTAGAATTTTCCTGCTACGTTTTCCTGGTTTCTGTCTTCTCTGTCTGCCATGATGGTGTTTGGTTTGCCTGTTCTCTGAATGCAACGGGAAAAGGCTGCTTGCAACTTTTTAATTACCTGATGCGCGCCAAAAGCCAAGGCAGCAGGTCTTCCACGGGCAGCCGCTCCTGTGCCATCGAATCCCGGTGGCGGATTGTCACCGTTCCTTTCAGCTCGGGGGCTTCCTCGCCGAGCGTCCCGAAGTCAACGGTCACACAGAAAGGGGTGCCGACCTCATCCTGACGGCGGTAGCGACGCCCCACCGCTCCGCTGTCGTCATAAAACACGTTCATCCACGGCTGGAGTTGTTTTTGGATTTCTCTCGAAATGGCGACTTGCCCCTCGTTTTTCTTGAGGAGGGGGAAAATGGCCACCTTGATGGGTGCCATGGAAGGCATGAAGCGCATGACCGTGCGGATATCGCTTTTGCCATCGGTGCCGAGTTCCTCTTCATCGAATGCTTCGCAAATCAGGGCCAGAACCGTGCGGTCGCAACCTGCGGACGGCTCGACAACATGCGGCAGAAAGCGCTCCTTGGTCTCCTCATCAAAGTATTCAAGCGGCCTGCCTGAACCTTTGGCGTGGACGCCGAGGTCGTAGTCGGTGCGGTAGGCCACACCTTCCAGTTCCTGGATGCCGAAGGGAAATTCGTATTCGATGTCGTAGGTTTTCTTCGAGTAGAAAGCACGATCGCCATCCGGCACATCGAGGATGTGAAGCTTTTCGCGCGGGATGCCGATTTCGGCATAGAATCCCAAACGCGTTTCCAGCCATTCATCGGTCAGGCGCATGCCGTCGTCCGGGTGGCAGAAATACTCGATTTCCATTTGCTCGAATTCACGGGAGCGGAAGGTGTAGTTGCGGGGGTTGATCTCGTTGCGGAAGGATTTGCCGACTTGGGCGATGCCGAATGGCAGTTTCACCCGATTCGAATCGAGAATGTTTTTATACTGGCAGAAAATCGATTGGGCGGTCTCGGGGCGGAGGTAGGCGACCTGATCACCTGTGGCCCCGAAGTTGGTCTGGAGCATGAGGTTGAACTCACGGGGCTCGGTCAGTTCGCATTTCGGTGACGCGCCGGGGCAGACGCTTGGCTTTTCCTTGCACTGGAAAGAGTCGAGGTTATCCGCACGGAAGCGGCCTTTGCAGGTTTTGCAGTCCACCATCGGATCGCTGAATCCGCCGATATGACCGGACGATTGCAAAACCGCTTCCATCGTGAGAATCGCGCCGTCCATGCCAAGCACGTCCTCGCGTTCCTGGACGGTTTTTCTCCACCAGTAATCCTTGAGGTTGCGTTTGAGCTCCGCACCAAGCGGGCCGTAGTCCCAGCAGCCGTTCAGGCCTCCGTAAAGCTCACCCGCTTGAAAAATGAAGCCCCTGCGTTTGCAGAGAGAGACAATTTTTTCCATCCGCACTGGGTCTGTAACGTCCTTGTTTGCCATAAGATTGCTGCCCGGATTCTCACGGGCGGGCGCGGATGAAAACACATCACGCCCGCCCGATCAAGGCATCTTCGAGGATTTTACCCCTCGGAATCGCTGCGGCGGACTTGAATTTCTTGAAAAATCCGAGATCCGCCGCAGCCCATCCGCTAACCAAGGGAAGATTTCATAGGGAGCTGTATTCATGCCAAGATTGGGGTTTTCGGTGCTTTGATGGCATGGAGATGCGGGAGAATCAGAAGATCCCGATCAGGCGCGCGCATTCTCCGCGATGGATGGGTGAAGATTGTCCGCTTTACTAAGAAAGCGTCTTTGTCCAACCTCCCGACCCGCACCATGACCGCCTCTGAAATCCGCCAAAGCTTCCTTGATTTTTTCCGCGAGAAACAACACACGGTTGTTCCTTCCGCCTCGTTGATGCCGCAGTCGCCGGGTTTGCTTTTCACCAATGCGGGGATGAATCCGTTTGTTCCCTATTTCCTCGGCGTCGAGCAAGCGCCTTACAGCCCGCCGCGCGTGGCGGACACCCAGAAATGCATTCGCGCTGGCGGGAAACACAATGATCTCGAAGATGTCGGCTACGATACCTATCACCATACGTTTTTCGAAATGCTCGGCAATTGGTCGTTCGGCGACTACTTCAAAAAGGATGCCATCCGATGGGCATGGGAACTGGTCGTCGGGCGTTGGGGGCTGCCTGCGCACCGCCTCTACGCATCCGTCTACGCACCGAAACCGGGTGATCCCGGAAATTTCGATCAGGAGGCCTACGAGATCTGGGCGGAACTGTTCCGCGCGGCGGGATGTGATCCCGAAATCCAGATCGTTCACGGCAATGTGAAAGACAATTTCTGGATGATGGGAGAGACGGGGCCTTGCGGACCATGCTCCGAACTTCATGTCGATCTGACACCCGAGGGCGATCCCGTCACAGGGCGCAACCTGGTCAACAACGACTCCGATCTGTGCATCGAGATATGGAATCTCGTTTTCATTCAATACAATGCCGAGTCCGACGGCACGTTTCGTGAGCTTCCCTCCAAACACGTCGATACCGGGATGGGCTTTGAGCGCGCCTGCTCGATCATACAAAACACCGGAGGGTTTACCGACTTTTCGAAAAAACCCTCCAACTACGCCACGGACGTTTTCCAGCCCATCTTCCGCAAGCTGGAGCAACTCAGTGGAAAAACCTACGTTGATATCTACCCGGAGCCCGGTGCCGATCATTCCGTCTTTTCCGAGGAAATGAAAACCGCCATTGCGTTCCGGGTGATCGCGGATCACCTGCGCACGCTTTCTTTCTCCATCGCCGATGGCATCATGCCGGGCAACAATGGTCGCAACTACGTGCTCCGCCGGATTCTGCGCCGTGCCGTGCGTTACGGCCGCCAACTGGGATTCTCCGGTGAAAAGCCGTTCTTCGGTGCGTTGGTGGAAACGCTGGTTGCTGAAATGGGCGGCGTGTTTCCGGAATTGAAAAGCCGTCAGGATGTTGTCAGGCAGACCTTGGAGCAGGAAGAAGCAAGCTTCAACCAGACGCTGGACAGGGGCCTGAAGCGGTTTGAAGAATCGATGACAAACATCGGTAAAAACGAGCTATCCGGTGATATCGCTTTCGAGCTCTATGATACATTCGGATTTCCGATCGATCTAACAGAGCTTTTGTGCGCGGAGCGTGGTCTCAGGGTGGACATGCCGCGTTTTGAAAAACTCATGGAACAACAGCAGGAACGATCCCGTGCCGCCCAAAAATCCGCGGTGGTGCGCGCGCTCGATATCTCCACCGAAGCCGTTACGGAATTTGTCGGTTTCGAAAACGATTCCGCCCAAGCTACCGTTTTGGAGATCCACCCGCAGGATGGATCGCTCTTCGTCATCACCGACAAGACCGTTTTCTACGCCGAGATGGGCGGCCAGTCCGGCGACACCGGAACGCTCAACGACATCCCCGTCACCGGCGTCCAACAAATCGGCAAAGCCCGTGCTCATATCGTCCCTGTTTCATGCGGTCTTTCCGTTGGCGAGAAAGTCACTCTCACTGTCGACACCTCCCGCCGTCGTCCCATCGAGGCTCACCACACTGCCACGCATCTGCTTCACTGGGCGCTTCACGAGGTCGTCTCCAAAGATGCCGCGCAACAGGGTTCGTCGGTCGATGAAAACCGCCTGCGTTTCGATTTCAACAGCGCCGCCGTGACGGCCGAGCAGCTTGCCGTGATGGAGGAAAAAGTGAACGCCGCGATCCAAGCCGACGATTCGGTTTCATGGACCGAGGCGAAACATGCCGACATCAAGGGTCGCGCTGACATCATGCAGTTCTTCGGTGACAAATACGGAGATGTGGTCCGTGTGGTTCAGATCGGTGGCAAACCGAACCAACTGAACGGTTACTCGCAGGAGCTCTGTGGCGGAACCCACGTGCGTCGCACCGGCGAGATCGGTTTGTTCAAAATCAAATCCGAAGGAGCGATCGCATCCGGCGTGCGCAGGATCGAAGCGGTTTGTGGCGATGCGGCATGGAATTTTCTGACAGAATCGGTCGAGAAATGGGATGCCGAGATGAAAGCCGCACGTGCCAAACTTGCCGCCGCAAACGAGAAGCTCAAAGGCTTTGGTGAAGCACCAGTGACGGTCAACGATTTCCCGCACATCATGAGCGCGATGTTGGCTGAACGTGCCGACATTTCCCAGATCAACGCCACCTTCGCCCACGCCGTGCGCACGCTTGAGGAAACCAAGGAAGCCGCGATCGAAGCCGAGAAACGCATCAAGAAAATCCAGTCCGCCCAAGCCGCTTCAATGGCCGATGAAGCGTTGTCCGAATTGATCGCGAAAGGCGAATCGATCGTGGAGAGCTTCGAGTCCGATGCCTCGCTCTTGCAGGAATTGCAGAACGGGCTGAAGAAAAAAAACTTCGGCGGGGCTGCGTTGCTGATCGTGGACGATGGCGAGAAACTTCACCTCGCCGTGCATTGCGGAGCGGATGCCTTGGGCAACGGGTTGAAAGCAGGAGACCTGCTTCGCGACCTCGCCGCCATTGCGGGCGGCAAAGGCGGCGGCAAGCCGGATCAAGCGAGAGGCGCCGCACCGGACCGGAGCAAGCTGGCGGAGATCAAAGCGGCTGCGAAGTCGATGATGTGATGGTATAGTGACGGCACGCTTTTCAAGCGCCATGCCATCTGGATATCATGGTTGGCTGGGCGCTTGCAAACCACCGCCACGTTTCCTCTCATCCAATCGCCCTTCGGCATAGGAGCTGAAGACTTTTGAAATCTCATCGCGGACACGGCGAAAGACTTGCATCTGTTCGTCTTCGGTCCCGATCGCGTGGGCCGGATCGTCAAAAGGCCAGTGGTGACGGTTCATCTGGCCGGGAAACATCGGGCAGGCTTGGTCGGCATTTCCGCATACGGTGATCACGGTTTCCACGTGATCATCGAGAAACAGATCCATGTGCTTCGAATGATGCCCCGTGGCATCGATCCCGATTTCTTCCAAGGCACGGATGGCGAGTGGATGGACGTAGCCGGCGGGCTTGGAGCCGGCGCTTTCGACGCGGAAGTTCCTGCCGAGGGCTTTGCGCAAGATCGCTTCGGCGAGATGGGAACGGCAGGAATTGCCAGTACAGAGGATCAGAATGGCCGGTGGTTTCATGTATTGGATTCAATTCAGTGGTTACTGGGCTCGGGGCGGAACCAGCCTTTGGTGCGTTGGCAGAAGCGGACGAGCATCAGCATGAGCGGAACTTCGATCAGGACACCGACCACTGTCGCGAGTGCGGCTCCGGAGCTGAGGCCGAACAACATCACGGCGGTGGCGATGGCGACTTCGAAATGGTTGGAGGCGCCGATCATCGCCGATGGCGCGGCGTCCTCGTAGGTGAACTTGAGGAATTTCGCAACCACGTAGCTGATGGCGAAAATAAGTATGGTTTGGATCGCCAGAGGGATGGCGATCCACAGAATGGTCAGCGGGTTGGAGAGGATGGTCTCACCTTTGAAACTGAAAAGAAGAACGAGCGTGGCGAGCAATGCGATGATGGATACGGGTGTCAGGATCTGCAGGAATTTTTTCTGAAACCATTCTTCTCCTTTCGCTTTCATGATCCATTTGCGGGAGAAATATCCGGCCACCAGAGGCAGTGCGACATAGATTCCGACCGAGAGGAGCAGGGATTCCCAAGGCACGGGCATCTGATTGATCCCTAACAGCCATCCTCCCAGAACGCCATAGAGAAACAGCATGGTCAGTGAGTTGACGGCGACCATCACCAGCGTATGCCCTTGGTTGCCTTTTGCCAGGTAACTCCAGACCAGGACCATGGCGGTGCACGGCGCGATTCCCAACAGGATGGTTCCGGAAATGTAGGAACGGTAGAGTTCGACTTCAGTGCCATCTTTTACGAATTCCGTACCTGGTAGCAGGTCTTTGAACATCATTCCCAAAAACAGGGTTGCGATGGCTAGCATGGTGAAAGGCTTGATGCACCAGTTCACAATCAGTGTGAGCAAGACAGGCTTGGGGTTGCGACCCGCTTTGACGACTTCACTGAAATCGATTTTCACCATGATGGGATACATCATGAAAAATAGGCAGATGGCGATGGGGATGGAAACCACCGGCGCACCGTTCACATGGATCGCCATGCCATCGAGGGTTTTGGTCAGATCCGGCGCGATTTTACCGAGCGCGATCCCGGCAATGATGCAGAAGCCGACCCAGAGGGTGAGTTGTCGTTCGAAGAGGTTCATGATCGTGATGGTTTTCTAACAGGATTTTCCTGGTCCGCAGCAGTTCGATTTGCCGCCAAGCGCGGGCAGGCGGGTGATCGAAGGCAAGCCACAAAGCTCTGGAGCCAGACATTCCGTGTGCTTGTGCGCGAGTTTCAGAATCACCGCGTCATCCGTGATATCATGACCGGAGATCGTGTATTGGGAAATCACTCTGTCTTCGTATTCGATTTCCACCGGCAAATCCGTGTTCGGCAGGAGGGCTTCGCCTTTGCTGAGAATTCCCGCCATTTTCGTGGTTTCGATCCGGTGCTCGTAATCTTCACCCACCCAGATCTGAAGCTGGCAGGTTTGGATTTCGCGTCGTGTTCCGCCGCAATCCAGGAACGTTTTCTTCACATGGCCGATCTCGGTAACGTGGAAGGATTGTGGAATTGCATCTCCTTCGGGAAGGCGGATACGGAAATGGCGATCCGAATACTCGGTGAGCAGAGATTTTAGTTCGTGGAGCAGCATGGAGGTTTGGCGAGTTGGATGGGGCCGGGGCAGCAGCTGTTCTCCCGATCTGCGAGGCGGAGCTTCGCCTTCTTGAGATCGTTCTTGTGTTCCGGGCTGTCTGGCAAGGATTCGATGGCTTTTGCGAGCAGGCAGCGGTGTCTCGGGTGGATGCGAACATACGTCCATTTCCCGACCCGCTCGCTTTCCAGCAAACCTGCCTTGCGGATGATCTGCACGTGGCTGGACAAGGATGAATGCGGCATACCGAGTATGTCCTTCAATTCGCAGACGCATAACGCATCTTCCATCACCAGACGCACAATCCGCCAACGGGTCTCATCACCCAGAGCACGAAAAAAAACCGCAGCAGATGGCCTCATAACGTGAAAAGTCGTAACGGTTTTTTTCGTTATGTAAAGCAACGATTTCGTCACTTTTACAATCTTTGTCATGGCCACGACAAAGATTGTAGGGACGGTGAGCGATGTCATCGGATAGGCGTTTCGGAAAAGAAGTCAGATGTAGCTGATCGGGCTGTTTTTTCTCCGGATTGCAAATGCAGTGAAGGCAGCGGTGGCGGTGAGAAGGGCGATGATTTGATAGCCGGAAAGTGTCATGAACACTTTGGGAGTGTCTCGGAGGAACTCGTGAAAAAAGCGGAAGAGGCCGTAGGTCATGAGATAGAGATGGAAATGCTGGCCGATGAGGGCAGATTTTTTGCGCAGTAGCCAGAGCCAGACCATTGCGCCGCATTGAAAGGCGATCTCGATCGGCACCGATGGCCATTTCCCATAGGAGCAAGTCACGCCTTGGCAGCAGCCCGCATGAACGCAGCCGATACGGCCAAGGATGAGAGGCACGGGCAGAAACGATGCGAAGCGGTCTCCCGTGACGGCATGGTATGACAGGATTTTTTTCACCACCTCAACACCTGCCCAGCCACCGGGAAGCGCGCCGATGAGGGATTTTCCGGAGAGCAAGATGGCGGTGCGTCGCGGGTGATCGAAATGCATCCAGCCTTCGGCGAAAAGAAATGCCAGTTTTGCTCCGATCAATGCGCCGACCAAACCGCCGATATAAATCAGGGGCAGACGCGGATCGTTTTTGGAAACATGCGCCCAGTAGACTGCGCCCAGCAGAATGCCGATGATGAGAACTATCGAGTAAAGCGGGCTGCCCATGGGAGTCTGTGCAATCAATATGCCGCCATCAGGCAGAAACCATAAATCAGAGTCACCCAGATCACCGGAACGATGAAGATCTGACAGATAATAAATATTCCGACACGGCTGATTGAATCATCCTTGACCCGGGCAAATTCGATCTGTTGCTGATGTGCGGAGATTCTTTGGTCCAAATACCCGATGGCGATGGTTGCTCCAAGAGATGACAGAAAGATCAGCAATCCGTTTAGCGAACCCATATTGAGCGCATTGCATGCGGCCGTCATAGATAGGATCAGAACGGGTATGATGATGCTGGGCAGCAGCCAGATGACGATGCGCAGAAAGCCCAATACGGGATTCGTTTTGACGGGAGCTCGCTGATCTGGCAGGGGTTCTCGCTCCCATTCATTCGTGCGAGAAGAAGCGTTGAGTGGTTTCTGATCCGGGTCGGGTGGGTTCATGAGGGGAAATTGGAGTAGTAGCGGCAGAAGGAATCGAGTGTTCCATCGGGTCGGATCACATGGGTGCAGCAGCGGTCGATCCGATCCTGATCCCATGTCCACGCATCCATGAAAGGTTTGATAAAGATGCGGAAAGCGTCTTTTTCCTTCATTTCGAAGCGATGCAGGATCTCTCCGAGTTCGGTATTTTCACAACCGCACTGAATCAGATCGGAGAGCTCGTAGCGGACCTTGTCGCGCAGGAAGCCCTGCAGGCTGGCGAAGTCGATGAATTCGGAAATGCTGCGAACTCCGATCGGGGTTCGCAGCAGGTAGCCGATGGTCGCGCAGTTGGGATCGCCGCATGGCGGAGGGGTGAAATCTTCAAAGCGGAGTTTTTTGTCTGATTGATGGACCGCACCTAGGATGATGTCGGCGGTGTTGAGCGGCTGATGGTTTCGGCTGGCCGTTCGTCCAGAGGTGAACATCGGTTGGAAGGACACCCCACGGCAGGCGGAATATTTCAGACCTTCTTCTATCGTCAGCCAGAGATGATTCAGATTGTCGGGCACCACGGTCATGGCGAGAGTGAACGGAATGCTTTCTGTTTCACAGCGCTGCATGGCCCTGAGTTTCAGCGCGCGAAGATCAACCCCGCGAAGTTCTTTTTGAGCTGCCTCCTGCGGGCCGTCGTATTGGACATAGAGTTGAAAATTTCCGCGTCTGGCACGCATGCCGATTTCCTTGAGGAAGTCATCTTCCTTGGCGATGCGGACGGCGTTCGTATTGACGAGGCAGTAGTCGATTTCCGGTTGGGCATGAATCCAGTCAACCAGTTCGAAAAACTGCGGATGAAGGGTGGGTTCTCCGCCGGAGAGCTGGAGGATTTCGATGTTTCCCTTGCGTTCAATCACCCCGCGGATGCGCTTTTGCAGGGACTCAAGTGAGTGGCTTTTGAGTTTTTCCCCTGCGGCACCCGTTGGCGAATCGGCAAAGCAGGTGGGACAGGCGAGATTGCAGGAATCGACGATCTCGATCAGGGCGAGGCAGGTGGAGAGGATTTCGACAGAGGGGTCGTTGGCATTTGCGTTCCGGCCCAGCGTTCCGCTGATGCCGGAGGGGTCGGAAGCGCAGGCGCAGGAAGGTCCGCATGCGTTTGAAGGATCTCCTTTTGCGAGCCAGTAGAAACGGGCGTCGCTGGAGATGCATGCGGTGGATTCTCCATGTTCCGGGCAGGTTCGTGAAAGAAAGACTTTGGCGGGTGAGTTCTTCGTTTTCCAGACCTCGGCCGGCGCTGGCGCATGGCATTCCGGACAGCGCGAGGTGGTGTGTTTGAGTGTTTCTTTGTAACTCGGAAAAATCACCCTTTCAGGATGGCAGGATGCGCAGCGAAAGCAACCGGATGTTGTTGCTGGACGGAGCCGGCTGATCCGGCCAAGATCCCAACGCATTTCAAACTCCGAATCTGAAACATCACATGAGCGAAAAAGGTTATTTGCCGCACCACAAGATCAAGGCATTCGTCTTTTGGGTTCTTACCTTATGTATCCTGACGGCGACTCTTGCTGGAATTTTATATTCATGGGGGAGTATCGGACGAATTTTTGCAAACCGCTGTTTTTGGACGGCGGTGATGCTCTCTCTGGGGAGTCTCGCGTTCCTTCTCATCAACCGCCTTTTCGGAGATCTTGGCCGCACCTTTTTCGACGATCCGGCATCAGGCAGAGAGACCGACCCCGGCTTCGCCGAGCGCCTGAGAAGGGCGAAGGCGGAGGGGCGGGCTGGCGAGTGAAGCTGCTCTGCGTAGGCCTTGCGTAAGTCTCGGTTGGGTTGTTTTCATCCTTTGGCAGGACCGATCGTTCCACCTTCCACAAATGTTCCGGGAAATAGGGTTTCACGCCGATCTTCCTTTCCTTTCGCAATGTTTTCCGCCCATTGTGACACTCGGGGTATCCAGCGTTTCGTATCGTTGAAGACATGGGCAACCTGCGGGTGAAACCACTCGAATGACGGATGGTCCTGAAGGCATAACAGCGAGACATCACGCGGCACGACAAATCCCTGTTGCAAAAGAAATTGCTGGGCGGAAAAAAACAGGTCAGGCTCGCTGATCAGAAGGGCGGTGGGAGGAGTGTGGCGGAACAAGGCTTGCAGACAACGATGAAATCCCTCGGCATGATCTTCCCAATCCGGCAGGTTGTAGGGACCGGTTTTAATTCCCAAGTTTGCCATTTCCTTAAGAATCCGTGTTTCAAGCAAGCCGGGAACGGGCTTTCGGCGCTCCTCGCGAACCAAAAGCACCATGCGATGATGACCCAGGTCGGCCAGCTTGCGCAGGGCTTGGGACATGGCCGGCGATTTCACGGTTGCAAGACTGGCGATTGGTAACTTCGATTGCCTGCCAAACAGGGCAAAGGTCGGCACTTCGCGTGTTGAAAACCATTCAAGCACCGGACGCGATCCCGCCTGCACGATCCATGCGTCGGCATCGGATTTTTCAACCATACGAGTGACCCGGGCGACATCGAATTTCAGCTCCGAAAGTGATTTTGGCGCATGAAACACCCGATGTCCGCGATGCTCGAGTTCCGAGACAAGCCGCACGATGAGTTCGTTATGAGCATCTAATTTCTCATAGAGAAGGACGTGAATGTTCAATCCAGATCTCTTCTGAGCTCGTTGGGACATGACCCGATTTCTGCGTCGCTTGCCTCCGGCCTCGAGCAAGCCCTCGCGTTTCAGGAGTTCGAGCGCTGCCACCACTGTCTTGCTCCCGACCCCCAGTTCGCGCTTCAGTCGCAAGACTCCCGGCATGCCGCCATTCGCACGACCGTCCAGAATCTCCATGCGGAGGTAGGCTGCCAGTTGGTCGACTGTGCTCAGAGGCAGAAAGGGTTTCATGGGTTTAATCTAAACCCTTTTGAGGTATAGAAACAATCCGAAAATACGTTGTGAGGGAGGGTGGTTTTGAAGGAAGTTCCGACAGGTAACCCATGATCATCAAACTCCATTCCAAGCATTTAGTTTTCCTGATCTCCGCAATGAGTCTGCAGGGCATTTCGTCTGCTGACACCTTGTATTGGGATGGGACGGATACGTCACAGGATGCGAATGGTGGAGCGGGGACTTGGAATGTATCCGACGCCAACTGGGATAGCTTCCTCCGCGGCGGCACGAATGCGGTATGGAACAATCTCGCACCGGACTTTGCTGTTTTCGGAGGATCGTCCGGCACGGTCGCTCTTGGCGGGATGATCAATGTCAGCGGCGTCCAGTTCAATACCACTGGCTACACCATCACTGCATCGGCCTCCAACACCCTCTCTTTTGGCGGTCATAGCAACGTAATTTTCAACAACATCGCCGCCGCCACGATCACGGGCACGGTCGGGGGAAGCGGTAACTTGATTTTCTCGGCGGCGAACCCAGCCGCCGCTGGCACACTCACTCTCAATGGCACCTCCACCGGTGGTTGGTCCGGCACCACCACCATCAACCCGAGCATGACGCTGAGTTTGTCCAATGACAACCAGGCTCTCAACAACACTTCCGGCATCACTCTGAACGGCGGTGGGATTATCCTTACCAATGCTTCCGCCACGGCTGCTACGAATAACAAGATCAATGATAGCGCTACAATCACTTCCAATGGTGGCACCCTCAGCATTATCAATACGAGCGGCTCGGGTGTCTATACGGAAACGATCGGCTCGGTGGCACTCACCACGGGTCAGTTGAACATCGGGTTGAACAACAACCATTCATCGGCAGGCAGTCAGACCCTCACTCTCTCCGGGCTGACCCGCACCGGTGCCTCCAATACATCGGCAGTTACCTTCTCGGCGTTCACGACGGGACCGAATACGACCAAAAACATGATTGCCGTCACCGGTGCTGCCGACGGGTTCCTCGGCGCATGGGCCACCACCGGCACCGGCGTCGGCGGTGCGGCCCAAACGGATTACGCGTTCATCACTGATGTCGGTGGCATCAAATATGTCACCGCCGCCAACATTGCAGCCACGGCTGAAAACTCGACTTCGTGGACAGCGGGTGGCAACAATGTCACCCTGAGCGGAGCTGCCACCCTCAGCGGCACGCGCACTCTCAATACCCTCCGTTACACCGGTAACGCACAAATCCTCGCGCTAGGAGCCAATAGCCTCGAAACCTACGGCATTCTTAACGGAGGCTCTGGGCCTCTTACCGTTTCTTCCGCCAGCACTGGTATACTGACAACCCCCACCGGCGGTGGCCAGCTCCACCTGAACGCAGGCAATAATGCCATCAGCGTTAGCACACCGATTAATAATAACGGCGGTGCGGTCACCTTGGTCAAAAACGGTGCAAACACCCTTACCCTCTCCTCCACCTCTAGTAACTACTCCGGTGGCACGGTGATCAATGCGGGATCTCTTGCTCTCGCTGCCGATTCCAACCTTGGAGCGAGTTCTGGCGGGCTCACTTTCAATGGCACCGGCAACATCACTTATTCAGATGGCCTGGTGTTGGGATCCGGCCGTACCGTAACGATCAACGAAGGTGCCAATGTCTCGCTCTCCAACGCCATTACCGTGAACGGCATCCTCACCGGCGCAGGTTCATTCAGCGTGAACACGGCGGATGCCTTCATCTTCTCCAACGCCAGCAATGATTTCCAAGGTACCATCACCTCCAAATCCGCCAACTCTACCGGCTACGGACTCGACATGGCTAGCATCGGCGATAACGCGGGCGCTGGCTTGATCAATCTGGACAACGGCACCTTCCGCTGGATTAAAGCCAGCGGCGGCGCGACGACATTCACCAACCGCCAGTTCGCGCTCTCGGGCACCACAAGCGGCGGCACCATTTCGGCACGGGGCACCTCCTCTGCGGAGAGCCTGATCATCAACAAGGATCTGCTCATCACGGGGGTGGGCAACAAGACCCTGGCCCTTGCCGGCACCAACCTTGGCGACAACACTTTTACCGGCAGCATTATCGACGGTATAAATGGCGGAACTTCTATCATCACCGTGAGCAAAGTAGAGGCTGGCAAATGGATTCTCTCAGGCAGCAATACGCACACCGGTGGCACGTGGGTCAATGCGGGCACGTTGGTCATCGGCAATGCCAACGCTCTCAACGACGCCAGTTTTATCAACGTGGCAGGTGGCACTCTGGAAAGCACGGCCGGGACTCTCACTAACGGTCGCTTCATCACCACGTCCGGTATCATCTCGGCTTCCCTGGGCGGTTCAAGGGACATTAACAAATTCGGCACCGGAACGACCAACCTCAACGGCACCGCCAATGATTTCACGGGCGGAATCACCGTCGGTGGCGGAACGCTCGCTGTCGGCGCATCGTCCACACTCGGACAAAACGTTAGCGGCAACAGCATCCTCATCCGCGATGCCGGTATCCTTTCTCTTACTTCGGCTGCTCAAAGCGGCAGCAATCAGGCGATCACGCTTTCCAGTTCCTCCAAGAGCGCTGCTCCTGTCTCAACCACAGGTGGTGGAGCTAACGCGGGGGGGAGACTCGCAGTCCTCAGCCTTGGCTTTAACGGCCTGCCTAGTGGAGCGATCTCGCAGGCAAACACTGACGGCGGTGTGATCGCCATCAATGGTGTTACCGGCTACAACACCAACCTCTCCACGCTGCTCACCGGCAAGAACCTCTTCCTCGGTGCCATCGGCACCAGCGCATTCACCGGAGCGGCGGGAACCGTCGTCGCGGGCAACGGCTCCCTCTACCGCCTCGGCGGCGGCGGCGGAACACTCACCTTCAACACCACCAACCTGTTCACCGGCGGCAACGGTGTTCAAGTCGGCTCCACGTTCGTGAACGGCGGGGGCACGGTGGTCATCAGCGCGGCGCAGGACTACACCGGTGTAACAACAGTGAGCCAAGGCACCCTGACCTTCAGCGGAGCCAACGGATCCGCCACCGGCTCGACCGGCGTCACCCTCAACGGCGGCAGGCTCTTCCTCGATAGCAGCGGAAGCAACAACACCAACCGGATCGGAACCGTCAATGTCTCCCTTAGCAACGGCGGGGAACTCAGCCTCAGCGGCAATACCGCAGGCACCGCGGAGGCCTTCGGTGATCTGGGCATCGGTGCTGGATATTCCACCGTCACCGTCAGGGCGGCGACGCTCGCTTCCAGCTTGGCTGGTGGCGCGTTCGCGCGCACGAACAACGGCACCGCGCTCTTCCGCGGCACTTCCCTTGGGCAACAAACCGGAGCGGTTGGTCGGGTGACCCTGAGCGATACCACTGGCTTGACCTTCGTAGGGACTAGCACCCTCAACAACGCCGTCAACGGAGACACCACCAAGGATGTCAGGATCATCCCGTATCTCGTCGGCGGCACCACGGACACGGACACCGGCAGTACCTTTGTTACCTACGACACCACGCTCGGCTTCCGTGCCCTAACGACGAGCCAATTCAACAGCACCATCACGGCCAATACCAACGTTCGTCTGACCGCTGCTGCGACAGGCATCGCGAGCAATACGATCAACTCCCTGATCCTCAGCAATAGCGGCACTTCGACGATTGCTGACGGAGCGACTCTGACCGTAACCAGTGGTGCCATCTTAGGCACCGCTGGAACCGTAGCCATCAATGCAGCCGGCACCACGGGTATACTCGACTTCGGCACGGCGCCAGGCATTGTGACGGCCGTGAATACTACAACCATCGGTGCCAGAATCACCGGCAGCGGCGGCCTGACCAAGTCCGGCACGGGTCAACTCACACTCTCTTCAGATCTTAACTCCTTCAGCGGCGGGATCGTAATCAACGGCGGAACCCTGTCTGCATCGACCAATGCAAGGCTCGGAGATGCGTCCAACACCATCACCGTGAACGGAAACGCTACCATGGGCCTGGCTAGCGTCAGCTACGCGCGCTCAATCACCCTGAACAATGGTTCCATCCTCCTTATTAATAACGAAACTCCCACCTTCACCGGCGATGTTACCGGAACGGGGGGCTTGGCCGTAGGCATAGGCTCAGGTTTTTCCGCTCAGGCAGTTTTTAGCGGTCTTAACAATACCTTTGAAGGTCCAGTCCTGATCGGGGGTAACGGTTCGGGCAACGCGAACTACCGCATGACCTTCGCCAGCCTTGCCGACAGCTCCGCTGCGAATGGCCGCATCGTCTTCACCGGAAGTTCGATCAATGGTGGCACCGGTTCGCGCTTCGAATACACGGGTGGCACGGGCGGCAATACCAACCTTGTTCTGAACAACCGCCAGATCGAACTGGCCTCTACTATCGCAAGTCCCACCGCAGGCCACCAGATCATGAACAGTTCAGCCGGCACGGGAACCTTGACCATCGCCACGGATCTGATTGTCAGCACCCCTATTGACCAGACCCTCTCGCTCCGCGGCACCAACACGGGTGCCAACACCTTCAGTGGTATCATCGGCAACGGCGATGGCAGGGTTTCTCTTTTGAAAACCGATGCCGGTCGCTGGATCCTGAGTGGCGAAAACACATTCACAGGATCGACCGTCGTGTCTGGCGGCACCTTGGAGCTGGCCAACTCCCTTGCCTTGCAAAATAGTGTGCTCGATACCACCAGCAGTCTGGCTGGCAGCGCGAGCGCGGGTCTCAGAACGACACAAACTTTGCTCACGTTCGGCGGTCTTAACGGCAACAAGAACTTCGCGGCTACTGGCGGAGTGTTTACCACCACTTCGGGCGGTTATAACAGCGTGACAGCACTCACGCTCAACCCCGGTGCAGGTGTCTCAGCGTTCTATTCCGGAGTCATCGAGAACGGAGCTGCCGGCATGTCACTTTCGAAGACCGGCACAGGAACGCAGGTTCTGTCCGGTATCCACACCTACACCGGTGCCACCAATGTGAATGCAGGCACTCTTGAGCTCAACGGTTCTACCCACGCCAGCAGCACGGTGGCGATCGGCACGGCGGGAACACTTACAGGTGCGGGCACGGTTAACGGCAATGCCACGCTCACCGGCAACGGGATCATCAATAAATCCTCGGGAACGATCGTAGGCACCTTGGGTGTGAACGGTGGGTTCTGGAACGGGAATGGCACGGTGGGAGGCCTCGTCACCTCCTCCAGCGGAACGTTCACCATCTCCAACAGCGCAACCCTCACCGCCACAAGCGGGGTCAGTGTCACCGGAGGAACGGTGGTGGTGAACGGCACGCTGGCCGGCGGACTCACTGCCGCTGCAGATACCACGGTCTATGGTTCCGGAACGGTGACGGGCACGACGACCATATCAGGCAATCACAACCCTGGCAATTCACCCGGGATTCAAACCTTTGAAAATCTCTCCTACACGGGCGGTTCCGCAGCGGTCCAATGGGAGCTGAATGCCAATTCTGTCCTGAATTCTCCCGTAGTCTTCGATCAGATCATCGTGGAGGGAGACTTGGACTTTGCGGGTCTGACTTCGCTTAACCTGTTGTTCAATGGCAGCGGTAGCACGGTAAACTGGAATGATGAATTCTGGGCCTCTAACCGATCCTGGACAATTTATGATGTGGCAGGAACCACCTCGAACTTCAATGAACTGAAGTTAACGACCTCCAACTGGCTGGATGGAAGCGGCCTTGCCTACGGTTCAAGTCTCAATGCGGGTGGCTCATTTGTTCTCGGACTCGGAGTGAATGGAAATGATGTGATCCTGAACTACACCGTCATCCCCGAGCCGAAAGCAGCGTTGATTGGAGGACTGGGTATCTTGTTGTTGTTCCGCCGCCGCCGCTGAAGCCCGGAACGTCCGCACCAATGGCAGCAGAGCTAGGGCGGCATGGCCGCGTTCAGGAGCCCCATGAAATGCAGAGCGATTGAACAATTCATCAACATTTCTTTTCACGCGTGGTGGCCTCGGCGGTCTCGCCCTAACGAGGTTTCAATCGGTTTCCCAGATGAAGCGTCCCTTAGCTGGCAGCTTCCGTAACGGGCAACCATCTGCTGCGGAGCTATATCGTCATCCCCGAGCTCGGAGCGGTACTGATTGGAGAACGTGGGCATCTTGTTGTTTCACCGCTGCTGAGAAACTGATCACCCTGACATTTCAGAATCCTGACTTTACAGGGAAAGCATGGGATCGTTGAATCTCCGGCGTCATGCCACTGAATATCAAACCGAAATCCGAATGTGCTTTTGATCAAATTTCCCTCGGCGAGGTCATGCTGCGTCTCGATCCCGGTGAGGGGCGGATCCGTACCGCACGTCAATTTGCGGCATGGGAGGGTGGTGGAGAATACAATACATCACGCGGATTGCGGAAATGTTTCGGTTACAAAACTGCGGTGGTGACGGCGTTTGTCGATAACGAGGTCGGGCATTTGATTGAGGATTTCATCATGCAGGGCGGAGTCGCCACGGATTTCATTCAATGGCGTGAAGATGACGGGATCGGTCGCTCCGTGCGTAACGGGTTGAATTTCACCGAGCGTGGGTTCGGGATTCGTGGTGCGGTGGGCAATCCGGATCGCGGCAATACGGCGGCATCACAACTCAAACCCGGAGACATTGATTGGGATCACATTTTCGGAAAACTCGGAGTCCGTTGGTTCCATACCGGCGGAATTTACGCGGCGCTCTCCGAGAGTACGGCACAGGTCACCATTGAGGCGGTCAAGGCGGCCAACAAACATGGCACGATTGTTTCCTATGATTTGAATTATCGTCCGTCGCTTTGGAAAACCATTGGCGGGCTTACGAAGGCGCGCGAGGTGAATCGCGAGATCGCCAAATACGTTGATGTCATGATTGGTAACGAAGAGGATTTCACGGCATCGCTTGGCTTTGAGGTTGAGGGTGTGGATCACAACATTTCGACCATCGAACTGGATGCGTTCAAGGCGATGATCGAGACCGCGGTCAAAGCGTATCCGAACTTCAAGGTCGCCGCTACCACCCTTCGGGCCGTGAAAACCGCAACCATCAATGATTGGTCTGCCATCTTGTGGCACGATGGAACATTTTACGAATCCCGCCAGTACGAGGACCTGGAAATCCTTGACCGCGTGGGTGGTGGGGATTCCTTCGCCTCGGGCGTGCAGTTTGGGTTTCTTGAGTTCAATGATGCCCAAAAAGCCGTCGAATACGGTGCGGCCCACGGTGCTCTGGCATCGACCACGCCCGGAGACACCTCGATGGCAACCCGTAAAGAAGTCGAGAAACAGATTTCCGGTGGTGGTGCGCGCGTAGTTCGGTAAACGTGGGGTGTAAACACTCCGAGCTCCATGCAAGAGGCATGTTCCGGGTGGCCGGATGACATGCAGGGTGCAAGGACCTGTCGTGACGGCTTCGCTTTGCGGCGGGGGGCAGCCATTCCGCCTCGCTTGATGGCTTCCAAGATCCTTGCTCGACTTGAGGGGCCGGATCGCTCAAGTTCCGTCTGTGTCGGAAACTGAAATCGAAACCATCAACCCGCCCAAGCTGCGTGACGATCTCACGGTATTGATGAAGGTGAGGTTGAATTTCTTTGTATTGGTGACCACCTTTTTTGGTTATCTGTTGGTGCGGAAAGGCTTTCCAATGGAGTGGATGACCTTGCTCCACACCCTGATCGGTACGGCGGCGGCCGCGTTCGGATCGGCTGCGTTCAACCAGCTCATGGAGATTGATCTGGATCGCCTGATGAAACGAACGGCGGATCGGCCACTGCCGGCAAGGCGCATGAATCCGATCACTGCCTTTGCGCTCGGTTGGGTGTTATCTGCGATGGGAATCATTCATCTGGCGGTCATGGTAAGTTCGTTTGCGGCGTACCTGACAGCGGCCACGGTCGCGATTTATGTCTTTGTCTATACCCCGATGAAACGCATCAGTTCGCTCAACACCCTGATTGGCGCGATCCCCGGTGCGATTCCGCCGATGATCGGCTGGGTGGGTGGAGGTGGAGGGATATGGGATCCGGAAGCTTGGTTTTTGTTTGGAATGTTGTTTTTCTGGCAATTGCCGCATTTCGTTGCGATCAACTGGTTGTGCCGTCAGGAGTATGAGGATGCGGGATACAGGATGTGGTCGAATGGCGATCTCAGCGGCCGGCGCAGCGGGATTTTGTGCGCGCTCTTTGCGTTCGTGTTGGCAGTGTTTTCCGTGTTGCCGGGGATCTGGGGCTTCGCGAATGTTCTCTGGTTGATTGGCGGACCGGTATTCGGCCTCGCGATCATGGGGTTGGCCATTCGCTTTATCCGTGATGGGGAGCGTGGATCCTGCCGGCAGTTGTTTTTCTCAACCTTGGTCTATTTGCCGGTTGTGCTGGCATTGCTCTGGATCGCATGGAGACGATAGCGAAAGAGCTGATTCGGGCCGGGAGGAGACTAGCCGACGAACTGCGTCCGTTGCGTTTTTCCGCTCCGGTAACACATACGTACCTCACGCTTGATTACGCGCGCGAAGGTTATGAAGCGTATTTGAACGCGTTTGCCAATTCGAAAAAACGTACGCTTCTGTTAGGAATGAATCCGGGGCCGTTTGGAATGGCGCAAACGGGGGTTCCGTTCGGAGAAGTCGCCGCTGTGAGGGATTGGATGAAGCTTTCGCCGCGGATCGGCAAGCCCGTTCACGAGCATCCCAAGCGGCAAATCAGTGGCATGGAGTGCGAAAAATCCGAGGTCAGCGGCCGGAGATTGTGGGGGTTGTTTGCGGGTATCTTTCCGGATGCGACTGAATTTTTCAGAGATCATCTGGTCATCAATTTCTGTCCCTTGATCTGGATGAGAGATTCGGGAGCAAATCTCACGCCCGACAAAATCCGGCTGTCCGAGATGGCACCGGCCGATGAGGCGTGTCAGGAGCATCTGCGAAGATTGATTGAACTTCTGGAGCCCCAGTATCTGATCGGCGTTGGAGGGTATGCGGAAAACCAGATGAAGACGGCTCAGGACATCTTGGGCACGTTTGCGGTGATCGGAAAAATCCTCCACCCGTCGCCCGCATCGCCAGCTGCCAACCGTGGTTGGGCGGAAGTGGCGGAGCGGCAGCTGAGGGAGATCGGGGTGTGGTAAAACGGTGGGGTGGTGACACGGATCGAACCACGTGAAGCGAAGTTCTGCCGGAATCATGGATTCTTTCAGAAACTTGAAGCTCCGCGTGGGGTTCCATAGCGAGAGCGCCCTGCGTTTGGAATGTTCTTATCTCAGGAACGCTTCGTGCAGGCCGCCATCGACCGTGATGATCTGACCGGTGGTTTTGCTCAGGCGTTTCGTGACGAGCAGGAAGTAGGCTTCCGCTTGGTCTGCTGGGGTGATCGGGCTCTTCGTGAGGGTGCGATCTGCGTAGAATTGAGCCAGCTTGTTGACCAAGGATTCGGTCTCCTCATCCTCTGAGTAGGGGATGGCGTATTTCGCGAGCGACCCGATGACGCGGTCACGCGGGAACATCGCAGAGCCTGAAACCACCGTCGCCGGAGCAACACCGTTGACCCGAACGAGGGGGGAGAGCTCGATGGCGAGTTCGCGCACCAAGTGGTTGGCGGCTGCTTTCGAGGTATCGTAGGCAAGGGATCCTTTTTTCGCCACAGCGGCGTTGGCCGAGGTCGTGAGGACCAGGTTTCCGGAGAGACCTTGTTCTTTCCAAGTCTTGTAGGCTTCGTCAGCAACGAAGTAAGAGCCGGTCACATTGATGTTGAACGTGAGTGCCCACTTGTCATCGGGGATGTGACCCGTGGTGTCCGATGGAACGAAGATGCCGGCGGTGACGCAGATATGATCGAACCCGCCGTAGGCGAGAGCGACCTCGTCGAGCATCGTACGGATACTGGCGCGATCGGTGATGTTGGCGGCGAGACCGATGGCAGGGCCGCAGCCGGAGATGCCGGTTCCGGCAACGCCGATGCCCGGGCCGTATTTGTCAGTAATTTCCTTGGCGGTGGCCTCGGCAGCTTCCTTGTTGAGGTCAACGCAAACGATGTGCGCGCCTTCTTTCACGAGGCGGTGGGCGGTTTGTTTGCCAATGCCGGAACCTGCACCGATCACGATCACAACCTGCCGGGCGAGTTCGTTTTCAGCGGGCATGCGCTGGAGTTTGGCCTCTTCAAGGAGCCAGTATTCGATGTCGAATGCCTCCTGTTGCGGAAGGGAAATGTAGGTGTCGATGGCTTCCGCACCGCGCATGACTTCGACCGCACAGTTGTAAAACTCTGCGGTGACGCGTGATTCGGATTTATCTTTGCCCCAAGCGATCATGCCGAGACCGGGAATCAGGACGACCGTTGGGTTCGGATCGCGCATCGCGGGGGAGTTCGGGTGTTTGCAGGTTTCGTAGTATCTCGCATAGTCTTCACGGTAGGCGACGAGGCCTGCAGCAAGCTTGTTTCTGAGTGTGGCGAGGTCTTCGGTTTGCGGGTTCCAATCCACATAGAGCGGTTTGATTTTGGTGCGAAGGAAATGGTCGGGACAGGAGGTGCCGAGTTCGGCGAGGCGCGGGGAGTCTGCCGAGTTGACGAAGCGCAGGATATTGTCGTCGTCTTGGATGGTGCCGATGAAACGTTTCTGTTGGGAAACCTGACCGCGTAGCCATGGCAGGATTTTTGCAAACGTGTCGCGACGCTGTGTTTCCGGAAGAGTCTGGTATTTCTGACCGCCGAATGCTTTCGCGTCGCCACCTTTGGCCAAGTATTTTCCCTCGATGTATTGTGCGGCCTTGTCAATGAGGCGCAGGGTGAGTTCGTAACACTTCTTGTCATCGTTGTCCCATGAGATGAAACCGTGCTGGCCCATCATGATTGCCTGGGTGCCGGGCTTTTTCTTTTCGATCTCCTGCATGGCAAGGCCGAGCTCGAAGCCGGGGCGCATCCATGGCACGTATTCCATTTCCCCGCCGAAGATTTCTCTGGTTAGCGTTTCGCAGTTTTTGGATGCAGCGATGGAGATGATCGCGTTCGGGTGCATGTGATCCACATGTTTTCCGGATAGGAAGCTGTGGAGAGGGGTGTCGATGGAGGAAGGTCGCGGATTGAGGTTGAAGGTAGTATGGAAATACATGCCGACCATTTCGTCCTCAGCCGGGGTTTTCAGGCCGTTGTGGGGTTTGGCGGCGTAGACGGATTGGAGTCCGATGAGTTTGTCTTGGTAGAGGGAAGAAAAATTTTCGCGTTTCGAGGTGCGGAGGTCACCGCCGGAGCCCTTGACCCAGAGGACCTCCGTTTGCTGACCGGTGAGGGGGTCGGACTCCATGATTTTCGAGGAGGTGTTGCCGCCTCCGGTGTTGGTAATGCGTTGGTCGGCTCCGAGGATGTTGGAGCGGTAAACGAGGCGACCGACAGGATCGAGCTTGGCGGCATGGGTGTCGTCCCATGAATAGGTAACGTGTTTGAATTCCGGCATGGTAGTTGAAGGTTCTTGACAGGAGGAGGCGTAGGTTTAAAAAACACAAAGAGCAAGAAAAAACCACAAAATCCCACATGTTAGCCATCGAGCGTCAGAGAAAAATCCTGGAAAGCGCCAGACGTGACGGCACAGTCAGGACCCAGGAGTTGTCGTTAGCGCTCGGAGTGGCGGAGGAGACGATACGCCGCGACTTGGATGCGCTGGCCAGGCAGGGATTGCTGAAGCGAACCTATGGTGGAGCCGCGGATCTTGCCATGGAGTTTCATGAATTTTCGCAGAACGAGCGGGAGGCACGTCAGGCCGTGGAAAAGACCATGATCGCGAAAATTGCGGCCAAGCACATCGAAGCCGGAGAAACAGTCATGCTGGATGCGAGTTCCACCGCTCTCGAGCTGGCTCGGCATCTGCCTGATGGACTCAAACTCAGGATCCTGACCTATTCTCAGGCGGTGGTGGAGAAGCTGGCGATGAGAAACGATATCGAGTTGATTCTGTTGGGTGGAATCTATGAGCCGAAAGGCCGGCGTTTCATGGGCATGCTGACAGAGATGGGAGCACGTGCGTTCCGGATCGATCGCTTCTTTTTTTCCGGAGGCGGCTATGATTTCCAGTTGGGGCTTGGTGAGCCGAATCCGGAGGAGTCTCGGCTCAAGGCGACCGTGATGAATCATGCGAGGTGGCGTTGCGCGCTTTTGGATCATACCAAGCTCGATCAGGCGACCGATCATTTTTTTGTGAAGCCCGAGGAGCTGGATGTGTTGATCACCGATGAGCTGCGTGATGAATTCCGTGAGCGGCTCGTGCGGTCAGGGGTGAAGTACATGATTGCTTGAGTGGTGCGGATATCGCGGATCAGGCTGGAAAAGCATCCCTCTCTCGGATGTTGGACTCATGGATGAGAGAGTGCTACAGCAGTTTCATCAGACTGAGTTCGTGTTCGGTCAGGCCGATCGTTTCGTTGATTCTTTCCAGCAGGGCCGATGGATCCGTGGTCCCATGTTGTAGGAATTCAGCTTCTCTGAATTGATGGGCAAGGCGTTTGAATCCGAGACTGGCGGAGGCACCGAAGGAGCGATGTGCGTGAGAGGTCCAAGCCGCTTCGTCCTCCGGCATGATACACGTTTGCATGGCTGCAGCATGTTCTTTCAGCTCGCCGATGGCACACCGCATGAGATCGAGATCAAGATCGATTTCGCCCGTTAGGCATTCGCTCAGCTGTTCAATGTCGATGATTTCCATGGAAAAAATCCGTAGCGATTGCGGTTGGTTTCGGCCTCAGCTTTGCCGTGCCCTTCGTTTTGACAATTCACGACTTCCTCGAATGAGTGCCCGGGTGATGCTTTCGGTGTTGATCGGCTTGGTGATATGGTCATTCATCCCCGCATTCAGGCAGATCTGATGGTCTTTCGATAGGGCGTTGGCGGTCATTGCGATGATCCATGGGCGGTTTTCAGCCGGATAGGTCTCACAGATCATGCGAGTGCAGGTTAGGCCGTCCATTTCCGGCATGTGGACATCCATGAGGATGATGTCATAGGGTTTGTTCGCCAGCGCGTTCATGGCTTCGATGCCGTGGCGGACGGCATCGGCTTGATAGCCTAGACGTTTCAGCAGCAGGCTGGCCACCCGTTGGTTGATCGGCATGTCCTCGCATAGCAAGATACTCAGCGGATGTTCACTGGCCAGATCACGAGCAGGTATTCGATTCATGGAATCGAGCTCTCCCGATGATTGAGAAGCGAAACACAGAGGTGATTTCTCGCATGAAACTTGAGATACTGCAGCATCGCTGGCGTCCGGGGTATCTTTCGGAAATGATGCGTCTCTGTTCCGGACTTCAGGAGAGATGGGGAGAATGGTGCATTCCAGTGGATCTGGAGCCGGAGCCAATGGGATTTCAACATGAAACGTTGATCCAAGGTTCGGAGCGGATTCCACCCAGATTCGGCCTTTCATCAGGGAGACCAGCCTGGAGCAAATCGCAAGGCCGAGGCCTGTTCCTCCGTATTTGCGGGTAACGGATGCATCGATCTGGCTGAAAGATTTGAAGAGTCGGTCCAGGCGATCCGAGGGAATACCGATTCCCGTATCGCTGACGGAGAAATGCAATCCGTCTTGCCCATCCGTATTGAGGATCGCGCGCGCCTTGGACACCCTTACAACGATTTTTCCCTGCTCCGTGAACTTCACCGCATTGTTCAGCAGATTTGTCAGAATCTGACGGATTCGGGTTTTGTCTCCATAGACCGCCGCCGGGACATTGGTATCGATCGCAACCTCCATCCGGATACCTTTTTCCGAAGCCTGGTGTAGAATGAATTCCATCGAGCCCTCCACACAATCGCGGATCTGAAGGGGAATGGATTCCAATTCCATACTGCCAGCCTCGATTTTGGAAAAGTCCAGGATGTCATTGATGACGACCAGCAGGGTTTCTCCGCTTGTTTTGATGATATTGACAAAATCCGCCTGTTCGGGATTCAGTGCCGTGGTTTCGAGTAATTGCGACATCCCGATGACAGCGTTCATCGGAGTGCGGATTTCATGACTCATGTTCGCAAGAAACTCCGCTTTCGCCAGATTGGCTTTCTCAGCGATTTTCCGGGCTTCATCGAGATCGATTTTTTGCAAGTGGAACTCGGTCACGTCCTGAAACGCGCCGCGCAGCAAGGTGGTTTTGCCATCGACTTTGATGGCCTCGCCCATGGATCTGATCCAGAGGCGGTTGCCTTTTGCGGTGATGAGAGGAAGCTCGACGTCGATGGGTGTTCCATGTTCGATGGCATGACGGATCGCTGCCTGTAATTGCATGCGGGCATCTTCGGGATAAAACGCGAGAGCTGTCTCGAGGGTTGGAACGTAGTCTGGTGAAACCTCGTGAAGAACGCGCACTTGGTCGCTCCAATAAATCGAGTTGTCCGCCAGATTCAATTCCCATGCACCTACTTTGGCGAGCCGGCCGGTATGGTGAAGCGCCTCGGTTTGCCGTCCGAGTTCGAGCTGCGCTGTATACTCTTTGGTGATGTCACGATGAGTGCCGACCATACGGACAGGTTCGTTGTTTGGTCCGCGTGTGAATACCTTGCCGGTATCGACAATCCAAAGCCATGATCCATTGCGATGTCTGACGCGGTGGCGGCATTCATAGAGAGCGGTTTTTCCGTCGAAATGGCGCTGGAGCGCCTCTTTTGCCAGCGGCAGATCATCGGGATGGCAGCGTTTGACCCATTCATCTACGTACGGGGTGAGGTTTTCGGGTTTCTCGCCCAGCATGGATGCCCAGCGTTCATCAAAGATGGTTTTTCCGGTGGTGATATTCCAGTCCCATAATCCCATTTCACCAGCCGCCAACGCCAGCTTGGTACGTTCCGCCT
Organism: Verrucomicrobiota bacterium; assembly: GCA_041170385.1. Classification (GTDB taxonomy): domain Bacteria; phylum Verrucomicrobiota; class Verrucomicrobiia; order Verrucomicrobiales; family Akkermansiaceae; genus Luteolibacter. The sequence continues at coordinate 2,859 of JBEAZA010000024.1, read as the reverse complement.
GATCATGGATCAGTGCTTCATTCTGTTTGCGTGTTGATATGTCCTGCTGGATGCTCATGAACCCGGTCAGGTTGCCACCCTCATCTTTGAGAGCGACGATATCGAGTTCGATCCAGTATTCCTCTCCGGATTTGGATCGGTTGAGGATTTCACAGTGAACCGGTTCCGCACTGTTCAATGCGTTCCGGATTTGCAAGATGGTTTCCGGATCGGAGTGGGCGGATTGGAGGATTTCACCCGGGGATTTGCCAAGGGACTCATCCAGGCTGTAACCGGTCATGCGGCTGAAGCCTTCGTTTACCCAAGTAATTTTGCGACGGGCGTCACAAATGATGACGGCATTGGTGGTTCGTGTCGCGACCAGAGCGAGCATTTCGACCTTTTTGAGAGTGGTCTCCAAATCGCTTGTCATTTTGATGGCGATGGAGTGTGCCTGGTGCGTGCGGCGGCTGAGCGAACGGATTAATCCGGTCAACAAGAGAGTGATACTGATTCCGCCGAACGCGACGGTATAGACATGGGTGCGAGCCGTGTGGGTGAATTTCTCGCTTGTGGTGCAGACTACCGTCCATACCTGCCCACCTACGGATATTTTTTTCGTGAGGTAAAAATGTTCGTGGGGATCGACGGATAGTGAGTTCCGCGAGGATTGAGCATGAAGATCCGCATGATAGATGAGATTTCCCTCCGTTTTTTCATTTCCATGAAACACCTCGAAATCCAGTTGGTCTTCGACATAGCCGGTGACTCCATCCAGGATTCTGGAGGCAACGATCGGCATGTATGTCCAACCGATGAGATGTTGTCTGCGTTCCTCCGGGCTTCTGGGGTTGGTGTTTTTCTCGTATACCGGATAATAGATCAGGAATCCCGCTCCCTCCTCAGGCGCCTGCAACAGGGTGATCGGGGCAGTCAGGGCGGATGCATCGGTGAGCATGGCACGCTCTGCTGCAGTTCTTCTGATCATATTCGAAGCAACATCATATCCGATTGCGGCCTGGTTGATTTCTTTCGGATCGAGATATTCGATGATGTAAAGATAGGGATAGTCCCCACTCGTTTTGACGGTGAAGCTCGGATCGCCGTCTTCGCGGGTGCGTTTCAGAAATTCGTCCAATTGATCGCGTGGTACGCGGCGAATGAATCCCAGGCCTGTGCATCCGCGAAATTCCTCTTCCAGATTCCGATCATTGACCATGGCGGTGAAATCAGAGCGGGTGACACGGCGGCTGGCGGGCCAGAGAGCGCGAGCTCCGCGCAGGCCATAGTCGAATTGGCGGACGCGGCGTGTGACTTCATTGCTGAGGCGCTCGGTTAGAATGAGGAATTGGCTGTGGTCCGCGCGCCTGGCGATTTTTTCAACCTGCCATGTGATGAAGCAGCTCAGGAACAGGCCCGAAATCAGGATGATCAGAGCCAGACGTTGATATTGCTTCGTCTTACGATGGGTCATCGGCTCGGATTCGGGTTGCATGCAGCCGATGGATGAGTGGGTTTGTTTGAGAAACTCCATTCAGCTTCATGGTGAACACGGTAGCGAATCTGGACTGCTCGGATCAAGCATGAATGGAAACGGGCAGGGATGCCCGGTACAAGCCGAAAAAAGGTTTTGCTGGGATGATGATCCTGTGATGCGTATGCCAGTTGCAAGGCAGCGGAGGGGATTGGTTGGACACCCCGTGGATTGAGGTATTTTCGGTCTCATGGATCCTTGATGCCATGCGTCTTGCATTCGACGCGGGATTGACGCTGGCGGAAGCGTCAAGGTGGGGAGGCTGGGCATGGTGCGCGCTGCAGGGTTCGAATCTATCAAAGGCTGTCTTGGATCCGGACAAAGCCTGGAATTCCTTGATTTTACAAGGGTTCGAAAATCGGGAAATGGTCGATTTTCGCGTCTGCCCCTCGTTTCATCGGAACTTATCGGAACCTTATTGGAGGTCTGAAGGCCGCATTCCGAACCACGCTTCACTTTCTTCTCGGGCGCGCGGATTATGATTATGGTAGTGCTTGCGCAGCATTGCAACAGAAGAACCCATTTCCTCTGCAACTTGATCGAGCGATTGAATGATGGCATTGCGAGTGAGCCATCGGACTAACTTTCCAACCTCTCCAGTTTTCGGGGAGCGCGCCACTAATGAATACGGCAGTGCCCATCGGAACTTTGTCGGAACCTCTGACCGAGACCCTTATGGAATAAGGGAAAAAGTGGTGCGCGCTGCAGGGTTCGAACCTGCGACCCCATCCGTGTGAAGGATGTGCTCTACCACTGAGCTAAGCGCGCGGCAGATGAGGGGCGGAGGATGGAACGTTCGGGGGACATTTGGCAAGGGTGTTTTTTCAAGCACGGAGCCAAGAGCTGAGAGCGAAGAGTCGAATTTTCAGTCCGATCATTTGGAGACCTGATCGAGCCAGTCCTGGAGGTTGTAGTAGGTGGTGATGCGGGAAATCTTTCCGCCGGAGATGGTGAAGAACGAACCGGCGGGGAGTTGGTAGGCTTGGCCATGGGCTTCGGGGAGGCCTTCGTCGGTTGAAAGGTATTTGCCGTGAACGATGAATTCCGCAGCGGCGCGGGTGGGATCGGTTGAGCTGAACAGGACGATATCTTCCAGTTTCTCCGCGTAGCAACGGGTCATGTGAGCGTTGAATTCGGCAAAAGCGGTCTTGCCTTTGCGGATATCACCTTGGTTGACGTGGTGGATGATACCGTCGGATACGAGTCCGAGCATGGTATCGGTGTCGCCGCGATTGAAGGCGGCGAAGTAGGTTTCTAACAATTCGATGGGAGTTGTCATCAGCGGTCGAAGAGTGCGAACTTGAGATCGGCTTCGGATACGACTTCGCCGTTGACGAGGCAGCGGC
>JBEAZA010000023.1:0-32578 GCA_041170385.1 Verrucomicrobiota bacterium | reverse complement strand
TTTCCTGAATGAGCAAGCCGTTGCGCCAGAAGTCACTGTTCTGGCCTTGAAGCGTGTCCTCTCGTTTCAACTTCAGGAAATCATGGAAGCCGAAAAAATGAGCAAAGCCGAACTCGCCACGCGGATGCATACAAGCCGCGCAGCGGTGGATCGCTTGCTGGATCCGATGAACTCTTCTCTCACATTTGCCAGTGTGGGCAAGGCAGCCGCGTTGCTGGGAAGAAACGTGGAGGTGCGATTCGTTCGGGCCTGAGACCGGGGTGAAACCCTACAAAGTTTTCCCTCCCATCACTGCCCCGATTTGATCGGTGTCAGCTTGATCCATTGCTCGATCTGAGGGGCAATCGCATCCGCCATGACCTGATAGCCCGCGGTGGTGAGATGGGTGCCGTCGGTGAACAACTCGGCTTTCTGGGTGCCATCCGGGTTGAGAAACCGCCCGGCGAGATCGAGAAAGACGACTTCATCGTTCGGGTAGGTGTGGTTGGCGAGTATCCGGTTGGTTTCACGGCATTTTTCCCACTTGGTCGGGTCTTTGACCGGCAGGATGCCAAGGAGGATCAGGCGAGTGGTCGGGAGCTTTTGCCGGAATGCCTGAGCCACCGCACGCACACCGTCGGCCACTTGCGCAGGTGGCGATTCGATCCCGAGATCCCAGCTTTCTTTTCCTCCTGCGCTCTGTTTGACGACGTAATTGTTCGTTCCGCACAACAATACCGCCACGCGTGGTTCCTGGCCCTTCGGGAAATCCAGATTTCCATGGCTCACACGATAAAGCATCACCGGAGTGATGTCGCCGGAATTGCCCATGTTGATCGGCTTGTATTTCGCAAACCGCTTTTCCCAGACCTCCTTGCCCTCGGCCTTGGCCAGCGACCAACGCAGTGTGATCGAGTCGCCAAAGAAAACGAGTTGTGAGCCATGCGCCTGAGAGACCTCCCGGTTGACCCGTACGAACTCGCTGTTCCAATAGTCATCAAGCAGACGCTCGGGCATCCTCGTGCTGGAAGACCCGGGGATGGGATCCATGAATGCAGGAGCCACCCCCTGGGGAAGTGCGCTCAGACACGTGCATGCAGCCAGCCAAGCGATCGGAACGAAACTTAACAGGGGGGTTCGTTGGTTCATGGATCGGAACTCAAATGTTTTCAGATGTGAACGTTTTGAAATCCGACGGCACAGGTTTGCCGTGGGTCTCGTGGCATCGGTACCCGGGATTGCGGTTCCACCGGGTGGTGAAGAAGCAAAGACCCGATCGGCAGACTGCCGCATTGGCTTACGCCGCGGCAAAGTGTTTCGCCACTTCGTCCCAGTTCACGATATTCCAGAACGCATCGATGTAGGCGGGGCGCTTGTTCTGGTAATGCAGGTAATAGGCATGTTCCCACACATCAATCCCAAGAATGGGGGTGCTGCCGCAACCACCGAAATCGGGGCCCATGAGCGGATTGTCCTGATTGGCGGTGGAGCAGACGGCGAGGGTGCCGTCGGCTTTTTTACATAGCCAGGCCCAGCCGGAACCGAAGCGGGTAAGGCCGGCTTTCGAGAAGGCTTCCTTGAACGCGTCAAAGGAACCGAAGGCCTTGTCGATCGCAGCAGCGAGATCGCCGGATGGGGCTTTGGCACCGCCCGGAGCGATGACTTTCCAGAAAAAACTGTGATTCACATGACCGCCGCCGTTGTTGCGGACAGCACCGCGTATGTCTTCCGGCACAGCACCGAGGTTTTTGATCAACTCGAGCGCAGATTTCCCTTCAAGATCGGCTTTTCCGGCAATCGCAGCATTGAGGTTGGTGACGTAGGCTTGATGGTGCCTGCCGTGATGGATCTCCATCGTGAGGGCATCGATATGGGGCTCAAGTGCGTTGAGAGCGTAGCCAAGTTCAGGTAGGGTGTGTGACATGATGTTTGAGGAGATGAATGAAAGTTTGAGTTGTCGCGCCTGCCGGAGAAACGCATGATGGCGACAACGCTTACATCAACGCCATCTGATCCAACCCTGCAAGTAGAAATCTGCCATGCCACCCGAACTTTTCGACCAACTCCCCCTAATTTTGACCGGATTTGCGGCATTTTTCGCCGGTTGGGCGATTGCCCAGCTAGCCTCGTCCAGGAAAAACACCTCCATCAGTGAGCTTTTGAAACAAGAGGAGCGCCGGGTCACCGAACTCGAAACCCGTCTCGACGCGGAACGGAAATCCTCTGCGGAAAAACAAACGTTGCTGGAACGCGCCGAATCCCGCCTCTCGGATACGTTCAAAGCACTTTCCGCAGACGCCCTCAAAGGCGCATCCGAGCAATTTCTCCAACTCGCCAAATCCACCTTGGCCTCGCAAACCGAGGAAGCGAAAAGCGAGATCGAAAAACGTAAAACCGCAATCGAGACCCTGGTGAAGCCGGTCGCGGATTCACTCGGAAAATTCGAACTTCGGATCGGTGAGATCGAGAAAATCCGCGAGGGCGCCTATGCCGAACTCAAAGAGCAGGTCCGCTCGCTCGGCGAGGGTCAGATCGGTTTGCAAAAGGAAACCGCATCCTTGGTGAAAGCGCTGCGCCAGCCGACAGGTCGGGGCCAATGGGGTGAAATGCAACTTCGCCGGGTCGTCGAGCTCGCCGGCATGCAAGAGCATTGTGATTTCACGACCCAGACCACGATCACCAGCGACGAGGGCAAACGCCTGCGGCCCGATCTAGTCGTCAAGCTTCCCGGATCAAAGACGATTGTGGTGGATTCCAAGACGCCGATGGACGCCTATCTCAACGCCCTGGAAGCAACCGATGAAACGGAGCGCGAGCGCTATCTCAGCCAACACGCGGTCCAGGTGCGCACCCATATCAAACAGTTGGCCTCGAAGGAATATACCAGACAATTTGATCATTCTCCCGAGTTCACCGTGCTGTTCCTCCCGAGCGAATCGTTCTTTTCCGCCGCACTGAATTCCGATCCGGGCTTGATCGAGAGCGGGGTGGATCACGGCGTGATTCTCGCCACCCCAACCACGCTCATCGCCCTTCTCAAAGCCGTGGCTTACGGCTGGCGTCAGGAGGCCCTGGCGTTGAACGCGAAGGAAATTTCCGCATTAGGCAGAATGCTGTATGAACGCCTGGGCGTGCTCGGCGAACACTTTGGCAAACTCGGCAATTCCCTGAACAGCGCGGTGGACAACTACAACAAGGCCGTCGGTTCCTATGAATCCCGCGTCCTGAGCACGGCCCGCAAATTCGAGGAACTCAAAGCGGCTCCCGAGAGCGGGTCTCTGCCCAACCTGGACATTCTGGATAAAACCACCCGCCCTCTGATCATCAATCCGAACGTCGATCTCGAGCCCGGCGGTGATTTCGATTTTCTCGATCTCCCCGGGGAAGCTTCCGGCAACGCGGCAACCGATGGAAGAAGCGAGGTGTGAGACACAAGACTCGGGGTGATGAGACGGGACGAACTCAAGCCAAGGCCGTTGTCCGCATCTTTCACTCTTCTATACCCTCACCCGCTCGACATCCGCTCCGAGCATGAGCAGTTTCTCATCAATATGCTCATAACCGCGGTCGATGTGATAGAGACGGGAAATTTCGGTGGTGCCTTTGGCTCGCAGCGCGGCCAGAACCAGAGCAGCGGATGCGCGGAGATCAGACGCCATGACCGGTGCAGCGGATAATTTGTTCACCCCCCTCACAATCGCGGTGCCAAGGTCCATTTTGATATCCGCACCCATACGCTTCAACTCCGCACAATGCATGAAGCGCTGTGGGAAAATACTATCCTTCACCACACTGATGCCGGGAGTCGTGACCAGCAATGCGGTCATCTGCGCCTGCATGTCGGTCGGATAACCCGGGTAAGGCGCGGTGTTGAGCTCCACCCCTTGGAGAACCTCACCCCGTTCGACGAAGCATGATGTGCCCTCAGCGTTGAACTCCACTTTGTGTCCGGATTTCACAATGGCTTCCGTGATGGCTTTCAAATGCTCACGATTCACACGATTCAGTGTTACTCCTTCGCCCGCAAGCGCGGCCGCCGCCATGAAGGTTCCCGCCTCGATCCGATCCGGAATCACGGTGTGCTCCACACCCCTGAGTTCCTTCACTCCTTCGATCACGATGCGTCTGGTTCCCGCTCCGGTGATCTTGGCGCCCATTCCATTGAGGAAATTTGCGAGATCCAGAACTTCCGGCTCAGCTGCCGCAGATTCGATCACGGTGATACCTTCCGCCAATGTCGCGGCCATCATCACGTTGTCGGTTCCGAGAACCGTCGGGCCGCTTTCGCCCCGCAAATTGATTTCCGCACCACGCAATCCATCGGGTGCGGTGAGAAGAATATTTCCTCCCTCGAATTCGATCCTCGCACCCAGAGCCTCCATGCCTTTGAGGTGCAAATCGACAGGCCTGTCCCCGATCACGCAACCTCCCGGCAAGGAAACCACGGCACGGCCTTTTCTCGCCAGCAACGGCCCCATGACGCAAATGGATGCGCGCATCCGTCTCACCAATTCGTAAGGTGCTTCGTCGGATATGTCCGCGCAGGAAATTCTCACCGTGCCGGAAGATCGCTCCACATCCGCACCAAGCGCGCTGAGAATCTGGATCATGTAATTCGTATCCGACACATCCGGAACGCGGCGGATGATGCAGTCCTCTCCTGTGAGAATCGTCGCCGCAAGGATGGGCAAGGAGGCATTTTTCGATCCGGAAATGTTGATGGAGCCCTTGATGACTGAGCCCCCGTGCACGACGAGCTTATCCATGTTCGATCTGTGAGTTTATTGATGTGTTGCAATTGGAAACCGGGCGATCCCGCTGATGTCTTTTTGAATCTCAATTTCCGTGAAGCCAGACTCTTCCAAACACAAGCGCACCTGTGAAGCCTGATCGTAACCAATCTCAAGCGCCAACTGGCCGCCATGCACCAGATGACTGCGAGCCGCAGGAATGAAGCGTCGCAGGAGATCCAGCCCGTCCGTACCGGAAAAGAGAGCCAAAGCGGGATCATGCGCGAGTTCCCGTGCCATGACAGACACTTCACTTTCGGGCAGATAGGGCAGATTCGCGACGATGAAATCGAAACGACCTTCCACGTTTTCGAACAGATCACTCTGAACGATGGAACTGTTTTTCACCCCGATTTTGGCAGCGTTTTCACGGGCAAGTTCCAATGCATCGCCAGAGATATCGACCAAGGTCACATGGCTTTCCGGCCGATGCGCCGCAAGCGACAACCCGATCACTCCGGAGCCGCAACCCACATCGAGCACCCGCAGGTTCCCGTCGGGAAATCGCTTCAGAATCAACCCGACCAGTTCCTCGGTCTCGTGCCGCGGAATCAACCCTCGGCCATCACACAGGAAATCGTGACCGTGGAAATGAACTTCACCCAACAAATGCTGAAGCGGAATCCCCTCGCCGCGTTGTTTCAGCCACTCGCGCAGCGGGGCCAGCACAGCCTCTTCCAGCGGTCGGTCGAACTGGGTGTAAAGCTGCATCCTCGTGCAGCCGAGCTGTTTCGCCAACAAATGCTCCATGTTCCGGCGCGCATCTTCGATACCGCGTTTTTCCAGGTAACTCGCTCCTCCGTTGATTGTATCAAGAACTGACTTCATCCGCTCCGCAGCTTATGAGGCATCTTTGTTCGACACGCAAAGGCGGAAAGAGATATTTTATCGGATTTCCTCGTACAGTTTGACTGAAATGCCGAACCCGTTTAACCCGAAGGCATCAAATCCGCACTCTCCATCACAGGCCTCGGAGCGCTCTCTTCAATCGGTCATGATATCGACTCCCATGTCCGTGCGGTTTCAGCGGGCCAAACCGGGTTTCGTCCGCTGGCAGAAATTTTGGGTAATGACAGTCCTCACGCCGCTCTCCACGGCGCATGGATCCGGCCCAGAAATCTTCTCAACCATCGGAAATGGAGTCCTGCCACGATGGCCGCCCTTCACGTCGCGAGACAAGTCGCCAGCGAAGCAGGCTGGTCCGAATCAGAACTCGCTGACGCAGCCCTGATCGTCGGGACAAGCCGTGGAAACGCAGCGGGTTGGCTCGGTCCGTGGCCGGGTCGCCGGCCTTTCAAATTGATGGCAGCAAGCAACACCATCCATAGCGAACCGGCCACCGCGATCTCGATCGAACTCGGCATCTTCGGCCCCAATCACGTCGTTGCCAGTGGTTGTTCCGCTGGATTGGACGCACTTGGCATCGCGAAGTTACTGATCGATTCCCATCAGGTCACTCATGCGCTGGTGGTTGCGGTCGAACTGCCACTCGTCCCCATTCTGTTGGATAACTATGCGGCATCCGGCTTACTGTCGAAACGCAGCTCGCTCGATCCGTTTTCCGATCAGACCGACGGTTTCATTCCCGGTGAGGGGGCTGCTGCCATCGCACTCAGCGCCGATCCGACCGGAAGCCTTCGCCTCAGCCATTTTGCAAACAACTCCGATGGATCCGATCCCGTGGGTATCCCGAAAAACGGGGGGCGCACCCACGAGCTTCTGAAACATGCCATCTCTCTTCACGGCAAGCCCACCGCGGTCTGCCCGCATGCGACGGGCACCCAGACCCAAGCCCGTGCCGAGCGATTGTTTTTGAATTCCGATCTCCTCCATCCTCATTCATCCCTCCATGTACTGAAGCCTTACATCGGTCACACGGTCGGAGCCAGCGGACTGATCGAGACAGCGATCTTGCTCGGTTTCATGAGACAGGGACTACTGCCTCCCAATCTGATCGGAACCTGCGGAATCGGTGAAATGCTTGTTCCATCCGCGCCATTGAAGCCCTCAGGTCCGGTGTTCAAACTCGCCCACGGGATGGGCGGTCACAACGCTCTCGCAGTTTTCCATCACCTCCCATGAGCCAAACTTCACTTCATATCGAAATCTCTCTCGACGATCAGATCCTCACCGTTTTTGACGGCGGTACCGTCGTCAAAACTTATCCCGTCTCATCCGCCGAGAAAGGGATGGGATTTGCCGATGGCAGTTATCGCACTCCAACCGGCAGATTTGCCATTCTTGAAAAAATCGGTGAAGGCGAAGCCTTGGGCACCATCTTCCGTGCCAGAAAACCAGCAGGTCTCTTGCAAGCAGGAGCTAATTGCTCGGAAGATCTCATCCTGACCCGCATCATGCGTCTTGATGGCTTGGATCCTGAAAACCAAAACACACGGGATCGTTTCATCTATCTCCACGGAACCAACCATGAAGATCAGATCGGCTCACCGGCCAGCCATGGCTGCATCCGTTTGAAAAATACGGATATGGTGGAGCTATACGATTCCATTCCCCATCAAACCCCTGTGATCATTCATCCGCTCACCATACCCAAGGGAAAACTGCTCTTTATCGATTGCGATTCCACCTTGAGCGCAATCGAAGGCATCGATGAACTCGCGGGATTATCCGATCCTTCCACCTATGCACAGGTGGTCGAGCTCACGCATCTCGCGATGAATGGAGATATTCCGCTCAAAGATGTGTTCAAAAAACGCATGGAAATCATCAAGCCGGGTGATGAAATCGTCCGAAAAGTCAGCCAAATGTATCTGGATCACATCGTTTCCGGGGCTGCAGAATTCATTGAACGCATCAAGTTCTCAGGATGGACCCCCGTCATTCTCTCCGGTGGATTCGAGCCCGTCATCCGCCCTTTGGCAAAACAGCTCGGAATCAAACATGTCGAAGCCGTGCCGCTCTATTTCGACGATTCCGGAAACTATGCGGGCTACGGCGAAGATTACCCTACGACCCGCAACCTCGGCAAAAATGAAATCATCCGGGAATGGAAAAAGGCCCTGCTCCCGAACAAGGTCATCATGATCGGCGACGGGGTATCGGATCTCGAAACCCGGGAAGATGTCGATCTGATGATCGGCTTCGGCGGGGTAGTCTCACGCGATAAAGTGAAAGCCGGTGCGGATCGATGGATCACCTCATTTGAAGATGATGTCTTGGATGAGTACTTCACATGAACGAGATTTGACTTGTCATCGCCCTCATCTGGCTTGAGTTTGCCCCACCTATGAGCACTCCCAAGAAGAAAGTTATTCGCGGCAAACGTTACACGCCCGAAGAAAAAAACAGCATCATCGCGTTCATTACCGAACACAACGCGACCAACGGCCGTGGCGGCCAAAGCGCTGCTGCCGCAAAGTTCGGCATTTCACAAATCACTCTCGCTTCATGGCTGAAAAAATCCGGCGTGAAAGCCAAACGCAAATCGACGAAATCCTCGAAGACCGCCAAGCGCAAATCCGTATCAAAATCCTCGAAACAATCCGCCGCCAAATCCGTGACGTCCACCAGCGGCATCCAGAAGAAATTGGGAGCACTGCTCACCCTCGGCCAGGAAATCGAAAAACTCGAACGCACCCTCAAAACCAAACGCGCCCAATTCGATTCGCTGAAAGCCGCTCTCTGAGCCACTCCGGCTTCATCCTTACCAAAAACCGCTTTTCTTTACGGGAAAGCGGTTTTTTTATCGGAAATTTTCTTGATATTCATAATTTTCAGTATATTATGAAAATTATGAAGGCCAGCAATGACCAGCTGAAAACCGCGAAAGAGGAATTCATCGCCCAATGGGGAGCGTTGGGAACACAGTGGGGCATCAACCGCACGATGGCACAGATCCATGCCTTGCTGATGACCTCCCCGCAGGCCATGTGCACCGACGAGGTGATGGAGCAACTCGAAGTCAGCCGAGGCAACGCCCACACGAACCTCAAAGAACTCGTCGCCTGGGGGCTCATCCGGATGGTGGTGGTCAAGGGGGATCGGCGCGATTTCTATGAAGCCGAAAAGGATGTGTGGCAGATTTTTCGCACCATCGCCCGTGAGCGCAAACGCAGGGAGATCGAACCCGCCCTTGCCCTTCTCAACAAATGCGCCGAGGAAACGAAAGGACTCAAGGGAGATGATGCCAAGGCATTCAATCAACAGGTCAACGAGCTGAAGGAATTCGTCACGATGGCATCCAACCTCTCGGATCGTGTTGCCTCGCTCAAGCACGGCATGGCTCTCCAACTCGCGGCCAAACTTCTCGGATAACCCCTCCACATCATGAATTCCACAGTCGTCATCATCGGTGCAAACGGATTTCTCGGCCGTTACCTCTGTCGTCATTTTTCAAGAAATGGCCGTGAGGTAGTCGCCATCGCGAGAACCCGCAAGGGATGGAGCGGCGATGGCATGTTTCTCGAGTGGGATGGCAAAACCATCGGTCCATGGGCCTACGCGCTTGAAGGGGCCGAACTCGTCATCAACCTTGCCGGCCGCAGTGTGAATTGTCGGTACCATGCAAGAAACCGGGAGGAGATCCTACGCAGCCGGATCGACTCCACACGCATGGTGGGCAAGGCGATTGCAGCTTGCCGAGTTGCTCCGAAGTTATGGATCAACTCCAGCACGGTCACCTACTACCGCCATGCGGAAGACGAACCCCAGGACGAATGGCATGGCAGCTCGGGAGAGGGCTTTTCGTGCGATGTCGCACGTGCATGGGAAGACGCGTTTTTTTCGGAGAAGGTCCCGGCAGAAACCCGCAAGGTTGCCATGAGGATCGGGATGGTTTTGGCAAACGAACCCAAGACCGTATACGATGTCCTCAGCGGACTGACTCACAAAGGACTGGGTGGGACGATGGGTGACGGCAATCAGCGCGTCACATGGATTCACATGGATGATTTTTTGCGCGCGGTGGAATTCATCATGCGCCAGCCGTTTCTGGAGGGACTGATCAATGTTACCGCACCGAATTTTCCCACCAATCGCGAGTGGATGCGCACCTTTCGGGACAGCATCGGCATGCCGATCGGCCTTCCGGCCAAAACCTGGATGCTGAAAATCGGCGCGCGATGGATGAACACGGAAACGGAACTGGTCTTGAAAAGCCGATGGGCGGATCCCCTGCGTCTGCGCGAAGCCGGTTTTCGCTGGCGATATGCGAAGGCAGCGGATGCCATCGAAGACCTCAGAAACCGTGTCGGATTGGCCGGATTTTTCAAGGAACCGGGACGCCGCAGCACCGGCGCGCGTGCTTGGCTTCCGGCCGCAACAAGGTAAGTGAAAGCGGCGGGTTATCCGCACTCATGGCGCCCCGTTCGGCACATCAGCTGGGAAGCAGCCAATCAGCCACCATCCACAAAAAAAACGCCCGATCTCGCGGAGAGACCGGGCGTAGCTTCTGATGATGGAAGCCTACTTGGAACTTGAGACCAAACTTGCCTGGCTGGCACCTTTCTTGATCTTGCTGTGCTTGATCCAGCTCATGGTGGAACGGAGTTTCGCACCCACTTTTTCGATCTGATGATTTGCGCCTTCCTTGCGGAGCACGTTGAATTTCTTGTAGCCACCTTCGTATTCGGCGATCCACTCTCTGGCAAACTTGCCGGATTCGATTTCCTTGAGCTGTGCCTTCATGCGTTTTTTAACCGAGGCATCGATGATTTTGGGTCCAACCGAAACGTCACCCCACTCGGCGGTCTCCGAGATGGAAAAACGCATGCCAGCGATGCCCTGCTCATTCATGAGGTCCACAATGAGCTTGAGCTCGTGCAGGCACTCGAAGTAGGCCATCTCGGGTTGATATCCGGCTTCAACGAGAACCTCGAAGCCCGCTTTGACAAGTGCGGAAGCACCGCCGCAGAGGACCACCTGCTCGCCGAAGAGATCGGTAACGGTCTCCTCACGGAAATTGGTCTGGAACACCCCGGCGCGTGCGCAACCGATGCCGCCCGCCCATGCAAGGGCGGTCTCTTTCGCTTTGCCACTGACATCCTGATGGATCGCAATCAGGCCGGGAACACCTTTGCCGGCGACAAACTGAGAGCGCACGGTATGTCCCGGTCCTTTGGGAGCAACCAAAATCACGTCGATGTTCTTGGGAAGCTTGATGGTCTTGAAATGAACGGCAAAACCATGGGAGAAGAGAAGAGTTTTGCCCTTGGCGAGATTCGGAGCGATGTCCTTGTTGTAAACTGCGGGAATCACCGTATCCGGAGTCGCGACGAAAATGACATCAGCCGCCTTCACCGCATCAGCGGTATCCATCACTTCGAAGCCGAGTTTTTTGGCGACTTCACGGGATTTGGATTTTTTGTAGAGACCGATGACAACCTTCAATCCGCTGTCCTTGAGATTGAGCGCATGAGCGTGGCCTTGTGAGCCGAAGCCGATCACCGCAAGGGTCTTCTTCTTGAGCGGAGCGGTTTTCGCGTCCTTGGATGTGTAAATTTTCGCAGCCATACCTGATGTATTTGATAGATGTGTTCGTGCCGGCGGATAACCACCAAGGCACCGACGGGGCGCACAACCTGCCGATCCGGAGGCGCTGGGTCAAGCCTCCACTTGCAGCAAAGTGTTGCCAGATGCCGGATCCCTGCCGAAATGATCCCTGACATGTTGAAATCCGAACTGCTTGACCTAATCCGTAAAGAACTGAGAACCCGGCTTGAGCGAATCGCAAAAGCCGCGATCGCCGCGCATGAGGCGGCGACCGATCCCGACTCAAAGGCGGAGAGCAAATATGACACACGCAGCCTGGAGGAATCCTACCTCGCCACCGGCCAGGCCAAGCATGTGATGGAGTTATCCCAAACGCTGCGTATCTTCGAGGCCCTGCAGCTCCCCGACTTCTCGCCCGGCGATCGCATCGAGGCAGGAGCATGCGTCGGATTGAAACGAAGCCCGAATGCTCCCACCGTGTATTTCCTGCTCGCACCGGCAGCCGGAGGATTGGAAGTTGTCTTCCATGACAGGGAAATCACCCTGCTCAGCCCGGACAGCCCGCTCTATGCGAAACTCCTGGGAAAATCGACCGGCCAATCCACCGAATCCCCTGATTTCGAAATCTCAACGGTTCAGTGATTCCGCCTGCTCCATGGCCACGGCTGCCGCTCCGATGATGCCTGCCTCATGGCCGAATTTGGCAGGTAAAATCGCCAAGTGCTGTTTGAACGGGTCAGAGAGTTGTGACAACAGGTGTTCACGGAGGGGGTTGAAAAGAAGATCGCCGGCGCGGGCCACACCTCCGCCGATGATCAACGCCTCGGGATTCAGCAACCAGCAGGCATTCATCATGGATGTCGCCAATATCCGCCCGATCCTGTTCCAGCAACCGAGCGCGATTTCATCCCCATGCCTCGCCGCGTCCGCCAAAGCCGCCGGGGAACATTCCTCGGTGTCCTTATGGATACCAGCCGCATGATAAGCTTGCATCGCGTCGCTGGCAATCTCGCGGTTTCCGATGTAATCCTCCAACGCTCCGAGATTTCCATAGTGTCCGCGGCGCCCCTGAAAATCGATCGATGTCTGGCCGATCTCACCCGCACCGTAATTCGCCCCCCGCACCATTTCGCCGTTCACAATCACTCCGCCACCGACTCCCGTTCCCAGCGAAACGCAAACCAGATGGTTGAAGCCTCGGCCAGCTCCCCATTTCCATTCCGCAAATGCCATGCAATTCGCATCGTTGTCGGCCGAGACAGCAAGACGCAATTTCGACTCAAGCAGATCTTTCAGGGGGATGTTCTGCCAACCCCTCACATTGGTCAGATTGAAGACCAGTCCCCGTTCGAAATGGACGAAGCCCGGCATGCCAACACCAACCGCCGCAACCGAGGGATGGCGCAAACGCAAATCTTCAACGGTACGGACGATGGTTGAAATCAGAAGCTCCGGCCCTTCAAACTCCTGAGTCGCGACCGGTGGGGCATGATCGATGATTTCGGAACCACGCACGACGCCTGTCTTCACACTGGTTCCACCAAAATCGATGCCGATTGCCAAAGGAATTTCGCTCATTGCCGAGCATTGCCTAGTGGGCATCCGCGGAAAGATCCATATCAAATCCACATTTTTTCAACGCCAAACCTCCCGAGTCTGGACGGATAATACGGAGCTGGCTGGCCGAAGCATCCATGACCTTCCGATTCATCCACGGAGCACGGAACCGAGGTTACGCATTCATCCGGCGCCAAAGACTCTTGCAGCGACAAGCCGGATGCCCTCCAAAGTGAGATCCGGATCCGTCAGGGAGATTTCAGGCAATTCCTGTGCCGCGGCAGATGCTCCCCCACCTGTGGCAATGACTGTGACTTTTTTCCCGATTTCCGCTGTGATCTCATGCAAAATTTCCCTGACCATTCCTCGATGACCCGCAACCGCTCCGATTTGCAATGCCTCCACGGTGGTCTTGCCGATGGCAGACACGTAGTTCACCGGACTCACCTGCGGCAGCTGTGCGGTCTTTTGCGCAAGATATTCCGTCATGCAGCTCATCCCCGGAGCAATGACACCACCAGCAAAATTTCCAACCGAAGATAGCACGCTGAATGTCACGGCGGTCCCGAAATCAACCGCGATCGCTGGTTGGCCATACCGTTGCTTCAACGCCGCCACATTCGCCAAACGATCATGACCGATTTGCTCGGGTGCGTCGACTTCAAACCCATAACCCAGCGGGCTGAGGTGCGTGACCGAATGATAATCATGGTGTTCAAAACATCCGCGCAGGATCCTTTCGGTTTCGGGCACCACCGAAGCGATGGCCACCGCGGAAAACTCCATCCCATCCAACAAAGCCGAAACCGAAGATGGCTCGATCCCGCGGGTCGGTAACATTGCGCTCCACTCCGCCAATCCTGCCCCATTCCCGATGCGAAACTTGGTCCGTGAGTTGGAATTGTCGATCAGAAGCCAGTCCATGATTTTTCCCAATTCGAGGATTTGAACACCCTTTCACCCCGGTTACCCAACTCTGGAATGGCATGCGAGGTTTTAAGCATCAGGGTGCCGCCGTTCAGAGTCAGTTTCAGACCACCTTCAAGTTCCTTCATCTCCAACCAGAATTTGAACCAAATTTCGGAAAAGCCTCTCTCAGGCCTGCCTGCGAATGTCGTATCCGCCGGCTCGTGCCTCTTGCCGTCCGCCGTCACCAGAAACACGCGTTGCTTCAGATCATGGTCCTTTTGCCCGCTTTTCTTCAAATGGGCCTCCACCCATGCGAATCCGCGATCCTGTTTCACCTTTACCGCCTCAATTTCAAAGCGAGCCTCGGGATCCGGCGACGGGTGGTATGCTCCCATCGTCATCCTGCTCAAAACCACGGCCAGCACGACCAATGAGATCGCCACTGAAAACCGATATGCCTGCCGCTTCATGACCTGTTTCTAGCTCAAACGGCAGTTCCCGCAAACGAAAACGGGCGAACTGTTGCCAGTTCGCCCGTTGAACGAGTCCTAGGACAGCAAGAGAGGCTCAATGACCATCGCTATAAGCAGGCGAGCCGTGTTCGGCGACGTCCAGGCCTTCCGATTCCTCTTGCTCACTGACACGCACGCCCATGATGAGCTTGATCGTGTAAAAGAGGATGAACGAAGTTACAAAGGCGAATGCCGAAATGGACAAGGTGCCGATGATCTGGGCCTTGAGATCGCCGGTTCCGAAGAGAGCGACTGCCAAAGTGCCGAAAATCCCGCAAACACCGTGTACAGACACAGCGCCTACCGGATCGTCGATCCTGATTTTGTCGAAGAAGAGGACAGAGCAGACCACCAGGACTCCCGAGATCAACCCGACCACCACGGCCATCCACGGGCTGATCGCGTCCGCACCGGCAGTGATACCGACCAGACCCGCAAGCATCCCGTTCAGAGCCATGGACAAATCAGGCTTCTTGAGGATGACCCATGAGGCGAAGATGGCGGCGATGCCTCCACCAAAACCTGAAACCGCAGTGGTGACAAACACCCGGGAGACCGCCTCAGGGTTCGCACTCAATACCGAACCGCCGTTGAAACCGAACCAGCCGAGAAAGAGCATGAAAACACCGATGTTCGCAAGCGGAAGGTTGTGGGGAAGGATGGGCTTTACCCCGTCCTTCGTGAATTTCCCCCTGCGCGGACCAAGCACGATCACGGCAGCAAGGGCAGCGAACCCACCGAAGGCATGGACCAATGACGATCCCGCAAAGTCGGCAAAACCGATGGTGTTCAGCCATCCGTAGCCCCATTTCCATGAACCCGTGATCGGATAGAGGAACGTGACCAGGATGGTCGCATAAATCATGAAGCTGGTAAGCTTGACGCGCTCCGCAACCGCACCGGATACGATCGTCGCCGCGGTTGCGGCAAACATCGCCTGGAAAATAAAGTCTGCCCACACGGTGTAACCCGGGTTGTAGGCGCTGGTTACCGCTGCCGTTCGGGCCGCTTCGTCGGCGAAGCCGTTCATCAATGGACTGCCCAAGGCGAAATAATCCATCGATTTGCCTGCCTCGAAACCCGGATACATCGCATTGAAACCCCAAGCCATGTAGCCAAGGGCACCGATACATACGATGAAGACATTCTTAAATAGGATGTTTACCGTGTTTTTCTTCTGGCAGAGACCGGATTCCACGGAACAGAAACCAAGGTGCATGATGAACACCAACGCCGCGGACAAAAGGATCCACAGGTTGTTCACGGTGAACATCGATGCTTCCGGAGTGGTCATGAAGGCTTCGTAAGTGCCTTCAGCCGGCGCTTCCTCCGTAGCGGCCGCATCGGCGGCCGGCGGGGTGGCGGATGCGGATTCCGCAACGACTTCGGTTTGCACCGGGGTTACTTCATCCTGACCTGAAGCGGTTACAGGTATGAACGGTATGGCGAAACAAGCGATCGCCGCTAGGGCAATGGCTCGGCATGGTGTTGGGTGTCTTCTTATCATATGGGTCGGGGTTGTCGGATGCTGGCCACGCTTTCGGGATTGAACCTCGAAAGGCGTGACCTTGAACACCGCTAAGCAAGGGTCGTGCCAAAACTCCCAGAGCCACAGTTACGCGTCAAATTCCGCACGGAAACACCCCAAAGCATGAGCTGCTTGGCGCTTTCATGTGAAAAAAATGTTGCAAATGGAGGCTTGATTTTTTAATTCTGGGGTGTGCGAAAGCAAATCGCGGCACAATTTTTGTCTGGACACATCCTTAAGTTTGATTAATTACCACTCTTATTGATTGCTCGTGACATTCATTGGTACGCGTCATGCTAACACCAAATAGAAACCTTTTCTGTGCCCCCGGGCTCAGTCTGGGACGCTACAAGCAACCAAAACCAACAACAAACGATACACTATGAAAAACTACTGCAAAACTATTGGCGCCCTGGTCGCAGCCTCCGCTCTCGCGGCTGGCAACGCTTCGGCTGAAGTTGAAGCTGAGCTTCACGCTGGTTACTCCTCGGCCTACATGTTCCGTGGAGTCAAACTCGGAGACGATCTCCTTGAAACCGGTCTGAACCTCGCCACCGAATACAATGGCCTCGGCGTCAGCGGTGGTCTCTGGCACGGCACATTCAACTATGAAGGGGTGTCATACACCGAACTCGACATCTACGGTGAAGTTTCCAAGGAGTTCTCCTTTGCAACGCTTGCCCTCGGCTACATCCACTATGATAACGAGAGAGACTTTGATGGTGACTACCAAGAAGCTTACGTCTCCGCATCACGTGAGTTCTACGGTATCGAAACTTCCTTGACCTTCTTCTGGGAAATCAACGGAGACACCGAAACCTACGTAGAGCTTGGAGCCGGCAAAAGCTACGAACTCAGCTCATGCCTCACCCTCAACACCGATGCAGTTCTCGGCTTCCTTCAGGAAAACCGCGAATTCAGCAACATCGCCCTCAAGGCATCCCTTGACTACGCATACAGCGAAACCACTACCGTTTCGCCTTTCATCGCGTATTCATGGGCCCTCACCGGCAATGAAGATTCCGCTTACGAATACTCCGACAACGAGTTCACCGCAGGCACCATGCTTTCCGTCAGCTTCTAATTCGAAGTTTGCGTAAAACCATTCACTCAAGAGCGGCTGATGTGTCAGCCGCTCTTTTTTTGTTTCATTCTTGAACGTCTGAAAATTAACCGAAGACTGACACCATGTTCCTAGGTTTCGATTCATCCACCCAGTCACTCAGCGCGATTCTCCTCGATCCTGACTCAAAGCGGATCCACGCGGAGTTCTCTGTCAATTTCGGAACAAATCTCCCGGCATACGGATCTCCAAGCGGCTTCATTCCGGGAGGTCAACCCGGCGAGGTGCATGCTCACCCCACCATGTGGCTGGAAGCGCTGGATCTCCTGCTGGAAAAACTCTCCACCTCGGTGGATTTGTCCAACGTCACCATGATCGCCGGCTCTGGTCAGCAACACGGCTCGGTCTACGTGAGCGCTGCCTTCGATCTGGCCCTCGCCAATCTCAGCCCCGAATCAACCCTCAACGCACAACTTTCCGATACGCTGACACGTCCGACTTCTCCGATTTGGATGGACACCTCGACCGGCACGGAATGTGAGGAAATCTCCGCGGCAGTGGGCGGCAACGCAGAGGTCTGCTCACGCTCCGGCTCCATCGCCATCGAGCGTTTCACCGGGCCACAGATTCGCAAGTTTTTCAAGCAACACCCCGCAGCCTACACCGCCACCCATCATATCCATCTGGTAAGCTCCTTCATCGCCTCCGTTTTATCAGGAAAATCCGTGGGGATCGATTTTGGAGACGGTGCCGGAATGAATCTGCTGAATTTAAAGCATCTCACGTGGGATCAGGACTTGATGGATGCCACCGCACCCCATCTCTCCGATAAATTGCTCCCTGCCGTATCATGCCTGATACCCGCTGCCTCCATCAGTCCTTATTTCGTGAAAAAATACGGATTTTCGGCAGACTGCCGCGTTTGTCCGTTTACCGGAGATAATCCGGCATCACTGGTAGGCATGGGGGCGACCACTCCCGGTCAGGTGGTCATTTCCCTGGGAACCAGCGATACGTTTTTTGCTGCGATGCAGGAGCCGAAAACCGATCCCGAAGGTTTCGGGCATGTGTTCGGCAATCCCGCGGGAGGTTTCATGTCTCTGATCTGTTTCCGGAATGGTTCGCTGGCCCGTGAGGCCTTGCGTGACGAACTCGGCGTGAATTGGAGCGAATTCGACCATGCAGCGTTGGCAGCTTCCAAGGATTCCGCAGGAAAAAACCTGACACTTCCGTTCTACGGTCCGGAAATTACCCCGCGTCATGATTTCACGCATCCGGTAACGGAATTCACCGAAGAAGCGACGGCAGCTCGACGGATCCGCTCCCTCCTTGAAGGACAGTTTCTCAATATGCGCCTGCATTCCCAATGGATGGGGGTATCACCCCAGCGCATTCTTCTAACAGGCGGCGCATCGAAAAACGACGGGATCGCACAAATGGTCGCCAATGTGTTCCAGTGCCCCGTCGAGCGCCTGGAAGTCGCCAATTCCGCCGCCTTGGGCGCGGCGTTGATTGCGGCGGCAGCAAGCGGTGCAGATCTGCAGTCCTTGCAAACCAGTTATTGCCTCCCCTCGGCCAATTCACGCATCGAGCCAGAAACCAATCTCCGCGAGGTTTATCTCTCGGCATTGGAACAATTCAAAAGATTGCTAGACACCCAAATTTGAGACTTTAATCCAACCAACCAAATGACCATGCAGTTCAAAGATCAAATCGTCGTCGTTACCGGAGCCGGAAGGGGCATCGGCCAGGAAATCGCAAAAGGCTTCGCTGCAGAAGGTGCGAAAGTGGCTCTCATCAGCCGCAGTGAGTCGAGCTGCGGCGGAGCTGCGGATGAAATCAATCGGACCTATCCCGGTTCGTGCACCGCCTATGCCGTCGATGTTGCCGATCACGAGGCGGTTCAGGAACTCGCCAAACGGATCGGAGAAGAACTCGGTGCGGTGTCGGTTCTGGTCAACAACGCCGGCATCACCCGTGACGGCTTGCTGATGCGCATGAAGGAAGAAGATTGGGATACCGTTCTCGATACCAACTTGAAAGGGGCGTTCAACACCGTCAAAGCCTTCATGCGTCCGCTGATGAAAGGAGAACACTCACGCATCATCAATATCGCCTCCGTGATCGGCCTCATCGGCAATGCCGGCCAGGCGAATTACTCCGCAAGCAAAGCCGGCCTGATCGGCTTCACCAAAGCTGTCGCGCGCGAACTTGCCGGACGTGCCGTAACCTGCAACGCCATCGCGCCCGGTTTCATCACCACCGACATGACCGATGAACTGCCGGACCATGTGAAAGAAGCCGTGATTGCGAAAATCCCGCTCGCGAGTTTCGGCACCACGACAGACATTGCCAAAGCCGTCCTCTTCATTGCCAGCCGTGATGCCCGTTACATCACCGGCCAGGTCCTGGCTGTCGATGGCGGCATGACCATGTGATCCGCGCCCACGTCCATTTTCATCGATGCATCCTTTCTGATCCCATGCAATTGCTTCTCCTCCGCCATGGACAAGCCGAAGATCGAAACATGCTCGATCAAACGGACTTTTCCCGCGCCCTGCTTGAAAAAGGTCATGCACAGGCACGGAATGCGGCCAGGATCTTGCTGGAATCCCAATCGCTTCCGGAGATCGTCCTGTGCAGCCCCTTGGTCCGGGCCCGCGAAACGGCCGAAACCTTCACCCAGGCCGCCGGGATTCCGGGACCTCTGATCCAGTCCTGGTTGGCATCCGGTATGGCACCCGAAACGGCTCTGGAGGAACTCCGGGGATTCATCGATTTCAACACCCTCATGCTCGTCGGTCACGAGCCGGATTTTTCACATCTGGTTCAATCCCTGCTCGGTGCGGCGGCTGATTCCGTGGAGATCCGCAAAGGATCCCTGACCTGTCTGGAAATCAGTCCGCCCTCACGCCATGCCAAGCTCCGCTATCTCATCCCTTTCAAGCTCGCAAAACATATCGACTAGGCTATTTTCGGTCAGTATCTGATTTTTCCCATCTTCCCATGTCATCCACCTTCGGCAAACTTTTTCGCATCCACACCTACGGAGAATCCCATGGCGGCGCGGTCGGCGTCATCATTGACGGTTGCCCACCCCGCATCCCCGTCACCCTGGAGATGATCCAACACGAACTTGATCGGAGGCGTCCCGGACAATCCGAAATCGTCACGCCCCGCAAAGAAGCCGATGCGGCAGAAATTTTGTCCGGTATCCAAGACCAACAAACCTTGGGGACACCGATTGCCATCATGGTCAGAAACACGGACCAGCGCCCCGGCGCTTACGATGAAATGGCTGAAGCATACCGACCCTCTCATGCGGATTTCACGTATGATGCCAAATACGGGATCCGCGCCGCATCGGGCGGAGGCCGTGCCTCGGCCCGCGAGACGATCGGTCGCGTCGCAGCAGCTGCCATCGGCAAACAGGTGCTCGATCAGCTCTGCCCCGGCATCGAAATTGTCGCTTGGGTCAAATCCATCCAGCATATCCGGGCTGAGGTCGACCACCACACCGTGACACGGGAAATCGTCGAATCAACCATGGTCCGTACGGGTGATCCCGCTGTGGCCGGGGAAATGATTGACCACATCAAATCGATCCGTGCCGATGGAAATTCCGTCGGCGGTGTCATCGAGTGCGTGATTCGCAATTGCCCGCCGGGAATTGGCGAGCCGATCTTTGACAAACTTGAGGCGGAACTTGCGAAGGCCATGCTCTCGATCCCTGCGACCAAGGGCTTCGAGATTGGCTCGGGATTTTCCGGAACGCTGTTGACGGGCAAGGAACACAACGATCCGTTCGAAATGCGGGAAGGAAAAATCCGCACCTCCACGAATCACTCGGGCGGAATCCAGGGCGGCATTTCCAACGGAGAACCCATTTTCTTCAGGGTCGCCTTCAAGCCCACCGCAACCATCATTTCCCATCAACAGACCGTCACGAATTCGGGTGAAGCCACAACCCTCCGGGGCAAGGGTCGTCACGATGCCTGTGTGCTGCCACGTGCCGTACCGATTGTTGAGGCGATGGCCACCCTCGTCCTGACCGATCACCTGTTGCTGCAACGCGCATCCGGCCCGATCCGTTAACCTATGGAAGCCCTTCCGCAGATCTCTATCGGCACGGCAATCTTGCTGATTTTCGCATTCTGCGCGGCTTACATGATCCTCCGCGGGTTGCTCCGCACGATTGTCAATCTGTCCGTTCTGGCACTCAGTGCCTGTTCGGGTTTCTACACCTGGCAGAAGGCCCCGGCCCTTGCGATCCAGTGGACAGATGGGACATCACCTCTGATCACCACCGGCCTGCCGATCCTCGCACTGGTTGGCTCCTTCATCACATTAAGGAAAATTCTCCGGTTTTTTCTTTCCCCTCTGCCGAGCCAGTCGGAGGAATCCGACGAACCCGGAGTCCGGCGTTCGCTCTTTGGCCGGCTATGCATCACATTCATGCTGGCAACCATCCTCTGCCTGATCGCCGCAGCCATCCTTCACCATTTCAGCTCGGTCTCTGAAATCCGTCACCATTCCAGATCAGGCGACATCCCCGGCACCGCCGCGCGCATCAAAACTTCGCTCGAAAGCATCATCCCGCAGGCATGGATGGAAACCATTGATCCCTTGGCCAGCCCATCACGAGTCCAGCTTGCAAAATGGTTTGCCAGTCGCCCTGAAGACACCACCGCACCGGATCGCCCGGATGCCGCCCCCATCCCCGCCATTCTGGACCATCCTGAGCTTGTTTCGCTTGCGAAAAAGGGCAGATTCAGCACGCTCTTGCGTCACCCGCTGCTCACGAAGGCGATCAATGACCCTGCCGTCATGAGAATTCTTGGAATCAAATAAACCCTTTCTTCCTCCTGATTGCCCCATCTTGCGGCTTTACTTCCCCATTCCGAATTTTGTTCACTCTGCGCTGATGTCGCTCTTCCGTATCTTTCTCTGGTCCTCGCCGCTTCTGCTTCTCGCTCTCATCTTGAAAGCGCAGGAGGAATCGGCCTCCCCAACAAAAGACTTGGTGCCACCACCTGTCGAACGCATTGCTCCGGTGCCTGCTCCGGAAATCCCGCTCGGAGGTGACGGAATCCGTGCCGCGCTTCCCGAAAGTTTGAAAATCAACAATCGCGGCGGCACGATCGAAGGAAATTTCAAGGATCGAATCAAACTCGGAGGGCCGATCCATGTCACCGGCGACAGCGGACTCGAAATTTTTTCCAATACGGCGGAACTCGACCTCACAGCCCAATCCGTCACGTTACTGGGTGACGTCTCGGTTTACCAAGGCAACACCCTCCAACGCGGGGAGCGCGCCGTTTACTTTTACGAAAAAAAACAACTGGACGCATCAGATCTGCGCATCTCCATGGACTCGATCCTGCTCGAATCCGGAAAATTCACCAGCCAGGTCATCGGTTCGGAACAGGTGTTCGTCGGTAAAAACGCGGGAGTAACGACGGATGACGTCGAAGAACCCGGTTTTTGGATACGCTCCGATACCACCACGGTCTACCCGAACGATCGTGTGACCTTCGACAACCTCAAACTCTACATGGGCAGCACACCCGTCTTCTGGCTTCCCTACTTCAGCCAACCCCTCCACGCAGATCTGGGCTATTCGTTCGTCCCCGGAGCTCGCAGCAACTGGGGCCCCTTTCTTCTCAACACCTATGGCATCATGCTCGGTGGCGAGCGCGATCCCCTGACCGGCGAGAAAAAAGATGCCTGGCTCTTATCCCGTTGGAAATTCGACCTGCGTGCCACCCGTGGCGCAGCGGTTGGTCTTGATCTGTTGGACACCCACCAGACCTACAATGAAGAAATCACCGGCTTTGGACTGTATTATGCCCAGGACCTTGATCCGGAAAACTCGCGCATCGGAATTCCCCGCAATTCGATCGACTCCAATCGCTACGAGATCAAATTGAAAACCAGAAACGAATTCGATTGGGAGCGTGATGCCAACTGGAGATTCGATACCAACCTGACCTATCTTTCGGACAAATACTATCTCGAGGATTTCGATCAGAGAACCTACCGCGTCAATCCGGCACCGGACAACACCATCGGATTGTACCGCAGGGATGATGATTCGCTGCTCTCCATCTTCGGCCGGCTTCAGGTCAACGATTTCTACCGCACCGACACCCAATCTCCGGAAATCGCTTTGGATCAGGTCCTCAAGCCGCTTTTCGGAGGACCGATCAAGCATGAGGGACAAACTTCCTTCTCCATTCGCAGCGTGGAAGCCGCCGATCTGACCAGAAGGAACATCCTCACCCCGCTGCTCACAAATCCTATCCTGGCTCTTCCGGATAGCGATCCCCAAGCAAGCCGATTGCTGCGCCAACTCAACGGTTACGAACGAAGCCTTGTGGAGGATATCCGCGCTCTCACCGCCATCAATCCTGCCGACCCGCGTATCGCATCACTCCGTGCCCAATTGCTCGATACGGGCTACAACCGCTTCCACACGAATCACTCGTTTTCCGCACCGATCACCTACCAAGATTGGTTCTCCCTCACTCCTCATGTCGGTGGCGCTTTCACCCAATACTCCAGCGTTCAGGGCCCTTCGAATTCGGACTCACGTGTCACGCTCCACGGCGGCGCTGAAGCGGCACTCAAATTTTCCCGGGATTACTCGGAGGTAAGGAACCGCATGCTCGGTCTGGACGGGTTGCTCCATGTGTTCCAACCCTATGTGAATTGGTCTGTCAGTTCCGCCGACGCACTGGATCGCGATTTTCCCAAAATCGATCGGCTCACCTTCACCACCCGTCCCAGGTCGCTGGATCCCATGCGGTTCACCGCGATCGACGAATTCGAAAGCTGGAACATCGTGCGCATGGGCGGTCGCCAGCAACTCATCACCCATCGCGATGATCAATCTTACGAATGGATGTACATCGATACCTACGTCGATTCCTATTATGACGACCCGGAAGAGGACCGCAATTACTCGAACCTTTACAACGACATTCGCTGGCAACCGCTGCCATGGTTGGGCGTCGATCTCGAAACTCAGCTACCGGTCTTCAACAGCGGCTCCGGCTTCTCCGAGCTGAGCACGCGTCTGCGTTTCATGCCGAGCGAGGATTGGCAGTTCTCCATTGCGTATCGCCACCTCAACAACCACCCGGTCCTGCTCGATTCGGGACGCATCGACCTCGGAACCTACATCCGCCTGAGCGAAAACTGGGGCTTGGGCTCCAGGCATATCTTTGAAATGGATGATGGCACCATCGAGATCCAGGAGTATACGCTGCAACGGGATTTGGGAGACTGGGTTGCCGGCGTCGGCCTCAGTCACATGGATAACCGTTATCAGAACGAGTTCGGAATCATTTTTAGCCTGACCCTCAAGAGCTTCCCTTCCGCTTCCCTGCCCCTGACCCTCGCGCCCAACTGAAGATTCTCTCCTTATGATTCCAGCAGACCTCATCGCAGCCCTCAATTTCCGATATGCCACCAAAAGCTTCGATCCCTCACGCAAGATCGATGCTGACATCTGGGACGCCGTTGAAAAATCCCTGACCCTTGCCCCATCATCCTTTGGTCTTCAGCCATGGAAGTTCCTCATCGTGACCAACCCTGAAATCCGCGAACAATTGAAAGCGGTTTCATGGAACCAGCCACAGGTTACCGATGCGTCCCATTTGATCGTCCTCACGGCACGAAAAGATCTGACCAAGCAGGATATCGATCGGTGGATCAACCGCCTCGCCGAAGTACAATCAACTCCGGTGGAAGATTTGGCCGGCTATGCGGGGATGATTTCCTCGTTCGCAGGCAACATGACCGCGGCTGAAAAACAGGCATGGAACACGAGGCAGGTATACATCGCACTTGGTCAGCTGATGACCGCATCCGCCGTAATGGGAATCGACACCTGTCCGCTTGAGGGCATTTCCCCTGCGGAATATGACAGGATCCTCGGACTGGATGATTCCGGTTTTACCACGGTAGTCGCTTGTGCCGTAGGCTATCGCTCGGCAAACGACTCGCATGCGGAAAAGGCGAAAGCACGATTCAGGACAGAGGAAGTGATGACTCGCATCTAGTGCGGCTCACGCAGGACGGGATCAAATCCCTTCTGAAGCATCCGGATCGGATTCAAGATCGTGGAAGAACCGGAATCCGTGATCAATTTCCTTGGCGAGGAAATCACTGCTAGGTTTTTCGCCAAGCCGCGATCCAGCGATCCACACTTTTCCCGGCTGCGTCGGGTAAGGCCCTGGAGTTGAAATTTCTGAGATTGATCAGGATGCTGGCTCCGCGGGTTCTCATGCTCGCCAAAAAGAGTTCGTGTTCCAAATCGAAGTAGGATGTGCAAACCAGATAGCCGTCGGGCTTCAGAACCGCAAGAGCCTCGTCCAGAATTCCTTCCCAGACCATGGGTTCGTGCCAATAGTTCTGATGTCGCATTAAAATGAAATCGAATTCGGGAAGCGATTTCATCCTCCCGAGCATGGCGGCGTTACCTTCCAGAAAACACACCTCTCCCTCCATGGAAATCCACCGCTGCTCCGCCTCACGGATCGCATCTGCGCGTAGATCCACTCCCAGATAAAAGGCGACGACTGCCGGGCTCAATGCGGCTGACAGAATCCCCGTTTCATCCGCTCGTCCGCAGGCCAGATTCAAGACGGCTATCCTGCCGTTCAGATGAATCCCCGCCCTGCCAAACGTCTCCTCCAACAACCGCCCCAGGCGTTGGATATCGGCATCAATTCCATCATAGGAAAAAGGAATTCGCTGGATCATGGCCACATCATTCGTCCAAGAGCGGCACGTTGAGTTTCAACAACGCTTCTTCAGGCAGCGTGAAACAGGATCCATCGGACGCTTTCCTGCCATAGGATTTTCCATTCCGCGGATGGATTCCCATGGTCAGGATTTCCCGGGTCTCACCGGTCGATCCGCCGAACTCATCCACGGTGTGCTGTACGATTTCCAGATTCAGAAACGGCTTTTTCAGCGCCTCTTGGGCCTCCTGATCCTCTTCAGAAAGCCAATGAATCACCTGCAGCGACTCGATGGCTCCCATCAGGAAATTCGCTTTCAGCGGATCCAACACCGCGGTGACATCCTCCCCGTTTTGAGCAGCTCTCCATGTATCCCCGATGGCATCATAAACCAGCTCCAACTCCTCCCCACCGGCTCCTTTTCTTTTCAGGCTTTTCAGGTCTACCCGGTTGAATGATCCGAGACGGGCATGACGCCACTCATGCTGACGAACCGCAACCTTTTCTAAAAAATCGGGATCCACGGACATGATGGACGGGCTATCCTTACGCTTCGCAAACAGATCCCCCTTGGTATCGAGGCCGAACAAAAGGGTTAGCGACTGACGGTTCTCGGCAAGAAACGTCAGCTTCAACACCGGACGATCCAATCCCCACGGGGAGAGGTCATCCGGTGCGGAGTCGGTCACAAACGATAGCGCTCTTGTCTCCGTGACCGCCTTCAACAGTTCGTAAAGCCGCAATTCATTGGCTTCTTTTTGAATTTGATTCACGCTCACCATCCAAGGTGCCGGTGGTTGACGCGTGATAAGGATCACAGGCGCGGAAACCGCCTCGATCGCAATACCCCGCACCGATGTGATATTCAGATTGCATAGCGTGGATTCTCGCAATTCGTTCACCGTGAGAGGCAGATCGGAAATGGAGATCATCTCAGGCTCGCTTTTCATCAACAGATCGAAGGCTGTGTCGGGTCGGTCGGATACGATCGCCTTCGCCGTCCTGGAATCGGGCTGTTCCGGAGGAAATATCTCCAGCGTTACCTCCTCTTCCGCATCGAAAGGATGAAGCGCAATCTCCATTCCTGCGGAATCGGCATCATTTTCAGGCAAGGCTAATTCGGATCGGTCGCTTACCTTGATTGCTTGCAATTCAAACAGACTTTCCAACAGGATCTTCATGGTTTTCGGATCGACCCCCAAATCGAGGGGTTTCACGATACGCCAAGCGGATGTCCGTGAAGCGCGCCCCAAGGTCAGCTCTCCCTGTGCGGTCTTGATCCTGATTTTTTCCAGGTTGAGCGGATTGAAATAAAAGGGTCGGTGATCCCTGAGGAATTTGAAATTATCCTTGAGCAAGGGCAGGATATCACCGGTCGCGGCATAGACATGGGACTTCCTTCCCCGCTCCAATGGCAGCAGATACATCGTTGGCGCAGGCGTGGCATCCTTGGCTGCGGACAGATATTCCCACGGAGTCCTGCGACCCAGACGATAAAAGGCGATGGTCTCATCTTTGGCGTTTTCAATCTGGATTGCGTAAGACCCCGATCTCAGCCCCGCGGCATCAGGGTCCAGCCGATCGCGAGGCGTCAGATCCTCTGCGATCGTGCTGCTCGTCAATCCGATGATTGCCAGAGCCGCCCTGGAGTCCATGCGATCATTCCATGGCCGCTTCGCATGCCAGCCTCGGGCGGTTTTGACGAACTCCGCATCAACGCCATCAGTCCTGAGCCTGATTTTTACCGCATCATCGGGATTGAAATCCGGAAATATCTTCTTTCCCAACGGAGTTGGCGGCTTGCCGAGCATGCGATGCAGGTTGCCATCGCGGAATTGCCACATCGCCAACATCCCGAGAAGCATCGTGATGAGCGCAATCAGTAATGTCGAAAAGATGGATCGCACGATGAAAGAAGCTATGAACGCCGGGACGAGTATACCAGACCGCCGATTAACAGGAATCCGATCGGGGCAAAAATCAAATTGATACGGTTGATGAAAGAAACCTGTGCGTCGAGCAAGGGAAGTTTGTATGTTCCAATCGAACGAGGAAGCAGGCCGGACAATGACTCCCGCATCACCAGCCAATTGGCTGCCGCAGCAAGGAAATCCATGTTTTCCGCGCGCTGTCGGTTGCTGTCCAGAAAATCCGTATTTGTGATGAGCATGAGCCTTGAAGTTTCACTTTTATGGGGGTCGTCATTGGCTGCACCCCGTGTCACTGCCGCCGCGATGTGCAAGGGTCCGGCATGATCGCGCAGCTCATCATAGGTTTCCCCGGATTTTGACGGGTCCGTGATGTTACCGAAATCCGACTCTCCCCAGAAACCTTCCATCACCTGAATCAGCGGAACGGGACGAACCTGACGGAGCATCAGATCGTCGGCATTCTCACGCACCTCGATCGATGAGGATGCGCCCTCAAGGACCGCAGACTGTCCGGCAAGATCCTTGAGAAACGGAATTCCAAACGTGAAATTTCCGCGGACCGTCGTGATCACGCGGTTTCCGTCTTTGGTAATCACACGGTCTTTGCGGGGGGTAAGCCCTTTGGCGCGCAGGAACGCTTTGAGCTTGGGCGGGCATTCGCCGGATTCCAACAAGATCAGCAATGCCGATCCGGGTTGATTCCAATAAGCATCCAGCGTGGTGATCTCCCGATCGGTAAAGTCATACTTCGGGGCGATCAGCACAACCCCGTCGGCATCCTCCGGGACGTTTTCCATACCCGCCAGATTCGCAGGTATGATCTGAATGTTCTGGAACCGGAGGATGTTCGACAAATTCCCCCACGGCGAATCCTCATCCTCCGTATCAATCCGTGATTTATCCGCAAGAAAAAGCAAGCGTTTCGGTTTTCCCTCGATCGCTTGCACCAATCGAGCCGTGAGCAAATCCTCGCCACGAAACCGATCCGGGCGACGCTGGCCCTTTTCATCCGTCATGTAGGCAATCATGTCCTCGACCAAGGCCACCGTGATGTGAGGATTGAGTGCTGCGGTTCCGGATTGCGCATCGGTGAACAGCGGAGTATCCTCGGCAGGCCTTGCATCGATCCATATCATGTCACGGACCAACTTCAGATTGTAGGTCGCGGCAAACTGCTGAGCACGCTCCGCGGAGCGCATCGGATCAATCACCTCCAACTCGATTTTTCCACCTGAGTTCCTCTCATACTCTTCAGCCAATACGCGAACCCGCTCATAAATCGGCGACGACCGGCGAAACACCATGGTCCATTTGATCGGGCGCGCGCGTGAGGATATTTCTTTGCCGTTCAGGTAATTTCTTGTCCAACCAGACAAGGTGTAATCGGCGGCCCGAGATTGATCTTTCCTGACGTAATTGTTTGCGGAGATGTAATTCAGAAAAATCAGTGCGAAAAAACCCAGTAGAATCCGCACCGTAGAAACGATACCGAGCCCGAAACGGTTGGGTCTTGAAGGACGCATGGAGGTCGATGACATGATCAATGAAACGGGTTGGATTATTGCCGCCAGCGGCGCGCATCAAGCACGTGATGCGTCAGGTAGAGAAGAAAGATGGCAAGCGAAACGTAATAGACCGCCGGACGGGAATCGATCAGGCCGTTGGCGAAATAATGAAGATGCCGTTGCGATGAAATGTAATGGAACAACCCGGCCCCGGTGAACGATTCGCCCCAGATGACGGTAACAAACCCGAGGAAATAGAGTATGACGAGGGCGGTGATCGTGACGATACCCGCCACAATCTGGCTCGATGTCATCGCTGAGGCCAGACAACCCATCGCGGTGAAGGCGCTGCCCATCAGAAACAAAATCAGGAAGCTACCCCACAACGCACCCTCGGAGTAGGCGGGCGGAATATCGGTCAGCCATGAAAACGCCTTGATCTGGATGAATGCGGGGATCCAGAGCAACACATAAAAAACCATCGCAGCGAGATATTTCGAAAAAACCACCTGCCAGGTCCGCACCGGGGCGGTTAGCAACGTTTCCAAGGTTCCGCTGCGTTCTTCCTCAGAAAACAAGCGCATCGTGATCAGCGGAAAAATGAAGAGAAAATAGAACCAGAACAACGGGGTATGAAACACCACATAAACCAGACTGTCCTTCACCGGAGTGTCGCGAAATCCCTTCATGGCCGATGACAGGGACAAGCCCTGCATCAGGATCACAAAAGCCATCACCACCCATCCGAACGGGTTCAAAAAATAGGTGTTGAGCTCCTTTCTCGTCAGGATTCTTAAGATTCGCATGTGCGGCGAGTTTGAACATTCCCGGCCAATCGTCCAACCCCGAAATGACAGGAGAGAGAAAAACACTCCGTCAGCGCGTTGGCCGCCACGATGCAAGACCGGAAAAGGGAGTTACGACACCTGAGGCCGAGCCTCTGGTCCGCGGAAACCCATGCGCTGCATGGGGATTTTCATCCCCATCTCGCCGGCTGCTGGCGCTTCAGGAATTCCGTTACGCCCGAGCCGAAATCACTTCGCACTTCCGGGAAGAAAGCGGTAATAGGCTTCCAGGGAAAGCGTGGCGAGGCAGGTTGCCATATGAGTGTTGATCGGACCGTGGCTGCCAACGTTTTGAGTCCATGAACCATCCGGGTTTTGCGCTTTCACCAGAGCATCACGAACCATCTTGTTGTATTTGTCCCACTCCTTGCCGCCGTGATTGAGCATCGCTTGGATATTGTAATAATGGTAGTAGAGGTTGGCACTGGCATTGCCCCATACGAATTGGGAATGCTTGTCGATGTAATCGATTCCTTTTCTCGCCTCTTTTGAATTGCCTTCACCCCAGATTTGGAAGGCCAGAACCCCGCCACCGGTCAGGTAAGGGCTTCTGTTCGGATCATTGCGATACCCGATCGCGCCCTCCGGGCTTTGAACACTGGACAGCCATTTGAGCGCCAGTTTGGAGGGTTTGCTGAATTTGCTGTCACTGAAGATGCCCGTGTGTTTCGCGGCTTTCATCGCTTGGATCTGCCAGAACCCGACGGAATTGTCGCCACCCCCGGATTTCGCGAATCGATACACCCAGCCACCCTGTTCCGTTTGCCCATCGATGATCATTTCAATCGCTTTTTTCGTGACTTTCTCCAAATCCGGAACCTCGATGTCGAGCTTGCTGCAGAAGGTGTATGCTTCACACAGCGCGTAACTTGCGATCCCGTGATCGTATACCCATTGGATCGATGCTTCGGGCTTATTGGTCAGTCTGCCTTTGTTTTGCAGGCCGTTGTTCACAAGGTAAGTGATGGCCTTCAGGACGGTATCCCCGTATTTTTCGGATTTCGGAGTTTCACAGTGCCCCAAATACGCCAGCAGGGCGAAACCGGTCATCGCAACCGGATGGGTTTGATCCCAGCTACCATCCGGGTTTTGGGTTTTTTGAAGATAATCGAGTGCTTTGACCACCGCCTCCTCACAGGCTTCGGTTCCGCCGGATTCCTTGAGGCGTTGCAACCGATCCTGAGGCGAGCAGCGCTTGCGCATATCCTGAGGAATTCTACCGAAGCCGCCACCGGAGCCAAAGTCACCGGAATCTCCCCAGCCACCGCCAAAATCTTGTCCATCGCCAAATTCGAGGCTGGGCGTGGTCACATCGACTTCCGGCACGGGAATCGAGACCGTCGAAGTGGCGTTGGCGGCGATCACCTTGGTCATCGAGGAGGATGGAGCCGAGGGTTTTTTCTGAACCTGGGTATTTACCTTTTTCTCCTGGATCTGCTCTTCCTCAACTTGGGATGACTCATACGTCACAATGGTCGGAGATTCCTGCACCAAATTCGGCAGTAGGAAAATCCCCAAAACCAGGGCGATCACGGCGATGGTGAGTATGGAGGCCAAGATCGATGAAATGGTTGAATTTCTCCGTTGTCTGCGGAGATTTTCAAGGGCTTCAGGGCTTAATTGGACGTGGAGACTCATGGGGATTTGATTTGATTCGGATGATCTTGGAACATCTGCGGCGGGACGACGAGAAAAAAATGGAGTTCCCTGATGAAACTCCGCTGGAAGCATCCATCTTAGATCTTTTTTTGCAAAAAGAAGTCGGTCCGCACATCGCCCGGTTTCATGCCCAAAGGCAGTCTGTTGTTCCTTGGCTCTTTTCCTTCTGATGCGGGTTTGGGGTGGTTTGCGGGACAGTCAAATCCTGCGTGCTCGTGGATTCCGACTCCGGTCTCTAATGCGCTGCCAGCCAATGTGGTCCTGTTCCTTTTTCGACAAGCACCGGCACATCATGCGGCAAGGGCAGCGCGGTTTCCATGAGATGAAGGATGTTCGGCACAAGTTCGTCCTCTTCTTCCGGAGCAAGGTCAAACACGAGTTCATCATGAACCTGTAGCAGCATTCTGGTGCGGCAGGCCCTCTTGCGCAGCAGCCCGTCGATCCGGATCATTGCCAATTTGATCATGTCCGCAGAGGTGCCTTGGATCGGCATATTGATCGCCGCCCGTTCCGCATTCTGGCGCAGGCCCGAATTGCTGGAATTCAGATCGGGGTAATGACGGCGACGACCTGAAAGGGTTTCCGCATAACCCCTCTGACGTGATTCCGAAATCGTTCGGTCCATGTATTCCCGGATCGCAGGGTATTCCCGAAAATACGCTTCGATGATCTCCGCTGCCTCGCTGCGGGGAATCCCCAGCCTCTGCGAGAGACCAAACGCGGAAATGCCGTAGATGATCCCGAAGTTGACCATCTTGGCTCCCGATCTCATCTCGCGTGTGACTTCCTCGGGCGTGACACGGTGGACTTTCGCCGCCGTGATGGTGTGAATGTCCGCGCCGTCCTGGAAAGCGGAAATCATCGTCGGATCACAGGCAAGCGCTGCCATCACGCGCAGCTCGATCTGCGAGTAATCGCATGAAAGAAGCTTGAATCCTTTTCGCGGCACGAAGGCCTGGCGAATTTTGCGCCCAGCGGCGGACCTTACGGGAATATTCTGCAGGTTCGGATCGGAGGAAGCCAGCCGACCCGTCCCGGCCACCAGTTGGTGAAAATGCGTATGGATCCGCCCCGTCTCAGGGGCAATATGGTTCGGCAGG
>JBEAZA010000022.1:0-137732 GCA_041170385.1 Verrucomicrobiota bacterium | reverse complement strand
TGCATCCTGAAGCGACAGCGGCGATGGTCGAAGTCGCTGCGGGTTATGCAAAAGAACCGCTGCCATCTGGCGGACGTGATGCGTATGACAGGGAATTTGAAAGATACCTGAGTCGTTGGGCGATGTCGGCACATGCCGCATCCACGAAAACGATGATGGCGGAAACGGCCCTGCAGGCCGAGGCAATGCTGCTTGCCGCACGTTCCGTGGACGGCAAGGAGGCTGCGTTGATGATGATCAAACATCTCGATCAGATCCAGCGCCAGCTGAACGCCCAAGAAATGGGGTTGTTGGCGAAATACATGATGGAGCCGCCAGTCATGGAGCGGATCAGGAAATGGTTAGGTTCGGATAAGGATCGGCCGAACGTGCTGGCGGTGATGTCGCAGGTCGATGCATCCGTGACCTCGAATCCCGAACTTATGGCAGCAATCGGCGATGCATGCATGGCATGGCTGGCGACTTCGAGAAATCCCGCGAACGAGGGTTTGGTTGTCAATCTGGCTCGCAAGTTCCGGATTTCAAAACTCGGCGACGAGGTCCGCAGTTGGACAACCTCGGCAAATCGGAAGCCAGCCGAACTCGCATCGGGTCTCGCAACCCTGCGTGAAATGAAAGTTCTCAAAACGGATGACTGCGAGAGTTTCATGGACCACGCCGATGAGAAGGTGAAGCGGGAAGCGGTCACGGGTTTCGCATCTTTATCCGACCCGCGCGTGATTGAGGAATTTGCCAAACGCTGGTCGAGGTTGTCGGGAGCGTTGAGGTCGATCGCGAGAGACGGGATGACATCGAACAAATCCCAGGCTGAGGTGTTTGCCAAGGCCCTGATTGACGGAAAATTCGGGCAGGTTGATGCGGCATCGGTCGAGAAAGTCAGTGCAGTATTGGGTAAGGAACATCCGAGTGCGGTGATTCTCATGAAATCCGGCGAAACGGTTTTGACTCCGGAACAGCAAACACTGAACGAAGAAAAATTCCGTCGATATGAGGCCTTGGCAAAAAAGGCTGGCGACAAGCAGAAAGGGCGAGCCCTTGCGGAGGCTACCTGTCTGATCTGCCATCAGGTGAACGGCAAAGGTCTGGCAATCGGTCCGGATCTGAGCGGAGCGGGGGCGATGGGGGTGGAATCTCTGCTGAGGAATATCCTCACACCCAACGAACAGCTCGAAAGCGGGTATTACCGCCACGATGTCCGGCTGGCGAATGATACCGTGGTCAGCGGGTTTCTTGCCGGTGAAACGGCCGATTCGCTGAAAATCCGCCGCATTGGCGCAGATGAGCTGGTCATCCCGAAAAAAGACATTTCTGCGCACGATATCTCCAAGCGATCCCTGATGCCGGAAGGCCTGATCGATGGGTTCACCGATCAGCAGGTGAGCGATTTGTTCACCTATCTCAACAGCCTCAACTAGCTGTCATGCATTGGCAATCCCTGTTTGCCTGAGCCGAATCGGTCCCGGCGGCATCACTGGGCTTTACGGATGAGAAAACTTCGGTATTCTGACTGCCGCTACCTTTCTCCTGATGCACATGTTTTTCCCCATCTTCTCCGGTCAGTCTTTTCGGAAATCCCTGATGCTGATCTCTGCTGCCGGCCTGGCGGCATCGTGTTCCTCGTCCGATTACCAAGCCCAGCTCGCCCGGAATCCGAATCCACCCGCGGGCTTCATGACACCCTTTCCCGAATGGTTGAACGACTCTGGTGAACCCATCAACCGAGGTATTTGGATGGTGAACGAAGGATTGTTGGTGGGCGTCATTCACCCGACCGCGAAGGTCTATCGCACCGTCGTTCCCTCACGCGCCCGTCAGTCGATCCAGGATTTCAGCAGAAACATCACCTACCCGGGTCGGGTCGTGAACCATATGTTGCAGGGACGTTGGCGTGGGGCTGGGGATGAAACGGCTCGGTTTCTCACGAACTCCACCGTGGGCCTTGCCGGATTTTTCGACCCCGCAACCCGCTGGAACATGCCGAGATCGGAAGCCAACTTCGGCCAGACCTTTGGCACCTGGGGATGGACGCCTGCGAATTATGTCATGCTCCCGTTTTTTGGTCCGAGCGATGAGCGCAGCGCGGTTGGATTGTTAGGTGACAAGCTTTCCGAGCCGCTCAATTACGTTCCGCCGTATGATGTGATTTCGCCTGCTACGACGTACAACCGACTGACCGATCTGAGCGAGGATGCGAAGCGGATGCTTACCGTGGATTCCGATCCTTATGCTTCATCCAAGTTGATCTGGACCTATGCGACCAAGGATGGAAAACCTGATCTGACCAAGCGCGGTCCGGCAGATCTCCCGACGCTACAGACCTTTGGCGCGGTAAAATTCGGTCCCCGGGACAAAGCGTTCCAGACGAAGCGTCATGAGCTTTCCGTGAAGATCCCATCGACGGATCGCACCATGCAGAGTTCGTTATGGTTGCAGCCGGAACCTGCTCCGTTGGTCTATCTATCACCCGGCTTGACGTCACATCGTCTCTCCAACATGTCACTCGGTTTGGCGGAATTGCTGTATGAGAACGGTTACTCCGTGGTCAGCACCACAAGCGTCTTTCATCCGGAGTTCATGAGTCGCGCATCGAGTTCCGATCTTCCCGTTTATGCCGCATCGGATAGCAGGGATTTGCTGGCAGGAATTTCGGCAACGGATCGGATGTTAATGAAAAAATATCCCAATCGCTTCGGCAGGCGCGCGATGATCGGGATTTCGATGGGCGGATTCATGACGCTCCGCATGGCTGCGGCGGAGGCGCAGGCGGGTCCTGATCTGATGACATTCGACCGTTACATTGCGATCAACATGCCGGTCGATGTGAGATACGGAGTGGAGCAATTGGATGCGTTTGTGAATACTCCCTTGAAGTGGCCCGAGGCCGACCGCCAAGCCCGTTTGAACAATGCGCTGCACAAAGTGGGTTATGCCGTCGTCTCCCAGAAGCCTGTCGATGAGCAGGTATCGTTTGATGGGGATGAGTCGAAGTATCTGATCGGCTTGGCTTTCCGGATCGGATTGCGTGATATCATTTACAGCAGCCAGTCCAGAAACAACATGGGTGTGCTCTCGACACCGATCTCCAGCTGGCGCAGGGAGCCGGTTTACACCGAGATTCTGGGCTATTCCCTTCGGGATTATTTCCTGCGCTTCGCGGTTCCGTATTACGCGGCCAAAGGTGTCAGCATGGAAGAGCTCCTCAAGGAAGCGGATTTGCGCAGTCATGCGGAAACCCTGAAATCGAATTCCAGAATACGGATCATCGTCAATGAGAACGATTTCCTCCTCAACCCAAAGGATGTGGCATGGTTGAGAACGATGTTTCCTCCGTCACGCCTGACGGTGTTTTCTGAGGGAGGGCATCTCGGCAACATTGGCGATCCGGTGGTCCAGAAATCGATTTTGAAAAGTTTGGAAGGGATTCAATGATCTCAAGCCCATGAACATCGGAATCCCGAAAGAGATCAAGGCACAGGAAAACCGGGTCAGCATGATTCCGGGATCGGTTGCGGATCTGGTCAGACGCGGACACCGGGTATTCGTGGAACGCGGTGCCGGGGTTGGCGCAAGTTACAGTGATGAACAGTACAAGGCCGTCGGTGCCGAGATTGTGCCGGATGGCAAGAGTGTGTTCGAGAGTGCGGAGCTTATCGTGAAGGTCAAGGAACCACAGCCTGCGGAGGTTGCAATGCTGAATCAAAATCACACGCTTTTCACCTATCTGCACCTTGCTGCCGACAAAGTCCTTACCGAAAGCCTGATGGCCAGCGGTTGTACGGCGATCGCTTACGAAACGATCGAGGTGAACCGTCGTCTTCCCTTGTTGGAACCCATGAGCGAGATTGCAGGCCGCATGTCCTCCATGGTCGGTTCCTATCACCTTGCCAAACATCACGGTGGACGAGGTTGTTTGTTGGGTGGGGTTCCGGGTGTCGCACCCGGACGGGTAGTGGTGATCGGTGGAGGTACGGCAGGGGTGAATGCGGCGAGGGTCGCCACCGGAATCGGTGCCGATGTAACGATCTTGGAGGTGGACTTCGAGCGGATGCGTTTTCTCGATATCACCATGGCCGGGGCACACACGGTGTATTCGAGTGAAGCGAATCTATCCGAATTGTTGCCGCGTGTGGATCTGTTGATCGGTGCTGTGCTGCTACCGGGTGCGAGGGCGCCAAAGCTTGTCACGCGCGAGATGTTGCGGATGATGAATCCCGGCAGCGTGTTTGTGGATATCGCAGTGGATCAGGGAGGATGCGCCGTGACTTCGCGCGCGACGACGCATGACCAGCCGACTTATGTCGAGGAGGGGGTGCTTCATTACTGTGTGGCAAACATGCCGGGTGCGTATTCCAGAACCGCCACCCAGGCACTGAACAACGTGACTCAGGCGTGGACGCATTTGATTGCCGAAAACGGAGTGGTTGCCGCCTGTGGTCGCAGGCGTGAACTCTACAGCGGAATCAATGTGCATGCCGGCAAACTGACCTGCAAGCCGGTCGCTGAAGCTCACGGTCTGGAATTTCATGAAATTGTGGGTCTGCTCGGCTGATTTCATCGCCAAAAACATCAACAGGACCGCTCAAGTCTTGACCGGGGCACCAGTTTCACCTGCTCTGTTTCCGGCATCCGGCTGACATCGTTGAATCACCCGATGCCGTCCATCCTGACGCAGGCTTTGTTCCTCGATTTCCAATCCTTCATCCCATTCCTTATCCCATGATCACGACACTTACCGGAACATCTTTCATCGGTTACTCCCGCTCCATCGGCACTGTGCCGTGTGGTCAGGCTGTGAACCCTGCCACAGGCGAAACCATCGCCCCTGTTTACCTGTCCGCAACGCCGGAGGAAATCGAAAAGGCCATGGCTTTGGCCGCTGCTGCTTTCCCGGTGTATTCGAATCTATCCGGTAAGGTCCGTGCGGCTTTCCTTCGAAAGATCGCGGATCACATCGAGGCCTTGGTGGAGGATATAGTGATTCGTGGTCCGCAGGAAACGGCACTTCCCGAGGCCAGAATGAGGGGTGAAACGGGTCGAACCGTAGGTCAGCTGCGGATGTTTGCCGCTTTGTTGGAGGAGGGATCTTGGGTGGATGCCCGGATTGAACGGGCGCAACCCGATCGTTTGCCGGTTCCCAAGCCTGATTTGCGTTCGATGCTCCGCCCCTTGGGACCGGTGGCGGTGTTTTGCGCGAGCAATTTCCCTCTCGCTTTTTCTGTTGCCGGGGGTGACAGCGCCTCGGCTCTTGCCGCTGGCTGTCCGGTGGTGGTCATCGCGCATTCATCCCATCCGGGTTGTGCGGAAATCGTTGCCCATGCGGTGATCTCCGCCGCAAAGGAATGCGGCATGCCAGAAGGGGTGTTCTCCGTTCTTTACGGTGGCGGACGCACCGTCGGCCAGGCGGTGGTGAAGCATCCGGTGATCCAGGCCGTTGGTTTCACCGGTTCTCGCGCTGCAGGCACTGCGCTGATGGAAACCGCCGCCAAACGCAAACAACCGATTCCGGTCTATGCCGAAATGAGTTCGATCAATCCGATTGTCTTTCTTCCGGGCGCTCTTGCCAGGGGGGAAGCCGCTCTTGCCGAGGCCTACTTCGGCTCTCTCACCCTCGGTGCGGGACAGTTCTGTACCAACCCCGGCTTGGTCTTTCTGCCCGATGGTTCGGGTGATGAATTTCTCTCAACACTCAAAAGTCTGGTCGAGGTTGGCACTCCGGCCACGATGTTGAATGCTGCCATTTGCAAGGCCTTCGCGGATGCCACTGAATCGCTTTCCAAGCTACCCGGTGTCAGCGTCCTTGCCCGCAGCTCGGTGCAAACCCATCACGGACAATGCGTTCCGGCGGTGTTTACCGTGTCGATCGATGATTTTCTCAAGAACGAGCATTTGCAGGCGGAGATGTTCGGGCCTGCCTCTCTTATCGTTCGCGGAAGTATTCCGCAAATCGAGGTCGCAATCGCGAAACTGGAGGGGCAGCTCACCGCCAGCGTGCACGGCACCCCGGAGGAACTCTCCCAATACGCGAACCTGGTTCATGGGCTCCAACAGCGTGCGGGCCGCCTGATTTTCAACGGATATCCAACCGGTGTGGAAGTCTGCTCCAGCATGGTTCACGGCGGGCCTTTTCCTGCGACCTCGGATGGGCGGAGCACTTCTGTCGGGACCATGGCGATCTACCGTTTCTGCCGAGCCGTCGCCTGGCAGAGCTTTCCGGATGCGGCTCTGCCTGCCGAACTGCAGGAGGGTAATCCGTTAGGCATCCGTCGGATGGGTTGATGGACATGACTTCCATGGCATTCCTCGGCTCTTGGTCCGTATCTTGGTAAACCCGTCCCGTCTTTTCCCGGATGGTCTGTCCAATTACGGGCAAGTGGAGCTTGCGGAACCATCAGACGCGGACTAGAACATCATCATGTTGGAAGAGATACGTGGATTGCTGATTTTACAGGACCGGGACAAGCGTTTGCTAAATTTGGCCAAGGATCTTGCCAAGTTGCCTCAGGAAGAGGCTCGCGCAACATCCAAGCTTGCCGGTGACGAGGTCGCGGTGAA
This sequence comes from Verrucomicrobiota bacterium, assembly GCA_041170385.1. GTDB lineage: Bacteria > Verrucomicrobiota > Verrucomicrobiia > Verrucomicrobiales > Akkermansiaceae > Luteolibacter. The sequence goes on along the minus strand of JBEAZA010000022.1, from coordinate 131,180 downwards.
GCAAGCGAAGGATGCATTGAATCAGGCGGAACTGAGGGTCAAAAAAATCGAAATGGATGCGGAGACACGCCGCACCACAGTGAAGCGCTTGAAAGTTCAGCAGTTTGAGACCAAGAAAAACGATGAGTATGTGGCCCTTGGAAATGAGATCGTCAGGTATGAAAAGGAGGTGGACGATCTGGAGACCCAGGAGTTGGAGGCCATGGAGGGCCTGGATGAGTTGCGCAAGACGTTTCAGCAAGCCGAGGTTTCTCTGGCTAAAACCCGTGCCATGGTAGAGGCGGATTTGGCAGCCATCCGTGAGCGTCACAAGCGGATGACGGAACAGCAAAAGGAAGTTCAGATCGAGCGCGATGAGTTGGTGAAAAGCGTTTCCGAAGATATCCTTCCGCTATACAGCAAATTGATCAAATCGAAAGACGGATTGGCGATCGCCACACTGCATTCGGGAAATTGCACCGGCTGCAACATGAAAGTCATTGCGTCGACCGTTATCGCCGTGCAGAGCGAGAAAGAAATCACCCAATGCGAGAATTGCGGGCGGATCCTATCGATTCATGAATGATGCGCCTTGAACTCGAAACGGCGATTCTCAAAGGGGTATCACGTTCGTTTTACCTCAGCCTGCGTTTTTTGCCGCGTCCGATGCGCCGCGCGGCAAGTATTGCCTATCTGTTGGCAAGGACCAGCGACACGATCGCCGACTCCCTCAGTGGGCCGGCTGAGGAACGCATTTTAGCGCTGAAAGGCTATCTGGCCCAGATAAAGGGTGAGACCGAGGTGAAACCTTTTCCCGCCGATGTGACTTCGCCATCGGTCAGTCCAGCAGAGGAAAACTTGCTACGCAGCCACGCGGCGATCGCGGCTGCGCTGCTTGCTTTGGATGAAAAGCAGCGGGTGCTTATTCTTGAGGTATTGGAGATCATCGTCAGCGGTCAGATCATGGATTTGGTGACATTCGGGGATGATCAGGAGCATCTGCGTGCTTTCCGGAATGCGGAGGAACTGGATGATTACACGTGGAGAGTTGCGGGTTGTGTGGGGGTGTTCTGGACGCGGCTTGGTTTTTTGACGATGGGTAAGGCATTTTCCGGAAAAGCTCAGGAGGAAATGGAGCGGTGCGGTAGGGAATATGGGCAAGGCTTGCAGCTGGTGAACATCCTCAGGGACTTCCTCACGGACAAGAAGATGGGACGCTGTTATCTGCCTGTCGCCAATCCATCCGATTCCGAGGCTTGTCTCCGGGAGTTCCATGGATGGCGGCGGGTGGCCATGGAGAAAATCCGATGGGGTAGGGTTTATACGGAAAACCTGCTCGGTTGGCGGCTGCGCATGGCCAGTGGATTGCCGGCACGGATTGCCGGGGAAACACTGGCTCGCCTCGATATCCGGGATCTATCGGCCTTGGAACCAAGGATCAAGGTTCCGAGAAAGCGCCTCTATGGCTTGATTCTCCGGCAATTTCTCCATTTCGGCTATTTCCAGTCGACATGATTCGACCGGACTCTCTCCTAGGTGTTTGACAATTCGCGCCGGAAAAAAGAAAAACATCCCAACTTATGAGCACACTGAAATTACACAATGCCATGTGGCCCGGCCTGGTTGGAAAAGAACCCGGAACAGATCATCCCCCCATCTCTCTTGAGCGCATGCTTGAGCTCACTGCGGCCGCCGAGGTCAACGGTAGAACATACGATGGTGTCGACCTCTTTATTTTCCACCCTCATACCGATCCCGATGCATCGGATCTTGAGCTCCGGAAGATGGCGGACCTGATCGCCTCCAAAGGTTTGTCAGTCGGATCATTGGTTGCTCCGGTTTGGCCGGGCACTGTCGGTGGTCCTGCCTTCGGTACCGACGAGGATAGAAAAAACTTCGTCCTCGCCGTTGAGAAAACCTGCCGTGTCGCAAGCATCCTGAACCAACACGGGGTCCGCAAATCCGGCGTGATTCGCGTCGATACAGCAGGCGGCACAGCCGATTTCGCTCATGATATCCCGGGCAACACCGCCAAAGTCGCAGCGACTTTCCGCGAGGCGGGAAAAGTTGCCGAACAATTTGGCGAGAGAATCGCAGCCGAGGGTGAAATCTGCTGGGGAGGCTTCCATTCCTGGAAAGCGGCGGTTGATACCCTTGAGGCGACCGCTATGCCAGGAGTGGTGGGTTTCCAGGCCGATCTCGCACACACTTACCTTTACCTTCTTGGTTACAACGCTCCTGAGGCCGCCCTGCTCAAAGCCGGATACAGCGATGACGAATTCTGGGCAGCTTACAAAATCATGACGGATGCGCTGCGCCCATGGACAATCGATTTCCATGTCGCACAGAATGACGGTACGGTTCACGGCACCGGTTCGCATGACAAGACAGGACGCCACTGCCCTGCGGATGATCCGAATGGCAAGCTCGACATTGCAAAATGTTCATCCTACTGGCTGCAAGGTGCTGCGGAACGCGGCATCAAGCATATCTGTTGGGACGGATGCATGTTCGACAACGCCGTTCTCGAGGCACCCGCAACCTGGAATGCCATCCTGAAAGCCATGATCGATGTCGATCAGGCGCTCTGATTTTCAACCCCACACACATCCCAAACCATATGTCAAAGAAACCAATCCGCATCGGACTCATCGGCTACGGCTTCATGGGTCGAACCCATTCCAACGCCTATTCCCAGCTCGAGCACTTTTTCGACACCGATCATTACCCTGTCCGTCAGGCGGTCTGCGGTCGCGACGAGGCCAAAGTCAAAGCTTTTGCCGAAAAATGGGGTTATGCTTCTTACGAAACCGATTGGCGAGAGCTGGTGAAACGCACGGACATCGATGCCATCGATATTTGCACTCCGAACAATTCTCATGCAGAGATCGCCCTCGCATGCATCGCGAACGGCAAGATGATCCTTTGTGAAAAACCTCTGGCTCTCAATGGGGTGGAAGGGGAGAAAATGGTGCAAGCCGTTGAAAAAGCGGGGCTGCCAAACCTGGTCTGGTACAACTACCGGTTTCTGCCAGCGGTCACGCTCGCCAAGAACATTGTGAAGGATGGCGAGTTGGGAAGGATCTTCCATTACCGCGCGAATTTCCTTCAGGACTGGACGATATCCGAAGATCTGCCACAAGGCGGTGCGGCTCTCTGGCGCCTCGATGCCGCAGCCGCCGGCTCGGGTGTGACGGGTGACTTGCTCGCGCATTGCATCGATACCGCTCGATGGATCAATGGCGATATCGTTTCGGTCTCCGCCATGACGGAAACATTCATCAAGGAACGCGTTCATCAGGAGACCGGCAAAAAGCATCCGGTCACCATCGACGATGCCTGTGCGTTCCTCGCCCGGTTTGAAAACGGTTCGCTGGCGATCTTCGAATCCACGCGCTACGCGCGCGGACACAAAGCGCTTTATACCTTTGAAATCAACGGCGAGAAAAAATCTCTCAAATGGGATTTGCACGATCTGAATCGCCTCGAGTACTTCGATCACGGGGTTCCAGGAGACCGCCGTGGCTGGAGCAGCATTCACTGTTCCGATGGCGATCACCCCTACGCAGGCAACTGGTGGGTGCCGGGTCTCTGCCTCGGTTATGAGCATTCATTCACCCACGCCTTGGTGGAATTCTTCAAGTCGCTCGATAACCCTTCAGCTCCCCTCAATTACCCGGACTTCCGCCACGCGCTCGGCACCCAGCATGTGTGTGACGCGGTCTTGGATTCCGCGAAAACCGGACAGTGGGTGAATGTGAAAAAAGCGTAACCTGATGGTTTCAATGCCCCTGCGGATCCATTCCGCCGGGGCATTTTATTTTTTCATGATCCGTGGTGGACGCGGGTCCATGCTTGATTCAAGTTCCCCTCATGGCCTTTTCTGCTCGATATCCCGATTTGCTTGAAAAGCCGTCGGCATTGATGCGACGGTTCTCCGATTTATTGGATGAAAAGGTTTCTCTGGAGGATTTGGCGAAGAAAAGTCAGTTCGTAACGCGTCAGTATTTCGGTAAAACGATGCGGTTATTTGCCCCGTTGTATGTTTCAAACGAATGTGTAAACAACTGCTCCTACTGCGGATTTTCCCGCGATGCGGCGATTCTACGTACGACACTGACCGTGGATCAGGTCGTGGCGGAGGGCAAATTTTTGCATCGTCAGGGATTCCGCAACGTTTTGCTGGTGGCAGGAGAGCATCCGAAATTTGTTTCCGAGGGATATTTGCAGCAATGTTTGGATGCGTTGATTCCCTTATTTCCCACATTGGCATTGGAAGTGGGTCCGATGGAGGACGGCCAATACAGTGAACTGGTAGGTCATGGTGCCGAAGGCCTGATTGTGTATCAGGAAACCTATCATCGTGAAACCTATCAAAAACTCCATACGGCAGGGCCAAAAAAGAATTTTGATTGGCGTCTCGATTGTCCCGAGCGGGCTTACGCCGGCGGTTTCAGACGGATCGGAATCGGAGCCCTGTTCGGCTTGGCCGACTGGAAACATGAAGCGATCTCGCTCGCCGCACACCTGGAGTATCTTTACAAGCATTGTTGGAAGGCGCAGTTCTCTGTCTCGTTTCCACGCATGCGTCCCTATGCGGGCAATTATCAATATGAACCCGATCCCGTGCGGTTTCTTCCGGATGCTTCCCTGCTGAGATTGGTCGCGGCGTTTCGGATCGTTTTCCCGCAGGTCGCGATCGTATTATCGACTCGAGAGCCTGCGTTTTTGCGCGACGCCATGGCTTCTCTGGGGATCACCCACATGTCTGCCGGCGCTCGTACCGAACCCGGTGGCTATACGGGAGCGGGGACCGATGATTTGCATCTGACCATCAAGGGGCGTCGGGTTGAGTTGCCTCAGAAAAAGGGGCATGAAAAGGCGACCGAACAATTCCAGATTCACGATACCCGCAGTCCAGCCGAAATCGCGGACATGCTCAGGCGGCAGAAGATCGATCCCGTATGGAAGGATTTTGATCAGGCTCTGGTGAGCGTGTAGTCAGGAACTTCTGGTTATTTTCGAATCTTGAATTACACTTTTTCAGGAGAACACCAAACGACCCATGGCCCAGCTGATTGATGAATACGCACGTGAGATTTCCGATGAAAAGCAGTTCTCGGTGATTGATGGTTCGTCGAAGGGCACAGACAAGCGCTATTCGGTTTTGTTTCATGATTACAAGGATCCGGATGCGCTGCGGAAATTGGCGGGCTCGATCAAGGATCACACTCTCCATCATCTGGACGCATATCTGGAGCAGGCCGAGAGTTCGCTCGTCGAGCGCGGGGTGAAGGTGCATTATGCGTCTTCGGATCAGGATGCGCGCGATGTCATTCTCTCGATTTTGCGCCAGCACGGGGTCAAGCAGTTGACCAAGTCGAAATCCATGGCGGCCGAGGAAATTCATTTGAATCCCTTTTTGATCGAGAATGGAGTGGAGTGCCTTGAGTCGGATCTGGGTGAGTTCATCATCCAGCTGGATGACGATGAGCCATCGCATATCGTCAAACCCATCATTCATAAAAACCGGCGCGGGATTGCGAATACATTTCTGCGTGAGGGGATTGCACCGGATTATAACGACGATCCTGAGACGATCACGCGTCGAGCCCGTGTCTATCTGCGTGAGAAATACATGCGTGCCGAGGCGGTAATCACGGGAGCCAACTTTGTTTGTGCGGACACCGGAAGGTTGGTGCTGGTGACGAATGAGGGAAATTCCCGTTTTGGGATGGCTCCGGTCAATCTCCACATCGCACTGGTCGGGATCGAAAAAATCATTCCGCAACAGAGGGATCTTTCGGTGTTCCTGAATCTGTTGGGGCGCTCGGCGACCGGGCAGCAGCTTACCGTATACACGGAGTTTATCAACGGACCGAAGTCGGAGAATCAGCCGGACGGCCCTGAGCACATGCATGTGGTGTTCATGGACAACGGCCGGACGGATGTTCTGGCATCGAATTGCCGGGAAATCCTGAGGTGCATTCGTTGTTCGGCGTGTCAGAATGTGTGTCCGGTGTATCGTCAGGCATCCGGCCATGCGTATCGTTCCGTTTACGGAGGTCCGATTGGCGCGGTGCTCTCACCGATCCTTTTTGGCAAGCGGTTTCCCGAACTGGCCGACCTGCCGAAAGCCTCTTCTCTCTGTGGCGCGTGCAACGAAGTCTGTCCTGTGGACATACCCATTCCGGATCTTCTGTTGCGCTTGCGTGACAAAGCCAAGCGTGAAGAAATTCCGTCCGAAGGGGCGATTCCCATGTCGCCCTTCGCGACCTTGGCTACATCGCCATCCCTGTGGCGCACGGCAATGACCATGTCCAAGGCGATGAATCATCTGCCAATCCAGGTCGCACCGATCAAACCCCTGCAGGATTGGTTGGGTCAGAGAACCCTTCCGGAATCCCGTGGCGGGCATTTCAGGAAGTGGATGAAAGACCGCAAGACGAAGCCTTCCGGCTCCTGAATATCAAAACCGCATCGTCTTTCTGCATGATAAGGTTTTTCGCTCCACATTCCAGACGAACTCATCCCATTCTCCATCTTCATCGCCATGTCCCGTTCCCAAATTTTCTCCAAAATACGCCAGACTACGGATCAGCTGACCCATAAAGCGGAGTATCCGACATACGATCCGTCCGTGATGATTTCCGAGGTGAAACTCAAGGAGTCCGACCGATGGAAAGCATTCAGCCAGAATTTCAAAGCGGTCAACGGCAAGACGATGGAGAGCGTTGGCGAATTGGCGGATTTCTTGAAATCCCATGATCATCTGACGGGTTACTGCGACCCCGCGCTGTTTGATGGGGTCGGCAGAGGCTTGGTGGAGGCGGGACTTCAAGTTGAAACGACTTATGATCGTAAGCGTTATGATGACTATCAGTTCGGGATCACCCGCGCAACGGGTGCCATCGCGGAATCAGGCTCCCTCATCATCGATGATTTGAACACTTCGCATCGACTCGCTGCGCTCTCTCCATGGGTCCATGTCGGCGTGCTGAGAATATCCGAGATCCACCGTTCCATTCCTGAGGCGATTGCGGCCTTGGGTGAATCGCCGAATGTGATCTGGTGCACAGGTCCATCCAAAACGGCGGATGTCGAAGGGATTTTGATCGAGGGGGTTCACGGACCCGGAGAGCAGATTGCACTTTTGATCTGAGCTTTGTCCCGTTCCGTCGATGATCATGGCAGCAGAATGCCGGGAATTTCCACGATTCCGACCGGAATGGTGTTCTTCAGCCGGGCTGCAGGCATCAGGAAGCAGGTAAAAGGTCCATGATGCAGCGAAGCAGCCGTTGAGCCAAAAAACCAAGACAAACGCGGATGCGTCTATGTTACAACCGAGGTTTTCACGCGCCAGTCGATACGAGCCAACATACATTTAAATCGTTCGCTTGGAATTGAAGTGATCTCCATTCGTCTAGGTGGTAGGGCATGGTTTGTGGGCCTTGGCTTCAAGGATCCGGTGAGGGACGGGTTCCATCCAAGCGTGGCAAAGCGTGACTGCGTGAGATCGATCAACCCAGCATGATTCTTTTCTTTCTGGCGGCTGCAAAGCGGAGTCGCTCGGTGGTAAGCTTGGCGGATTGCCCGAAACCATTCTCCCGTTGATCCCTTTCAAGGGGCAAGTTTGTCTGGGGTTCATGTGATCGTTTCCAACCATGACGGACAGAGAAATCCCTAAGTTTTCTTGATTTTCACGGGATGAAAACAATCTTGCCCTTTTCCGGCGGGCGAGAGATGCTGTGGCTGTTGTAAATCCATGGCCAATCGAGAAAACAAGAAGCGTGGGCAGGTTGAGGAGCCAAGCAGGTGGTCCAGCGAGGTGCTCGGTGTTTGTTGGTTGGCCGGCGGACTGGTTCTATTGCTGTCGCAACTCTCCTACAGTCCTGCCGATTTACCGGATTCCGGATTTTTCGGAAGCTTCGCCGACAAGAGCGGCAAAAGCGGCGACAACTGGTTGGGTCCGGTCGGAGGAATTTTAGGCTTTATTCAGATCCTGTTGATTGGAGCGGCGGGCTGGTTGCTTTCCATTGGTTTGATCTGGTTCGGAATCACCAAAGTTGCCTTTCGATGGTTGATTTGGCCCAAGGTATCGGCGGGTCTCATCCTCATGTTGATTTCCGCATCGGTTTGGTTGCATGCATCGGGTTGGTTTTTTACCGATTGGGCCCGCCGTTGTGAAATGCCCAGTACCGGTGGAGTCATTGGGAACGGAATCGGTGGGTTCCTGTTGGTTCCCTTCATTGGAAAACCGGGTACCATCGGGCTCGCAAGTCTGGGTTATCTCTTGGGTCTGATTTATCTGACCGGCCATACACCATTCGCTTTCGCAAGGGCCTGCTTTGCTGCGTTGAATCGCAAGTTTCATCAGTGGCGTCTTGGCAGAACGGAGGCGGGCAGAGCTGCGGCAAAGGAAAAGGAATTGCTACAGGAGCGCGAGCGTCAGCGTGAGCAGCGTAGAGTGGATCGTGAGTTGTCCAGACTGAAAGAAGCCGAAACAGATGCCCTGGGACAAAAGGAATTGCCGATCCGCGAGACCCCGTTGCCGCAGATTATCGACGCTTCCCAGCGCCGCTCGTTGGAACAGATGGAACTGGGAGCGAAACCCTTTGAGCGCAAAAAAAACATCCATCAATCGTTATCTGTGACGGGTTACGAGAACTACGAGCTTCCCGGCTTCGACTTGCTGGATGAAATCGAGGAAGAGGCGGAAGCGGCGAACCACGAGGAGTTGCTCGCGATCCAGACCACGATTGTGAACACGCTCAAAGCGTTCGGGATCGATGTCACTCCCGGAGATATCACCCGCGGCCCGACGATCACGCGTTACGAAATTTACCCATCCACCGGCTTGCGGGTCTCGCGGATATCGCAGTTGGAAGCGGACTTGGCGCGTGCCACGCGGGCCGAGCGCATCAACATCCTCGCGCCGATTCCCGGCAAGGACACGGTGGGGATCGAGATCGCAAACTCCAGCAAGGTCGCGGTTCCGCTGCATGAGTTGTTGCACGATACGGATTTCCGCTCGGCCAAGAAAAAAATTCCGCTCGCGCTCGGTAAGGATGTCTATGGAAAAACGGTGATCGGAGATTTGGCCGCGATGCCGCATTTGCTGGTTGCGGGTGCGACAGGTTCCGGAAAATCGGTTTGTATCAACTCCATCATCGCATCGATTTTGTTCAAGTTCGGTCCCGATGAGCTGCGTTTCATCATGGTCGACCCCAAGGTCGTTGAGATGCAGATGTACAACAAACTGCCGCACATGGTCGTGCCGGTGGTGACCGATCCGAAGAAAACCGTCGCAGCCCTCAAATGGGTGGTAAACGAGATGGAGAAGCGCTACCGGATTTTTGCCAAGGAGGGAGTGAGAAACTTCGATGGCTTCAACAACCGTCCGCGCCCGGACAAAGCTCAGGTACGGGATCTTGATGAATCGGATGAAGAGGAAGCCGAGGTGGATGAAGAGGAAATCGATGCGATCGCGTCTGCGCTTGAAGACGGGGATCTTGGTCCTGAGGCCGAGTTTGACGAATTGGAGCTTGAGGATGATGAAATCCCCGATCGATTCCCTTATATCGTGGTGCTGATCGATGAGTTGGCGGATCTGATGCAGACCGCACCTGCGGATGTTGAGATGTGTATTGCCAGGATTGCTCAAAAAGCGCGTGCGGCCGGTATTCATCTCATTATCGCCACACAGACACCGCGCGCGGACGTGGTCACGGGCATCATCAAGGCGAATATCCCGTGCCGGATTGCGTTCCAGGTTTCCTCGGCACTTGATTCACGGGTGATTCTCGATACCAAAGGGGCCGACAAACTGGTAGGCAAGGGCGATATGTTGTATTTGCCACCGGGTTCGGCGAAGCTCGAGCGGGCACAGGGTGCGTTTGTATCCGATGCTGAGGTTGAGCGGATCGTTGATCATTGCTCAAAACAAGCCAAGCCGCGTTATGAAAAGGACATCCGTGATTCGATCGACAACGGCGCCATGGATGATGAGGAGGAAGTTTCCGATGCGGATGAGGAGCTGATCATCAAATGTATCGAGGTAGTGAGGCAAGAACAGAAGGCCAGCACCTCGCTCCTGCAGCGCCGCTTGAGATTGGGATACACCCGCGCCGCAAGGATGGTGGATATTCTCGAGCAGCGGGGAATTGTAGGCCCGGGTGACGGTGCGAAGGCGCGTGAAGTCTTTTTGAAATGAGTTTCCAATTTCCCATCTTGCATTCCCATGATGAATGATGATGTCCTGCGTTTTCTCGAGTTTCAGTCGACAGAGAAGGAAGCATCGGCTCTGACGCTGAGAAATTATGAGGCTGCGCTTCGGGAATATGTTTCCTGGCGAGGCGATGCGTTCGATTGTTGGCGGAAAGAAGACCCAGATCAGTTTCGGGACTATCTGTTTTCACTGATGAAGATGGGAATGAAACGATCGACCATCCGCCTGAGGTTTGCGGCCCTGAGATCCTTCTACAAATACATGGTTTTGCGCAGGGGGCTTGGAAAAAGCCCTGTTGCCGACATCCAGATGCCGAAGCTTGAGCGCAGTTTGCCCGTGGTCTTGAGTTTGAAACAGATGGAGAGTTTGTTGGAGATTCCGCTGAAAGCGGAGGTGAGTGCCAAGTCGCCCGCTTGGCTGAGGTTGCGTGATACGGCGATCCTGGAGCTGTTTTATTCATCCGGACTGCGTATTTCCGAACTTATCGGTCTGAATGTTGAGGATATCGATTTTGTCGAGAGCGTCGTGAAGATCACGGGAAAGGGAAAAAAACAACGGATGGTCCCGATCGGTGGGATGGCGATGCGTGCGATCCAGAACTATCGTCAAGGTGCGATCATTACGAATGGTGCGTTATTTCGAAGCATACGCCGCACACGCATGACCCAGCAGGCGATTGATCTGATGTTGAAAAAATACCTCAGACTCAGCGATATCCATTTCCGGATCAGTCCGCACAAATTGCGTCACAGTTTTGCGACGCATCTGTTGGATGCGGGTGCGGATTTGAGAAGTGTTCAGGAATTGCTGGGTCATGCATCACTCTCGACAACCCAAATTTACACCCATGTTACCCGCGAGCGAATCAAAGAAGCTTATGATCAGGCACATCCGAGAGCTTAATTCTCACAAAACCATCAGGATGTTCGCGAAATTTCTGGCATTTCTCGGTTTGACGAGTTGCGGCTGTTTCACTCCGAAACCCACCAAGCCTGAGAGGCAGGATGGTGAATTGGCGGTTTTGTTCATCGGTAACAGTTATAGTTTCGACGTGCCCCGTATGTTCGGTGAGAAAGCCCGGCTCATGGGTAAAAACGTCCGTGTTGGACAAAGTACAAATGGCGGTTGGACTCTGGCGATGCATGCGGAGCATCAGCCGACCTTGAAGATGTTGCGCGAGGGTCGGTGGGATCGGGTGGTGATCCAGGATCACAGCCTCAGTCCTGCGAGATCCGAAGAGAAAAGAAAGAAATCGATGTATCCGGCGGTGAGGTTTTTCGCCGCCGAGATCCGTCAGATCGGTGCAAAACCGATGCTCTACCAGACATGGGGACGGCGCGACGGCGAGGCGGGTGTTTCCGATGATGATTTTTTCAAAATGAACGCAAGAATTCGGGAGGGTTACCAACGTGCATCGCAAGAGGCGGGTGGGGTCACGATTGTCCCGGTGGGGGACGCATGGGAGCTGGAATATCGCAAAGGAAACGGAGCGAAATTGTTCACCGATGATGGCAGTCACCCCAGCCCTTATGGAAACCGTGTGACTGCGGATCTTTTTTATGAAAGCATTTTCGGAAGCGGGCAGGATGACAGGTAGCATTTTTTCCGCGATCCAGAGGCTGACTCCTCATGAACCGGAAGTCCTCAGGCTTCCTCAGGCGTTATTCGGCAGAGCGGTTGATCTCATCCGGCTCGACCTGCGCGACTGCCATGGCGGCGATTCCTTCCTTGCGACCAACAAACCCCATGCGTTCATTGGTTGTTGCTTTGATCCCGACACGATTCGCCGGAATTCCCAGAGCGATTCCGATCTGGTGTTGCATGGCTTCGCGATGGGGCAGGATTTTCGGTACCTCTGCGATGAGTGTGGAATCGATATTGATCAATTTCAGGTTTTCTTCGGCAAGAAGTTCACGGCATTTTTCCAGAATCAGCAGAGAGGAAATATTTTTGCAGGCGGGATCACCCGGCGGAAAGTAAAACCCGATGTCGGGTTTTCCCATGGCACCGAGGATGGCGTCGGCGATCGCATGACATAGGACATCGGCATCGGAATGTCCTGCGAGGCCGTGGGTGTGTGGGATGGTGACGCCACCCAGGATGAGCGGACGGTTATCCGTGAATGAGTGAACGTCATAGCCGATTCCTATCATGGTGGACTGTGGGTTTGGGATGTTTGCATGCGACAGCTACGTGAGATTCCGGAAATTATAAAATCTCTTCAATCGGAATTTTTCCGTTGGTGGCGACGATGGAATAGGAATCAGATTTGCCCGCTTTCCGCGTGAGGGTGACTTTGCCACCAGCAGCTTCGACCAGTAGCTGACCCGCGGCGATGTCCCATAGGGAGATCGTCGATTCGACGTAGGCATCGAGTCTTCCACAGCAGATGTAGGCCATGCCGAGCGCGGCTGATCCCATCATGCGCATTTTGCGCGCGCGGAGAGACGCTTTGTGGAAACGCTCGATACCGGTGTTGAGGGCTTCCGTATCTTTTCCGCAGCCGACGAAGAGGATGGACTCCTCGAGTTTGGTTCGTGGGGAAGCTTTGACCGGAACTCCGTTGAGCATGGGCTGGCCGCCTTTTGCGATGGTCCAGGTCTCTCCGACCATGGGATCGTGGATGACGCCGAGGACGACTTCGTCGCCGATCCGCAGGGCGATGGAGACGCAGAAGTGTGGGATGCCGTAGAAGAAATTCACGGTACCATCGATGGGATCGACGATCCAGTGGCGGTTCGAATCTTGGTTTCCGGCAATGCCTTCTTCGCCATAGAGCGCGTCATTGGGACGGGCGGTGAGCAGGATGTTGGTGATGAGGTCCTGGGATTCCTTATCGAGTGCGAGCTTGATGTCGTGATGATGCGCTTCATCGACCGTGAGGGATTGTCCGAAATGTTTGCGGAGGAGTTTTCCGGCTTCCATAGAGGCGCGGGCGGCTAGATCGAGATCGTTTTCCATGGGCTGTGGGTAATCTCAAGCTGGGATAAGGTCAAGGGTGGGAATTCCGCCGCCATTCTCAATCAAACCATTCGTCGTGGGGATCGAAGGCGGGGATGGGGATGTTGACGATTTTAAGTTTTCCGATCGCGCGGTGGCGGACGTAAGGAGGAATGAAAATGGTAGTCATGGGGCGGACGGGGATGAGTTCGCCGTCGAGTTCCATGTGACCTTCACCTTCGAGGATGAGATAGATCTCCGTGAGTTGTTTGTGATAGTGGGTTTTCGCGTCGATGGAAATATCCACGAGGTGGATCGTGGCGGTTTGGTTTTCGGGTATGGCGAAGGCGCGCCGGGTGGTGCCGCAGGGGCATTGGGTCGGCTCGATTTCATCGAAGTGGGTGACGATGGCTTTTTGCATGTGGGTAGTGAGTAAGGTTACCAGATCGACTTCACGTCGTAGTTTTGGAAATGGGAATCGCGGCTGACAATCGTGAGATTTTCGGTTTTAGCGGTGGCGATCAAGAGTCGGTCAAAAGGATCTCGGTGATACCAAGGGAGCCTTGAAAGATTCTCCAAGTGATGATTGGAAATATGAATTTGTTTCAATCCACATATTTCCATCTCCCGAGTGATGCGTTCTGCCCAACCCGCAGCGAGTTTAAAATCGGGTCGATCCAATGAGAGTTTGATAGCGATCTCCCATATGGAAATCATACTCCAGTAGGTTTGGTGGGCATTAGAAATGATGGTTCTCGTGCTTGATGATAATTTTGGATCATCACGAATGATCCAGAGAATCGTGTGAGTATCGAGAAGCAGGCGCAAAATTCAGGCTTGGTAGGGTTTTGCGTCTTCGGCGACTTTGGTCAATTCGGCTGGGCCATATTCTGCAAAGTCTTCCAGTTCGTCATCGAAATTGTCACCCATTACCAAGACGAGATCTTTAAGAGCGCCGAATCTGACTTTGGGTTTTGCTTCTTCGACGACCGTGAGTTTCACCAGGGGCTGATTTCTCCGGGCGATGATGATTTCCTCTCCATCCAACGCCCGTTGGATGAGTTTGGAGAGCTGGGTCTTCGCTTGGTGGGTGGTAACGATCACAAAGTGAACTTAGCTAAGTAATCGGACTAAGCAAGTAGGTTTTAGCCTTGATTCAAAAAAACCAATAGAGATTGGGCGAAATTTTCGGAGATTCCGGGGATTTTGGCGATCTCTTTGGGCGTGGCTTTGCGGATACGGGACACGGAGCCGAATTGTTCGAGCAGCAGTGACTTGCGACGCTGAGACATCCCGGGGCAGTCGTCGAGGGCGCTTTCTTTCATTCGACGGCGGTAGAGCAGCTCGTTGTAGCCGTTTGCGAAGCGGTGGGCTTCGTCGCGGATGCGTTGGAGGAGCTTGAGCGCGCCACGGTCGTGGGGGATGAGCAGGGGTTGGGATTCGCCGGGGAAAAAGACTTCTTCCCGCTGTTTGGCGAGCCCGATGATGGGTAGCTCCTGCAGCCCGAGGGAGCGGAGCTGTTTGAAGGCACTGGAAAGCTGGCCTTTTCCTCCATCGACGATGACCAGGTCAGGTAGGATGATTTTTGCATTTCCATCCAGGGCCAGGCGACGCTGGTTTTCGATCAGGGATAACTGGCTATGCTCGGTTTCCGCGTTGAGATTTTCCATCAGGATACGCGAGTAGCGTCGATGAATCACCTCAGCCATCGATGCGAAATCGTCTTGTCCGGAAACCGTGCGGATGCGGTAGCGGCGGTAATGTTGGTTGTCTGGCTGGCCGTCGGTGAAACGCACCATGGAAGCGACGATGTGGTTGGAGGAAACGTTGGAGATATCGAAGCACTCCATGACGCGGGGCGGTGCGTCGAGTCCGAGGGCCTCGGCGAGATCGGCGAGGTCTTCGGTGGGCTTGACCGTGGAGGGTACTCCGCGACCCCGGGCGAACTGGCGCGTGGGTGTCAGGGTTTTCCTGAGGTTGGAGATGATATCGCGGAATATGGCTGCCTTCTCGAAATCAAGAGCCTCGGCAGCGGCTTGCATTTCCTCATCGAGTTCATCGAAAAGGGCCTTTTTTCCCTTGCCTTCAAGAATGGCACACGCCTCTTGGATGTTTGAGTGATAGTCCTCGGGAGAAATCCGACCGATACAGGGCGCGGAGCAGTTGCGGATGATATCGGCGTTGCAATGTTTGTATTCTTTGTCACCGGGCTTCGCCGCACGGCAGACGCGCAAGCCGAGTCGGCGGTTGATCCAATTGATGGTTTCGATCAGCGCGCTGGAGTGGGGAAAAGGCCCGAAGTAGCGGGCGTTGTCATCTTTTTTGGTGCGGACATAGGAGAGGCGCGGGATGGAATCAGTCAGACGGACGCGGGCATGAAGGAAACGTTTGTCGTCCTTGAAAGCCACGTTGTAACGCGGGCGGTAGTCCTTGATGAGCTTGCCTTCGAGGATGAGAGATTCCTCGTCGTTGCGGACGATGTGGAAATCGAAATCATGGATCGAATCCATCAGTGCACGGGTTTTCAAACTGGCGCGGTTTTTTCCCGAGGGAATGAAATAGGAGGAAAGCCGGCGTTTGAGATCGATCGCTTTGCCGACATAGATGATGGCTCCCAAGCGGTCTTTCATGATGTAGACACCGGGTTGGTGCGGAACATCTCGAAGTTTGGCTTTGAGCTCGGGTGAAACCATGGACGATGGAAAAACTAGACGCAAAAATGTCAAATGCCAGACGGTTTTGGGGTTCTTGGTTCGGTTCTCTGTTCTCTGAATCTTCTCTGGTCAGGCGCGGTATCCTCATTCAGCCTACCGGGGATGAATGGTCAGGAAATCCGTACAGTTCTGGGTCGGGCGGGGGTGATGCCGAGCAAGCAGCTCGGGCAGAACTTTTTGATCGATGCGAATCTTTCCCGTTGGATCGTGGCACAACTGGAACTGCAACCTGACGATGCGGTAGTCGAGGTCGGGCCCGGTGCAGGTTCGCTTACCGAACATCTGATTGGCAAGGCCAGAAGGGTGATCTTGATCGAGTTCGATGCAAGGTTGGCGGCGGACCTGAAAGAACGGTTCAAAGACCGCGAGGATGTGGAAGTGCACCACGCCGACGGAGCGAAGTTTGACCGGCGGTTTCTTTTCAAACACCGTCCCCTTAAGTTTCTCGGAAATCTTCCTTATTCATCTGGTGGGGCAATCATGAAAAATCTATTGGGCCGCCCCCATCCCTTTTCCCGTGCGGTGATCATGTTGCAAAAAGAAGTGATCGACCGCCTCTGCGCCCAGCCGGGTACGAAAGATTACGGGGTTCTGAGCATCCGCATGCAGGTGGATTGGGAGATCAGGCCAATGAAAGTGGTTTCACCTGAGGCGTTTCATCCCAGGCCGACGATTGATTCCGCGGTCGCCGTGCTCACACCGCGGCTGGATCCTCACGCTCCGGTCTTTGATGCGCGTTTGTTTGACGAGTTGGTCCGTAGGGGGTTTTCCCAGCGGCGCAAGCAGCTTGGAAAACAACTTCCCGACACCAGGGAATGGAAAGAGGTCGCAGAGGAAATGGGACTGGCACCGACAGTCCGTGGTGAGGAATTGGATTTGCATCAATGGATCCGGCTCACTCGTGCCTATGACACCCATCCGTTGAGAGACAAACCCCAAAACGACGATGAGATATTCGATGTTGTCGATGAAAACGACCAAGTTGTCGGAACAGCCACACGTTCAGAAGTGCATGCGAGAAACCTGATGCATCGAGCGGTGCATGTCTTCGTGCTGAATCGGAACGGAGATCTTTGGCTCCAGAAGAGATCATTGAAGAAGGACAAAAATCCCGGAGTTTGGGATTCTAGTGTATCGGGTCATCTGGATTCGGGTGAGGACTATCTCACGGCAGCGATTCGTGAATTGCATGAGGAAATCGGTATCGCAAAGCAACCGGAGGATTTGAGACAGTTGGCCATGCTCGGACCGTGTGAAGAAACCGGATGGGAGCATGTCAGGTTGTTTGTCACCCGGCATGAGGGTGCTCTGTGCTTTCCGGCGGCTGAAATCGAGTCCATGATGCCCTTTCCGGTGGATGAAATCCGTGCTTGGATGGCCGCAAGACCGGATGATTTTTCACCTGTTTTCCGGAAGTTTCAGGAAGCTGATTGACTCGCGAATGCAGCATGGCATGCGCAATCCAAGGCAACGCATTCGGGTCAATTCCGAACAGGTCGCTCCGGTCATCGTTCTCGCTTGATTTCGAGCTTTCTTCCTCGTCATGATTCGGGCTATAAACCGTCTAAACCCGTATGTTTGAACATAAGTCGGAAAAACTCGTGCCTGTATCCACCTTCGCAAGACGGATGGTGATGACGTTTCTTCTGCTCTTTGGGGTTCTGACCTTCGCGCTGGGAATCGGTGTGCTGGGTTATCATCACATCGCCGGTCTTTGCTGGATCGATGCCCTTTTGAATGCATCTATGATCCTTACCGGTATGGGGCCGATCGCACCCATGAACTCGGAATCCGCCAAATGGTTTGCATCAGGCTACGCATTGTTCAGCGGGGTGATTTTTCTCTCATCCATCGGATTGTTTTTGGCACCCGTGTTTCACCGAATCCTGCATAAGTTTCATCTGGATGAAGGGGCCAATCCTGACTGAAGGGTAAGAAATGCGGCAGGAAAAAGAATGGATTTCCAGATCAGCCGGAACATGGCTCCGGCGGTAGGGATCGAACCTACGACCTAGTGGTTAACAGCCACCCGCTCTGCCGCTGAGCTACACCGGATTTGTTCAAAGTCGCAACGAGCGACGTGAGCGCAAGATGAGATTCGAAGGGGTGTTGTTGCAAGGGAAAAATGGCAATTATTTAGATTTTTTCGTGCCAGGATCGTTTGCTCGTCTTGGAAGGTCTGAAGGTCCAAGGTCTTAAAGTGGAAGTCACAATCGCTGGGGCGATTGGCTTATGTGGGTTTGCAACATCCACCTTGAGACTCTTGTGCCTTTGACCTTCAGACTCTTAAATGATTACCCCCCCGCTGCGAGGATCACGATCTCGATTTGGTCGTTGGGGTGGATAAAAGTCTCTGCAAACAGCCGGGGAAGGATGGCATTCTGATTGAGTTCCACGACAACGGGTTTTTCCGCGAGACCGAGTGAAGAGAGGAGCTCGGTGATCGTGATTGCGGAATGGAGGGTATGAGTCTGGCCGTTGAGCTTGATGGTCATGGATTGGGATGATGGACGTTCAAACAGAGGAAACAAGATTGCAGTAGTAACCTTCCGAAAACCCCTCCTGGGTTCGGAAATGCAAGGGTTACCGCCACTGCGCGAGTTGTTCGGGGAATGGGCAGAGGGAGCAGTCAGAAAAATCCTCGAGGCAGAAATCGCGGTAGAGTTGGAGTAGGGCTTGTTGCTGGGATAATCGGCTGAGATAGGGTTTGGCCGTCTTCTCGTCTCCGAATAGCCGGATTGCACAGCGGTGGAGTATCCGGTTGGTGGAGGACTGGCGGATTTTGTGGTATTCCTTGAAGGTAAAGCGGTTCTCGTGAAGTGCCAGAGGGATCAAATGGTTGGCAGCGAGTTCGAGAGCGTGGTTCTTTCCAAACACGGAAACAGCGTTTTGGCTACGGGCAGAAGTGAGCGTGTGGTGGTGCGACCAGAAATCATGACGTAGGCCGTGGAGAAAATCGACAAGGGGCTTGGTTGCAAATGGTGTGGCGAGAGCAAGATCACGGAATCTCTTCCAGTTTTTGACCAGAGTGGAGATTCCGCCGACCCTGCGATGCGGATGGTTTGCAGGGCGTTGCCCGTGGGTCTTCCAGCGGGGAAAACGATTTTCGGCGGGTTCGTGCTGCGGACGTATTTTCCACCAGGTTTCCCAGAGAGATGACAGGTAATCACGTGTGTCTTCCGGGGCCTGAAGATACAGCCGGGGATGGAGGAAACCAGCTGTTCCGAGGAGGATGGCTTCGGCCTGATCGGCATGATCCAACAACATACCGATCGGTACACGTTGCGCGAGCCATTTCATGGCCAGAGAATTGCCTGCATAACCGAGCGTTTCCGCGGCGACTTGGAACAACGCGCAGTCGATTCCATGGGCATCGGCCGCACGCAGCATCTGGGTGGTTTTTTGTGAACTGCGACGCAAGGCGGCTTCCTTCAGGAGGCGTTCGATCGATTCCTTGGGAATTTTTCTCAGGGGTTGGAAGCACCGCCCCGGAATGGCGATTGCCGTATCGCGTGAGGGCAGGCGCAGGGCCTCGTTGAGTTGTGCGGTGCTGATCAGCAGCTCCGGAACTTCACGGTTGAGGGAAGTGCGGATGAAAGTTTCTCGCTGGCTTGGCTCGAAGGTGACATGGAGGATGGTATTGGAAAATGCCGGATTGGTGGAATGGGCGTGTGATTCCCAATCTGAGCTTCGTGAGTCGATTTCGATGTCACCGGTAAAGCGGGTCTGGTCGATTTGTATCGCGCAATGTGAGAAGTCCGGGCCCGGGCCCCGGTTCCATTCACCGAACTGGAGGATGTGGAGGCTGCGGCCATTCTTGAGTCGAAAAACCCGACCGAAGGCACCGGAGAACCACAGGGCCTGCAATTCCAGCTCAGGGGGAAGTTTGGGTGCGGCCACCTCTTCGAACGCGAGAGGTGGATGCCAAACTGTCTGGAGCAGGAATTCGTAGTTCATGAAAATTCGGTTACAACCACGCAGGGTTTCTCGATTGCGGTTTCCATCCTGGAATCAATGGGTGGTGGTGGGGGGGTGCTGAAGGATTTCATGCCATTTGGAGAGAGCATCTGCTTCGGGAATTCCAAGGTATCTTTTTTTGGCGGACTCGATTTTTTTCAGTGCATCCGTTTTTTGATCCCGGAGGCGATCGATGGCGATGAGGTTGAGGTCTTGACGGATTTTGTCGGATTCGGATGGATAAAAATCCCTTGCTTGCTTGAACCATGATTGGGCGTTGGGCATGTCTTTTTTGGCAAGGTATTCGATGGCCAGGTTTTCGGCGATGGTGCCTGATCTCAGGCTATTGGCAGCGTGTGCGAGTTTGTCAAAGCGCTCCGGATTGTTGCCCGGCCAATCACGTGAGGCGGTTCGGATGAGTCGGTAATCCCGATCCGTTTTGCGTCGTTCACCGGTTCCGTTCATGTGGAGGAAAGGACGGTAGAGCGGATCGCCGAGGGCGACGCTTTGCCATGAATTGGCAGCCATGGCAGCTGAGGTGGCTTCGGCAAAGGTCCAGCCCCTGAGGAGGCGGTCATGAACGATATCGAGTTGATGGCTCAGGTGCAGGAAAGGTTCGTAAACATTGCCGACAGTTGCAGCAGCGCCACGCATGAGTAGGGCAGAACTCCAATTTCTTTTCGGATCGGAAAGCTGTTCGGAACTGAATGAATGGATATGAAACGCAACGGCACCGGGGCGGAAATGGAAGGTCGGATTCAGGAATGGGCCGTTCACATGGGGTTCATACCATCCATAATAGATCGCTGCGTGTTGCATCGGGTAGTTGATTGGCAGGCTTTCGTCAAACCGATCGGTCAGGGTGGGGATACCGCTTGCAAGGTTGGCACTGGTGATTCGCTCAAGCCATCCGTCTCCCAGCGGAAACTTGTTGGAGATATCGACATATGCATACCCCCAGAGACCGTATTTTTCCGTATCCAAAGCATCGGTAATCATCCGCTTGCAGACGCTGTCTTCCGAGGCATCAATGCGGTTGACCATGACGCAAAAAGGCAAATTGCTCTCGGCATAGGTTTTTTCACTTTTGAAAAACGGATTGGGGACATGTCCGACGGTTCCGATGGTTTCAACGCCGAACAAGCTGAGCTCGGAGTCGACCGAAGCCTGATCCGTAACGGCCATCAGCTGTGTGCCGCTTAGTTTGGCATGTTCCGGGTTGATCGGACCCGGTTTGATCCGCAACGGGACGCCGCGCATGAGGACGATGCAATGGATGCGGTTTTTCGTCGGAACCAATGTTCCATGCGCGTCATTCGATCTTTGCCACCAGCCGCGGTTGGTGAAATGTTCTCGAAGGGGCTTGAGCATCCTGCTCTCGTATTCATCGCGGGTGATGTCCTGCTGGACGGGTAGCGACAACCCAAGAACTTGGTCGCCGGGAATCTTGCGGGCGTTTTTGTAAAAGGTTGCGAGCTTCTCTGAATCCGGAAGGGCATGGTTGTAGATCACGAGGACTTTTGATGCGTCCAGGTGTTCAGATCCGGCCTGGAGACCCTGAAGGTGAATACACACCGCCATGAAAATCTGCGGGATGATCGTGACACGGAGCATTCGAAAAAGATGGAGAATTGTATGAATCTTGCAATCTTTTGGAGGGAATTCGGAATGATTCCCGAACGAATCATCCGCGATTCAGGCTGATTTTGAGGCCGTCATACGCGGGGGAGATGGTTTTTTTCAGGCCAGAGGCGAGAGTCATATGATCCAGGTCGTGGCTGATATGGGTCAGAAGGGTGCGCTTCGGGCCGAGTACGTCTGCGATGGCGAGTGACTCTGTCAGGGACAAGTGGGTCGGGTGCGGGGCATGGCGGAGCGAGTCGATGATCAGCAGATCGAGGTTCGTCAGACATTTCATGGATTCATCGGGGATGGATTTGACATCCGGCAGATAGGCGAAACTGAAGCCGCTTTCGGTATCGATACGATAGCCATGGGTATCGACCGTGCCATGGATGACGGGAAGCGGACGGATGGTGAGATCGCCGAGAACGAATGGTTTTGTGATAGGGCGAGGATCGGGCTTGATATAGCCGCCATGGGTATTGTCCGGCTGGAACGCCCATTGAAACATGTTGATCATCACATTCAGGCAAGACTCGCTGGCGTAAAGAGGCAGCGGATCATTTTTTCCCCAACAGAAAGCGCGGAGTTCATCGAAGCCAACTACATGATCGAGGTGCGAGTGCGTGTAGAGCACGGCGTCGATGGTTGTGATTTTCTCACGTAAGGCCTGTTCACGAAGATCGGGTCCAGAATCGATGAGAATCCGTGTCTTCGGTGTTTGGATATAAAGCGAGGCGCGAGTGCGGTTGTTGTGCGTATCAGGCGATTGACACACATCGCAATCGCAACCGATCACAGGAATACCGACTGAAGTTCCGGTTCCGAGGAAGGTGAGGTAGGTGTCGCTTAATACCACGGGTTTCGGGTGGTGATTTGACCGCAAAGAACGCAAAGATCACAAAAAAAGAATGGATGCATGATTATGATCTCTCCTCGATCTTTGCGTTCGATCTGATTGGGTTTGCTTGTTGAGGACTTGAAGTGAATTTCACTGTAAAGCTAAGAACTGTGCTTGTTGGGAAACGATTTTTGACCACGGAGAACGCAGAGTTCACAGAGATGAAAGTGAGTAAGCGTAACCTATCTCCTCTCTGTGTTCTTTGCGTTCTTTGCGGTTCAATCTCTTCAATCAACCGCAGCAACCACCCCCTCCGCCACTTCCTCCACAACAACCTCCGCTGTTGTGTCGGGCTTCGGCGATTTCGTCATCGGTTGGGGTGCGTCCGAGTTCGAGAGTCATACCAATGTATTGATTGATTTCTTTTTGAATGCTCTCGAGGGAACGCTGGGCTTCCATGAAGCTGACGGCAATGGGATTTTCAAACAGGGCGTCGCGGGCGTTTTCGAAAGCCTTGATCTCCGTGGAACTGAGTTCGACACCGGCATGTTGTTTGTGGTGCAACTCCTCGCCTTTTTCGTGTACCGTCTTGTATTGCAGCTTTGAGGCGTCGTCAGAGAGGAATTTTTCGACGTCGGCCTGGAGTTTTTTGAATTCCGTATCGTTGGCAATTTGGTCGCAAAGTTCTCTGGTTTTGGAGATGATGGATGATTTTTCGAGAAGGGTATTCATTGGTTTAAAACTTCTTGGTTCTTGGTTTTGTTGGTTTCGGTTACTTCGGAGTGGATGCAGCTTCGTGTTGTTCCTCGGCAGCTTCGAGTTCGGCACGTTCTTTGGCAATGACGCGTACGAGTTTGCGTGTTGTGGATTCCCAATCCGCCAGAAGATCGGCGGCTTGTTTGGAGCCGGTTTTATCGAAGTGGAGTTGGATGAGGGATTTCGCCTCCACGATGTCCTGAGTGCGGCGGATGGGGAGGGCGACGACCATCTCGGTATTGACACGGGAATAAAATTTCCCATCGACATCGTAGACATAAGCTGCGCCACCGGACATTCCGGCACCGAAGTTTTTGCCCGTTTTGCCGAGAATGACGACCGTGCCATTGGTCATATATTCGCATCCGTGATCGCCAACTCCTTCCACGATGGTGGTCGCACCGGAGTTACGGACCGCGAAGCGTTCACCCGCTCTGCCGTTGGCGAAGAGAGTTCCGCCGGTCGCGCCATAGAGACAGGTGTTTCCGACAATCGAGTTTTTCGCGGCCTCGAACTTCGCGTCTTTGGAGACTCGGATGATGATTTCACCCGACGCCATGCCCTTGCCGACATAGTCGTTCGCTTCGCCGATGAGCTCCAGAGTTACACCGTTGACGAGAAATGTCCCGAAGGATTGGCCGGCCGTACCGTTGCAAGTGATGTGAATGCTGCCGTTTGGCAGACCGCGATCTCCGAATACCTGGGCGATACGTCCTGACAGTCGCGTACCGATGTTGCGGTCGGTATTGACCACGTCGTAATGAAGAGAGACGGGAGCTCGGTCAGGGAGAAGTCGAATGGCGTCCAACACGTCGGGTTGAACCGAGCCCGTCCCGTATTCAGGGCCTTCTGCGGAACGTTGACCTGTGGCTGCTGCTACGACGTCGCTGATGATCCGGATATCGAGAGCTTTTTTGGCGATGCCGTCGTTCCGCTCTTTTCTGCAAATGCGCGAGATCTCGGACGGTTTTTTGTCCGAGGCTTCAGCGACAGCAGGAACAACATCCTTCAGCAGGCGCGAGAAATCCAGGGTGTTGGCTTTCGGGTGGGTTGGGACCTCACGTTGGGTAAGGAACTCCGGGCGGCCGATCAGGTCGTCGAGTTTACGGATACCGAGTTTTGCCATGATTTCACGGGCTTCTTGGGCGACCGCGTTGAAATAGTTGATGACCATTTCTGGAGTGCCTTTGAATTTTGCCCTGAATTTCGGATCGGTGGTGGCGACACCGACCGGGCAGGTATTGAGGTGGCATTTGCGCACGTAGACGCAACCCATGGCGATCATTGCAGTGGTTCCGAAATTGAATTGTTCGGCGCCGAGGATGGCGGCGATGATCACGTCACGGCCGTTTTTGATACCGCCGTCGGTTCTGAGAATGACGCGGTCCCGCAGGTTGTTGATGATGAGGGTTTGCTGGGCTTCGGAAAGTCCCAGCTCCCATGGTGAGCCCGCGTGTTTGGTGGAGGAAAGCGGTGACGCGCCGGTTCCGCCATCGTGTCCGGAAATCAGAATGTTGTCGGCGGAGGCTTTCGCCACTCCGGCTGCGACAGTTCCGACACCCGCCTCAGCAACCAGTTTCACGGTGATGCGCGCGGTGGGGTTGATTTCCTTGAGGTCGTGTATGAGCTGGGCGAGGTCCTCGATCGAATAGATATCGTGGTGAGGAGGTGGGGAAATGAGTTGGACGCCTGGCTGAGTGTTGCGCAGGCGAGCGATGAGAGCGTTGACCTTGTGGCCAGGCAACTGTCCACCTTCGCCAGGTTTGGCACCCTGCGCCATTTTGATTTCAAGCTCGTCCGCATGGATCAGATAATTGGCAGAAACCCCGAAACGACCGGAAGCGACCTGCTTGATGTAGGAACGTGCGGAGTCGCCGTTCGGGTAGGGTTTGAAACGGATCGGATCCTCTCCACCTTCACCGGAATCGGATTTTCCACCGATGCGGTTCATGGCAATGGCGAGCGTTTCGTGGGCTTCCGGTGAGAGCGCACCCAGCGACATCGCGGCGGTGGTGAAACGGCGGCGGATGTTTTCGAGAGGCTCGACTTCATCGAGAGGAATCGGTCCGGAGGCAGCGGGGACGAAGTTAAGCAGGTCCTTGATCGCAATCGGATTCGTCTCAAGGCTCACACGAACATATTCCTCGTAGTCTTCCGGTTTGCCGGATTTGACGTATTGGTGGAAATTTTTGATCACCTCGGTGCTGAACGAGTGGCGCTCACCGGATTTGCGGTAGCGGTTGTAGCCGGGATCGCCGAGGTCGGGCGTTTCGCCAGTAGCGATCTCGCTTGCGTAGGCTGCTTGGTGACGGATGAGGGATTCCTCGGCGATTTCCACGAAGGAGATTCCGCCGATTTGGGAAGGCACGCCAGTGAATGCGAAATCGACCACATCGTTGCCAATGCCGATGGCTTCGAAGGTTTGGGCGCCCTGGTAGGAGTTGAGAACCGAGATGCCCATTTTGGACATGATTTTCAAAAGACCTTTTTCGAGGGCCTTGCGGTAGTTCGACATTGCTTTCTGCGGAGTCATGCCCTCTCCGAGTTTGTCTTTGCCTTGGTCGGCGGCGACGAGTTGACGCACGGTGGCGTAGCCAAGATACGGAACGATCGCCGTGGCGCCGAAGCTGAAAAGACAGGCGATCTGATGGACGTCGCGGGCTTCCCCGGTCTCAACGACGATTGAGGCGCGCATGCGCTTGCGGATGCGGTTCAGGTGGTGATGGATGGTGCCGGTGGCGAGCAGAGCGGGAATAGGCACACGTTTCTCAGAGGTCGAGCGATCCGAGAGGATGATGATGCAAATGTTTTTGTTCACCGCTTCCTCGACCTCGTTGCAGAGTTCATCGAGTCGGGCTTTGAGGCCTTCTTTTCCTGCGGCGACGTCCCACGTGCAGTCGATCACTTGCGAGGGGAAGCCGTGTTCCTCCATGTGGGTGATTTTTTCCAACTGGTGTTCGAAGAGGATCGCGGAGTCGAGAGAAATCGAATTGCAGTGCGCGGGAGTTTCGTCTAACAGATTTCGCTCCGGGCCGAGACCTGCTCCGATCGACATGACCGCCCATTCGCGGATGGGGTCGATGGGTGGGTTGGTGACTTGGGCGAAGCGTTGTTTGAAATAGGTGTATAGCAAACGCGGGTAGTTCGAGAGGATGGCAAGCGGGATGTCGTCGCCCATCGAGAACACGGCTTCCTGCGCGCCCTTGATCATTGGTGGGAACACCATGTCGAGTTCTTCGAGAGAAATTGCGTTGGCGATCTGTCGGCGTGCGAGGTCGATTTTTTCGAATTCGATTTCCGGGACGTGTGCGGATGGGGAAATGAACTTGCGGAGATCGAGGCGGTTTTCATCGATCCAGCGGCGGTAAGGTTTCTTGCGGGCAAGTTCCTCCTTGATCTCATGATCATGTTTGAGTGTTCCGGCGGAAGTGTCAGCGGAGAGCATCTGTCCGGGACCGAGGCGGCCTTTACGGATGACGTTTGCGTCATCGAAGATGACCGCACCGGCTTCTGAGCCAATATAGAGGAAGCCGTCGGCGGTAACTTTGAAACGGGATGGGCGGAGACCATTGCGATCGAGCGAGGCGCAGAGTTTCGTCCCGTCCGTGAAGACGAGTCCTGCGGGGCCGTCCCATGGCTCGGAGAACGAGCGGATGTATTGATAGAAAGCGCGGAGTTCGTCGGAGATTTCCTCATCATTGCGGTAAGCTGGGGGAACCAGCATGCACATCGCATGTTCGGGAGAGCGGCCCGAGAGAATCAGGAGCTCGAGGCAGTGGTCGAGTGAGGCGGAGTCCGATTCGCCGTGGCGGATGAGGTTTTTCACCAGATCGATTTCATTTCCCCAGACCGGAGATTCGAAAAATTCCTCGCGCGAGGTCATCCAGTTGCGATTGCCTTCTACCGTATTGATTTCGCCATTATGGCACATCATGCGGAAGGGTTGTCCGAGCGGCCATGCGGGGAAGGTGTTGGTGGAGAAACGCTGGTGATAGAGACAGATCGACGTTTCGAAATCCGGATCCGAGAGATCGGCATAGAACGCGCGCAGGGCGGCGGGCATGGCGAGGGCCTTGTAGGAGATCAGCCGATTCGAAAACGACGGCATGTAGAAGCCGTGGATTTCGGTGGTGGCGTGTTCGATCTCGCGGCGGCAGAGGTAGAGTTTGCGCTCGAAATCGAGCTCATCCATCCCTTCGGGCTTGAGCATGATGAGGTGCTCGATGTCGGGGCGGGATTTCTGGGCGATTTTTCCGAGGGCGTCGATGTTGATCGGGACCTCTCGCCAGCCGATGGCGGAGATGTTGCGTTTGGCGATGACTTCCGCAGTGATTTTTTTGATCGATGCCGTTTGCTTGTCGTTTCCGGCTGGGAAGAAAAACACCCCGATCGCGAGGTCGGTTGGATTGGTGACCTTGTGACCGAGTTTCTTGGCGGCTTTGGTGAAAAGCGGGAAAGGGATTTGGGAAAGGATGCCCGAGCCGTCGCCGGTTTTCATGTCCGCATCGACCGCGCCACGGTGGGTCATGCAGGAAACCGAGGTCAGGGCGTGATCCAGCACAGTGAAAGAACGTTTCCCTTCGAGGTGGGCGATGGCGCCCATGCCGCAGTTATCATGTTCGTTTGAAAGACTGTGCAAAGAGCCCGAAACGAGGGGGGTGCTGGAATGGTAGAAAGGATGGGTCATGTGAGCGGGCGGGAAATAAAGAACAGGTAGGTCTCTGGGACAAGCAGGAATTGTGCGCAGTGAGGCGCAATTTTGCCGGAAACGGGCTGAGTTCGCCAATTTGAGACTACTCAGTTCTTTCAGTCATTTGGCGTAGTTCATGAGAAATTGACTCGGGCTCATCACGGCAATCGGGCTGTTTGAAAAACCGGGCGTATCCCGCGTGATGATGCAATCGGCTTTGCCCAAGACTGCAGCTGCGATTTGCATGGCGTCTTCATGGTCCTGATTTAGATAGGAAAATGCCTCGTTGGCTTGCTCTGTGCCGGTGGGTGGTATGCTGTAGACGCTCAGCATTTGCTTCAAAATTTCGTTGGTATCGGTTCTGCCGAATTTCTTGCAGACCAGATAGTCGACAATGGAAAGTGTGTGCCATGCGCACAGGTGACGGATAGGTTTTGAAGCTGACCATTTGAGTATGGATTTCGCATACAAATGATCGGGTCGATCCGCATCGATCAGGTCTAGAATCACGTTGGTATCCCAGAAGATTCTCATGAGTGTTTGTCATTGAGATGTTGATGGTAGTCCTGCTCGCTCAATGGTCTGGAGCTGGGAGTATGGCGATCGATCCAGTTCAGGATTCCATCAACCGCAGGTGGCTTTATTCCAACATGTGTTTTACTCAGGATATGTTCATAATCGGATACCGAGAGGATCACCGCGACCGTTCTGCCTTTTTTGGTGATGCCGATGGGTTCGCGATGAACCGTTTCCAGTAATTCTCCGAAGCGGTTTTTCGCATGGGTTGCGGGGATGTGATTCATAATAGCTAAGATAGCTAAAATAGCTATTTAGTCAATCATGGGAAATGGCGACCCATGATCGCCGCCACGTCACAACCCATGCTGGGCTTTGACTTGCTCGATTTCCTCGGTGAGGGAGGACCAACGGGTGTAGGCGAGCTCCAAAGCCTTGGTGATTTTCTCGACGGCGTTGGTGGTCTGGCGAAGTTTTTCAGGATCGGTTGAGACCTCCGGATTCGAGAGGGCAGCGGTGAGGGTGGCTTGGGCGGCTTCCTGTTCGGCGATTTTCTCCTCAAGCTGGCTGAGTTCGGTTTCCAAAGGCGTGAGGATCTTGGTGCGAGCCTCGCGGGCTTGCGCTTCAAGACGGCGTTGGTCCTTGCGGTTCACACCCGGGGTGGATTCGGTTTTTGCGGGTTCGTCCTTGATCTCCGCGTCTGCGGTGGTGGCCGGAGGTTTGCGGTTGGGCGTGGTTCCGTTGGATTTCTCCTCGGCTTTTTTGTCGAGGTAGTAGGCGATGTTGCCATGGAAAAGGCGCGGTTCCTCGCCGGGACGGAATTCGAGGGTTTTGGTGACGAGGGGATCGAGGAAATCCCGGTTGTGTGAAACGATCATCACGCTGCCGGGGTAATCGATCAACGCGCGCTGGAGCACGCCTTGCGATTGCATGTCGAGGTGGTTGGTCGGCTCGTCGAGAATGAGGAAGTTGGCGGGTTTGAGCAGCATGCAAACCAGTGCGACACGGGAGCGTTCGCCACCCGAGAGGACACCGATCTTTTTGAATACGTCATCGCCCGTGAAAAGGAAGCAACCGAGCAGGTTGCGGACGTGAGGCATGGCATCACGGGAGGCGACGGCTTGGACGGTTTCCAAAATCGTGAGATCGGGATCGAGTTCGTCGGCGTGGTTCTGGGAGAAAAACGAAGGCGAGACATTGTGACCAAGCGTGACCTTGCCGTTGTCGGGTTTTTCCTGAGCGGTGACGAGTCGGCAGAAAGTCGATTTGCCCGCGCCATTCGGGCCGACAATGGCGAATTTCTCGCCCTTGTTGATCTCGAAATCGAAGCGGTCGAAGATCCGGAGTTTGCCGTAGGATTTGGAAATTGCCTCCATTTTTGCAACCGTATGGCCGGAGTTGGGTGGAGGTGGAAATTTGAAATTCATCACCGCATCAGCACGTTCGGGTTCCGGGATGCGCTCGATTTTTGCGAGCATTTTGATACGGGACTGGACGAGGGTGGCCTTGTTGGCTGAGGCCCGGAAGCGGTCGATGAACCGTTGGATCTCGTTGATCTCGCGTTGCTGGGCGGTGTATTGCTTGAGCTGGATTTCCTTGCGAAGAACCGACTCGCGCTCGAAGTAAGAAAAGTTTCCCGCATATTCCTCTGCACGGCCGTGGGCGAAGGCGATGGTGCGCGTGCAAAGCGTATCTAACAGCGCGCGATCGTGGGAAATGATCAAAATGGCACCCGGGTAGTTGACGAGGTATTGTTCAACCCAGATCTGGGTTTCGATATCCAAGTGGTTTGTCGGTTCGTCGAGGAGCAGGACCTCGGGTTGTTGGAGAAAAAGCTTGGCCATGGCGATCCGCATCTGCCAGCCACCGGAGAACTCCGAGCAATCCCGGGTGAAGTCCTTTTCCTGGAATCCCAAACCTTTGAGAACCGATTCGATTTTCGGCTTCATGAGTGAGGGATCATTGGCATAGAGCTGGAGCTCGAGTTCGCCGATTTCCTCCAGCAGATCGCCGTAGGGCGAGGAGCGCGGGTCGAGTTTGACGAGTTCGTCGGAGAGGCGGTCGACTTTTTCTTTCAGGGCCATGATTTCGCCGAAAGCGGATTCGGTTTCCTGCCAGAGCGTGCGACCTTTGACGTGAATGCCTTCCTGGGGCAGATAGCCGATCTTCGAGCCTCTGGGTTTATTGATTTGTCCGGCGGAGGGTGGAATGATGCCGGCGATGCATTTCATCAGGGTGGATTTCCCCGCGCCGTTGTGACCCGCGAAGGCGATGCGCTCGCGGGGCAGGACAGAAAATGAAAGGTCGTTAAAGAGAACGCGAGGGCCGAATTCGACACGGAGTGACTGGACTGAAATCATGGAACGCGGGGAGGGTGCATTTCCAGACGGATAGGTCAAGCAGTGGCAGGCTAAAACGTCCGAACCGATGACAGACCGCCATCGGGGTGCAGGATTTGTCCGGTGAGGAAGGATGACGCATCGGAGAGAAGAAATGCGACCATTTCGGCGATATGGTCGGGATTCCCGATGGCCTGCAGAGGATGTCGTTTTTCCGAGGCCTCGCGTTTTGCATCGCTATTCAGGAGGTTGGATGCGAGCGGTGTATCGGTGAGAGAGGGAGCGATGGCATTGACGCGGATTTTGGGAGCCAGCTCGGCGGCAAGAGATTTTGTCAGGCCCTCGACAGCGGCTTTGGCAGCGGAGATGGACGCATGAAACGACATGCCCTGCGTCACTGCGATGGTGGAAAAAAGAACGATCGAGGCTGAGTTGGATCGTTTCAGCGCGGGGAGAGCCTGTTGGATCACTTGGGCGGCGGCGAGGCAGTTGATCTGGAAATCCCGGAGGAAATCCTCGCGGGTGAGGCGGTGGAATGGCTTCAAAGTAATGGTACCGGGGCAGTAGATCAGGCCGTCGATTGTCTCCGGCAGAACGAGTTCGCCTACCTGTTCCGAATCGAAGGATTGCGTGGGAATGCCGAGGGCGGAGAGGTGGTCATGGGAGCGAGAGGCCGCAGTGATATGGTGGCCTTGCTGCGTGAGGAGTTTTGCTGTGGCGAGACCGATTCCTGAGTTGCCGCCGATGAGCAGGATGTTTTTCATTCGCCAATGTGCGTGGGGATTCACAGCGTGCAAGAGGGAAAATGTGATTCTTTCTGTTGGGATCAATCGAGTTTTTTAACCCCGCATGGTGGACACTCATGAATCAGGGCGTATTTCCCTCAGTGGGTTGAGTACGAAGGGACGCTCGTGGATGCGCGGGTGGGGGAGTTCGAGTTCGGGGTGTCGCAGCGAAATGTCGCCGAAGAGCAGAATATCGATATCGATGATGCGTGGGGCGTTGCGCACGGGATTGGCTTCCCGCCCGAGTTTTTTTTCGATCGACTGCGTGATGCTCAACAGATCAAGCGGATCGCTTCCTGAGAAGTGCAAATCCACCACCGTATTGAGGAAACGTGGCGAATCCGGTGGGCAGTTCTGGGGTGCGGTGTCATGGAGGGAGGCCGAAAGGAACGGCTCGTTTGGAGTTGCGATGTTACGCAATTCCATGATCGCGGTTTCGATGTTTTTCTTGCGATCCCCGAGATTGGAACCGAGCGCGATAGCGACGCGTGGCATATTGTTAGAAACCCCGTTGGAATTCACTCCTCCAAATTGAAGAGCTTGGAGACGCCGTAGTTTTTTTGGACGCGGGCGTTGGCGGCTTTGATTTCGGCGGAAGGCACGACGAGGGGACGGGTGCCGCCGTAGAGATCGATGGTGTGAAACTCCGGCGGATCTTCGCCATAGAGGAGTTCGTGGGCGTGTTTCAGGCTGGTGACGGGGATGCCGTTGATTTTTTGAACCGCCAGGCCTGTGAAATCCTCCATTTGTGAGGTCACGGAGTCGGGCTGGATCTGAGTGAGGATGACGATATCGTTTTTCTCCTGGAAAATTCCTTTGGAAACGTAGTCGCTGTAAAGCCTGCGTACCGTGATGTCGGTGAACTTGGAAGTGGCGAAGAGATTGGTATCGAGCGGTTGAAAAACAAGTCCTGCGAAGACGACATAACGGGGTTTTGTTTCGTAGCGAATCGTGTACATCTGCGCTGCGGGAAGGGTTTTCAACGTCATCACAACGTCGAGCTCGGTACCGTTTCTGAGGACCTTTGCCGAGACCTTGTCACCGGTGAATTTACGTTCGACAATCTCCGCCAGATTGACCTTTTCCCCATCGATCAATACCTGGCCTGCGGAGTCTACCGCGCTGCCATCGAGAGAGATGAGGATATCGCCAGCTTTGAGGAGCTGATCTGCCGTGCTTGTCGGGGTGACCTTGGTAATGAGCACGCCCATATCGTTGTTTGGCAGTCCGAGAGCTTTGCGCATCGCAGGGTTGTGAAGAGGGAACTCGCTGATTCCGAGCTCCGCGTAGAAATCATATGTTCCGTCCTCAATGTCTTTGATGAAACGTTTGACCACCGGAGTGGGAATGATGTAGCCGGTGTTGTCGGCCTGGCGCAGGCCTTGGAAGGCTACGCCGACGACTTTTCCATCCTGCAAGACGGGACCGCCGGAGTTTCCCGGATTGATGGCAGCGTCGATCTGAACCACGAGATGGGAATCTGACCGGCTGTGCGAGTAGGGTTGGAAATCGATCCGTGATACGATCCCCTTGGTGACGGAAAGGCGTGATCCGCCGACGGGATAGCCAATCACGGTGACCGCGGATTCCAGTGGCGGAACATCCCCGAGAGAAAATACGGGGAATTGCTTGAAGTCAGAAAAATCCTCAAGGGAAAGCAGCGCGAGATCGCAATCGTGGGCGATGTGTTCAACCTTCGCCGGATATTTTTTCGGGCTGCCGTGAACGGTTACGAGGATACGTTGTTGGTTTGATATGACATGGGCGTTGGTGAGGATCCGGTTTTCTCCTACGATGAACCCCGTGCCAATGCCACCGCTGAACCGTCCCGAGTTCCATGGGGTGCTGTAGTCAGGAGTCTGGGTGGCGACTTCGATGCGCAGAACCGAGCGGTAGATCGCCGAACCGTTCGTCGGTTTTTCCTGAGCATGCAGAAAAGGAAGGAAGGTTACGGTGAAAGCGAGGATGAGGCGAGTCATGTTGGCAGGAAACCTAGACGCAGTTGGAGGGTGTGCAAAGGGGAAAGTGGGGCAGGGAGACGGCATGATTTCGGTCTCAGAGTTCAGGGTTTTTTCCCTATCCCTAACAAAGTCTGAAACTTCGGATGGGCCTCTTGCTTGTCAGCGATCAGCGTCTCGATGTCAGTGAAACCGGATTTTTTCAGCATCGCGGCCAGTTGGCTCTCGGAGAACCCCAGCCAGCGATCGGCGTAAAGCTCGCGAGCCTCGGTGAACGTGTGTTTGAGGAGATCCAGAATGATGATGCGGCCGCCGGATTTCAGAATGCGGTGTGCTGCATCGATCGCTCTCTGGGGGTTTTCCGCGTGATGCAGGGCCTGGCTAAGAATGGCGAGGTCGATCGTGCCTCCATCGATGGGTGGGTTCTCGATATCGCCAATGCGGAACTCCAAATGATGCAGACCGTTTTTGTGGGCGAGCGATTGGGCGTATTCGACCATTTTTGGTGAAAGATCGACCGCGATGACCTTCTCCGCACGCTGCGCGAGGAGTTGGGATAGGGTGCCTTCGCCCGCTCCCAAATCTGCGACGTGGCGATAATTGAGGGATTTGATCAACGCTTCCGCTAGGGCTTTCCACGAACGGCCGGGGACGTAGTCTTTTCCGAATCGACCCGCGAGCTCGTCGAAATAGGCGCGTGCATCGTCTTTGCGTTTGTTCAGGATATGTTGCAATGCGAGGTTGTCCGCCGGGATTTCGGGGATTTCCGAGACCGCATGGGAAACGACCATGGCAAGTTCGGATGGGATCTTGGCCGAGTAGAGATTGTTTTTGCCGGCGCGCGCGTCATCGACCAAGCCCTCGGTTTTGAGTTGCGAAAGCTGGGTGGAAATCCGGCTCTGGCCCATGCCAAGGATTTCCTGTAACTCAGCGACCGTCAGTGAATCATGCTCCAAAAGCGAAAGAATCCGCAGACGGGTCGGATCGGATATGAGTTTCAAGCATTTGATAGTTGACGGCATGGCTGACATGTTACATCAACGCATCACGATTTGACGATACGAAAATCAAAAAACACATGAGTACATACATTTTTTCCTCAGAGTCCGTAGGTGAAGGCCATCCAGACAAGGTGGCAGACACCATTTCCGATGCGATCCTTGATGCCTGCCTGACGATCGATCCCAAGAGTCGAGTTGCCTGTGAGACATTTGTAAAAAGCAACGTGGTGGTTGTGGGTGGTGAGATCACCATTCCTGCGCTTCAGGACAAAAAGAAAGGCACCACCAAGCCGATGGATGAGGTCATCAACGTTGGAAAAATCGTGCGCGATGCGGTTCGCGGTATTGGCTACACGAACAACGATGACGTGTTTCATGCGGACACCCTTTTCATCAACAACTACCTCACCATCCAGAGCCCGGACATCGCACAGGGTGTGGATGCCAAAGCTGCGGAAGGCAAGAAGACCAAGAAGCAAGGAGCCGGCGACCAAGGCATCATGTTCGGTTATGCGTGCAACGAGACTCCCGAGCTCATGCCGGCACCGATCATGTTCGCGCACCGACTCGGCCGCGAGCTGACCAAAATCCGCAAGGCCGGCAAACTCGCACCATGGCTTCGTCCTGACGCGAAGACTCAGGTTTCCGTCGAGTATGTGAACGGCAAGCCGACCCGTATCGTCAACGTCGTCATCTCCACCCAGCACACGGCGGATGTGACCCATGCGACGATCGAGAAATTCTGTATCGAGCAGGTGATCAAGAAAGTCCTTCCGAAAAACATGCTCACTCCGAAAACCGAGTTCCTGATCAACCCGACCGGCAAGTTTGTGATCGGCGGTCCCCAGGGTGACAGTGGTCTGACCGGACGCAAGATCATTGTCGACACCTACGGCGGCATGGGTCGCCATGGCGGTGGTGCATTCTCCGGAAAAGACGCATCGAAAGTCGACCGCTCCGCTGCCTACATGGGCCGTTGGGTTGCGAAAAACGTGGTGGCTGCCGGCCTTGCCGACAAGTGCGAGGTTCAGTTCGCCTACGCCATCGGTCACCCCGAACCCTGCAGCGTACACATCGATACCTTCGGAACCGGCAAGTTCTCCGACGACAAGATCCTCGGTGCTGTCCTGAAAGTGTTTTCCTTCAATCCTGCAGACATCGTGAAGCAGCTCAACTTGCTTCGCCCGATCTTCTCGAAAACCACGAACTACGGCCACTTCGGAAAAGATGATGCCGATATCACATGGGAGAGGACCGACAAGGTTTCCGCGCTTAAAAAAGCGATTCGCTGAGGCGGATAGACACAAGACATCGAGACACAGGACACAAGACCAGAAGATGGGATACGAGCAGCACAATTTTGAGGAGCTTGAAGTTTGGAAGCGATCATCGCGTTTGGCTGTATCGGTGCTTGAACTGATTGAGCCAATCAAACTTTATGCTCTTCGGGATCAAATGGCACGGAGCTGCATATCAGTGCCTTCGAATATTTCCGAAGGTGCCGAACGCGACAGTAATCGTGAATTCAGACGATTCCTCGCAATTGCCAAAGGTTCGATCGGCGAACTCCGTACGCAACTTTATATTGGGTTGCGTGCGGGAGTTTTTGATACAGAAAAATCAACACTTTTGATCCAGGAAGCTAAAGTAATCGGCTCCATGTTGGAAGGTCTTCGCCGTCGTTTGCTCCCTCTCTCCACCATCAAGCAAAAGATCAGCACAAATCTCTCAAGTCTTGTGTCATGTGTCTTCTAGTCTTGTGTCCCAACAACGATTCATCATTCACACTCTAACAACCAACAACACTCCTAAATACAAAACAACATGAGCTTCACAGACTATAAAGTAAGGGATATCGGCTTGGCTGATTTCGGACGTAAGGAAATTGATATCGCTGAGCATGAAATGCCGGGCTTGATGGCAACGCGTGAGAAGTATGGCAAAACCAAGCCGCTTCAGGGTGTGCGTATCATGGGCTCGTTGCATATGACGATCCAGACCGCAGTGCTGATTGAAACTCTCGTGGATCTCGGTGCGGAAGTGCGTTGGGTTTCCTGCAACATTTTCTCCACCCAAGACCACGCAGCGGCAGCCATTGCGGCACGCGGGATTCCGGTGTTCGCTTGGAAGGGCGAGACCTTGGAAGAATATTGGTGGTGCACCTGGCAGGCGCTCGTCAACAAGGACGGCCTTGGCCCGCAACTCATTGTTGATGACGGTGGCGACGCGACCCTGCTGATCCACAAAGGCTACGAGATGGAAAACGGATCCGACTGGATCGACAGCCCGGGCGAAAGCGAAGAGGAGCAGGTCATCAAAGACCTTCTGAAAAACATCAAGGTCAAACAACCCGGCATTTTCCACACGATCGTGAAGGATTGGAAGGGAGTATCCGAGGAAACCACCACCGGTGTGCATCGCCTCTATCAGATGGCGAAGGCCGGCAAGCTCCTTGTCCCTGCGATCAATGTGAACGATTCCGTGACCAAGTCGAAATTCGACAACCTCTACGGCTGCCGCGAGTCGCTGCTCGACGGGATCAAGCGCGCAACCGATGTGATGATCTCCGGCAAGGTCGGCGTGGTCTGCGGTTACGGCGATGTCGGCAAAGGCTGTGCCCAAGCCCTCCGTGGTGCAGGTGCGCAAGTGGTTGTCACCGAGGTCGATCCGATCTGCGCGCTGCAAGCGGCGATGGAAGGTTTCCGCGTTCTGACGATTGAAGATACTCTCGGCTGGGGCGATATCTATGTCACCACCACCGGCAACAAAGACATCATCACCCTCGATCACATGTCGAAAATGAAAGATCAGGCGATCGTCTGTAACATCGGTCACTTCGACAACGAGATCCAGATGGATAAGTTGAACAAGGCCTCGGGTGTTACCAAACTGAACATCAAGCCACAGGTGGACAAATATACCTTCCCGACCGGCAACAGCATTTACATGTTGGCCGAAGGTCGCTTGGTGAACCTGGGTTGCGGCACAGGCCATCCGTCTTTCGTGATGTCCAACAGCTTCACCAACCAGACGCTCGCCCAGATCGATCTCTGGGAAAACCGCGCGACCTACAAAGCGGGCCAAGTCACCGTGTTGCCAAAACACCTCGACGAGGAAGTGGCCCGTTTGCACCTTGCGAAAATTGGCGCAAAGCTCACCAAGCTCACAAAGGACCAGGCAGATTATATCGGGATCTCGCCCGAAGGTCCGTTCAAGGCGGATCATTACCGCTATTGAACGGCCGATCCGTTCGGAACGCTTCAGAGACCAGCTGGTTCATTCCGGCTGGTCTTTGTGTTTAATCTGCACGGACCCATGAGGATCGCTGTTCCAGACGACCTCAAATTCTTGGAGATTTTCCCGGAAAAGCTGCGTAGGCTATAAGCATGAACCCAAATCAAACCGGATCATTCACGCGAATCCTTGCAGCTTTTTTCGCGATCATGGGAAGTGCCTTGGCTCAGGAAACCGCTCCCAAGGATTTGCAGATCTATCTGCTGATCGGAGATGCGAACATGGGAGGCAGGGCTGAAATTCCAGCCGACGCGGCAGGGATCTTGGAGCGTTGTTACTTGCTGAACGATCAAAACGAATGGGAGCCCGCCATGAATCCGTTGAACCGTCATTCCAAGGCGGGGGTGGATGCTGCTGTGCAGAAGCTGGGACCCGGTTACGGGTTTGCCAAAAAGATGATGGATCGGGATCCGAAAGCGAACATCGGTTTGATTGTGAATGCCAGTGATGCAAGCAATATGGCGGACTGGCTTGGCAAATCCGAGTTGTATTGGAGTGCGCGCAAGCGTGTGAAAACAGCGGTATCATCCGGTGTGTTAAAAGGCGTATTGTGGCAGCAACGGGAAAGCGGAAAACCAGAGGAGTATCCCGATCAAATCAAAACCTTTGTTTCCAGTCTTCGTGCCGATGTGAATGCTCCGAGCCTGCCTTTTATCGTCGGTCAGTTGCATGATGGAAAGTCATGGAACGATACGTTTGCGAAACTTCCGGAAAGCATTCATCTCTCTGCTTACGTGCCAGTGAATGGCCTCGGTGTCGCGGATAACGGTTATTTCGATTCCAAAAGCCAGATCGTTCTCGGTGAGCGTTTTGCGGAACAGATGATCGTATTGAGCAAAACCATTCCCGAAGTCAAACCTCCCGCCGACATCCGTTTCATCGACCCCCATGTGCATGCGATGTCGGTCACGCCGCTGGGTTTGCGCTCGGTCGCGCAATGGATGGACGAACGAAATGTCGAGCATTGTATTGTCAGTCCGCTCGACCACAAGGGTTCGCGTCCGCAAAACGAGGAGGAGCGGAAAATCATGCTCGAAAATTTCAAGCCCTACAAAGGAAAGATCCACCGCATGACCATCATCAACTCAGGTGAAATGGAAACGGCAGATCAAGCTGTGGCCTTTCTCAAAAAGGAGATGTCCGATGGTGCGGTCGGTTTCGGGGAACACTATGGGGTCGGGCTGATGTTTGATGATCCGAAAAATCTCATGCTTTACGAAGCCTGCGAGAAAGTCGGCTTGCCCGTCATGTTTCACATCGATCAGAACAAAAACATGGTCGAGCCAGGCATGGAGCGGGTGGATAAGGTGCTCAAGCAATTTCCAAAATGCACCCTCGTCGCGCATGCCTATTGGTGGCGGCAGTTGGGAAACGGAACCTGTGACCGTCAGTTACAGGAGCACCCGAACCTGTATGCCGATATGTCGGGGCATGTGGTCATCAGTGTGCTGAATCGGGATCGCAAATATGCGCGTGAATTTCTGATCCGTAACCAGGACAAGATCCTGTGGGCGACCGACGAGGGATGGTGGTCGTTTGGCAAAAAGGAATCCCAGATGAACCAGCATTACACCTTTCTCGAGGAACTGGATCTGCCGGATGAGGTTCGGCAAAAAATCTACCGGGGAAATGCGGAGAAAGTGTACGGATTAAAAAAAGATGCGAAATGACCGTTCTTATTGCGAGAAGTTCACAGCCTTCATCTGTTTCTCGAGTTCTGCTGCGAGCTCTTTTCCGAGCGGGCTGTCAAAAGGGAGATTGTTGAGTTCATACGGATCTTTTTTCAGGTCAAACAATTCCGTCCACTCGGGGCGGTTCGCATAGATGATCAGCTTGGCGTGTTCCGTGCGGATCGCACGGCAGGTCGGGGTGTCTCCGAGTTCCTTGCGGTAGTAGGAGAGAAACGATTTCCTCCAGTTTTCCGGTTTCTTGCCTTCGGCCAAGGTTTTGAAACTGACCCCGTGCATCTCCTTGGAAGCAGGCAGGCCCGCGAGATCGAGATAGGTTGGAGCGAGATCTTGGTTGATGACCATTTCATCCACCCATGTGCCCTTTGCGAAAGAACGCGGGTAACGGACGATGAAGGGAATGCGTATGCCTTCCTCATAAAGCGCCCGCTTGTCGCCAAGACCGCGCTCACCGAGGAAATAGCCGTTGTCGCTGGAGTAAACGACCACCGTGTCTTCGGATAATTTGAGCGCATCCAGCGTGTCCAGCAACCGACCCAGGTTTTCATCAATTCCTTTGACATGACGCAGGTAGTCCAGATGCACCTCGTTCGACGAAAGGCCCTTACCC
Organism: Verrucomicrobiota bacterium; assembly: GCA_041170385.1. Taxonomy (GTDB): domain Bacteria; phylum Verrucomicrobiota; class Verrucomicrobiia; order Verrucomicrobiales; family Akkermansiaceae; genus Luteolibacter. Next base: position 91,261 of record JBEAZA010000022.1, on the reverse strand, counting down.
TTGAGCTTGTCTTCCTCGGTGAAAGGCGGGTGGTAGGGTGCGGCGATGTCGCAGTTCGGGGTCTCGCGGGTGGTCTTTCCCTCGTACAGCTTGCGCAGGCGCTCGGGCAGGTGCTCGAGTCCTCGTTTGTTGTGCGGGCTCTTGTAACCGACGACCATGTTGAACGGCCCTGAGGGGTTTTTCTTCAACCAGTCGATGGCAAGGTCGGTCGTCACATCATCGACCCAGCCCTCGGTCTCGGTCATCACGCCATTGATTTCAAAGGGGCAGTTTTGGTATTTTCCCTGGCCGATGAAGCTTGCCGAGTGATCGAATCCGGGGCGTTTTCCTTTTTGTTCACCCATGTGCCATTTTCCGAAATAGGCTGTCTGATACCCTGCGGCTTTCAGAAGAGTGGCATGGGTGGTCGAGGTTTCCGGAAACGGTTGGTTGTTGGTCATGATTCCGTTCACGTGGGTGTATTGACCTGTTAAAAAACCTGCTCTTCCGGGTGAGCAAATGGAATGAGTGATGAAGGCGTTTCGGAAACGCACGCCCTCGGCCGCCAGACGGTCCAGGTTCGGAGTCTCAAACCAAGGGTAGCGGCCCTGATTCCCCTGTTCGCGTTGCACGACGCCCAGAGCGTCCCAGCGGTGGTCATCACTGATGATGAAGATGAAGTTGGGTTTGCGCACGGCTCCATGAGCCAGGGCGGAAATCAGCAAGCACAAAGATAGTAGGGTTTTCATATCGATTCGTTGTTCAGATACCAAGGGATGACGCCGGGTTTTTCAAGGTTTGAAAATTTGTCGTTTTTAGCACGAACGATTGCCTTTTCGCTCACATCCAGCCAGTCTCCTTCAGCGTTCCGCTCTCATCATATGAAATTTCATACCAAAAACCCAATTTGGTCGGGCATCTTGCTCGCCACTTTCGCTCTGTCCCCTCTGATGGCGCAGGTCATGCCTGTGGATCTGCCGCCGCAGGATCCGAAACCGCCATCGAAGGATAAGCCGGTCAAAGTATACATCCTGTCTGGTCAATCCAACATGGTAGGCTTCGGTGCAGTGAAGCCTGCCGCTCCACAGTATGGTAAGATCTTTTTTTCTGCGGATCCTACCGCAAAGCCCGCGTTGTTGCCGGTTGGTGGAAATGTCGCTCTGATGACTCATGGAATCCACGATGCAAAGGCTGCGGTTTATAAGGGAGCGTATGATTCCAACGTCAACCATGCTGGTCAGAAGCCGGTCGTGGTCGAAGCCGTGCGGCTTGGAGATACACGTGCAAATCTTCCGTCCATCGATGGCGCGCACACGGTTGTTGTGACGGCTTCATTGGACGTACCCTACGATGGGAATTACCAGTTCCATCCCGGATTTGGTCCGACTACCCATGCCGTGGTGGAGTTCGATGGCAAGGAAGTTTACCGCAAGACCGAGGATGGGAAAGTCATCTCCGAAAAGGTTTCTTTGAAAAAATCCCAGCGCTACCCGATCCGAATCACTTACCTCAAAGGCGGCTCGGCGGCCTTCCTCCTCGAGCAAGTGGATCTCAGGTCCTATGGCGATCTCCCGGCGGTGATCAGCGACTTCGGACGATTCCGATACTTGCTTGAAAAGGATGGCTCATGGGTCAAACGCAAGGATGTCATGCTCAACGATGCGTATCTCGGCAAGGGTTCGAGCGCTCCTCATGGCGTGGATGCCTGCGGTCCCACTTTCGGTCCTGAGCTGGGCTTCGGATTTGTGATGGGTACGTTTCACGATGAACCTGTCATTGTGATGAAGGCAGATATCGGCAACCGCAGCTTGGGGTGGGACATTCTTCCTCCGGGCAGCGAGCGTTATGAATTTGAAGGAAAAACCTATCCGGGCTACGGCGAGACCCTCGATCCGGACGGCACCATCCGGAAGCCCAAAGCCGACGAATGGTATGCTGGAAAGCAATATGACGACTATACCACCTCACTGCGTGCCGTGCTGGATACGTTCTCTGAGAGATATCCGGAATTCAAGGATCAGGGCTACGAGGTTGCGGGATTTCTCTGGTGGCAGGGTCACAAGGATGGCGGTAGTGAGGCGCACATTGCGCGTTATGAGCAGAATCTTGCCAATCTGATCCGTGCGTGGCGTAAGGAATTCAACGCGCCGAACGCTCCATGGGCCATCGCCACCGTGGGTTTCCATGGTGAAAACATGCCGGAAAACTATGTGAGAATCGCCCAAGCCCAACTCAACGTGGCGGATCCCAAACGCCATCCTGAGTTCGCCGGCAATGTCAAAACCATCGATGCCCGTCCGTTTTGGAGAAACGTCAATGTTTCACCCAAAAACCAGGACTATCACTACAATCACAATGCCGAAACCTACATGCTTTGCGGGGATGCCTTGGGACGTGCGATGGTTGAGATGAAAGGCGGAAAGGTCGAATATCCCAATCCAAGAGCGCTCAAAGAGCTTGATGCTCCACCGCAGCTTACGGTCCTCTCCACTGCGGAATACCAAGAAATGATCCCGGCCATCCAACCTCTGGTTCTTGAGAAACTGATCCCGGAAATGTTGAATCCGGAAAAAACCGTTGCGTTTCACCAACGCCGCGGTCTGCAGTTTGAACATATTCTCGGTGGCAAGAAACCCGCCAAAGCATCCGAGAACATGGAGACCCAGCTCGACTCCGTGATCGATCACTACGAACTCGTCGGAATCAGGGACTACAGCTGGAAACCTTTCGGTCCCGAAATGCAGAAAGCCGAATGGAATTATCTGACCTTCGATCCTGCTGAAAAGAAAACCGAACCCGAAGGGGATCGCTACCGCAAGGTCACGCTTCCCGCCGGATCTGAACATTGGTTCGCATTGGATTTCGATTCCAGCAAAGCGGGCTGGAAAAAAGCCAAAGCCCCGTTCGGTCAGAAAAACGGAAAACTGGAACCGTTGATTGGGAGCTGTAAGGTGCCTTACTGCGGCTGCAATATCATTCCAGCCACACTCTGGGATAAGGAGGTTCTCCTGATGCGCCAGACATTCGATATCCCGAAACTCGATTCGGATCATCGATACCGAATCGTTGTCGGAGGAGGCGGGCATGCCTGGTCCGGTGAAGGTTTCGCCCTCTATCTGAACGGCAAACTGGTCAGCGAAGTCAAAGGTGGTTATTACAAAAGCGGCGGACAGGCGCGCGGAGTCCTCATTCTTGATGACCTGTTGCCTGAGTTTGCAAACGGAAGGGTCACGATCGCTATTCAGGCGTTCCTGCGCCAAAACGGTCATCGTGACAAGGCGGCAGATCCAAGCGGTCATATGAGTGTTTGGCTTGAATCCGCAAAGCTTTCTCCCGCCACTCTTGAATTGGCTGAGCATGTGAAGAATGCGCTACCCGTGCAAAAGTGATGATTGTTGCAAAAGCTAGGAAGCCGTCGTTGACGCCGCGCATGCTGCAAGATGAGACCCATGGGTGATGTAGATGTGGTGGATTCTTTTTTTGCTTTCCATCTCAGGCTGCGTCCTCGGCGATAAGACCGTACGGATGTTCCTCATCGGATTCATTTTGCCGCTTGGATAATTTCTCCTGATCCTTCAATCTCATCCCCGTGAGTCATACGCCGTCAGATTGGGAGAGCAGCAAGAGCATTGCAAAGGGCATGCTGCGGGACCGGACGATGCGACGGAAGATGCTGGCTTTCTGGGTGTTGCTGGTACTGGCCTGGATTGCGATTGGCAAGTGGGTGATTGGCGATTGGCTCTCGGACAGCCCGATGCGATTTCTCCTATGGTGGGGAGGTTGCTTTGTGATCACCCTCATCCTCATGCTCTTCGCGCTTTATGATGCGCTGAGGGTGTTGAAGGACGATTGAATCAGGATCGGAACATCTCACGGATCACGGTGTGGATGTCGTGGGCTTGGTGCACTGGATGATCGGAGCCGATGAATACGGGCTTTTCGGAATCCGGAACCTTGTCCCTGCCATGGGAGCCCTTGACGAGGGAGGGGTTGAGGGGAATGACTTCCAACAGTCCACGCAGGCCGAGTTTCTTTTTGAGCAGGAACTGGGCGATCTTCAGTTTTGGAAAGGCAATCTCGGGATCGATGAACAGCTCGCAGGGATCGTAGCCGGGTTTGCGGTGGATATCAATGGTGCGTGCAAAGTCGGGAGCGACCTTGTCGTCCTCCCAGAAATAATACGTGAACCAGGCATTCGGTTTGGCGATGGCGAGGAGGTCTCCGGAGCGCTCGTGGTTGCGATCGCGGATTTCGTCGATTCCGGAAGTGTTTCCTAACAATTCACGGACCTCTGCTTTGATCGATGGATCGTTGATGTAAACATGGGCAACCTGGTGATCCGCCACTGCGAAGGCCTTGCAACCGCCGCAGTCGAGGGTTTCTCTACCCAGCTCGTTTTTGATTGAGATCCAACCTTTCTCGCGAAACAGGCGGTTGAGGTGGATGGGTTGGTCGACCGGTGAGATGCCGTATTCGGAAAGCAGCAGCACGCGGATATTGCGGGATTCGTAGAAGGAAATGAGATCGGTGACGACGCGGTCGATCGCGCGCACTTCGTTCGCGATGGTCGGTGCATCGGGACCGTCTTTCTGCAGACAGTAATCGAGGTGGGGAAGATAGACGAGGGAGAGGGTGGGCTGATGTTTTTCCTCCACCCATTTCGCGGACGACGCGATCCACTCCGAGGAAGCGATTCCGGCCGCAGGGCCCCAGAAGGCCGGAAAGGGGAAAGGACCGAGGTCCGCCTTGATTTCCTCGCGCATCGCCATGGGTTGGGTGTGGATGTCGAAATGTTTCGAGCCATCCGCCGGATAGAGCGGGCGGGGAGTGATGGTGAAGTCCGCGCTGGAATACATGTTGTACCACCAGAAAAGCTTGGCGCAGGTGAAGTTGGGAACCGTATCGGCCAGATCGCGACGCAGGGTGTCCCAAATCTTCTCGCCTTGGACGATGTGATTGGATTGTTTCCAAAAACGGACCTCGGCGGTTTCGCGATCATACCATCCGTTGGCGACGATTCCGTGTTGTTCCGGAGGGGTTCCGGTGACGATGGATGACTGCGCTGTAGTCGTCAGGGCGGGAAACGCAGGGGTGTAGGTTTGCAATCCATGTTTCTCCGCAAACGCCGTGATCCCTGGTGCGTTGGCACCCAGCAGGGATTTCGATAGACCGACGAGGTTGAGAACAGCAAGACGCATGGTGGAAAATTTCAAATTCTAGATTTCACATCTCAAGTCAGAGGAGAGCAAGGTGCTTTTTAAGAACCGGCGTGAGGGCATCTTCGATCTCGGAATCCTTGATGACATGAAGCAGGGATTTCATCGCGACGGGGATATGCTGACGATACCATTCGTCCTGTCTGTTTTCGATGATGTTTCCGAAAGCGCCAAGTGCCTGCATCAGACGTTGCGCAGCACATTTGTGGAAGAGAGAGGTTTCGGGTCTCTCGTCGGAAATGTCCTCCCAGAGATCCAACAAGGCTTCACGCTCGTCTTCGGAATGGTCCATGTAGGGATCGAAAATCAGGGAAGCGAGGTCATATTCCTGACGGCCGCGGCGCAGGCCCTGGAAGTCGATCATGTACACCTTGCCGTCTTTCACCAGCAGGTTCTGGGATTGGAAATCGCGGTGTACCAAATGTTTGTGAGACGATCCGAGATCTTCCGCCAATTCCGCGAACGCCAGGTCTTTCTCCAACGCAACCGGGCTTTCCTTGAGGAAATCCTCGATGAAATGATCGAAGAAATACGATTGTTCCCAACGATACAGCGAGGCATCGAAGGGAGGCATGAGTTCGAAATCCTTGGGGACTTTGGCGAAGAAGAGTCGGTCGATCTGCTCCAGAGCCGAGCGGTAAAGCGGCAGGCGTTTCTTGAACGGCTCGCCTTTCAACGACAGCAGGTCGGTATCACCGAGATCCTCGACGAGGGCGACGTTGTGCTGGGATCGGTCGTATAAGATTTCAGGGACATGGAATTGTCCGTTTTTGAGAAACTCGGCGATGGGGACAAACTGGGCGTTGTCCTCGCGTTCGTCGGTCCAGTGGATTCCGATGAAATCCTCGTGGATGGGGGTTTTGACCCGCACGATGGTCCGGCCGGATGCTCCGCGCTTGATCGGAACCATGGTGACGGGCGTGGTGGGGTCGATGGCGAGAAACTGCCGGGTGGTGGAGAGGATGGCTTCGGTGGACATGCGGCGCGGGAACGTAAACTGGGTTTGGGGAAGAGTGAAGAGTGAATTTGGAAGAGTGAAAGCCACGGATCCCTGACTTTTCCCCGTTCTTGACGGCGGGGGGCTTGGGAGGTTTGATCATGGCCCCCCGCGGTTGGCGGAATGTTTTATGGATTACTCAGCGAAAATAGCACGCCACGTGGCATCGATCCCGAGATCGGGGATTCGGGATTTCTTCGAATTGGTTCAGGGACGGGACGATGTGATTTCGTTGGGGGTCGGTGAACCGGATTTCGTGACGCCGTGGCACATCCGTGAGGCGGCGATTTATTCCCTCGAAAAAGGCCAGACCACCTACACCTCGAACTTGGGTTTGTTGAGCTTGAGAAAATCGATTTCGAAATACGTGAGCGGGTTTTTCGATGTGAACTACGATCCCGCCAAAGAAATCCTGGTGACCGTCGGGGTCTCGGAAGCGATCGATATCGCTCTGCGCGCCTTGTTGAATCCCGGTGAAGAGGTCATTTACCACGAGCCGTGCTACGTTTCCTACTCGCCAAGCATTGTCATGGCACACGGGGTGGCGGTTGCGGTGGAAACGACCAAGGAAGACGGCTTTTCCCTCAAGCCGGAGGCACTCGCCAAGGCGATCACGCCGAAGAGCCGCATCCTGATGTTGAATTTCCCAACCAACCCCACAGGTTCGGTCGCAAGTTTGGAAGATCTCCAAGGTATTGCCAAGTTGGCGATTGAGCATGATCTGATCGTCATGACCGATGAAATTTACAGCGAGCTGCGTTACGACGATGAGAAACATGTCTCGATCGCATCCCTGCCCGGGATGAAAGAACGCACGATTCTGATGCATGGTTTTTCCAAGGCGTTTGCGATGACCGGATTCCGTTTGGGTTATGCCTGCGCGCCGCAACCCATCATCGAGGCGATGATGAAAATCCACCAGTATGCCATGCTTTGCGCGCCGATCATGAGCCAGAACGCCGCGATCGAAGCTCTTGAGAACGGCGCACCGCAGGTGTTGATGATGAAGGAAAGCTATCACCAGCGCCGGGATTTCCTGGTGAAACGGTTCAACGAAATCGGGCTGGATTGCCATACGCCGGGTGGCGCGTTTTATGTCTTTCCCGACATTCGCAAGACCCGACTTAGTTCCAAGGAATTCGCGATGGGTCTGTTGGAAAGCGAAAGCGTCGCTGCAGTACCCGGTGGAGCTTTCGGTCCGAGCGGCGAGGGTTTCCTGCGCTGTTGCTATGCAACGGGAATGAACGATCTGCGCAAGGCGATGGATTGCATCGAGCGCTACGTTTCGAAAATCTAAAATAACTTCTGGATGGAAAACAATCCCAAGCATCCAGATCGACTCAATAAAGCGCATGTGTTGCCGTTTGCGGCGTTCATGTTCTTTTTGATCGTGATGCAGGTGGCGGAGAGTTTGATCGGCTGGGATCATCCGGCCGCGCCGTGGTGGAAACGCGATGTCGCCCAATGGGTTTACCCGCTGCAGACGCTTGTGGTGCTGGGTTTGCTCCTGCGTTATTGGAAAACGTACCGATTTGACTGGAGTTTCAAGTGGTCAGTCATCGCGGTGATCTTCGGAGTGGTGGGGATAGGCTTCTGGTTGTTGCCGACCGCCTTGTATGATGCATGGGGTTTGTCGGGTGAGACGGGGGGTTGGAAAAAATGGTTGGGGATCGCGAAGCGTGATGAGGGGTTTGATCCGGGCATCTTTGAGAACGTCGGCGCTTACTGGACCTCACTGATCATGAGGTTTCTGCGGGCGGTGGTGATCGTGGCTTTAGTGGAGGAAATTTTCTGGCGGGGTTTCGTGATGCGATTCTGCATGGATTGGAACGGGGATTATTGGAAGCAGCCGTTTGGTCGCGCCCATCTGAAAAGTTATCTCGTCGTCACTCTTCTTTTCATGCTGGCTCATTCAACGCTGGATTGGGCAGGGGCGTTGGTCTACGGTTCACTTACCTACTTGCTCTGCGTGTGGAGCAAGAGCCTGGGCGCCTGTGTGATCATGCACGCGGTCGCAAATTTCCTGATGGGGATCTATATTATCAGCTACGGCAAGTATGGGCTTTGGTAAGAAAGAGGGAGTTTGAACTCGCTAAGCTCATCTGGTTTTGCGGTTCTATGTATCTTATCTCCAAATCTCCCATTTTTTATTTGCCTGAAAAGGGTGGCTGTGGATCGTGTGCGTGTATGTTTTTATGGTCAAAACTTGCAGGAGAAAAATGGATTGATGCTTGGGAAGAGCGATTTTCTGGAAATCCGAATTTCGTGATGGAGTATCTCAAAGGCGGCAAATCGGTTCGTCTGCAAGTTTACTGCGCTACGCAAAAAGAAGCGGATGCGATCAAGAAGCAGTTCGGCGGTTCGATCCGCAAGGTCAAGGACGCCGAGTGGAACAAGGCTCCCGAATTGCCCAAGCCTCTGAAAGTCCGTGACAAGTTTTTGGTCACCGCGGAGAACGAGCTGAAAAAGATCAAGGCGATCGAGAAGCAACACCCGACCCGTGAGGTGATCAGTATTCCGCCCGAGATGGCGTTCGGAACCGGAGATCACGCGACGACTTCCACTTGCTTGAGGTTCTTGGTCGATATCGCCGAAGAGCGTGCCGGCAAGACATGGAGTGTGGCGGATCTCGGTACCGGAACCGGTTTGCTGGCCATCGCCGCAAGGAAGCTCGGCGCCAGCGAAGTCTGGGGCTGTGATTTCGATCCCTTCGCGGTCAAGGTTGCCGAGCGCAACGCGATCCGCAACGGCACTCCCGAAATCGTGATGAAGGATCAGGATGTGTTGAAATGGAAACCGAGAAAAAGCGGTTATGACGTGGTCGCTGCGAATTTGTTCTCCACCGTCCTCATCGAAGCCTGGCCGGTGATCGCGAAGTCGCTCGCCAAAGGAGGAGACTTGGTGGTTTCCGGAATCCTCGCGACTCAGGCATGGAATGTGTTCGAAGCCGCCGCCAAACACGGACTCGGTTTTTCCAAGATCGTGAAAAAGGGGAAATGGGTGACGGCGCGAGGCGGGTGGTTTGACGATCTGAGCGTAAAGCACATCCACCGCTAGGAGCGAGGGCGGAAGTGTATCACGGGGTTGAGGTTGTAGCGGTCATGGCGGCTGGAACTGGAGGCGGGTCAGGCGTTAGGAGTGACGCCTTGTTCGCCTAAATTTTGTCGTGCGTTCGTATTGGATTATCTCACCTCGGTTGCGGACAACAACTTTACTCGGTGAATACTCGATCAAGTCCAAAGTCGCTTGCTTCTTGCCGGAGTAGTCAGTGAGAAGCAATGCACCATTCTTCTCAATCGTCCAATACCAGAGTGGAGCTGCTATCGCTTCCTTCCTATCTCCGATCGTTGCAGCAACGTGGCTGCCCTTAGCTGGAAATCCTAGATAGAGGATGCCTTCATCGGGAACGGAATTGAAGGATGCGCCGCGAATCATAGCTTCCTTCCATGGCATAATAGGGCGGCTATCCACTACAACATTTTGAGTTGAACAAGATGCTAGAAGCGGCAGCAGTGCAAAGATTCGAAGATTCATGTTTTGTGGCGAACGTAGAGGCCTGGCAACCCGCTACCGGGAGCGCCCCTCCGCTTCAGGTTTAGGTTTGTCGCCACCCTCGGACTTCGACTCGGGGCGGGTAGCGGGTTGTCCAGTGCTGGCTTGTTCTAACTCTATTCTCTTCTTGTTGTATTTTCCCAAGATCTCCTTCTCTTCCTCAGGCGTCTTAAATCCCCGACTCTTTTCTTGGTCTATACACCAATCGATGAATGCGAGATCAACCTGTAATCTTGACTTCCGTGCGTACTTTTGTGCCCACTGTATTGGACTTCCCTCCTCCTCCATGAAATGTCTGAAAGTTGGTGGAAAGCAAGTTGGACCCTTAGCAGATATTCTCGAATGGTAGATCTCCATTCTATTCAGGCCATTCGCAAGAACATCGATCAAGGCCTCATTGACCTTCCTATTATGCCAAATGAAGTAAGGTGGCTCCGTTGGGGGGAAAGCACTGTAGCTGTAGCGATCGTCGTCTAAATGTTGGACTAAATAATAGAAAGCTGGCGGACCTTCTGCAATGAGCTTCTTCATAGCATCCCGCACGGACTCTGTAGCCCAAATATCATTTTTGAGTCCTGCCATAAGTTGCTGCCTATACTGACTGTACTCTTCGGTAAGTGCTCCACCAGGAAGTGGCGGAGGATTCCGAGATACAAGTTGTGCAACAAGAACATCTATCTTCTTCACGCCTGTCTCCCTAACAAGAACTCTTGAATTCTCTTCAGCTTGGATCCAAGAATGTGTGACAGTAAGTATTACTAAGGCGCTGATGATTCTCTTCATCTTTTGTAGAACGTCAAGCGATGGCAACCCCACTAGCGGGAGCCAGCGTTGAACGCGGGGTTGAGGTTGAGTTAAGGGAAAACATTTAAAACAGAAGGGCTAGTGGGGGTTGTCCATCCGCGTCTTGTTCGCTGTCTTGGTTTAGGTTGTTGGCTCTGTCGTCCACCCAAATCTTCCACGTCCAGTATGCGACCACTCATGAAGCATCGGAACCCACATCCCTTCGCCATTACGCTGAAGGTGGATGCGATCCACCGATGAATGAACGCTATCGTCTTGGCAACTTGGGTCAAACAATGCGATCCGAACTTGGTTATCAGATAGGTTCTTGACGCTGACACGAATACGCTTGGGGGTCTCTCTATGGTAGTCAGTATTGAAATAGAGGTATCGGGCTGCACACTCACTTGGATCGATGGCACCAGCTCGTTGGAGTCCAATTACATGATCAACCGCCGGAGAGTTCAACTCAGCCTTGGCGTATGCGAAGGGAACGGTAAGCTTGAGCGCAATGAAGCCAACGGAAAGGAGGATGGCTAGAACAATCGCCCATCGCAGTTTGTGTTTCATATTTTCAGCGAACAGTGCTAATGAACCGCACGCGGTATTTGTCCTGCAAATGCAGCGTGCGGTATAATACCTGCAAATGCCGCACGGAAGTGCGTAGCTCTAGGTTTTTCGTTCATTAAGTGATTTTTATATCATTCCAAGGGCTGTGGGCAAGATTGTTTTGGAGAGAGGAAGATTTGAAGGGGTTGAAACCCCCTTCTCCATAGCAATCACCCGACACGCCGGAATTTCACTTCTTCCAATCTCCTCAACACATAAATCAAAATAAACGAAAGCTGCATCAGCAGATACCATGCGGTGAATTTGGAGAAGTGCACGGGTTTCCATGCGTGTACCTGATCCGGGTATTGCCAGGCGCGGGCGACGGTGCCGAGGTTTTCGGCGATGTAGATGAACAAGGCGACAAGGCAGAAGCCGAGGATGAGCGGCATCTGGAAGGTGATCGATTTCGGGGTGAAACGGATCGTCGTTCGAGCAAATGCGATGAAGCCGATCGCGATCAACAGCCAGCGGATATCGATAATGAAGTGATGCGTGAAGAAGTTCGCATAGGCGAGGACAGCGAGACTGCCCGCGAGCCAGAGCGGGGGAAAGCGGTCGAATTTGAAATCAAAGATCCTCCAAGCCCGCGCCATGTAGGAACCGACCGCAGAATACATGAAGCCGGTGAACAGCGGAACACTTCCGATCCGCAGTATGGAGTGTTCCGGGTATCTCCAGGAGCCGATACCATCGGAGGTTTTGAACAGCTCCATCGCGGTTGCCATGAGGTGAAACAACAGGATGACGCAGAGCTCCCGCCAGCTTTCAAGTTTGAAGATGATCAACAGCGCTTGAATGCCAATGGCGTAGAGAAAGAGGAAATCGTAACGCGAGATCCCGATGTCAGGAAACCAAATGCCGGTAAAGACGATGGCGAAGAGCAGCAGTCCGCCAAAGACGCACGCCCAAGCTTGTTTGAAGCCGAAATAGATGAACTCACGCAGTCCGCTGTGCCGGGTGAGGATGTCCGGCAGGTAGGGGGTGAGATGGGGGATTTTCAAAGCAAATTAGATGGCATTAGTTCAGCGACTTATTTCAAATCAAAAATAAAAAATTAACAATCATCAATCGTCAATAAAGGCGGAATATCTAACAGGTTATTCACCCCCTTTATCTGAAGAATGATTGACGATTGATGATTGTTGAATTTTAAGAAGTTACCGCATTTGGGCTACATCATGCTCAGGGCGAAACAGCCAAACGCTCGGTCTCAGGCTCCTGATCGAAGAGGAAGCCGTTTTCCTTGTAGGTCTTCAGGCGGAAGTGGGTGGCGGTGGAAAGAACGCCATCGAGCGACGAGAGTTTTTCCGAGACAAAACGGGCAACTTCCCGGAGGTCATGACCTTCGACGACGACCAGCAGATCGTATCCACCGGATGCCAGGTAACAGGAAACCACTTGGTCAAAGCGGGCGATGCGCATGGCGAGTCGGTCGAAACCGCCGCCGCGTTCGGGGGTGAGACGGACTTCAATGAACGCGGATACGGAAGTGTCTCCGATCGCTTCGGGATTGGTTACCGCATGGTATCCGAGAATCGTGCGGTCCTTTTCCCAATCCGTGATTTTTCGCGCGACTTCCGCTTCGCTGAAATCGGAGAGATCGGCCAGTTCCTTGAAGGAAGCACGTGCTTTGCGGCGAAGGATGTTGAGGAGTTTCATGGGCAGAATGGAAAATGGAGGGCCATCAGGACTTTTTGGCGAGCAGATCGCGGATTTCGGTGAGGAGTTTTGCTTCGGCTGAGACACTCGGCTTGGCAGGTGAGACCTTCGCCATGAGCTTGTTCATCGGGCGGATGAAAATGAAGAACAGGACGGCACCGGTAATCATCAGGGAAATGACCGCACTGATCACCAGGCCGATATCGAAGATCCAAATTTTAAGAGCGATTTCAGGATTGCCGCCAATGGACTGCAGCAACGGTTCGATGATTCCGGTCGAGAATGCGGATACGACCTTGCTGAAAGCCGCTCCGATGATCACGCCGACAGCCAGTGAGATGGCATTGCCTTTGAGGATGAATTCTTTGAATTCCTGAAACATGGTTCGATGTAAAACCCATCACTTCGATGAGAAAAGCAAAATATCAGCCCGGACGAGCTTAGCCCGTTCCCAGGGTTTACCCATGTCTGGCCACGTTCAGGGCTGCGTAGACGCCCGGATGGGATTCAGGTTCTGGAGATTTTTCGCTCGAACTAGCCGTTGAAATCAGGCAGTGATCGCATCGTGTTGAAAACGAAACGGGTCATTTACGATGGAAGGGTTCAAGGTGTTGGGTTTCGCTACGCCACCAAGGAGCTGGCGAGGGGGTATGATGTCTTGGGAACGGCAAGGAATCTTCCGGATGGAACGGTGGAGCTGATCATCTCAGGGGATGAGAATGAATTGGCTGATTTTCTCCATGAATTGCGTCAGGAGTCGGTCGTCGCTGCCCATATCAAGGCAGTTTACGAACAGGAAATTGCCGCGTTGCCAGAATTGAAAGGATTTTCTATTGTTCCCTAGCCGTACGGATGGTTGCGGATAAACTGAAGAAATTCTTATGCCTAATTACGATTACGAATGTCTGGTCTGTGGAAAACGCTTTGAGGTTTTCCAGAGCATGAATGATCCAAAGTTGACGGAATGTCAGGATCCGAATTGTTCGGGAAAAGTTCGTCGTTTGCTAGGAACGGGGGGTGGTATCATTTTCAAGGGTAGTGGATTTTACCAGACGGATTATCGTTCCAGCTCCTATGAAAAAGCTGCCGTAGCCGACAAGCCGGCTGAAAAGAAAGCCGATCCGGGGCCAGCCGCACCACCCGCGAAAGACTGATTTGCGTCAGATTTGTCGATTCTGACGTTTTCAATCTCCCGGAAGATTGATAGGATTGCGGCCTATGGGGAAAGAATCATCCAAAGCTCAGCCCGTCGGTTTCATGGGAAAACTCTTCAGATTCCTGATCCTGCTGATTTGTGTTGGCCTGATGTGGGCCATCTATCTCATTTCCAAACCGCAGGATCTCACCGATATTGATGGAAACACGGATCCCGGCAAGGCGTCACGTGATCTGCAGAACGTTCTCGATCTTGCGATTGAGGGAAATCATTCGGTTTCACTCAGTGAGTTGGAAATCAATCAATTGCTCCGCAACGCCGTGGTTGCAAAACAAGGCGGAGTGTTGGCAGATGCTGCGACCATCAAGAAGGTTCTGGTCCGGCTCAAGCCGGACGTGGCTGAGGTGATTGTGGTGCGTGAGCTGTTCGGGCGGGAGTTCACCTCTTCGATGTATTTGCAATTCGAGCAGAACGAGACGGAAGCAGGAATTTCGACCCGACTTCATCTTCATGGTGACGCGATCGGAAGCATTTCTTCCCTGCCGAAGATTGGCGGTCGGATCGGGCAGTTGAGCGTGCCTCAGGGATTTTTGCTGGCAGTCCTCCCGGATTTTGAAAAAGTGGCGGCGGTGCTCGCTCCGGAGATCGAGTTGGGCTTTGAAAAAATGGTGCGTTTCAAGATCGAGGAAAAACGTCTGATCCTTGATCCGAGAAGACCCGTCAAGCACATGGAAAGCGGGAAGCCCCCATTCTGACCGATGGATGCGCTGAGCGTAGCCATGCGTTGATTTGTGATTTCATCCTGAATTGTGAAACCATCCACGAACAGCATTGCCGCTTTGGGAGCCTGTATGTTCGGGTTTCTCTCTGCGTTATCTGCGCAGGATAGGGGACGGGGACAAGTCGCAGGCGAAACCCGGATTGAAGCTCCCGTGGCGCTACCGGTAGATCAGGGTCTTGTCACCAGCAGGAGCGGACAGTTCAGCGTCTCCGGCTCCGATGCGGTGATGAGGGCTGCGGCAGCAAACTTTGCGGAGGAGACGAAAGCCGAGATTCTGAAATTACTCGGGGAAAAGGATGCGTGGAAAGTTCCGGTCAGAGTCGAGTTGAGCGGGACGCCGGGCGGTCCTGCAACGTTGCGTTCGACAGTTCTGAACCTGACTTACAATGAACTCGGTTATCAGGTTGCCATCATGGTTAACCTGAACCGTGGATTGCAACAGGAGGATTACCAGCGTGCGCTCATCTCCTCATGGGTCCTCACGAGGGCGCTCGAAGACGGGACCAAAGGAGCTCAGGAAGTCCGTTTTTCCGTGCCTCCATGGTTGGTGGAAGGTTTGTCGGAAACCATCGCCTGGCATACGGGAAAATCCGACCGACGTTTGTATGAAACGCTATTCCGGCATGGTGGCCTGTTCGAGGTCGATAAAATCCTTGCGGTTGATGATGCCGGTTTTTTGGACATGGACGCAGCCTCAAAGGCGGCGTTTCGCGTTTCATCTGGCGCTCTGGTCATGGCACTCCATGAGCAACCGGAAGGAAACAATGGATTCCGCTCGTTGCTGAAGGAAATTGCCATGTATGACGGTGAGATGCCGAGCTTGCTGCGTCAGCATTTTTCCGGATTGAATTTGTCACGTCACAGCCTGGAGAAATGGTGGGTTTTGCAGCTTGCGGAAAAGGGTGTGGCTCCGCTCACCGAGGTTCTTCGTGTGTTCGAAACGGATGAGACCTTGCAGCGTATCTTGTTGATTCGGTATCGGGACAAGCAGCGGATGTTGCACGAGATTCCGTTGGAAGATTGGAACAAAATCCCAGCGCTTGATCTGGCAGAGCGTACGGATGCCATTCGTATGACCGGCGAGGATCTGGTCCGATTGAGTTACCGTTGCTTCCCGTCATACCGACCCTTGCTGAGTGAATATCAGATCCTGCTGAGCCGATGGGCGGCGGGTAAGCATGAAAACATGGACAAGGATCTGCTGGAGCTGGCCCAGATGCGAAAGAGAATGACCGAGAAATCCGAACGTGCCGGGGATTATCTCGATTGGTTTGAAATTACCCAAGCACGTGAAACCAGCGGGGTGTTCGATGATTATCTGTCATTGAAATCCAGATTGAAAAACCAGAATCAACGCCGCACGGATGGGCTTTCGGCATATTTGGACCGTCTTGATCCGCTATTTGCTGTTCCGGTTCAGGAGCGCTTCCAATCGTCTTTTATGAAAGACCTTCCTCAAGATTGAGTGTTGGACGAACGGGGTTTCTTGTGCAAACTCGTGACGTGTTCGGAACTTACGTTCATCATTTGGACCCGGTGATTTTCAAATTCACGGAGGCATTTGTGCTTCGGTGGTACGGTCTCGCCTATTTGCTCGGATTTTTGGGAGGGTATTTGCTTTTGAAACGGTTCGCCGAGAGGAAGCTCTGGGTGCTCGGGCCTGAAAAGACGGCGGATTTCATCGCTGCTGCGGCATTGTTCGGGGTGTTCATCGGAGGGCGCCTCGGGTATGTGATTTTTTATCAGATCCCGCGAGACGGATTGGACAGTGTCATTGAAAATCCGCTCGGAATCCTGAAGGTTTGGGAAGGTGGAATGGCCAGTCACGGTGGCATCCTCGGTCTGGTGATCTTTACTTTTTTTTACGCCCGAAAACACAAGGTATCATGGACGGGATTGGGAGACGGATTGTGTGTTGTTGCTCCCATCGGGCTGTTGTGCGGAAGGATCGCGAATTTCATCAATGGGGAACTCTATGGGCGTGTGGCTGAGGGTTTGGTGTGGGCTGTCAAATTTCCCATGGCGTTCACGGATCCGAAAGCGCCGGAGTCACTGAATTTCAATCAGGCCCTGATTGCTGCGGGAGATGCATATCCGCCTCTGAAGGCCGAGCTCATGGTGCCGGGTCAAAATCCTTTTCTTCTGCTTGCTGAGGCGAACCGGCGTTCCGATTCCGTGAATCAGGCCATAGAACCGTATTTGGAACCGCGCCATCCATCGCAGATTTACGAGGCCTTGCTGGAAGGCGGCTTGCTCTTGGGGATCCTATGGTTCATTCGGGTGCGTTTTCCCAAGGCGCCAAGCGGGTTGCTGACTGGCTTGTTCTTCGCTCTCTACGCGACATTTCGGATTTTCGGCGAGCAGTTCCGCGAACCGGACGCCGATTGGGTGATTGAAAAAGTGCTGACGATGGGTCAGTTCCTCTCGATCTTCATGTAT
Organism: Verrucomicrobiota bacterium; assembly: GCA_041170385.1. Lineage (GTDB taxonomy): Bacteria > Verrucomicrobiota > Verrucomicrobiia > Verrucomicrobiales > Akkermansiaceae > Luteolibacter. Next base: position 74,087 of record JBEAZA010000022.1, on the reverse strand, counting down.
GTCTTTGCGGGTGCTTTCCTAATTCATACATTCAGGAACCGACGGCAAGAGCAGTTGTGATCACCCCAAACGGAACACGATCCGAGCTTTGGACAGATCATAGGGGGACATCTCCATTTTCACGCGGTCACCCACCACAAGACGGATGAAGCGTTTGCGCATTTTGCCGGAAATATGGGCCAGAACCTCGTGTCCACTGGCAAGTTTGACGCGGAACATGGTTCCTGCGAGCACGGAAGAGATTTCACCCTCGACCTCGACCGCCTTGTCATCGCTCTCCGGCTCGGCATGTTTTCTCGAGACAAATTTGTTGTTTCGGCTGCTGTTTCTACCGGATTGGCGTCCTCTGGATGAATGGTTGGGTGGCATAAGATCTGAAACGGAGGGCTGTCCCAGACAGCGCATGGCATTTGTAGCAACCCGAATTCGGGTCTTCAATGTTAAAATTCCGACTCCGTTGGGCGGGCAATGCACCGGATGCTTGCCAAGATTCATTTGAATAGGCAGTTTTTCCGTATCCCATCGCAGTTCATACGATCTGAATTCTTTTTAATTCCCAGCTCCCATGTCAGAAATAAGCGAAAATGAACTTCCTTTGAACGTCAGAGCGCTTTGGTTAAAGGCGCTCACGGCGATTCAAACCAACAACACCGAATATGCCATCAGCCTGTTGCAGGCGGTGCTGGTTGATGCTCCGGGCTTTCTTGCGGGCCGGAAGATCCTCAGAAAATGTGAGATCCAGATTTATGGGATCGCTGCGAAAAAGAAAGGTTTGTTCGGAATGTCCGGCGGAGGCATGTCGATGATGAAACTTGCAAGTCAGGCCAGGAAGGATCCTGAATCCGCCTTGCCCCTGATCGAAAAGGAATTGGAAAAGGATCCTGCCAACGATCAGGCCAACGAACTGTTGTTTGATACGGCGATGAAACTCGAGATGCCGGCCACCGCCGCCTTCGCTCTTGAAACGATCCGCAGCTACGCACCTGAGAATACGAAGCTGTTGCACAAACTGGCGGAGTTTTATTCGCTCAGCAACGAACCGAGCAAGGCAGTCGAGGTTTACAATGATATCATCAAGCAAAATCCGACGGACTCGGCTGCGATCAAGGGAGCGAAGGATTGCTCGGCACGTGCTTCCATGCAGAAACAGCGTTGGAATGAGAATTCTAGTCTGAAGGATTTGATGCGTAACAGTGCGGAGAACGAGGAGTTGGAACAGGCACAGAGAACGGGTTTGACGCGTGAGCAGCTTGAGGCCCGGAGGGATCGGGCGATTGACAAATACAATTCCGATCCCAACAACCTGGCCGCTGCCAAGGATCTCGCCGGCATCTACGAGCAGCTCGAAGACTGGGCAAATGCACATTCTTTTTTCCAATGGGCTCATTCGCTGAGCAATGGTGATGTTGCCCTGTCCAACAAGGCTGCTGCGATGAGGGATCGCGCCCTGGAGCATGAATTACACCGATTGGAAGAATCGGTCGCACTTGATCCCGAAAACATGGAGCTGCAATCACAGCTTCAACAACGCCGTCAGGAGCGCGCGCTGGAACAGGTTCAGGAGGCAAAGCAACGGGTGGATCAAAACCCGACCGATCCCCAGTTGCGCTTCGAACTCGGAAGCGCGCTTTATCGGAGCGGTGATTTCACGGGTGCAATCCCTCACCTCCAACAGGCAACGAGGAATCCCCATATTCGAACAAAGGTTCTGTTGCTGCTGGGCCGAACATTCAGAGCGAAAAACATGTATGATCTGGCCATCAAGCAGTTGTCAGACGCGCTTGCGGATCTTCATGCGATGGATGGCACCAAGAAGGAGGTGCTTTATGAAAAAGGTCAGATCCACCATGAAATGGGTGACAAGGTATCGGCTCTCGATTGTTTCAAACAAATCTATGAGGTGGATTATGGATATCGCGATGTTGCGCAGCGCGTGGAGTCATCTTATACTGCCAGCGAATGATGACGATACGAGACAGGCGTCCGGTGGGAAAAAAGGTTCTGCTGATGAGCACATGCTTGTGCGATGCGTTCTATGACGAGGCAGCACGCGCGACCGTCGAGGTCCTGGAGCATTTGGGTGTTGAGGTTGTGTTTCCGGAAAACCAGACCTGCTGCGGACAGCCAGCCTTCAATTCCGGTGATTGGGCGGCATCCAGAAAAGTTGCGATCCACACCGCAGATGTATTTCAAGGGGATTTGCCCGTGATCGTTCCATCCGGATCCTGTGCGGCGATGAATTTTCATGGCAACCTGCTTCAATTTGAGGACACGCCGAACGAAAAAGTGACCTCGCTTGCGAATCGGACATGGGAGGTGATCGATTTCATCCACAACGGGCTGGGGATCAAGAGCTGGAACGGCAGCTTTGAACAGAAGACCCGCATCGCCTTCCATCGCTCCTGTCATTCACGTGGCACCGACAGCGGGCAAGCGGTCATGAATTTGCTCTCAAGCATCCGGAATTCTGATGTGGTTCCTTTCGGTCAAGGTGAGCAATGCTGTGGCTTCGGAGGTACGTTTTCCGTGACATTCCCGCATATTTCCGGGCGCATGGGCAGCCTGAAACTCGATCATATCCTTGAAGTGAATCCTGATATTCTGACCAGTGCGGACATGTCATGTTTGATGCATCTTTCAGGACTTGCCCGGGTCCAAGGCCGACCCGTCAGGCATGTTCATGTGATTCAAATCTTACGTGACACCCTCGGAATCTGATCCAGAAAAACCTATCCACGATCCATGCACGACCCAAGAATCGACTCGCTTGCCAGGCAACTGATTGGTTATTCCGTTGATTTGAAAGATGGCGAGCGGATCTTGTTGGACCTTTATGATGTCCCTGAATCGATCGGTATCGCCCTGATTCGCGAGGTTCGCCGTAAAAAAGGCATTCCTGTGGTTCGAATCCATCAGTCCTTGATCGGTCGTGAATTGCTCATGGGAGCGACGGAAGAGCAATATCAGCTGATTTCCAGGCAATTGCTCTCTGAAATGAAAGAGATGGATGCCTATGTTGCGGTACGTGGCAGCCACAATATCACCGAGACTTCGGATGTGACGCAGAAGAACATGCAGGTTGCCATGAAACAGATGCGTCCTGTGATCGATCATCGAGTCAAAAAAACCAAATGGTGCGTTCTTCGTTGGCCGACATCTTCGATGGCCCAGCAAGCGGGGATGAGTACGGAAGCGTTCGAGGATTTTTACTTCAAGGTTTGCCTGTTGGATTACAAATCACTTCTGCCTGCAATGAACGCTCTGAAAACCCTGATGGAGAAAACAGATCGGGTACACATCAAGGGCGTCGGCACGGATCTGGTTTTTTCCATCAAGGACATTCCAGCTGTGGTTTGTGGCGGAAACTACAATATTCCCGACGGTGAGGTGTTTACCGCACCGGTGAGGCGTTCGGTAAATGGCGTGATCACTCACAATGCACCGACGATCTATCAGGGAATCGCTTTTGATGGGATCCGTCTTGAGTTCAAGGAGGGTAAAATCATTCGAGCGGATGCGGGATCGAAAACCAGGGAGTTGAACCGTATTCTTGATACGGATCCCGGCGCGCGCTACATCGGAGAGTTTGCGATTGGCTTTCACCCTGTGATCCGCGAGCCGATGCGTGATATCCTGTTTGACGAGAAAATCGCGGGATCCTTCCATTTCACACCCGGACAAGCATACGAGATCGCAGATAACGGAAACCATTCCCAAATCCACTGGGACATGGTCAGCATCCAGCGCAAGGATTACGGAGGGGGTGAAATCCATTTCGATGGGAAATTGATACGCAAAAACGGGGTGTTTTTGCCAAAAAATCTGGCCAAGCTGAACGGTTGATTCTCAGCCGCGGTGTTTCTTGAAGATCGCCAGTGTTCTGTCCCGCTCGGTTTTGTGATCGACACAGGGCAGTGGATACCCGGGGGCGACAGCCACTTGGTTTTCGGGCGGGGCATGGAATTTTTTCGGATCGATGTCACGCAATTCCGGAATCCAAGTTTTGATATAAGCTCCGTCAGGATCATATCTGGCGGTCTGTGACCACGGGTTTTGTATGCGGAAATACGGCGCCGCGTCAGCTCCCGTGCCTGCGGACCATTGCCAGCCGCCATTGTTTGAGGCGATTTCCCCATCAACAAGGTGCTGTAAAAAGTGGGATTCACCCAGCTTCCAATCGATATGGAGATCCTTCGTGAGAAACATCGCGGTGATCATCCTGACCCGATTGTGCATGAAACCCGTTTGCTGAAGCTGTCGCATGCCGGCATCGACGATGGGGAAACCTGTGCTGCCGGATTTCCATTTTTCATAATGCTCATTCGGTCCTTCCCATGGCAATCCTCTCCAGTCCTCGTTGAACTCGTGATCAAGCACATGGGGGAAATGATGAAGAATGGAAAAGTAAAACTCTCTCCATGCGAGTTCCTTGATGTAGACCTCGATGGCGGTTCGGGTTTTGCCTTTTGCGGACTGCAGCGCCACGGTGATATTCGCATAAAGGGTTCGGATCGAAATGAGACCGAACCTCAGGTCTTGAGAAAGCCTGGAGGTTGCTTCAAGCGCCGGCACATCGCGCTTTTCGGAGTAGTTGCCGATCGTATCCGCCAGTGCGGCGCGCATCCTCGTCTGTGCGGCCCGTTCGCCAGCTTCCGGAATCCTCGCAACGCAGGGACTGATGTTCCAGTGAACCACTGTGGGCAAGTTCAGCGAGGGGATTCCGGGGGGAGTGTTTAGGGATCTGGTTTTGGGCAGGGGGGCTGGCTTGGGTTTTGAAAGCCAGTTTCTTGAATATGGGGTGTAAACTTTATAGGGAGCGCCGGACTGCGTGAGGATTTCGGCTGGTGTATGGAGGCTCACATCGTCGTATCCGAAACATCCGATACCCAGTTCGGCGCATAGACCGCGGATTTCGATTTCGGTATGCTTGCCGAAGGGATCGGGATCATGATTGAAATAGATCGCGCTGGCGCCCGTCTCAATGGCCAGGTTTCGCAGGGCTGCGATGGCCGGGCCCTCACGAATCACGAGGTATGAACCCACGGTTTGCAGGTTTCTGGACAGGGACTCCAGACATCCGCAGAGGAAATGCTGGCGGTTGGGGCCGGTCCAAGCATGATCTTTTTTCCAAGTGCTCAGGATATAAACCGGGATGACATCACCCGCCTTTGCAGCATGGTGCAGGGAGGTATTGTCGGTGATCCTCAGATCCCTTCGAAACCAATGGATAACTTTGGGCATTCCCGAGTGAAGCATGAATCGTCACGAACAAAACGGGAAAAACCCGTAAACGATCAGTATTTTTTCAAAATGGCCTCGACCTTTTTGGTCGTGGCACCGCTGAGTTTGCCGTTGATACGTTTGGCGGACTCGATCACTGCCTTGATCTCATCAAGAGCTTCTTGTGCCGCAGCCAGGGATTTCTTCATGCCTCCGAACTGCTTGTCGGAAAAATATTTGGTGAAAGTGGATCCTGCTCGGCTGATGCAAAGACGCCATCCTTCGAATGCTGCGGTTTCGTAAGTGAAGCGGGTAAGGTTTTTCTTGGATTTCATAAGTGGGTTGTTAGGTGATGTTTTCTCTTTGATATTTTTGGGAATTCCAAGAAAGATTTGCGGTTTTTGACAAGAAAAGTGGGGATTTTGACGTTTTTTGAACAAAAAGCATTGCAAGATCGGCTCCAGCGTATTTTTCTTCGGTCCCGCGAGTCGTTCAGTAATAACCGCCGTCGGTCCTCTGGGTGCTCATGCATCCATCTCGCGAGAGGGTAACCCGGCCACATATTCCAGACATGTCCACTACCACACTTGCTCGTTTCGAGCTTCCGAATCGTCTCGTACGTAACGAGGAAACCGCCTCAGACACCTATGCGCAGTTCGTCGCAGAGCCCTTTGAACGTGGCTACGGTCACACCATTGGGAATTCCCTTCGCCGCGTCCTGTTATCCTCTCTGGAGGGTGCGTCCATCACCTCCGTGAAAATTGCTGGTGTTCAGCATGAGTTTTCCAGTCTCCCTGGCGTTGTTGAAGATGTCACTGACATTGTTCTCAATCTGAAAAAGGTGCGCTTCGCCCACAACGACAAGGAGCCTCGCATTCTTTCCATCAAAGTGGAGAAAGAGGGCGTAATCACCGCTGGCGATATTCAAGACGACAACATCTACTCGGTTGTGAATCCGGAACAGGTGATTTGCACCCTGGACAAGAAAGTCAAATTCGATTGCGAGTTCGAAGTTCGTGTCGGTCGTGGTTTCTCCACGGGTGACGAAAACAAGCGCAAGGATCAGCCTATCGGGGTGATTGCGATCGACTCGATTTTTTCTCCTGTGACACGCGTGAAATACAGTGTTGAGGCTACCCGGGTAGGTCAAATCACTGACTATGACAAGCTGACTCTCGATATCTGGACGGACGGTCGCATCACTCCCCAGGATGCGCTGCTTCAGGCTTCCGCGATTCTGCGCCATCACCTCGATGTGTTTGTCAACTATGACGAGAACGCGGTCGACTTTGAAGAAGCTCCTGCCGAGTCCAGCGAGGAAAATGCGGCTCTCAAAAAACTTCTGAACATGTCTGTCAACGAAATCGAGCTGTCCGTCCGTGCGGCTAACTGCCTCAACAACGCGAACATCACCTCGGTTGGACAACTCGCGATGAAATCCGAAGCGGAGATGCTCAAATACCGTAACTTCGGTAAGAAATCTCTCAACGAGATCAAGGATAAGCTTGTTGAGCTCGGACTTGGTCTTGGGATGTCATTTGAGCCGTCATTGCTGTCTGGCAGTGCGATCGCTGCTCGCGGCCCTCGCTTCGGCGCTGAAGACGAAACCCATGTCGGTCTGGCCGATCTGATCAACCAGAACCTTGACGATTAATTCACCCTCAAATTGAACCAATTAACGGAAGCCACCGATGAGACATCGCCGCAACACTACCAAGCTCAAACGCAATACCGCCCACCGCAAATCCTTGCTTGCCAATATGGCATCAAGCCTGATTCTGCACGGGCGGATCAAAACCACTTTCGGCAAAGCCAAGGCCCTGCGCCCCGTCGCCGAAAAACTCGTAACCCAGGCGAAGCGCAACGATCTGCATTCTCGCCGTCTTGCCATCGCTTTCCTTCGTCAGAAAGAGGCAGTGAGCAAACTATTTGCGCAAATCGCACCAGCCGCAGCGACCCGCGCTGGTGGCTATTGCCGCATTATCAAGCTCGGACAACGCATGACCGATTCGGCACCGATGGCGATCATCGAGTGGGTTGATCAACCCGCCCTCGGCGATGAAGCGGCCGAAGTTGTCTCCGCTGAAGCGATTTCGGAGTCGGAAGCCATCAAGCCAGCCAAAAAAGCTGCCAAAAAGGCGGCAAAAAAGGCGACTGCAGAGGCGCAAGCCGAGTAGTCAGTGAATCACTGACCGCACGTTTTGACCCTCCGGTAGCAATACCGGGGGGTTATTTTTGTTTTTTGGCGATTTGTTTTTTGAAGAGGGGTACAAACTCTCGTTCGATATGGGCATGAGCGGCTGCCAGGCCTTCCGTTTGGTAGATATTGCCGATCACGGCCTCCACACTGGTCGGATTTCCAAAGGCACTGAGGAATTCGTTCGATGTGAGATGTGTGAACCAAACCCCATCCATGCATTTGCGTTCCTTGAGGACATATTCCCGCGCGAAAAGAGCCAGAACGGCATCGCCGATCCATGCCGCTTCACGTTCGATTTTTAACGCTTCATTTCGGGTCACGATGCGATTCTTTGGCTAGGGTACTGGCTGTGCGAGCTTTTCCGTACGTTGCTTGGAAATTTTTTGTCGCAAGTGATTTTCGGCATCCGAATCCCAGTAACTGGGTTTTAACTCCATAAAAACGGATGAGTAGGGGAGGACCGTAGCCGTACGGATCACCAGCACATCAAAGCGTTGGTTGGCAGATTCGATCAGGGTCATCAGTGAATCCTGCTGGATCTCCGTTGGCTTGTAACCGTGGAGGGCATACGTGATCTCATGCCGAAACTGATCGATGCCCGGTGCGTAATCCTGATCCAAGGCGCGCAGCTCACGGGTCAGATAAATTTCGGGATAAACTTGCTGATGTTGTTCGATGCTGTTGAGGACATAGTCGAGAACCTCTGGAATTTCAGCCGGGGCCACCACTTGGTTGATTCCTTCGCGGCTGTGTGCCGGAAAAGAAGCCTCCGAGACGATGATCCAATTCCGATGTCCAAGTTGCGCGACCTGCCGGTCGACGGAACGCTGCCATTGACGCTCGGACGCATTCAAACCGCAACCGACCGATGCGAATGACGTGATCAAGATGATGGCTCGGCAGAGTTGGCTCATCTGGTGAGAATACAGCTGAAGATCGGCTTACGGGTGGACGTGGAGAATGGCCCGGTCAGAGATCCCGGTGAGAGCCATCGCAAAACGGGGGGGTCTTGGTTGCCTTGCACTGGCAAAGGCCGAAAGTGCTTTTTTGGTCGACCACGAGTTTCATCGGCTGGATCCCGGTGCCTTTGTGTGAGCCGTCACAAAAGGGTGTGTGACTGGTCCTACCGCATGCACACCACCAATATGTGCCCGGCTCCAGTTCCAATTTGATCGATTTTTTTTCGGTGGGGATGGGTGCTTCTGACATAAAATTCAACGATGATCGGCTTGTTCAGGAACCTGAACGAGTAGTTTCTTGGAACGTGCTTCTGCGGATGCCGAGTTGAGAGACCCCTGCTTCGGATATCTCTCATGAGGGATTTCACGAACGTATGTCACCCCTAACCATGCGAGAAGGACTGCGGCAGACATGCCGATAAAGATGGTTACATTCATTCCAACGGAGGTTTTGACTTCAAACGATGATTGTTTCATGCCAAAAAGCCATGGTTTTGCCAACAAAAAATTGGTTTTCTTGATATTAAAGAGATCTTGAGGATTTCAAACTTGCGGAGTCGCTCCGGTTTCACCATCGAAGGGCATGTCTGCGGCTGCGGTATTATTTGATTTCGATGGCGTCTTGGTGGATACCGAATGGGCGATTTATCAGGCATGGTTGGCGACATTTCAGGAGCATGGGCACGATCTGCCCCTTTCCCTGTATACTCGGTGTATCGGATCGGATTTTGATGCCTGGTCACCGAAACTGCATCTGGAAGAACTCACCCAGCTTCCATTCGATTGGATCAAGATGGACAAGCGCAGACAAGACGTGATTCGGGCTGCGTTGGTTCGGGAAGGACCGATGGATGGGGTGACAGAGCTATTGGAGAAATTCAGGCGAAGGGGGATTCCCATGGCTGTGGTATCTAGTTCCTCGCACCATTGGGTTGATGGTTGGCTGGAAAAACTGGATCTCTCCCCATACTTTGATGAAGTGGTTTGCAAGGGTGATGCTCCATGCATTAAGCCTGCTCCGGATTTATTTTTAGAAGCTGCGCGGCGTCTCAACGTGAAAGAACCGGATTGTTTGGTCATTGAGGATTCCCTCAATGGGCTTCATGCGGCACAAGCAGCGGGAATGCGGGTTTGGATTGTGCCGAATCGGGTGACCTCCTGCTTGGATTTCAGTGAGGCCGAAGCAGTTTTCGATCATTTTTACGCCCTGGGTCGCGCAACCGAGACATGGCGTTGAATCTTACAAGCCGGCCGGGTGACGCATGATATGCCCTTTCCCGGCACGGGTCGATGTCTGCCAGCGAGGACCTCTTTCATCGTTCCCGCCGCCTGTGTCGAGACGAAGTCCGGCAACTGTCATGAAAACATGGCCTTTGCGCACATACAGGGTAATCCAGTCGCCTGCTCCTTTTTTTCCATAGGTCAGATAACCGCGTGAATTCATGGAGCCGCGCAACAATCCGGCTTCTCTCAAGACATACGAAACCGTGCCGGAGCAGTCATAGCCGCTGTCATGGTGTCTCGAGTGACCTCCACCCCACTTGTAGGGTTTGCCTTGAAGGCGGTTGCCGGCCGCGATCGCTCTTTTGACCGCGATCGGTGCGTTTTTCGGAGCGTAGGCAATGCCATCTTTCACGAGGGCGGTCTTTCCATATTCGAATCGGTATGATACCGGATGTTTTGCAGACACTTGGGTAGAGCATGAAGTCACACTACTTGTCACAAGGGTCAGCATGATGGCAGATCCAATCCAACGTTTCATAAGCAGATCGTGATCGAAATGATTCAGATATTCAAATGGTTTCTACTTCTTAAGTAAATAAATTTAACGAAAGCTTGAAACGAACGATTGGATTGCTCTCGCTCTGTGGCTTAGATGATTTTTTACGGATTGATCTAATGTGGCGAAGGTCTCCTGATAGCCATCAGGGATGAACAATGGGTCGTATCCGAAACCTTTATCACCGGAAGGAGTTGTGGCGATTTTACCCTCTACGGTGCCATGAAAAACAGCGATTTCCTTGCCCTTCATGGCGAGAACCAACGTACAGCGAAATCGAGCTGTGCGGGATTCCTTATCCGTCATATCGGCGATGAGGCGGAGGTTGTTTTGATGATGGTTGCCTTCTTCACCGCCGTAGCTGGATGACCAAACGCCGGGCGCTCCATTCAAGGCATCGACTTCCAGCCCGGAATCATCTGCAAGAACGAGATCGTCGAGATATTGACTGATTCCGAGCGCCTTCAAACGGGCGTTTTCGAGGAAGGTTGACCCGGTTTCATCGATTTCTGGCAAATGAGGAAAAGAGGTCACATCGCATACGTCGAACCGATCAGACAGCATATCCCGAATTTCTTCAGTTTTATGCGTATTTCGGGTCGCGATGACCAGGCGTGGTAGATCAGACATGCCGTTGTCCGTGGATTTTTTTTGCATTTCGCCAAGTTTCATGGAGATTCGCTGTGTATTGCGTTCGTCATGCAAAAGATCAATATGAAATATCGTTGGATGAGATGGTTGTTGTGCATGTTGGCTCTCGCTTCGGGAGCGTTCGCCAAAGCTCCGCAGGGTTGGGAGACAGATGTGGATGCTGCCATTGCTTTGGCGAAGAAAGAAAAGAAGGCCGTAATGCTTGAGTTTACGGGATCCGACTGGTGTCCGCCCTGTATCATGATGGGCAAGGAAGTATTTTCCAAAGAGGAGTTCTTTAAGGAAGCATCCAAACATTACATTCTGGTGCATTTGGATTTTCCTAAAAAAGACAAGGAGCTGGCGGAAAAAAATCAGGTTCATCTGGAAAAATACCAAGTATCCGGTTTTCCGACCGTTGTTCTGCTGGATGCCGAAGGCAAGGAGTTTGCCCGGTTCCCTGCGACCAAGTATCCCAAACTTCCATCGTTTCTGGAAGCCATCAAACTCGCTCTCGAACATAAAGAACTGGACTAAAAAATATGAAAAAATGGATCATGATGTTGTTGGTTTCCCTCACGACCGTGTCAATCACCACGGGTGCTGAGAGTTTGTGGATGCACGACTACGAAGCTGCCAAAGCCAAAGCTGCAAAGGAACAAAAACCGATCTTTATCAATTTTACCGGTACGGATTGGTGCGGTTGGTGCATCAAGTTGGAAAAAGAGGTATTCAGTCAGAAGGCATTCCAAGATTATGCCAAAGAGCACCTCGTCCTCGTTGAAATCGATTTTCCCCGTAAGAAGGAGCAGAGCGCCGAAATCAAGGCACAGAACAAAAAGCTGGATAAAGAGTTCGGTATCGAAGGTTACCCAACGCTGTTCCTGCTCGATGCCACGGGCAAAAAACTGAGCGAAGACATCGGATACCGCGCCGGCGGACCGGAGGCTTACGTGGAGCATTTGAAAAGTTTGATCAAGAAATGATCATTGGCGTTATTCACGCCAACCGTGAACCCTGTTCATCGTTTTGAGCAGGGTTTTTCTTTTCAACAAGGCTGCGATCGGCCAAGTTTGCTGCTCATCGCAGACCATGTCCGAATCACGCAAACCATTTCCTTTCAGCGAATTTGAACCCAAATGGCAATCCCGCTGGGATGCCGATCAAACCTTCCGCACGCCAAATCCGGGGGAGGCGGGTTTTGATGCCAACAAGCCGAAATACTATGTGCTCGATATGTTTCCCTATCCGAGTGGCTCGGGTCTGCATGTCGGTCATCCGGAAGGCTATACGGCGACCGACATTGTCGGGCGTTACAAGCGGATGATGGGGTTCAATGTCTTGCATCCGATGGGTTATGATTCGTTCGGACTGCCTGCGGAACAATACGCGATCAAGACCGGGCAACACCCTGCGATCACCACGGCAGCCAATATCGATAATTTTCGCCGTCAGCTGAAGTCTCTCGGATTTGCCTATGATTGGTCTCGCGAGATCGCAACGACCGATCCCGAATATGTCAGGTGGACACAGTGGATTTTTCTGGAGATTTATCATTCTTACTTCTGTGAGGAAACGAATCGTGCGCGCCCGGTGAGTGAGCTTGAGGCGAAAGGTTGGAATCTTGACCAGATCGATGAGGTGCGTCTGGCCTTTGTGGCTGACACGCCGGTTTGGTGGTCGCCGGATTTGGGTACTGTGCTGGCGAATGAAGAAGTGGAGGAATGGAAATCGAAGGGTCATACGGTGGAACGTCGCCCGCTTCGCCAGTGGATGCTACGCATCACGAAATACGCCCAGCGCCTGATTGATGAGCTCGATACGCTCGATTGGCCGGAAGGCATCAAACTTTTGCAAAAAAACTGGATCGGCAGAAGCGAGGGTGCGGAAGTGAAGTTCCGCATCTCGGATAGCCATTCCCACATCGTGGTATTTACAACGCGTCCTGATACCTTGTTCGGCGCAACCTACATGGTTCTCGCTCCCGAGCACCCTCTGGTTTCTGAAATCACTTCTTCCGATCATCGGGCCGCGGTCGAAGCCTACCAGAAATCCGTTGCATCGAAGTCGGACCTCGATCGCGGTGATTTGAATAAGGATAAATCAGGTGTGTTCACAGGTGCCTATGCGGTCAATCCCGTTAATGGCGAACCAATTCCGATCTGGATTGCGGATTATGTGATGATGGGCTACGGCACCGGAGCCATCATGGCCGTCCCGGCACATGACGAGAGGGATTATGAATTTGCCACGAAGTTCGATCTGCCGATCAGGCAGGTGGTACAACCAACGGATGGTTCCAACTGGCAGGGATACACCGCTGCCGGTATCGCCGTGAATTCCGGCTTCCTTGACGGCCTGCATACGGCTCAGGCGAAAGATAAAATGATCGGATGGTTGGTCTCCAACAATCAGGGAGATCGCAGGATCCAATATAAGCTGCGTGATTGGCTGTTTTCGCGTCAGCGTTATTGGGGTGAGCCGTTTCCAATCATTTGGAAAGAAGGCCGGCATCATGCGTTGCCAGATGATCAGTTGCCGTTGTCGGCTCCGCCGTTGGACGATTACAAGCCATCGGGAACACCCGATCCGCTGCTTTCAAAGGCCACCGAATGGGTAAATCTGCCCGATGGATTCATGCGAGAAACCAACACCATGCCGCAATGGGCAGGCTCCTGCTGGTATTACCTTCGTTACTGCGATCCGAAAAACTCGGAGCGATTCATTTCAAAAGAAGCAGAAACGTATTGGACCAGCGACAAGCCGGGCATGGTTGATCTGTATGTGGGCGGAACCGAACATGCGGTTTTGCATCTGTTGTATGCTCGGTTCTGGCACAAGGTGTTGTATGACCTGGGTCATCTCAGTACGCCCGAGCCGTTTCAGAAGCTCGTGAACCAAGGGCTTATTCTCGGTGAAGATGGTCAGAAGATGTCTAAATCCAGAGGTAACGTGGTGAATCCGGACGATGTCGTCAAAGAATACGGAGCCGATTCCCTGAGGCTTTATGAAATGTTCATGGGTCCGCTCGAGCAGGTAAAGCCCTGGCAGATGAAAGGTGTTGAGGGAGTTTCTCGGTTCCTCGCCCGCGTCTGGCGCCTGGCGATCACTGAAGAAGGTATGATTTCCGATAAGGTCGTGGCAGATGCCTGCACGGACAGAGAGCTTAGCCGGGTCGTGCATGAAACCATCAGGAAAGTTGGCGAGGATATCGAGAAATTGAGTTTTAACACGGCGATTTCCCAAATGATGATTTGCACCAACGCGTTCACGCATGCAGGAAAAGTTCCTGTTAAAGAATTCATCCAGTTTCTCACAGTCCTGAATCCTTTTGCACCGCATCTTTCCGAGGAGATCAACGAACGTGTGGCGAAGGCGTTCAACCTTCCCGCGGTATCGCTTTCGGAATCGGCTTGGCCGAAGTATGACGCGGAGGCATTGGTTCGAACGGAATGTGAACTTGTTGTTCAGGTGAATGGCAAATTGCGAGATCGGATCTGGATTGCGATGGATGCCTCTGAAGACGATGCGAAGGCACTGGCCTTCGCATCGGAGAAGATCAACGAGTTCATCGAAGGGAAAACCCTGCGTAAAGTGATCTACGTCCCCGGCAAGATCATGAACCTTGTGGTGGGATGATCTTTGTGAACAGACGATACCGAGACGTGAGGAGGATACCCCGGATCCTTGTTATGCGTGATGCAGCAGAATTGAATTTGCGGCAAAATGATCCGACAGAATGTCGGATACGATCACGATTGGTGTTCCGGCACGGACAAGACCGGCTTCTCTGAGTTGCTCGGTCGCACGTTGGACGGTTTCCTCCATCGTCGGGCAGAAAGACATCTCGAAGGCACGGATTCCGCGGGTCAACGAAAGCTGCCGGCATACACGTTCCTTGGGGGTGAAGGCAAAAAAAGCTGACGTGCGGGGACGCAGCATCGCTACCTGATTCGCGAGGACACCCCGACGGGTCAGAACGACAAGCAACGAATCCGCCAATGAATCTGCCAGCGTCACGGCTGCACGAGCGGTTTTCTGGCGTTCGTCTCGCAGAATCACGTGTTGTCCGAAACCATGACCACCCGTGCGTTCGATGCGGGTGGCGATCCTCACGATCGCCTCAACACAACGCTCCGGATAACGTCCGACCGACGTTTCGCCGGACAGCATGAGGGAATCTGCCTCTTCATAAGCGGCGTTCATCACATCAGTGACCTCGGCACGGGTCGGGGTGGGGTTCGATATCATCGATTCCAGCAGCTGAGTTGCTACAATGACCCGAGTTCCGAGCTCATGACAGCGTTTGACGATACGGCGTTGCAGAATCGGCAGATCCTCGAAATCGACCTCGATTCCGAGATCACCCCGGGCAATCATGATGACATCAGCATGCCGGATGATGGCGTCTATGTTCTTGATCGCTTCCTGATCTTCGATTTTCGCAACAATTTGCGCTTCGCCCTCCAGTTCCTCCAGTGCCTTGCGGAGTTCAGAGACATGTGCGGCATCACGAACGAAAGATCCTGCGATGAAGTCGGCTCCACATTCCACCGCGAGCGCAAGATCCTTGCGATCTTTTTCGGTCAGTGCGGGCAAGTTGAGCCGGACGCCCGGAAGGTTGATGTGCCTCCGGGATCCCATGCTTCCCGGTGTGCGGACATCGCAGATGATGCGGTCTTCAGTGACACGATCGATCCGCATGAGCAATGCGCCGTTATCGACGACGAGGGTGTTGCCCTCCGTCACATCTTCCATCAGTCCGGGGTAATTGACCGTGGTGGAAAGGGGGACCGACGGTTCCACATCGGCACGCCTGAACTCCACTTTGTCACCCTCTTTGAGATCGTAGGCCTTTTCCAAATCGCCGGTGCGGATTGATGGGCCCGTAAGATCGAATAATACGGCAATGTGTGCATGACGCCTTGCGGATTCCTTGCGAACGCGCTGGGTCATCTCTGCGGCCCATTCATGTTTCGCATGGCTCATGTTGAGGCGGAACACATTGACTCCTCCATCGATCAGCCTGCCGATCATCTCGGGTGACTCGGTGGCCGGTCCGAGTGTGACGATGAGTTTGGTTCTACGTGACATGGATTTCAGCCCTGGTCGATGGTCTTGTCCGTTGCGGCGTCAACAATCGCGAAGCGCTCGCGGTTGAGCGTTGGATCGGAACGGAAGATCAGACGTCCGGCATGTGAACGTTCCAGCTCCACGAGAACCTTCGCATCTTCTTTTTTGAAACGGTTCAATACATCCGAATTGACGATGACAATGAGGTCTCCGACCTGGTCACGGTGCGTTTGGATGATGGTGTTGAGTCTGCGTTGGATCTCGATCGACATCGTCATCGGTGTTTTCACCCGACCTCTGCCTTGGCAGTAAGGGCAGGGTTCGTACATCGAATCCCGGAGCGATTCGTTGAGGCGCTGGCGCGTCATTTCCATGAGGCCGATAGCGGAAATCTGCAGGATCTGGGTTTTCGCTTTGTCGCGTTTGACCCGTTCTTTCATTGCTTTGTAAACGGCCATCTGGTCCTTGCGATGGCGCATGTCGATGAAGTCCACTACGACCAATCCTCCGATGTTGCGGAGCCGGAGCTGGCGAGCTACCTCTTCAGCCGCCTCAATGTTGGTCTGGAGGATCATCTTGTCGACATCTTTGGAGCCTCGGTTTCGACCCGTATTGACATCGACCGAGATGAGAGCTTCGGTTTCGTCGATGACGATATAACCTCCGCATTTCAGCCAGACCTGACGTGAGAAAGCCTCGTCCACCTGCTTCTGGATGTTGACCTTTTCAAAGATCGGCTGCGACGATGAGGACATGTGTCGGATACGGCGTTTGGAACGACGTGAGATTTTACCCGCGATTTCACGAATGAGCTCGGTGGTTTGTTCGTCGTCACAGATCACCTGATCCACTTCGTCGGTTAGGAAATCCCGGGCGGTTTTTTCGATGAGTCCTGGCTCCTGAAACACACAGCAGGGAGCTGGGTTGTTGGCCCGGCGTTGATCGATTTGGTCCCACTGTTCAAGGAGCATGGCAAGATCCCGGACGAAGTGGCGGGCACGAGTGCCTTGTGCAACCGTACGCATGATGATGCCCATGCCTTCCGGGACGGAAAGTTTTTGGACGATCTTGCGAAGCCGTTGACGTTCTTGCGGATCATCAATTTTACGGGAAATTCCGAATTGTTCGGTGAAGGGCATCAGGACCAGATAGCGGCCTGCCAGGGAAATGTTGGTGGTAACGCGCGGACCTTTGGTTCCGATCGGCCCTTTTGAGACCTGGATCATGATTTCTGATCCGACTGGGTAGATGCTGGGGATGTCCTTGGAAGTGATTTTCTTTTGGTTCTTTTTTGAGCCGGCGCGCTCGATTTCTTCGAGGCCTCCGTCAAGTGCAGCAGGAATGGCATCCCAAAAATGGAGGAAAGCGTTTTTATCCAGTCCGATATCGACGAACATCGCCTTGAGGCCTTGCTCGATGTTTTTCACCCGCCCTTTGAAAATGCCTCCGACGATATTTTGGTCTCCCTCACGTTCGACGGTGTATTCTTCGAGAATACCGTTTTCCAGCAGGGCGACGCGGCGTTCAAGTTTTTCAACGTTGACGATAATGGTGTTTCCTTCAAGCGGATCGGTATTTCCGATTCCGAGCAGTCTTTTGATTTTCTTGATCACAGTTGGTATAGGTTAAGTTTGGTAATGTTGAGTCGTTTACTCGATAATGGGAGTCGCTCGGGGGATCACTTGTCCCTCGATATCGGTTTCCTGAGTGATGGTAGGTTTGGGAGAAACGGTTTTAGGCAGTGCGGGTGAAGGGTAGGTGGTCGTGATCTGGTCAATCTCGTTGCCGGTCTCGCCGATGTCATCCGAGTGATCCGCTGTTGCGGTGACTGGTTGTTCCTTCACAACGATGGCAGCGGGCGGTGTGACTTCGATCGCAGCCAGGACATCCTTGATCGGTTCAAGCGCTTCGATTCGCTCGAGATGTCCGGAATATTCACTTTGAGGCTTGAGTGGCAAACGCATGCCCTCCTCCTGGGCGAAAATTCCGGTATAGACCATGTTCACCAAGGGTCCACAAACGCCACCGCCGGAACCTGCCGCTTGTGCCATGATGACCACAGCGTAGCGAGGATCCTCATAGGGAGCGAAGGACACCACCCATGAGTTGTTCGACTTTTGTCCATTATCGACCGTCTGGGCAGTTCCGGTTTTGCCCGCGATTTCGTAATCAGCAATTTTCACTCTTCCCGCAGTTCCCCCGGGTTCGTTCACCGCCTTCCACATGCCGAGGCGTATCAATGCAAGATCACTTTCCTGAACTCCGGAGGCGAGAAGATCGACTTCCAGCATCGGCCGGTCCTGGATCTGTTGGGTGCCGTTTTCCGCGATGATTTTTTTGACAATACGGGGTCGGTAGTATTTCCCTCCATTAGCGATACTTGAGACCATGGCGGCAAGCTGGAGGGGACTGGTCATTGTGTCCCCTTGACCGATGGACAACATCGCGGTCAATGCGGGAGTCATGACGGCACCGGGAACCGCCGCACGCCACGCACGCGAGCCCGGAAGTATGCCCGGGTCCTCGTTTGGTAACTCGATACCGGTTTTTTTACCGATTCCGACCAGATTGAAGCCATCAACCATCGCTTTCCAACCGATGGAATTGGCGAGCTTATTGAAGTAGGGATTGCACGATTTCTGGATGGCTTCAGGAAGCAGCAGGGAGCCATGATGTCCGCGGCTTTTGTTCCACAGCCAACAACCGATGTTGTGGTTGCCGTAGGGGACAAAGCCATCACATGTGATGGGACGGCTCGTTTTTCCTTCAATCGAACCAGCGATTGCTGTGGGAATTTTCATGGTCGAACCGGGTGTGAACGAAGTGATCGCTCGGTTCGTAAAGGGTGAAAGCTGGGGTTTCGAGTTGTATGATTTGAATTTTGCGGTCGAGATCGACGGGATGAATGCGTTAGGATCATAATTTGGAACGGATGCCATGGCGAGGATCTCACCAGTTCTCACGTCCATCACCACCCCTGCAGCGCGCCCGACGCGGCGAAGGGTGTTTTCCAGCAGGTATTGGATACGGGCATCGATCGTGAGAATCACTTTCGAACCGATGCCGGGTTTGGTGTAATCGAGCATCCCGATCGTCCGGCCCTTCTCGTCTTTGAGGACAGTTTTGATTCCTTCCCGACCACGCAAGTAGTTGTCCATGGTCGCTTCGATGCCCGCGATTCCTTTTTCATCACCGATGAAGTGGTTGTAGGTTCTTTTGTCTGCCGCGGAAATATCACCTTTTTCCCATTGTTTCAGGTATCCGAGAACGTGCGATGCGAGAGTGCCGTACGGATATTGTCTCTGGGGGCGTATTCCAAGCATCACGCCCGGGAACTCGAGATTTCTCTCGGCGATGCGCGCGAAATCCTCATAAGTCAGGTCGGAGCGGTAATTGAAGGGGACAAGGCCGCGGTGTGTCAGGTAATGGCTTCGCAAAGCGGATGCGTTGTAGTTTTTGGCAAGACCAAGCTGCTGCAGGGGTGCGATTATCGATTGGTTGACGATCTTGACGATGTCTTTTTCTTTGCTTGCACGCTGAAAGCCGTCACGCTTGACGATGCGCTCGATCTCGGGAGTCTCGTCGAAAGACAAATTGTACGACTTGACGATTTCATCGAGATCGAAAGATACCACATAGTTCCTCAGATTTCTGGCAAGGGCGGTACCGTTTCTATCCGTTATTTCACCACGGATTCCGGGTTCCCGGATGGTGACAGTTCTGTTTCCGGGTACTTGGGCCTGGAATTCATCCTTCCGCTCGATCTGGAATTCGTGGAGTTTTGACAATAACGTTCCAAACCCTGAAAGGATCAGGGTTGTCAGCAGATAAAGTCTGAATTTGAATTTCGGTTCCATGCTATGCGGAACGATACACTGCCTTACCTTTTTTCCGGTATAGGGTATGATCAAAGAATTTTGCCATTTGGAACAGGATGGAAAAAACGAGGGGCGAAAGTAGCATCGTGAGAACGGAGGTATAAAAGAGGAGTCGCAGCACGGAGCGTGTGATGACAAACTCCCCGCGGACGAAGGAGATGATGATGTACTCTGCCGAAAGATAGAGGAAAATGGCGATTCCGGTCAGCATGGCTGAGAAATGCCATTTGCCGGCACGGAACAGCGGAGCAAGACCCTGCATGAGGTATCCTGCGGCTCCAAAAAGCAGGATCGATGAGCCGAACCGGATGGACTCCACGGGATGGGTATAAACTTCCGGATCGCCGCTCAAATCGGATAGCGAGCAATGGGCGTCCCAAAGCGTGCCACCGACAAAGGCGAGCAGCAGCATCGTGGGTGGCGTTACTGTTACGGCACAGCAGAGGAATACGAGATGCACGATCAAAAACCTCGCGTTGCTGAGACCGGTGAAAGCGGGCACGAACTGCTGCACCAAAAAGGCGAGTATCAGGATGGCTACGGTGCTGAGGTTGTAACGGAGCAATGGTTTTTTTGTTAGGGATTTTCGGAAAGGACGACAAACACGGTTCCGAGATCGCTCAGATTTACCGCGGGTTTTACGATGGCCTCCGAGTCGATGGGTCCTTTTTCAATGGAATGGATCGTACCAACGAGAATGTTAGGCTGGAATATGCCGCCACGCCCGGTGGTGAAAACGAGTTGTCCGGTTTTCAGCGAGGCATCCTTCGACAGAAAACGCAGCCGCAACATGGGGTTGTCGAATTGCCCGCGTTGCCCACTGAGGATGCCGACTTCCGGACTGCCTTCGACCCGGACGGAAACCTGACATTTCTCATCGGTAATGAGCAGCACGGATGAACGGTGTTTGAACGGCCGGTCAATCATACCGACAAGTCCTTCATTGGAGAGCACGGAGAGTTGCACGCCGACTCCGCGATCTTCCCCCGCATCGATTTCCAAGGTTTGCCACCAGGTGGCTGGATGGCGACGGATGATTTGCGCTGCGACGACATCGAAGCTGGTTGCTTTTTTGAAGTCGAGCGCATGTCTCAGCTCTTTGTTTTCACGTTCCAACGCGGAAAATCGCGATTCGATGATCCGCAGTCTTCCGATCTCGCTGCGGATAGCCGAAAGTTCAGTTTCCAGAGCTTTGGAGTGTTTTGTTTCCTTCAGCAACGCACGTGCTTTTGTTTCCATTGCGGATCCCGCTGTCAGCGTGGGGCTGATGACAGTGTAATAGGCGACCTGGATCTGGCGCACGACAGCCTCGCTGCGGGTGAGTGCCCACATGGTCCCCGCAATGAACAGGAGCAGTGCGATGAGATTGAGAGGTTTCATGACCTTGAGGTCCAAAACTTGTTAGGTTTCATACGGCGGCAGGCTGATGAATCAGCGATCCGTGTTCGTAATGCGCTTGAGGAATGCGATCTCCTGAAGAGCCTTTCCGGTTCCCTCCGCCACCGCACTGAGCGGATCTTCGGCGATATGGACGGGGAGACCGGTTTCCTCGCGCAGCAGACGATCCAGACCTTTGAGCAATGCTCCGCCTCCCGCAAGAACGATGCCCCGATCAACCAGGTCCGCAGCCAGTTCCGGCGGACAACGTTCCAAGGTGGTGCGAACCGCGTCAACAATCGTATTGAGCGGATCTGACATGGCTTCGCGAATCTCCTGTGAGGTGATTGTGATGGTCTTCGGCAGACCGGCGACGAGGTCACGACCCTTGACTTCCATGGTCATTTCTTTCGGAAGCGGGGCGGCAGAGCCGATGCGTATCTTGATCTCTTCCGAGGTTCTTTCTCCAATCATCAGATTGTAGGCCCGTTTCATGTATTGAATGATGGATTCGTCAAGTTCGTCACCTGCGGTGCGGACGGAGCGGGCATAAACAATCCCCGAGAGAGAGATGAGCGCGACCTCGGTAGTACCGCCGCCGATGTCGACGATCATGTTGCCAGATGCTTCCTGAACCGGAAGCCCGACACCGATTGCGGCGGCCATGGGTTCCTCGATGAGATAGACCTCACGAGCCCCCGCCTGTTCTGCGGACTCGCGAACAGCACGGCGTTCGACTTCGGTGATACCGGAGGGGATCGCAATCAGAACCCGAGGGTTGTTCCGACGACCTTTGTTCACCTTGCGGATAAAGTGTCGCAGCATGGCTTGAGTCACATCGAAATCCGCAATTACTCCGTCCTTGAGCGGACGGATTGCAACGATGTTGCCAGGGGTTCTGCCGAGCATGCGTTTGGCATCGTCACCAACGGCGAGGACCTCGTTGGTTCCTGCCTTCACAGCCACGACCGAAGGTTCGCGCAATACGATACCTTGGTCCCTTACATTGATGAGGGTGTTGGCGGTTCCGAGATCGATCCCGATGTCGCTAGAAAAAAGGTTTCCAAAATATTTTTTAAACATGAGTTTGAGAATAAGGATGAAATGT
The DNA here is from genome assembly GCA_041170385.1 of Verrucomicrobiota bacterium. Lineage (GTDB taxonomy): Bacteria > Verrucomicrobiota > Verrucomicrobiia > Verrucomicrobiales > Akkermansiaceae > Luteolibacter. Next base: position 51,862 of record JBEAZA010000022.1, on the reverse strand, counting down.
TGATAAGTCTTTGAAATTGAAGCTGCAGCAAGCGATGAGTAGGAAAGCTCTTGATTTCAACGGTGAAATGCGGTGAGGGATCCCAACGGATACCACCTGCAAGAGAACAGGCCCTGAGATTTGGGCATAGGCTCCAGAAGTCAAGACGGAAACATTGTTCCACGTAATTATTTCCAATGTTCCACGATACTTCGATCGAGCAGTTAACGGCCTTCTTCTAGCCGTTCCGCGAGCATTTCCGGCAGCCCTGCAGCAAGGATTTTTTGTTGGGCTTTGGGGATGTCGTACTCTACCCGTCGGAAAACCATGATTTTGCTCTCATTGTCATAGATGACGTAGCAGGCTCGTGGATCTCCATCTCGTGGTTGTCCGACGGAGCCGGCGTTGATGAAATACTTGGTCTTTGGCTCAATGATCACAGACTCCGCGGCGATTTCCCTGACTTTGTCGGATTTGACGTAGACTTTCGGCACATGAGTATGTCCGTGGAAACACAACTGGGTGAATTGATAGGAGAAATTGGACATCGCATCGAAGCGATTGGTGACATAGTTCCAGTGGGCGGGTTGATCGAGCGTACTGTGCACAATGGTGTAATCGGCAACTTGGCGGACCATGCGGAGGTTTTTCAGCCACATGCGCCTGTCATCATCGAGTTGTTCACGGGTCCATTGAAGCGCGTAGGCTGCGACAGGGTTCATGTTGTCGAGCGAATAGTCTTCGGAGGCCTCTTGATCGTGGTTGCCTTTGACGGTGGGACAATTCATCTCGCGGATCCGATCCAGGCAAGCGACGGGATCGGCATTGTAGCCGACGACGTCTCCCAGACATACATGCTGTGTAACTCCTTGCTGAGCGGCATCTTCCAAGACAGCTTCAAGAGCCTCGAGGTTTGCATGGATATCGCCGAAGATAGCTGTCCGCATAGCGTAGATGAATGAAACGGGTCCGGAGTTTTGTCGTTCGATCGAGCCGTGTCCAGAGGAATTCAACGAGCATTACACGATCGAACCCGCCAGTCTTGCAGAAGTTTTTGGGTCGACGGGCAGACAGAGGCGGTAACCTTCCCCATGCGGAGGCAGAGACATCATAAAAGCGTCCTTTTCGTACGAAGAGGGGAAGTCGAGACCGATCAGCGCGCGTCCGATTCTTTCTCCGGATTGGCGGTAATTGAAGTAACACAGGTTTTCGTTGCCAGTCAGTTGGTTTGCAAGAAAGTCATGAAGGGCACCAGGTCGTTCATAGAAATCGAGCCGCAGAAACGCCGGATGGGAGATCAGGTCGGTACGGAACGGGATGGCCCGGAAACCGACATCCGCGGAACCGCTGATATCCTCCCATTTGTACTGGTTTTCATCCAGTCTGCGGGTGACGTCATCGATCGTTCCAGGTTGCTCGGCCGCCAGTGAAAAAATGGGCCATGCAGCAGCCCCATCGATTTTTCCATATTGGAAATCCGTGATGTCAACCTGGGAAAAGCAGGAGTCTAACAATTTCAGCATGGTTCCGGGAGATTCCGGGATGCGGATACGAAGGGTCCGGTTGTAACGGGAGGAAGCACCCTCGGATTGGGCGATCCTGCCGATTTGCAGGAAATCGATATTGGCTCCGCACAGGATCACAAGGGCTTTTTTCCCTGTCAGTTTGGCTTTTTCCTTCAGGGCGGCGGCAAGGCCGATCGCACCCGACGGCTCAGAGATGGATCTCAATCCGTCCCAGAGCGTGCGAATGGCCCGGGTTACCTCCGCATTGCTGACCGTGATGAAGCGGTCGACAGATGTTTTGCATATTTCAAAAGGAAGTTTGCCGGGTTGTCTGACGGCGGTGCCGTCGCAGAACAGATCCACTTGTTCCAGACTGACGAGTGTTCCGCTATCCACGGAGGCTTTCATGCAAGCCTGGCCCTCGCCTTCGACGCCGACGATTTCGATGTCCGGCCAATAGGACTTGAGCCATGTGGATACGCCAGCAGCCATGCCGCCTCCGCCGATTTGCAGGTAGGCAATATCGAAGGGCCCTTCTCCGGAGAGGACAATTTCGTCGGCCAGTGTGCCCTGACCGGCGATGACATGGAGGTCATCGTAGGCATGAATGAACAGGGATCTCGTAGCGGCCTCGTCCTCACGGGCAGCCTTCAGCGCATCATCATAACTTTCGCCCGCAAGGTGGATGGATACATACTCCCGGCCGAGTTTCATGACCGCGTTTTGTTTGACCTTGGGTGTGGATTGCGGCATGTAAATGCGTGCCCGAATTCCGAGTTTTCTGGCTGCCAGAGCGACACCTTGTGCATGATTTCCGGCAGATGCGGTTACGACGCCCCGCACGGCCTCGAGCTCCGTGAGGGTGGCCATACGGTTGGCCGCACCGCGCCATTTGTAGGCTTTGATGGGTGATAGGTCCTCCCGTTTCACCCATAGTTCGAACGTTGCATCGGACAGATCAAGGGTTTCGAAAGGGGTGGGCCGGGCGAAATGATAGACACGCTCCCTTGCAAGGTGGATTTCATGCAGGAGTTGCTGTTCGAGATTTTGACGCTCTGCCATGAGTCGGATGCAAACATTTCGATGATCTTTTAGAAAGTAGTATTTGGATCATGCTGAAATTGGATCTAAGCTTGTGTCGCACATGAGTAATCGAGCGAACAATGACAGCAGGGCGAAGCAGATGGCGGTTGCGGCAATCGTACTGGCTGCAGTTTTCGTCCCCTTGATCTGTTTGATCCTGTTCTGGAGATACATACCGGGTTGGCTGGGCGAGAGTTTGGGAATGTTTGCAGGGTTGATTTCCAGTCCCTTCATTTTGGAAGGATTCTTTCTCATCATGGGTTTTTTCCTGGTCATTTTCATCAATTCTTGGAGGAGAAAATCAGGTGGTGGGGATTTTTTGGAATTCGACGCAAGCGACTTCGAAAAACCCCAGGATCCGGAGGAACGTCACTAGATGGTCAGGATGCCGGAAAAGGAATTGCGGTTCACACGTTCCCGACAAGCAGCCGGATACGGGCTCCTTGGTGCGGTTTTTTTTGGTGCTGGTGTGACCTTGGCGGCCACCCTCGCATATCGGGATCCGCAGCCGGAGATATCCGATGGACTATGGGCCATGGCCTTTTTCGTTCTTTCTTTTGCTTGCATACGTTTGGCCAGGTATCTGGTCAGACATGCTTATCTGATTCTGACTCCTTTGGGCTTGGAGATTTTTCCGTTTTTTTTCCCCGCCAAGAACATGCGTATGGTGCTCTGGCAGGAAATCCTTGATGCCGAGGTGAGCAAGGATGGGAAATGGCTCACCTTGCACTTCACTTCCGAGAAAACATCTGGCTTGCATCTGTCATTGCGCCCGATTCAGAGAAAATTTCGGTGCTTGCTTGCCAAAGCAGTGCTTGGGCGAGTATCTCGGCAAGGCATATGAGACCCCATTCCAGACAAATTCTGTCCGTTCAGGAAGTTTTCGGTAAAAACGGTTGGCATTCCGAACTGGTGGAAGGTCGTGAAGTGTTGCGCGCAGGTTTCGAAGCACATCATACCCGTGTGGATCTGGTGGTTCAGGCTTTTCCGGAGCTCAATGCTCTCAGTGTGGTTTCGGAGAGTCCGATGTTCGTTGCAGAACCGCAGATACCGGCGATCATGGAGCTTCTGATGCGTGCCAACAAGCAGCTGACGCTGGGAAGTTTCGAATATGACATGGATCGCGAAATGCTTGTGTTCCGGATTACCAATCTCTTTGAGCGTGAAACATTCGATGCTGACATCGTTTCCTCCATGGTGCATTGCTCCATTGCCGAGCTGGACCGTGTGGTGCCCTACGTATCGATCGTGCGTGGCACTCCAGCCGACCTGCTTGAAGATCTTGATTTGCAAACCCTTTTGCAGCGCGAGGATCTGATTCCGCCTGTCGAGGGTGAAGAAGAAGAGGAGCTGTAAATCGGATGCACTGCCGTGGCGTATCAGAGTAGTTCTCCTTCGGAGGGTGCCTCAGCTGTTTCCGTGGCTGAAGCAAAGGTTTCAGAGGAATCGCTGACCAGTGCCTCGGGTTCCGATTTCCGAGGTGAGAGAAGCTCCATCACTTCCATTTGGATTTTTTCCACCTCGTCGAGCGGGATGTTGGGATCCTTCACGATGTATATTTCACCTGATTTGCGGTGTTCATAGATGCGCAGGATTCCGGTGTTCGTGGGTTGCGTGTCAGTCTCCCGCAGGATTTTCTGGCGCTCCAGCATGACGGCGAGGATGTAGCGGGTATTCTCGGTGTGTTCCTGATCGTCCTCAACGAGCTGTTTCAGCAGTTCTTCCGCACTTTGTTTTGTCACGACAGGTTGGTTTTCCGGATGAGGAGCGGATTGGAATTTGGTTTTCCAGTGAGAAAAGGGAATTTCATCGGTAACAGGACGCTCGGCCCACGCGTCCAAACAAAAATCTTTTCTCAGATAGCCAGAGGATTCCGGGTCCGGAAAAAGAGCGGTGACAATCGGTTGTCCCTCGGTGAAAGGAACCTGCGTGATGCTGCATTCGCGGCTGCGGTTACGAACATGCCATGATTCATGAAGTGCCATCTGTGGAGATTTAGTGGTTGAGAGTGAAAAGTTGTTTCAAAGATCGGTAGATCGGTCTTCCGGTGTTGCGACGTTGGAACAAATAGATTGCGATTCCGGCAAACAGGAGATTGGGCAGCCAAGCGGCGATCATCGGATTGAGAGTCCCTGATTCACCGAGGGCGAGGGTGATGGTGGAGGTAAAGAGCATGAGGATGGAAAGCACGACGGCAAGAAAGATCCCGCTACCACCACCACGGCGCGAGAAGTGGATAGAGAGCGGGACTGCGAGCAGCACGGTGACCAGACATGTGACGGGCAGCGCCCAGCGGTAATGCCAGTGGGTTCGGTAAGCGGGAAGGTTAGCCGTCATTTGTCCGGCGAGGGGTGAGATCAGCCAGGATGTCAGTTCCGGTATTCCCAAGTATTCGACACTGAGACCGGGTTTGATGATTTGCGAGGGTGTCTCCTTCCAGGTATTGTTCAGGATCGGCTTGTCGAGTTGCTCGAATATGGGTGCGCGGCCGGGCTCGAAGCGGCTGATGAGCGGGTTGTGAAAAGTCCAGGTACGGGTTGTCCTATCATAGCTTGCTTTGGGCGAATTCATGCGAGCTCTGATGGATTGGTCGGGACGCATGAAGGTGATCTCGACGTTTTGCAGGGGCTCTCCTTTGAGGAAATGCTCGGGAAACGTACCGACCAACCATAGCCGGTTTGAGTTCGGCGCCCGAAACAACACATTCTTCGCTTCGATGACCGGCTGTCCTTTGGCGATCGAAATGATATCGTTGCGTTTGCCTTCGGCATGGGGAGCCCATTGGTAATTGAGGCCCAGTAGCAACAAACTGCACCAGAGGCCGGCGAATATGAGGGGGTAAGTGACGCGGGAAATTCCATTCCCGCTCTGGATCATCGCGATGATTTCGTTGCTTTTGGAAAGTTTTCCAAGGCAATAGATATTGGCAAGCAGAAGGGTATAGGGAATGAGCACGATGATGATCGCTGGGGATCTGAGGATGTAGAAGCTGATCATGCTCAGAAACTTGTTTTTGGCTCCTGAGAAATCACTGGCATTGTCATTCAGATCGAGCAGCATCCAGAGCACGAAAAGCGCGCCGAAGCAGATGATGAAAATGGTGGAAAACTGCCGGTAAAGGTAGCGGTCAAACGTCGTCCCCGAGGCATATGCGAAGGCGGCCAGCGCCGGCATGAAGCACAACAGCAGGACAATATAGGGTCTGAGCTGAGTGGTCAGGACATGTGAATCGGGGAAGCCGCTCAGGTATTGCTCAACTGCATGCTGCTCGGCAGGAAAAAGAATCCATGCGCTCGCTGCTCCGAGCAGAGTGATGATCAGCGGCAGCAGCCAACGGGAGACTTTCAGCGTCATGTGCGGTAGAAATAGCGGGATCAGGTAACGGGTGTCGATCTTCTTTGGGTCGGATTTCCTCAATCTTCCCAGATCCTGTGTTTGAGCCGAAGTTGGCGAGCCCGAGTCATTGCTTCTTCGGCACGGGGTCCGCCGAATGCTGCTATTTTTTCGGCGATTGCGATCGCTGCCTGCCAGCGTTCCGCGTTTTCGAGCAGGGTCAGTGCACGGAAGCCGCTGCGTTCAAACCATTCCCATTCCGGTGGTGCCAGATCGATGGGGCGGTCCAGGACTGAAAAGTAAGCGCTAAGGGCGTCTCCCAGCCGATTTTCGGACGGGTTTTCCTGATTTGGTAATTTTTCAAGAGTCAGACCGCGCAGATACTGAATGCGAAAATATTGTGCCGGGTTATTGGCGGTCAGAGTGATCAACTGATCGTAAATTTGGAGGGCCTTGAGCAAAGAAACGGGTTCGGTATCACCCTTGGCGTAGATGGCCTCCGCAAGCAACAAGCCCGTGGGGAGGCGAGAGGGATCGTCTGGGGAGATTTTCTCGTAGGCGGCCGAGAGGGATTCGATCGCGACAGGTATGCGATTCAGGTCGATGCACAGACGGGCTTTTTCGAGGATGGCCAGGGATTGCAACGGACCATTGATCGCGATCGTCTGATCGAAAAGGCTCAGGGCTTCTTCGCGTGATTGGCTGGTCGCACCCAGTGCGGCCGATCTCGCGGCGAGAAGCAGGGCTGCCTGCGAGCGTTGGCTGCCCGGATTTGTCTTGGCGATTTTTTCGAACATCACTCGTGCATCATTGTAGTTGCCTGCTTGGAACAGGGTTTTTGCGAGGATGAGCTGGGATTCGGATTCCTGAGCTGTGTTGGGAAATTTTTCGATGATCTCTTTGGCGAGGGCGATGGTTTCTTCAGACTTGCCTTGTGCGTCGAGGAGGCGCAGTTCGGAGATATGCAACCGGGATGCTATGGCCGAACTTGGAGATGCTTCATTTGCTTTGACCGTATCGAGCTGGGCTCTGGCGAGAGAAAGATCGGGAGGAACGCCGTTCAATGCAGCCTCAATCATCGAGATTCTTGCTTCGATTCCACGCGGGTGTTTGGGGTGTGAGGTAAGAAACGCATCGAGTTGGATTTTCGCTTGCTGGGGATCTTTTTGAGCAAGTGCTTTTTCAAGTTCCAGCTCGATATTGAGCTGGGCCGCAATCACGGGATCGTCCGTTTGGATGAAAAGAGATTGCTGATTGTCATCGTTCAGACGTGACAAGGCGGAATTGAGCAAAGCTCTTTTTTGATTATCGCCAGTGAGCTGGGCGGCTGCTTCGTCAAACAAGCGGGTTGCGAGTTCCTTCTGCCCGTGATCGTATGCGATTCTGGCATCGATAAAAGCCGCTTCACCGCGTATGGCTGAGGACTGTGTTGTTTGCCTGAGGGCCTCAAGAAGAGCAAACGCTTGCATGGGTTCGTCCGCATCGAGATGCCATTTGGCCAATAGGATGATCGATTTTGGAGCAAGGAAGTGGTGGGGGGCGACGAGTATGAGGCGTTGCATCAGACGACGTGCCTCTGCTTTCGATTCCGGACCCTCAACCCGGTAGAGACCCATGGCACTTGCATGAAGGGAAAATACCGCCAGATCGCTGATTTCGGCTGTAGCTACCGGCCATGTTCCGGAAGTATCATCGGAAGACGGAATAACCAGACCCGTTTTTGGGGGAGGTATGGCGGGATGCCATTGTTTGAGTTGGATAAGGGCGGGATCATCGTTCGAAATGATTTTCTCGGGAAACAACTCGATCAATCTTCGAAACATCGGCTCGAGGGCGGGTGAGTCCGGGTTGTTTTCGATAAAAGAAAAAAGAAATTGGGTCGCAAGCTCGGGTTTGTTTTGGGCGATCAACGCGTCTGCTTTGCCGATCGCGGCAAGATTGTAGCGTATTGAGGACTGACCCTCGGGCTTGAGCAGAAGTTCGTTGAACAGGCTCTCGGCCCTTACGGAGTTTCCCTCACTGAGATTGAGGGTGGCATCGATGAATTTTGCCTTGGGCATCAGTGCGGCCGGGATCAGATCCGGTTTTGGGAAAAGGGTTCGTGCCTGTTGGGATTCCCCGAGATCGATCAGGATTTCCATTTGATGAAGGGACGACTCCACGTGGTCAGAGGCCTTGATTGAGGATTGAAGCCGTTTGAGGGTCTCAATGGATGTTTCGGGTTTTCCGAGGGAAAGGTGCAGGCTTGCAGCGGTAAGCGCCGCTTCTCGGATGAACGGATGGGCAGGTTGGGTTGTGATGAGGTCGAATGTTTGGGCGGCGTCATTGAAGCGACCGATGCCTGCGAGAGCGTGACCCAGCCAGAACGGCTTTTCCGGAAGCTCCGCAAGGAGCGGTTGGTCAAGGATGGCGAGAGCTTTGCCCGGCTGATTGCTGCGGATGAAACTTTCCGCGAGCATGATATTGATGCGCGCGAGGGTTTCAGTCGGGAGGTCGGCTTCTTTGGCCGCAAGTTCCAGTTTTGCGGTAGCCACGTCCCAGAGATCATGATTCATCGCCCGTTCCGCTGCCGCGATGTGTTGTTCCGCGACCACCTGCGCATCAAGCAGGGGGCAGAGGAGAGCAAGAATGAACGCGGAAACTGATTTCACTGAAGGGATCATGAGTGAAGGGATAGCGACATGGAAGAAAGAAGATCAAAAATGCGTCTGTGATTCAAGGTTCGGGTATGGAACCGGAATGGTTTTTTGACTCGCTTTTTTCGGATTTCAGGATCCAATATCTTTGACATCGTCTTTTCGATTTCATGATGTTTCCCCATCTTTCCATGCCATTTTCAGATGATTTGAGATTACGCGATGACATCATAACGCTGAGGAATCCTCATGCCCGTGAGCATGCCCGTGTGGAGGCTGGCTGGCATCAGTTCTTTTGCCGCTTCGAGGATTGCTGCAGTGGTCAGGGTAAAACTGGTATGAACCTGAATTCCGATTCGAAATGAAGTGCCGGTTCCGTCCCTGTATTGATCTGCATGAGGGCAAGGTGAAGCAGATTGTGGGTGGTAGCTTGAGTGATCACGGACCCGGGCCGGAGGAGAATTTCGTGTCGGATCAGTCTCCGGCGTGGTTTGCCGAGAAATTCAGGATGGACAACCTGATGGGAGGGCACGTGATCATGTTGGGTAAAGGAAATGAACAGGCAGCCAGGGAGGCTCTCGGTGCCTGGCCGGGCGGGCTACAACTCGGAGGCGGGATTCGGATCGATAATGCAGCAGAATGGCTGGATGCGGGCGCAAGTCACGTGATCGTTACCTCGGCTTTGTTTGATGCGCAGGGAGTTTTCCGGTTGGGTGCGCTGGAAGAACTGGTGAGAGAGGTCGGCAAGGAAAAACTGGTGATCGATCTGTCCTGTCGTCGCACCACCTCAGGTTGGATGGTTGCGATGAATCGTTGGCAAACCCTGACAAGTATGGAAATTTCTGTGAGGACTTTGGATGACTTGATGCCGTATTGCAGTGAATTCCTGATCCATGCGGCCGATGTGGAAGGACGGTGTGCTGGGGTGGATCGGGAATTGGTCGAATTTCTCGGGAATTGGGGAAAATGCCCCATGACTTATGCGGGGGGGGCGGCTTCCATGAAGGATATTTTCCTGGTCGATGCATTGGGTAAAGGTCGCGTGGACGTGACGGTGGGAAGTGCCCTGGATTTGTTTGGCGGCACGGGAGTGAGCTATGCCGAATTGGTGGCGATCTGCGGGGGTAGATCAAATTGGGTGAAAAAAACAGATGATGACTTGTCAAAAGGTCGATAATTCCTAGGGTTTGCCGACTCCGCGCCGAACAAACCATCGCGGGAGTCATGATTTTATGAATACCAACGCACTCATTACTGCTGCAAACGAAGCTCGTGGATTGGCCATGGATGCTGTCCATGCTTGCAATTCCGGCCATCTCGGCCTCCCCCTTGGCTGTGCCGAAATCGGCGCGGTTCTCTTTGGTGAATCCATGATCTACAATCCCGACGCCCCGCGTTGGCTCAATCGCGATCGCTTCATTCTATCCGCCGGTCACGGATCGATGTTTCTGTATGGCTGGCTTCACCTTTCCGGCTATGCCGTTTCAAAAAACGACGTTGCATCTTTTCGTAAACTTCACTCGATCACTCCCGGGCATCCTGAATATCATGAGACTCCCGGCGTGGAGGCGACAACGGGTCCTCTCGGGCAGGGGATCGCGAATGCCGTTGGATTCGCCATTTCCGGCAAACGCGCCGCTGCGGTTTACAACACGCCGGAGCATGTGATTTTCAATCATCACGTCATTTCGCTCCATGGGGACGGCTGTCTTCAGGAAGGTGTTGCCAAAGAGGCGATCGCCTTTGCGGGACATAACGGTCTCGATAACCTGATCCTGATCTATGACAGCAACGATGTCACACTTGATGCGATGGCCGACCAGAGCCAGAGTGAAAACGCCGAACAGTATTTCAAATCACAAGGTTGGGATGCTGTGGTGATCGACGGACATGATTTTGCCGCGATCCAACAGGCTGTCTCCAGCGCGAAAGCCGATGATAACGGCAAGCCAAAGGTCATCATCGCCAAGACCCTGATTGGCAAGGGTATTCCCGAAGTTGCTGGCTCCGCCAAGGCGCACGGCGAGGGTGGTGCGAAGTTTATCGAAGCCGCACGGGCCGGATTGGGGCTGCCCGCAGATGAGCATTTCTATGTTTCCGAGGAAACACGTTCATTCTTCGCCCAGCGCAAGCAGGAGCTCGTTACCTGCTTCGATGCATGGCAATCGGTGTTCAACGCATGGTCGAAATCCAACCCCGAACTTGCCGGGCAGCTGACCGAAGGAGTCGCGCTTGCAACGCCTTCGGATCTCTCGGACCGCATTCCCGCATTTCCTGCGGATTACAAGGATGCTACCCGCTCGGCAGGATCGAAAGTCATCAACGATGTAGCCAAAGCGTTACCCCAATTTCTAACAGGCAGTGCGGACCTCTTCGGATCTACCAAAAACTATCTTGCTGGGGCGGGAGATTTTTCTGCTGCGAATCCAGCCGGTCGGAATATCTGGTTCGGCATCCGTGAGCATGCGATGGGTGCGATTTGTAACGGTATCGCTTATGACGGTTTATTCCGTGCGAGCGGCGCCACGTTCTGCGTGTTTGCTGATTACGTCCGCCCTTCGATTCGACTGGCTGCCTTGTCGAAACTGCCCACCGCATTCATTTTCACGCATGATTCGGTTGGAGTTGGTGAGGACGGTCCGACGCACCAGCCGGTTGAAACCGTGAGCGGTTTGCGCGTGATTCCGGGTCTGGATGTGATTCGTCCGGCTGATCCTGAGGAAACCGCCGGAGCTTTCATCGCCTCGATGTCGCGTACCGACGGGCCTACCGCGTTGATCCTGACACGCCAGGCTGTTCCAACCATGAATCATCTCTCCGTGAAGGAGCGTCGCGATGGTGTGCTGCGCGGTGGGTATGTGGCATTGCGAGAGACCGGTGCGTTAAAAACCATCCTCATCGGTACGGGTTCCGAGTTGCAGCATTGTATTGCCGCTGCGAAAGAGTTGGGAGACGGGGTTAGGGTTGTCTCGATGCCATGTCTTGAGCGTTTCGACAGGCAATCCGCCGATTACAAGGAAAGCGTTCTTCCAACATCCTGCACCAAGCGGGTTTCCATCGAGGCCGGAGTGACTGATATCTGGTGGAAGTATGTGGGAAGCGAAGGAAAAGCTCTTGGCATCGACCGTTTCGGCATCAGTGCCCCGGGCGATGTGGTCATGAAAGAGCTGGGGATGACTGCCGAGCACGTGGTTTCTGCGGTGAAGTAAGCGTGTGGATGATATCAATATCTGCAGTCCGATCCGGAACTGCGGATGTTTGAAACGAAACTTGCTTGTCAGTGAAAGCGATACGTCGTTATCTGTAGCCATGGTGAAAGTCGGATTGTTGCTTAACCCGAAAAAGCCACAAGGTCTGAAAACCTTGCTGGCCCTTCGCAAAGCCCTTGTGGCCCGCGGCTGTGATTGTGTCCTGGATACTGAGACGGCTGAACTGGCGGGTGAGGTTTCTGATATCCCCGCGAGCCGCTTTTCAACGCACGTCGACCTCGTTGCTGTGCTTGGCGGTGATGGCACCATGATGCATGCGGTGGCGAGATTGGGTGAATTTGAAAAGCCTGTCGCCGGAATCAATATCGGTACGCTCGGATTCCTGACTACCTGTACGGACGATGAGATCGAGGCATTCGCTGATGCTGTCGCCAAACAAACATATCGTACGAGTGTGAGAATGTTGTTGGATGCTCAGGTCATCAGAAAGTCCGGCCGTTTGGAACTGTATCACGGATTGAATGAAGTCACGATGGCACGTGGTGATACGGGTCGTCTTGTCAGCCTGATTGCGAAAGTCGATGGGGAATGGTTGAACCGATACCGAGCAGACGGACTGATCGTTGCGACACCGACCGGCTCCACGGCCTATTCACTCTCTGCTGGCGGGCCGCTGATCACTCCGCAGGCGTCCGTGATTGCCATCACGCCGATTTGTCCGCACAGCCTCAGCCAGCGCGCGTTGGTTTTGTCCGACGATGTCGAAATTGAGATCACTCCGGAGCAGGAGGATGATGGAGCATTGATCTTTACCGTTGACGGACGCGATACGACGAGAATCGATGCAGGTGACAGGGTTATTGTGAAAAAATCCTCCAGATCGTTTCACTTGCTGCGGCTTGAGGGAACTTCCTTTTACGAAGCGCTGCGCCAGAAGCTGGGTTGGCAGGGGGGCTGATCATTTCAGCGACCTGATGAAATCGGTGAAAAATTTTTCACCTTCGTACAGGTCCTCCAGGTTCATGAATTCGTCTTTGGTGTGGGCTTGGGTGATCGATCCGGGGCCCATGCAGACAGAGGGAAGACCTGCCGCAGAGAGATGGGCGGCGTCAGAAAACCATGGTGCACCGGCGAGTCGGGTTGTGGCCGTGACGGAAAGAAGTTTTTGGACATAGGGATTTTTCTCATCCGTTTCCATCGGAGGATTCTCATGGGCATAAGTGATCTCGATGGGAAGGTGGAGCTCGGCGATGGTTTCCCGTAGCAGTTGCAATGCGCCCCCGGCGCTGTAGAGACATGGGGTTTGGCGGATGTCGATTTCCGCTACAGCGAGGCTCGGGACGATGTTTGGAGCCTGTCCACCGGTGATCATACCGATGTTCATGGTCGATGGTCCCAGGATTTCATGGTGAAAGGAAGCGAGCCTTGGTGCGAGGGTTTCTTGCAGAGAGAGGATGGCCCGAGAGAGTTTGAGGATCGCATTATCGCCCTTTTCGGGTTGCGAGGAATGGGCAGAAACTCCGCTTGCGGAGAGATGCACCCAGACCGATCCCTTGGTCAGATTGACCACCTGAAGCGATGTTGGTTCACCGACAATTGCGAATTCGTAGTCAGCGGCATGGTGAGTTGCGAAATGTTTGGATCCGTATTGGGAGGCTTCCTCGCCCATGAATGCCACGAAATCCACCGCCACAGGCAAATTGGAAAGAACGGATCGGTTGTTTTTCAAGCCCATCAGCATCGCAGCCATGGGTCCTTTGGTGTCCGTCGCACCTCGGCCGAAGAGTTTTCCATCCCGGATCTCACCTGAAAAAGGGTCGATGGTCATGTTTGTGATCCCGACGGTGTCGAGGTGTGGTCCGAGCAGGATGCGCGGTCGTCCATCGAGCGGGGTGAAGCGCGCGATCAGATTCGGTCGCTTGGGTTCAAGTTCCTCCAGCAAGACATCGGCACAAAGATCGGAGAGCCAGTTCGCAAGAAAATCTGCCATTCGTTGTTCTCCCGCCAAGTCCGATTGATCGGGTGAGGCATGGTCGGGGTTGACCGATGGGATTTGAACCAGTTGCTGGAGTAACATGATGGGAAGATAAGTTTCAGATCTCAAATCTCAAGTTCCAAAAAGACGGCAAGGCCGAGTAGCCTTGACGATTTTTGGAATCGCCCGATCAGGCATTGATCCAAACGATGGGTTCCCTGTTCCGGTGTCTTGGCGGTTTGTCCGCCAAGCCGCCACGGATGCGGCTCTGCAACGCCTTCCTCTGGATCGCAATCAACGCTCTTCACGCAGCAGCGACTCCGCTGTGATGAACAAGATCAAACCGAACTTCCTCCGCAGAATCAGGTGCCAGCGGCTGAGAGGTATTTTTTGTTCAAGGCGGTTGCCAAATGTGGCCTGAATTGGCAAGTTTTCCATGTGATGATGACTGGAGAAAAGGTCACGAATTTGGCCGCTTATCGTTTTGTCGGGTTATCCGGGCTTAGAGAGCTTCGGGAAGAATTGCTGTTTCTGTGTAAAAGCGTGAAATTGAGGGGTACGATTTTGTTGAGTGTCGAGGGTATCAATTTGTTTGTCGCGGGTTCCTCTGCAGGGGTGGATCAACTGATGTCGCGGTTGCGTGCGATCCCCGGACTGGAGGATTTCGAGGGTAAGTCCAGCGTGAGTGACGACCAGCCGTTCCGCCGCATGTTGGTAAGAATTAAAAAAGAGATCATTTCGTTTGGGGTCGAGGGGATCGAACCTGGCAGACAGACATCGCCCAAGCTGCCTGCGAAGGAGTTGAAGCGATGGTTGGATGAGGGTCGGAACATCACATTGTTGGATACGCGCAACGATTATGAGGTCAAGCTGGGAACCTTTCGCGGAGCGGTGGTCCCTGATATTCATACCTTTCGTGAATTTCCCGAAGCGGTACGTGAGCTTCCCGAGCAAATGAAGGACGAGACGATCGTCATGTTCTGTACCGGAGGGATTCGCTGTGAGAAAGCGGGTCCATTCATGGAGAAGGAGGGTTTCAAGCATGTCTACCAACTTGAGGGCGGGATTCTCAAATATTTCGAAGAATGCGGGGGAGATCATTATGAGGGGGAATGCTTTGTGTTCGACCAGCGAGTCGGCGTGGATCCCGCCCTGAGGGAGACGGATTCTTCGATGTGTTTTGTATGCCAAGCACCCCTTGGTGCGGAAGATCAGGAGGATGCGCGATATGTCGTCGGTGAGAGTTGTCCATACTGCTTCAAGCCGGAGTCGCAGAAAATGGTCGAGCGGATCGCTGCGGTGCAGGCAAGGCTCGATGAGGTATGCCGGATTCTGCCGGGTTCTGTTCCGCTCGAAAACCGCAGGCCGGTGAATGTCGCGGCGAAGTATGACAAGCTGACATTGCTCGACATGTTGGTCGAGCAGTTTCCGCAGATACCGGTTGACGAGTGGAGGCAGCGTTGTGCCGATGGTCGCTTTGTCAGTTACGGCGGAACCGTACGTCGGGCGGATCACGTGGTTCGGGCCGGTGAGAGGATTCTCCAGATTTTTCCGCCCGATATCGAACCTGAGGTAGCCAGAGGAATCCGTGTGGTTTGGGATGATGAAGCCTTGGTTGTGGTGGAGAAACCCGCACCACTTCCGATGCATGCAAGCGGTCGTTATCATCGCAATACGCTGCAATATTTGCTCAATCAGGTTTACGAGCCGAAATTTCTCCGTCCGGTTCATCGGTTGGATGCGAACACGCGCGGGCTCGTCCTGTTTGCCCGCACGAGACATTTTTGTCGACTGCTGCAGCGTCAGTTTCTCAATGATCAGGTAGAGAAAACCTATCGTGTCAGGATACAGGGCAGTCCGTCGTGGGATGAAACCGTCTGTCAGTTCGCTATCTCCAGGGAAGTCGAGGGACCAGGTGCTCGCGGTGTCGATGAGATCGACGGGCTTGAGGCACGCACGCAGTTTGTTGTGAAAGAGCGCTGTGCCGACGGAACGACGTGGTTGGAGGCAAAACTGGGAAGCGGGCGAACCCATCAGATTCGTGTGCATCTGTGGGAATTAGGCTATCCCGTTGTGGGTGATCCTTGTTATCTGCCCGAGCGAAAGATGAGCGACAGGCAGACACTGGATGTCGGTGACGATCCCATGGAACTTGAAGCGTGGCGGTTGGTGTTGAACCATCCGATCACTGGCAGGCGGATGGAGTTTGTAAACGGCAATCCCCTACAAGCATGAAGATACCGTGGTTCGAGCAGGCATCGAGACGGAGAAAATTCATGATCGGTGTGTCCGGCGGAATGGATTCGGTCGCTTTGCTGCATATGCTTCATGAGGCGGGATTCAGGAAAGTCATCGTATGTCATCTCGATCACGGACTCAGAGGCAATAGTTCGGCAGGGGATTCGAAGTTTGTGAGCCTTCTTGCCAAAGCCATGGGCTATGGCGTGATTGTCGGAAAATCAAATGTGCGATGCATGATGAAACATACTGGCGATTCGCTTGAGACGGCCGGTCGGACTGCGCGCCATGCGTTTTTTGCTGATTGTGCAAAGGAGCAGCGTTGCCGTACTCTGCTACTTGCCCATCATGCGGATGATCAGGCCGAAACGGTATTGTGGAATCTGCTGAGAGGATCCTTGGGGTTCCGCGGGATGAGCGAAGAGACCGAAATCAACATGGCGGGACGTGAGATGCATGTCGTTCGGCCGTTGCTAGGCGTTCGAAAAAACGACATCCGCGACTGGATGGATGCCAGAAGACATGCATGGCGCGAAGATGCCAGCAATGCGGTGAATGATGTGGTGAGAAATCGGATCCGTAATGAAGCGATCCCGCTGCTCGATGATATCGCCAAGCGCGATGTGACTTCCGTTTTGTTGCGTTCCGCAGAAACGGATGATACATGGAGAAATCTGTTAGATTGGGCTAAAATGCGTGCATCCGCGCTTGATCCCCAGGGTCGGATCCATCTCCGTACCTTTCGCGAGCTGCCCAGTGTGTTGCGCAATGCCGTGATGGCGGATTATCTGAGGGCGGGGGGGGTTGTGCAGTTGGATCGGGATCTGTTGGGCAGGTGCGATCTTTTATCGGATGTTCACCAGCCCGCCGTCGTGAATTTACCGGGTGGGAGGTTTCTGAAGAGACGGCAGGGAAGAATTTTCATTGATGAATCATAAGTCCCGGGGAATCTTGTCTTTATGTCAGAGGCCGAATCGTTTCCCGAAAAATCCAGACGTTGGAACCCTTTCGTCTGTCCGGATTGCAGATTCATCTTTCGAATTCCCCAGGATCATGATGGACAAGGCGTTGTTTGTCCGTCATGCCGGAGGATGTTGAGAATTCCCAAGTCGGGTGATCCGGTTGCGCCGTTGATGGTGCAGATCAAAAAAATAGAGAAAGCAGACTAGCTCTATTTTGCAGGAATTTCGTTGAGAGTGTAGAAAGCTTCCTTGTGCCAGAGAGGAAGGCTGGTTTTGGATCTGACCCCATCGCATTTCAGGTGATGCACATGACCACGGACGAGTCCTTCTATGGTAAGACGGACGGATTTTTTGTCTGCAGAGGGCGTGGCAGCTTTGATGACCGGAACCGTCTTGTCGACTTCGGGAGAGCCATAATCCTTTTGCAGAATGTAGGTCCAAGCCTCCATTGAGTAGGAAGCTGGGTTTGAGGCGGTAGTTTCGTCCACGGGTTCGGTGAAAGTCAGGATGAAACCATCTGGAGTGGCCTGCATGCTGAGGATTTCGAAAGGCGTTTTTCCCGTCCATCTGACGCGTTCGAAGGTGAAAGGTTTATTGCCACGTGACGCCCAACCGCGGTTTGAGCCACCGGCGAAGAGAATGCCTTCTTCACGGTCAAGTTTGATCGGAATCAGCCCGGCTTCGAAACCCTCCAGAAAGTGGAATACGGCTCCCTGATAGATGCCGTTTACCTGTTCAAGGTAGACGCGCTGGACTTGGGAATGGGTTTGTTCTCCGACATACACTTGGTTTTTCCACGGACCAAACTTTCCGTTTGATAGATCAGGCTCTATGCCTGTCGGGGATTGACCGACTTTACCGTGGGGCAAAACCACTGCAGGCGGGATGTAGGAAGGATGTTTGAGATGTTCGGCAAGAACACGTGATTTGTTTTCCGGCTCCGGAGGAGCAGGCAGATTGGCCAGCATGTGTGACTTGTTGCCGATCGGGCATCCCTGAAAAGAGCCGGGTTTGAGCCATTTCAGAGAGGAAGAGCCGTTCCATACGCCTTGGTTGTCGGTGTAAAATACATCGCCCTGGGCGTTAAAACCGATCCCGCCGGGTGAACGGACCCCCGAG
The DNA here is from genome assembly GCA_041170385.1 of Verrucomicrobiota bacterium. Taxonomy (GTDB): domain Bacteria; phylum Verrucomicrobiota; class Verrucomicrobiia; order Verrucomicrobiales; family Akkermansiaceae; genus Luteolibacter. The sequence goes on along the minus strand of JBEAZA010000022.1, from coordinate 33,823 downwards.
CAGGTTGGAATCATCTTGCCATCCGGAGTGATGCGCAGCACCCAGCCGCGCCAGTCGGATTTGGCATGGAAAGAACCTGTCAGGCAGAGCGTAATCCAGACATCGCCATTTTTATCAGGTGAGCTTCCGAAGGCGTATTCGTGATAATCGCCGTTGATCCCCCAGTCTGAGTTGATCGTTTCAAATACATCGGCAGTGCCATCCTTATCGGAATCCTGAATGCGAGAAAACTCAGGGCGCTGGGTCAGATACAGGGAGCCGTTTTTCTCGAACATTCCGAGTGGTTCGTGAAGACCGTGAGCGAACTTTTTCCATGAGACTTTTGACAGGTCATCGGCATAGGCTCCGGAGCAGATCCAGACATCACCGCGGCGCGTTGCCACGGCGATCTGTTGATTCGGCATGAGCGCGATCGATGAAATTTCCATAATTTCACCTGTAGGGAGGGGGATGGGCTCGCGAAGGTAATAGTCGGATTGGGTTTGAGAAAAGGCAGAGGCGATGGTGATCGCTGTGAAAAGCAAGAAGCGCATAAGAGGGGTCGTGAGGGTGGTTGAGGCGGTCATTTCAGCTTGTAGGTCAAAGTTACCGGTTTTCCGGGAGTCAGGGTGGTGGATTCCGCCCCTGTGATCTCCGGATTTCCATGAGGGATTAGGATTTCGGAACCACCATCCAAGGTGAGTGTGCGGATCAGCGATCCCTTGTCGTCACTCTTCCAGGAGTCGGTCAAGGTAGCTTTACTCATGGATACCTTGAAGGACGGGTTACCTTTGGAATCAAGAGAATAGCCTTTGAAACGGGCTTCTGCGGGAAGGAAACGTTTGTCAGAGAGTTTGATGATATTGGAGCCTGAGGGAGGTTGGTTGCCTTGTCCGCGGTTGGTCCAGTGGCGACCTGCGTCCATGAAATCCCCGGACCATAATAGCTCCGGAGCGAGGTTGTCTGCGGAGTATACGAGGTTCAGTCCGCCGGGAAAGCCGAAGCCAATGGCGCGTGGAGTCGTGCCGGCAATGAAATTGCGGTAGATGACGGTTTTGCCATCGGTTGGAATGAGTGGAATGCTGGGAGCCTCACCCTTGGCAGGCGGTGATTTGTCGCTGAGCCAGTTCCAATCCTTGTCCCCGGTTTTTTGCCAGCGCAGGCTGATGCCTTCCTGGCCGACGGACTCAAAGTAATCGACACGGATGGGGTGTGCTCCTTTGGTGAGTTTGATTTTTCCGGTCACGGCACGGCTTCCGTTCATGGCACCGATATGTTTCATGATGGCGATGACCTGCCCGTTGATCGTGAGACGGGCGCCATCGTCGGCATCAATCACAAAAACATACTCGCCTTCATCGGGGGCATGGAATTTACCCTCCCAGACGATTCCGAAATGGTCTTTCATCCCTGCGATCGAAACTTTTAGCAGCCCGTGATGCTCCTCTTCGATGTTTTCTGCCTGGATTTTGTCGAAATCGGGAATTTGGTCCCATTGGCCTTTGTACACTTTGGATGTGAGATCCGACAGGGCGGTTTTCTGGATGGGCAGGGGGTAAAGCTTGAGTAACTCCGGAGCAGTCCAGGGTGCGTTTCGGGACTGATACTCGCTGCGGGTGACGCGTACCAGATCACGTTGCACCTTTTCTCCTTTGTTTCCCCAGGATGAATTGACGAAATTGAGTATGGAGGTGATTTGGTCGTCACCGAGAACCGCACCTTGGGGTGGCATTTCAAGATTGTAAGACTTTCCGTTCACGTCGATCGGACCATGCAGTCCATTCAAAATGATGGCGGCAGCCCGTTTCGGATTGCCATGAACCCAAGGACTGCCGGCCAAGGGGGGAAAGGCTCCCCCGGTGGCTCCTTTGCCATCCGCACCATGACATGCCGAGCAATATTGAGCGTAGAGCTGCTCTCCGTCCTGGGCACCGAGCGAGGTGATAGCCAGAAAGGTCAGGACCGAGATGAATGAAAATGTGGGGTGCATGAGAGTGAGTTACGAATCTTCTATAACGAGACAAACACCACGGGTATTTCATCGAATCCCGAGAATTTCGCATCAATCCGGAGTTTTTCCGGAATTTCCCCCTTCAAAACCGCTTTACATCGTGACGTAGTCGTCACAAAAGCCCTGTGGCACATGAAATTCTCCAAATTCTGGTATCAAAACGGGTTATTGGGATTCTGTATGTTGGGTTTGAATTCCTGTGTTCTGTTAGGGCCGCCACCAGAGCCGCCAAGAGCCCAGCGTGCGATGTTTGCCTGGTATGGAGACCTCGGGCAAGGAGAGATATCGGTATTGATTGATTTGAGCGACCAGATCGCGCGGGTCAAGCGCGGTGGCAGGGAAATTGGCTGGGCTTATGTCGCTACCGGTATTGAGGGTCGGGGTACGCGACCGGGTTCCTACCGCATTACCGAAATGCGGGTCGATAAACATTCCAACAAATATGGGTGGGTCGAGAATGAGCTTGGCGTCATGGTCAATGACGACGCGACGCCCCGGACGCCACTCCGCGCGGGCGAGCGATACATTGCGGCACCCATGCCTTATTGGATGAGATTGACCGATTACGGGATCGGGATGCACGTGGGCAACATACCCAATCCGGGCGATCCTGCTTCTCATGGTTGTATCCGCATGCCGAAAGATTTCGTGCCCACTCTTTACTCAATGGTCAAATTGGGAACGCCCGTGAAAATCGTATACTGAGTTGGGATCGATTCAGGCATTGGCGACTTCCTCGGCAATGATCGCAAGTCCCTCCCTGACGACCGATTCCTGCATCGCGAAGGAAACGCGAATGCATTCCCGAGGATGCCGCCAATCATGATTGTCAATTCCGAAGAAGAAATGTTCACCGGGGATGACCAGTACTTCGCGGGCTTTCAGTCTCTCATAAAGTTCCAGAGAGGAAATGGGCAGATCCGGAAACCAGAACCACAGAAATAAGGCGCCCTCGCTGCGGTGCATGAACCATTTGAATCGGTTTCCGAACATGTCTCGCGCGGTTTTCTGGGCGAATCGGGATTTTTCCCGATAATAGGGGAGCACTACCTCTTGGCTGAGCTTCAGGATTTCGCCGCTGCGGATAAGAGGCAAAACCATCTGTTGGCCGATGCTAGGATTGGAGAGGCCGGTGATGGCAGTCATCGATGCAAGGGCGGAGATGATTTCAGGTGGTCCGATGACGATGCCGGTGCGGGTTCCGGGCAGGCCTAGCTTGGAGAGGCTGAGAGTGAGAATGACATGATGGTCCCAGTGTGGGGTAGCCTCCGTAAAGATGATATTCGGAAAGGGGGCGCCGTAAGCGTTATCAATGATCAGGGGAATGTTTTTTGCTTGGGTTAGCTCGGAAAGACGAAGGATTTCGGCGTCGCTCAATACGTTGCCGGTCGGATTCGTAGGTCTGGAAACACAGACCGCGGCAATGTCCGAGCTTATCTCAAGTCGATCGAAATCGATACGATATTTGAATTCATTCTCGCCGCAGAGCTCGATCCGGGGGATGGCGGCCGTGAAGAGGTCCGGGGCCAGTCCTTGTGCGGCATAGCCGATATACTCGGGGACAAGGGGAAACAGTATGGATCGCTTCGAGCCGTCCGGCATCACTCCGGCGAGAAGATTGAAGAGATAAAAAAACGCCGTTTGTCCGCCACTGGTAATGCAGATGTTTTCAGGTCCGACTGCCCAGCCAAAGGTATGTTGAAGCATCTCCGCGACGGCATGGACGAAATCAGGATTTCCTTTTGGTGGGTCGTAGGTGGTCAGCATCTTTTGCGTCGCCACGGGGTCGGCCGAAATCTGTTGAAGACGTTTTTGCCAGATTTCGTTTATCGCAGGAATCTGGGCGGGCTGCCCCCCTCCCAGCATCTTCATCTCGGGACCGGCTTTTGCCAGGGCATTTCCGAGGTCATCCATGAGATCACCGATCCCACTCCCGCCTCCGAGACGCTGACCGATTTCGGAAAAGCGAACATTCATGGACTCGAGGATGCGGCACATGGGTCAGGATATCAAATCTGAAATGGCCTGCCCGAAATGGACGGAGCGGATGAGCTTGAAATTCCGTAGGTCGACGATTGCAAATCCGTCATGTTCAGGTCAGGCTATCCGCTGATGAATGCGGATTTTGACAGGGTTGTGGAGCGTAGGGGCACCGGGTGTATCAAGTATGACCGCAGGCCTGAACTCGATCCGTTTTGGGTTGCTGATATGGATTTTGTATCTGCTCCTGAGATCCTCCGTGCGCTACGCGGGCGTGTGGATCATGGTGTGTTCGGTTATGCTCAGGCACAAGCCGGACTGCTGCATGCGATCGCGGATTATCTGAAAAACCGTCGCAACGCAGAATTCAATGAAGAGCATCTGGTCCATCTCGGTGGATTGGTGCCTGCGCTTTCTCTGGCCGTGCGGGCGTTTTGCGAGAAAGGCGATGAAGTCATGACCTGCACACCTGTCTATCCGCCGTTTCTGAATGTCCATAAGGATGCTGCTGCTGAACTCGTCACGGTGGACCATGTGTTTGCGAACGGTCGTTGGGAGTTCGATTGGGATCGCATGGAAAACAAGGTGTCCGTCAGGACCCGAATATTCCTTTTGTGCAATCCGCAAAACCCGACAGGTCGGGTTTTCAGCAAAGAGGAGATTCTCCGTCTTGCGGAGTTCTGTGAGCGCCATCAGCTGGTTCTGGTTTCGGATGAGATCCATTGCGATTTGATCTGCGACGAGGCAGAGACTCCGCATTTCTCCGCATTGGAATTGGGTGCAACCACAGGCGTCAAGACGATCACGCTGCTTTCGCCGAGCAAGACCTGGAACATCGCCGGATTGGGATATGCGTTTGCCATCATACAGGATGACTCCATCAGGCGTAAGTTTCAAGCGGCTCGCGGACATACTTTGGCCGAAATCAACGCGCTTTCCTATCATGCGGCAGAGGCGGCATATCGTCATGGGGAGCCATGGAGGTGTCAGCTGATTTCCTATCTTCGGAAGAATCGTGATGAATTGGTCCGCTTCATCGATCAAGAGTGTGCGGGATTGGTGGTTCGTCCGCCCGAAGCGACCTATCTGGCTTGGATGGATGCGCGCCAGTTAGGGGTCGGGAACCCCGCGGTTTTTTTTGAAAAAGAGGCTCAGCTGTTTTTATCTGACGGGGCTTTTTTTGGTTGGCCGGGTTGGGTCAGGTTCAATTTTGGTTGTCCGAGATCCAGGATGCTTGAGGGACTGCAAAAGATGAAGGCGGCGGTTGTCGGGATCGCCTCCGATACTGCACCTTGACGGAATGCTTGGAATTGGATTTATAATCAACCCATGTTCAAGCGCTGTTTGCTTTCCCTGTATTGTGGATTTCCGGTCATGCTCGGCGCTCAGGATTGGGATAGGGAGGAAGTGAAATTCACGATGGTGGAGGAGCGTGCGCTCGCGCTTTCAAAACAGCCATACAAACCTCGCGATGTCGAGGCGTTGCCCGGTTGGATGAAGCAACTGACCTATGACCAATATCGGGACATACGTTTCGATCCCAACAAGGCTTTGTGGTCGGATGCGAAGTTACCTTTCCGAGCGATGTTTTTTCATCCCGGTTATTTGTTTCGCGAACCCGTGGACATCCATGAATTCACCGAAACGCACCGGCAACGAGTGCGTCTGTCCGATGTCTTTTTCCATTACGGTCCGCTGGTAAAGAATCGTGGTGAAATTCCAGTGGCAGCTGGATTTGCCGGCTTCCGGATTCACGCACCCTTGAATCAACCCTCGGTGTTTGATGAATTGGTGGTTTTCCAGGGTGCGAGTTACTGGAGGGCGCTTGGCAAAGGCCAGCGTTATGGGATTTCAGCACGGGGGATCGCGGTCGACACTGGCATCGAGGGCGTCTCTGAGGAATTCCCTTCATTTCGTGAGTTCTGGTTGCGCAAACCCAAGGAAGGTGACGAAAGGGTATCCATCTTCGCCCTGTTAGATGGTCCGTCCTACACGGGATCCTATGAATTTTCGATCAAGCCGGGTGAGGATTCGACCATCGATGTCCGTGCGGTGCTGTTTGTACGCGAATCGGTCAAACGGCTGGGAATCGCCCCGATGTCCAGCATGTTCTGGTTCGGAGAAAACTCCCGCAGGCGTTTCGATGACTTTCGCCCGGAGGTTCATGACTCGGACGGTCTGGCAATCCGCATGGGTAGTGGTGAGAGAATCTGGAGGCCTGTGTCGAATGATTGCGGAACATTGGGATTCAGTTTTTTCTCCATGGATCAGTGCCATGGTTTCGGTTTGCTCCAGCGTGACCGGAACTTCACCTCTTATGAAGATGCGGAAGCTGCTTATGACATGCGTCCCTCGTTATGGATCGAGCCGACATCGGACTGGGGGAGTGGCAGCGTGATGCTGATGGAGATCCCTACGGCGAACGAACTGGCCGACAATACGGTTGCGATGTGGGTTCCGCAAAACACGCCAAAGCGCGGGGATCGGCTCGAGTTCCGATACCGGCAGCATTGGACCACACAGGCCAATCCTTCCGACGCCAACGGCTACGTGGTTGCAACGCGTACGGGGGTTCATGACTGGCAACCCGAGCAGCGTACCATGATTGTGGAATTCGCGGGCAAGGATCTTTCCAACGAAACATTGGAGTTGCCGACCGCCGACGTCTCGATTGTCGGCGCAGCGACGGATCAGGTGAAGGTCAGTGGTGTTGCGGTGCAGATGATTCAGAACGGTCGTTTGCGGTTGGCGTTTCAGTTGTCCCCTTCCCAAGAGGGTGCCAAACTTGAGGGGATTGGTCCGGTCGAGATGCGGGCTTATTTGAAAAGAGGAAATGACATACTAACAGAAACATGGGTTTATCGTATCAATCCCTAGGTTCTCTCAAACCGCTCACTGAAACCGAGCTGGAGGAATGGGAGGATGCCTACGCTGCCGTTGAGGCATATTTGGGTGCCCTGCACATTCGCAACCGTTTGTTGGTTGCAGAGTTGGTGCGCGCGATCCTGTGGCGCGCATCCGCGCGTCGTCCGAACGAGCCCCAGAGCACCGCGCGAAAATTGGCGATGGAGGAGATCCTGAAGGAAATCGGTGAATGGACCGAGAGGGTCTTGGACGAGCCGCTGGAAAACCGCCGTCTGGCAGCAAGGGGACGATTGGCTCTCCTGTTGGCAGGTATGCCCGATCGGTGGCAGGGCGTGTTTTTGACCCCTGAGCCATGGCCGAAAGAATTTGTCGAAGCCATGCGCAGTTCCTATTTGGCGGCAGGGCCGCAGTTCGCAGAACTGACCATGGTTCCGAAACCCCTGGAATTGAATGTGATTGGCAGTGGCGCAGCGCAGTGGTGGGAGACCATGGATCGGAGACCGATCGTGAGGCGAATGTTTGTGATGACGATTCTCGCCATCATTGTGAGCACCATTTGGTTTATCCTTTTTGAATAATGCGATCCGAACAACCTACAAATCAACAGGAGTCAGGACCCTTTTATCCGGAAAGATCGGCCACATGGAGAAGGTTTGTGTTTTTTGGCAGTGTGGTCGTCGTCAATATCGTCGCCATTTTATGGTTGTATGATTTGCTCTGGCGGTCGGGGTTGCATCGCGGTCATATCCCGCTTTTGGTGATTTTCGCAATCTTGAACGGCCTGTTGGTTTTGGGTTCGTTCCATGCGCTTTTTGGTGCGTTTGACATCTTCAGGGGGCGCAGCAAGGCCGTGAGGATTTCCCAGTTATCCGAGGGCCCTGCGGATGTGCTGGGAAGGCGCTACGCCGTGGTCATGCCGGTTTACAACGAGGACAGTGGTAAATTTTGCGCCCGGATCGAGGCCATTTACAAATCGATTGATGCGACCGGACATCTGGGGTCATTCGACATCTACATTCTCAGCGACACGCGGGATCTCGACCTGTGGATTTTGGAGGAAGTTGCATGGACGAATCTCTGCCGGAGACTGAATGCCTTTGGTAAAATCTACTATCGCAGGCGCAAGAACAATGAAAACCGCAAGGCTGGCAATATCGGGGATTTTGTCAGAACCTGGGGTGGAGGTTACGAAGGGATGCTGGTATTGGATGCGGATAGTCTGATGGATGGCGGAGACATCGTGAAGATGGCCAGAGTGATGGAGGCATATCCTCGGCTCGGTATTTTACAAACCCCTCCCAAGCTGATTCGAGGTGTTTCGGTGTTCACCAGGTTGCAGCAGTTCGCGATGAGGCTTTACGGGCCGCTATTCATACGTGGCCTGAATTTCTGGCAATTAGGCGGTGGAAGTTACTGGGGGCATAATGCGATGATACGCGTAAAACCGTTTTCCGAATTCTGTGAATTGCCCGCGCTTCCGGGTCGTGAGCCTTTCGGAGGCCGGATTCTGAGTCATGACTTTGTCGAAGCGGCATTGATGGTGTCGGAGGGTTGGGAAGTGTGGTTGGCCTGGGATATCGAAGGTACGTATGAAGAAGCCCCGCCAACACTGGTGGATCATTTGAAACGTGATCGTCGTTGGTGTCAGGGCAATTTGCAGCATTTGTGGCTGATTTTTGCGAGAAAGCTTCCGTTGACGGTTAGAATTCACCTGTTCATGGGCATCATGGCATATCTCGGCAGTCCGATCTGGTTTTTGTTTTTGCTGATGGGTTCATGGTTGGCATGGGATTTCAAGATGAGTGATCTGAGCATTCTCCCGTTCGATGGCTATGTGGACCGTTGGTTTGAAATCACCCTTCAGTCGCAGGCGCTGATTCTCACAGGTGCGGTTTTTGTCCTTCTGTTCCTTCCGAAAGTTCTGGCGATGATCAGTGCGTTGACGGTCTCGGAAACACGCCGTTCCTTTGGTGGCGGATTGGTGCTGGTGGTCGGTGTGTTGTTTGAAACGATGCTGTCGGTATTGCTTGCGCCGTGCATCATGATGGCGCATACGCTGATGGTGATCGGTATCATTTCCGGAAGGGCTGTGGGTTGGGGCAATCAGAACCGCGAGACAGACGGAACCGCATGGTCGGATGCCATTTCGTTTCATGCGTTGCCTACCATCATCGGTCTGGTATGGGCGTATTTCGCGTGGCAGATCGGGTTGCATTTCACGCTATGGATGTCACCGATCCTGTTGGGATTGATTTTATGCATTCCTGTCTCGGTCTGGACAAGCCGCGCCAAATACGGTTGCTTGTTGGCAAAACTCAAAATTCTGGCAACTCCGGAAGAGCTGGATCCTCCGGGGATCATGCGTCTTGCAGATGAGGCTGGTCTTCATGTTGCTTCGGTATTGAATGCTCAGGAATTGGACCGCTCTGGAGTGATTGCTGCGGTTGTGGATCCCTATGTAAACGGAGTCCATGTTTCCCTTCTCGAGCACTCGGAGATGAATCCCATTGAGGAGGCGTTGGCGCGCCGTTGTCTCAAGGAGGGACCGGATGCACTATCGAAAGCCGAACTCTCCCAACTTCTGTATGTTGCTTCAGCGATATTGCTCATGCACCGAACGGTCTGGCTGGGCATGACCGACGAGGTCGGTCCGATATGGATGAGAGCCGTTGAGAGCTACCGGCGTCGGGCAGATGCTGTTTAGTTCGGTTCTTCGTCGTTCCTTCTCCAGGCCTCCGTGGTTAAGGCCATCACTTGGGTTGGAGAGGAATTCTTGTCACGGATACGTGTTTGTTTTTTACAATACCCCAAAGGGTGGGTGTTTCAGCGGTCCGATCCCAAGCGATGGCTTGTCCATAGATTCCTGCCACAGGTATGGTGCGGAGGTGGAGAAGGGTTGATGTTGCGTCGGCTGCCAACACATGTACTTCTGCGTTATCATGGCCGGTGACGTATAAATTTCCGTCCGGGCCCCACGAACCTCCGGAGCAACTCATCGTGCCCCATTTCCCCAAGGTTTCCTCTGCAAACAACCAAGCTTGTTGTTCAATGAATGTGCCGTTTTCCAAATGATACCGAACCAGCTTGGTTTTCCGGTTTTCTGGTTTTCCATAAACGGCGAAGCACATCCACCATGAGTCGTCTTTCCGATCGATCCATGTGAAGGAACCATGAACGCCACCCATCTGGATCGTGGTGACGTGTTTCAGGGTATCACCATTCACATCGAAGATCTCGATCGTGTTCTCATTCGGAGCGGTAGGGAATCGCGAGTGTGCGGCATACAGTTTGCCATCGATCACCGTGCCGCTATTCATGTGCATGAAGTGGGCTTGTGTAGGGTTATCGGGATTTGCTTCCCAAGCGGCGATCTTTGCGCCGGTTTTTTTCTCATGCTTGGTAATGGTGCGATTGCTTATGGCGTAGAAGTGCTTGGCGTCGACCGCCACACCCTGACTGGCTTTGACGGGAAATATTTGAAATCCGGTTTCCTCTCCGGCGATGCCGGTTGGGTTGATCATCAGCCAGACGCTCATGGAAATGAGGGCATGAAATCGCATGGCCTATTTTCGATTGCGGGTTTTTTTGGCCTCGAAGTCGACCGCATTCGAATCGAATCGGGCTGGATCATAACCAGGATGGGCCCATTCGATTTCACCGGCGGCAGCCATCATGTATTGGAAGGCGCCGCCGAAGTCCTCGGGAGGGCAGGCGCGTTCGCCATCGGTCATTTCCGGTCCGCTTAAGGATTGGGCTTCCGTGCGTTTTTCAAAAACGACTTCATGGATCCATTCGTCCGCAAAATCGTAACGATAGAGAATCCGGATGGGAAGGCGTTTGCGACCGATGAAATCGGCGACAGTGAGAACGGATTCATCCTGAAAATCGCCGAGAGTTTGGTCCTGCAATCCGATGGGTCCGATCACATCGACCAGGCGCTTGCCCTTCCCATGGCGGAATTCGTGCGGGTGTTTGTTTTCCCAGCCCATTGCTGCTTGGATCGCATCGCTCAGTTCCAAAAAACGGACCGATGTGTCGATGGAGAACCTTCTCCATATTTTTGGTTGGATGCCGTAGATAAAAACTTTCACTACGACACGTTCGGTTCCGTTTTTCTTGGGCATGTGGATGAGGTTGGGAAGGGATTGTTGAATCAGGCATTGCGTATGGACTTGATGGCGCCTGCCATGTCCTTGGCTCCGAAGGTGGTGGAACCTGCAACCATCACATTTGCTCCGGCTTTGTAACTGATGGCTGCTGTCTCCGCACCGATCCCGCCATCGACTTCGATATGATAGCTGAGCCCGTGTTCGGAGCGAAAGGCGGCCGCAGCCTCGACTTTTACCATGACTTCTTCCATGAATGGCTGCCCACCGAAACCGGGAACGACAGTCATGCAGAGCAGAAGATCGATTTGATGAAGAAATGGAATGACCTCTGAGAAAGACGTGGCCGGATTGAGGGCGAGGCCGGCAAGGCAGCCCGCATCACGGATACGAGTAAGGGTTTCCGAAACATCATGATCGGCTTCCACGTGAACGGTAATGCAATCGGAACCGGCGGCAATGAAACGGGGTAGGTAGTGATCAGGTCGAGAAATCATCAAATGAACATCAAGGAAGATATCGTTGGATTCATGAACCGCCTGCACCATGGCAGGGCCGAATGAGATATTATCAACGAAATGGCCGTCCATCACATCGAGGTGTAGCCAATCAGCGCCGGCATTGATGGCGCGGGTGGTCTCCTCACCGACTTTGGAAAAGTTGGCTGCGAGGAGGGACGGGGCAATAACGCGATCTTGAAACGTTTTCGGAATCACGGGAATAGGGAAGCACGAGGGCGGGGAATGGGAAGAAAAAATCGAGGGAAGTGGTCGGATCGATGATGGATGATGCCATGACGGATTGCTCCATTCGGCCATAACTCCGTGAATCTTTCATCATGGGGTAGGAGAAATCATCGGGAAGTCCGGCTTTGCGGGTATCTTGTCGATGTTCGCTTCCGGGTGGTGCTTGGTGGGAACTCGATGTCTTGCGGTGCGCGTTGTCTGATCCGCCTCGGCTAGCGCGACGTTCCATTCAGGTGGCGGCAAATTCCGCATGTTTTTCCGTTGCAGCCCCTGGCGGTGCAGAACTCACGACCGTAGAAAATGATTTGCAGGTGTAACTTGTTCCATGAGTCCATCGGGAATACTTTTTTCAGATCTTTTTCGGTCTGGACCACATGTTTCCCATTGGAAAGTTTCCATCTTTTTGCGAGACGATGGATATGGGTATCCACCGGAAATGCCGGAATGCCAAAGGCTTGGGCCATCACTACCGATGCGGTTTTGTGTCCGACACCCGGTAACGATTCAAGTGCTTCGAAGCTGCATGGAACTTCGCCTCCGTATGTTTCAACCAGAATTTCGCTGAGCTTGGAAATGGCTGATGCCTTGGTAGGCGAAAGGCCGCAGGGGCGTATGATCTGTCGGATTTGATCGACGGGAACGAGCAACATCTTCTGTGGGGTGTCCGCCAATTTGAATAATGCGGGCGTTACCTGATTGACTCGGATATCCGTACATTGTGCTGATAACAGGACGGCAATCAGCAGCGTGTAGGCAGAAGTATGGTCGAGCGGAACGGGCGTTTCGGGATAGAGATCCTCGAGACATTTCATGACATAATCTGCACGTTCTTTTTTGCGCATTGGCGGAAAGCCTGGCTACCTAACTGTTTGGTTTGAGGTAGTAGAGAACGGCCATGCGTGCGGCGATTCCGTTTTCCACCTGATCGTTGATGAGCGAGCGCTCGTATTCCATCACCGCATCGCAGAGCTCGACTCGGCGGTTCACGGGTCCGGGATGCATGAGGTAGAGGCCGCGTTTTTGGATTTCGGCAAGGCGGGTTTCGGTGATGCCGTAGAGTTTGTGATATTCCGGGATGGATGGAAAGAAAGGTGCGTCTTGGCGTTCCATTTGGACGCGGAGTAGGTAGATCACATCGGGATTCCATTTCAGCGCGTCCTCATAGTTGGTGAAGCGGTTGATGCCCTCGGGGCCGTTCTTCGGCACCAGTGAGCCCGGTCCAAGAAATCCGACCTTAACCCCGATCTTCTTGAGGATGCAGGAGGTCGAGCGCGCGACGCGGGAATGCAGGATATCCCCGATAATCAGGACTTTTTTACCTGAAGGGTCAGGAAATTTTTCCTTGATGGTGAAAGCATCGAGCAGGGCTTGGGTGGGATGGGCGTGAGATCCGTCTCCGGCATTGATCACCGAGGCATTCGTCTGGGCGGCGATGGTCGCCGGGAGACCCGGGCGGGAATGGCGTACGATGATGTAGTCCGTGCGCATCGCCTGAAGGGTTTCGACGGTTTCGCGGACAGATTCGCCTTTGGTGATGGAGGAGTTGCGGACATCGAAATGGGTGACGTCAGCGGAGAGCCGTTTTGCGGCGACCTCGAAGGATGAGTGGGTGCGGGTGGAGGGTTCGTAAAACAGGGTTAGGACCGATTTTCCCTTGAGCGCTGGGACTTTTTTCACCGAGCGTGTGAAAAGCTCCTTGAAAGGAACGGCCTGATCAAGGAGGAGGTCGATTTCATCCCGATCAAGTGATGCGATGTCCAGCAGGTCTTTACGTGGCATAGGGAACGAACGTTGCGAAAAAAGGCGCGTAGTGGATGGCTCCGAAGATGAGGGTCATGGTCAGAATGATCATCAGGATGGCTGCGTGGTGCCGCGAGCGCTTCTTTTTCCAAAAAATGTAGGTGGTCAGCAAGCCTGAAACACAGATCAGGAAGATTGGAGTGATAAAATGGACCCGATTCCAGGCCGCAAACCCCGCGGTGAAGGCGATCAGGTAAGTGGGAGCCAGCAAAAACGGGTGGGCTGTCAGTCTTCTGATTTGGACGATGGGATGATGGGGATTGTTCTCGGGGGTTGGCATTACCTCTCGGCTTTGCAGCTGTTTGATTTCCTGGATCGAACGGCGGCGCTCAGGCAGGTCGGTCCTGGTGGTTACCGGTTGCGCGGGAAAAAGAGGGAGTTCGACCTTGCGCAGGGTGTGGTTTCTTTTTTTTGGGCGCGTGGGTGGATTGTGGTCCGAATCGGTCCGATCCTGTATGGGAAACGGGTCAGGGGCTGGTTTCTGTTGTGGGGGTGATCCGGCTCCGGGAAAAGCGAGGGCATCGCGCAGCGCGGCGAGCTCTTCGGGAGTCTTTTTTTGAGTCGGGATCATGGACGAGCAGGCGAGACGACTTTCACCGAATCTTCTCCGTCGGTTCCTTCCAGCGAGACATGGACGTGGTCATGTCGATCGGTTTCCAATCGGATTCCGGTATAATTGGCATGGATGGGTAGTTCCCGATGACCTCGATCGATGAGTACGGCCAGTTCCACTTTAGCGGGACGACCATAATCGGAGAGGGCGTCAAGAGCCGCGCGGATGGTGCGTCCGGTGAAAAGCACGTCATCGACGAGGATAATGTGTGCACCATCGACCGTGAAGGGAATGTCACTTTCCTGAAGTTTGGGGTTTTCCCGCAGGTGCTCGAAGTCGTCACGATAGAGCGAGATATCCAGCACGCCGAAGTTGAGTTCTCGATCTTCTTCCGAGAGATGGTTCAGGAGGCGTTCGGCCACTTCGTCACCTCGGGAGCGGATGCCTACCAGGGAGATCAGACCATCGGGATTGGCGTTGCGGATGGCATGAGCAAGGGCTTCGACTCCTTCATGAATGCGGTTGGCATCGAGCGTGAGCTTGAGGTTTTCCTTGCTGAAGGATCCGGCATCAGAAAAATGCATGATACCGATATCGGTTCGACGCTGCAGCCCGTCAAAGGAGATGCGATCGGCGGCGGCGTGAGCAGCACGGACAGCGGTGAGACGATCCGGTCCCTGGGCGACACAAGCGAGGACCCGGCCACCATTGGTCTGCCATTCGTTTCCGATTTTACGGGTCCCGGAGTGGAACACCTGCTGACCTGCGAGATCGATACCATGGATCGCGTCGCCGGACCGAGAAGTTTCCGGATAACCATGTGATGCGAGGATCACACAGACGGACCAGTCATCGCTGAAGCGGATCAGATCTTTATCGAGAACACCTTTGGCTCCACTGAGGCAAAAAGCCGCCAGATCGCCATTGAGGAGAGGCATGACAGCTTGGCATTCGGGGTCGCCGAAGCGGCAATTGTATTCGATGACTTTGGGGCCATCAGGGGTGAGCATCAGGCCGAAGTAGAGAAAACCTCGGTAAGGGAGATGTTCCGAACGGAGTGCGGCGACGGTGGGTGCCACAATGGATTCGTCGATCGTGTCCAGAAGTTCTTGGGAAATGAGTTTTCGGGAAGCCACCGCTCCCATGCCGCCGGTATTGGGGCCGAGATCACCGTTTTGCAGTCGTTTGTAGTCGCGAGCTGGGGTGAGGATCAGATACTGGTCATCGACAATCGCCGCAAAAATCGAAACTTCGGGTCCGATAAGGCATTCCTCGACCAGCAGGCGGCCCGGGCCGAAGCGTTTTTCGGTAAAAACCTCGTTGAGGAAATCCAGGGCAGACGTTTCATCCGGACAGACAGCGACACCTTTGCCTGCGGCGAGACCATCGAATTTGAGAACCGTAGGGTAATGCCCGGCGATGGCGGCTACGGCAGATTGGAGTGAATCGCAAGCGGTAGCGTTGGCAGTGGGAATGTGGTTTCTCAATAAAAACTCTTTGGCAAACTCCTTGCTGGCTTCGAGTTGAGCCGATTCTTTTGGCGGTCCCCAACAGGGGATGGAGTGCTTGGCGCAGAGGTTGGCTAGGCCCTCTCCGGTGACCAGATAGGATTCCTCACCGGCGATGCAGAGATCGATCGCATTGGCCGTCATCCAATCGATGAGGGAGGGGAGATCTGTGGCCGTGGTGGGTTTGGCGATTTCAAAAATCGCATCGCTACCGGGAAAGGAAAACAGCTCGGGTTTCTGAGGAGATCGCGAGAGGGTATGAAGGAGTGCGTGTTCGCGGCCGCCTTTTCCAACAACTAGTATTTTCATCTGCGGTTGTTGTGTGAGAATTCAGGCAGATGGGCAAGGACTTTGCGGGATGAACCTACGAATTTCAGACCTCCATTGGGAGGCTATGATTTCGGAGGCAGTAGGGTGCCATCGATTTCAATATCCATTGCGGTCGGAAGGGGTGGTTCTGTGAAATGGGGGAAGGGAAACGGCCAGAATGAGTGGTTGCGCTTTTGTTGGTATGCGAGCGCCCGCTCCCTGCCAAGAGGCATGGATTTCAAGTCTTTCTCGCGGGCTTCCACGACCATGATTTTCGGGCGGCCCAGAGCGAAGTCGGCCAGACCTTTGGTCACGTTCGATGTGGTGGAGCTGATCCGGTTCATCGTGTTGCACGAGGACATGAAGAGGCAACATGGCAGAAACACATGAAGGTAATTGAATTTCATTCAGCCTACAGATACCATCGAAATCGTCCGGTTGTCCAGCAGGCGTTTGAGGCAAAACGGTCACCTTTTGGCCGTGAGGATGAAATAATTGCGAACCGGGCGATTCATCAGGCTTTTTCTTTGGAAATTTCCCTGAGGAATCCTCGATGAGACGAAGAGATCCGAGGAACGGCCGCCATCAAGATTGAGGGCATAGGAAACGTTCCAGCCGGCTGGAGATTGATTTGCGAGGACTTGGCTGAGTTCGGAAAGGCTGCAAGGCGATGTGATGCCGACCCACCAGCGGTTTCCACCATCATGGAGGAGAACGGAGCGCATCGCCCATTTGGCGGCGTCGAGTCCTTGTATGGCAGTTGAGTTTTCCACCAGAAGCGGGCCTGCTTGCAGAAGTTCGGTGGAGTTCGATACCGATGCCAGTGAGCTGCGGCGGGAAATCGAGGCTTGGCCGGTGCGATCCATGCGATAAATACCCGTGCCAAGTGAAGAGGCTGAATTCCAGGCCCCTGAACGTTTTCCCCTGGAAATGACCAGACCGAGCGGGTCTCCGTTTGGGGTGAAAAATCCTGCGTTGATGGCGAGAAGAGCCCCTTGTTGGATCGCAGCCTGCTTGGAATCAAGGTATGTGCTGCCCGGGCCGTTTGGCTGGTCTATCACCGATAAGGAGTGAGTTGTGGAATCGAAACAAACTCCATCAAAACGAATGTTTGAAAGGGTGGTCTGTGAAACATAAGGGGGGAATCCGGAAGGATCGGCATCCGACTGGAGTGCTGGAATCGGAGGCGGGACCTGCGGACATGGAGCCGTATTCAGGGCGGGAGACGGGTGTGGTATTCGCCCGGATGAGCAAGCGTTCTGACCGAGACAGAACATGCCGAGCATGCAAGGCCAAGACAGCTTTTTCCCGTGATGGATGGCATTGCGTATCTTGGAGATTGGCAATTTCAATGTCTTGAAACGGATCATGCTTAAAACGATTTTCTCAAATGAGAAGGTAGGATATTGAGCTGCTCACGATATTTCGCCACCGTGCGGCGGGCGATGCGGATGCCTTGATGTGCGAGGGCTTTTGTGATGGCGTCATCGGACAGCGGTTTTGACTGGTTCTCCTGAGCAACCAGCTGCTGGATCGCTTCGCGCACACCGGCATTCGAAACTTCTGCTCCGTCCTCTGTCTGGTAGCCTGTTGCAAAAAACGCACGCATTTCCATCAATCCCTGCGGCGTCAGGATGTATTTCCCGGCAACCGCCCGAGATACCGTGGTGGCATGCAGCTGCAACTCATCCGCGATGTTGTTCATCGTCAGGGGACGAAGGAAACGCGGTCCGTGTTCGAGAAATTCGGTTTGTTGTTCGATCAGTTTGTGGGCGATGGCAAGGATGGTTTCCTGGCGCAATGAGATGGAACGAATGAGGCTGCGGCCGTCGCGAATCTGATCACGCAGGAAGGCACGGGCTTTCGCATCAACCCCACTCTTGCCGATCATGTCCTTATAGAAATCATTGATACGCAAGGAGGGCAGATGCTCACCGGTAAGGCGTGCAGACCATTTGTGATCATCATTTTTTTCAATAATCACATCCGGAAGGATATGGGGATTTCCGGTGGGATCGAATTCGCCGCCCGGATTCGGCGATAGTCTGCCGATGTTGGCCGCAGCTTCGGTAACAGCGTCCACGCTGATGCCGAGGGACTTTGCGATGTGCGGATATCGCTTTCTTGCGAGGTCCTCAAGGTGATCCCGCACGATTTTATATTCGATGGTGGCGGTTCCTCCGGAGCGTTCCAATTGGATCAGAAGCGATTCGGGAATACCGGATGCACCGACCCCTGCGGGATCGAAACTTTGGATCAGTTTGAGCGCCTCGCGTAGGTCCTGAAATCTGGATGGGGAGTTGAGTCCGATCTTTTGCAGGGGTTCATCGAGGAAACCACGTTCATTGATAAAGCCGAGAAGCTCTTGGGCGGCCTTGCGGACGGTTGGTTCGATCAGAGCGAGGTCGAGTTGTTGCTGCAAATGCTGCTGGAGGGTTTCCGGAGCCACGATGTTGTCGTACAGGCGTTGGCGACGTTCTTCGTCTTCCTGAGTCCATTGGCTGGATTTACCCTCCATGATGTGGCGGTCTCTCCAGTCATCATCGGTTTCATTCAGAAATTCCAGAGAATCGGCCTCGTCCGTATCGGATTCCTGATCGAGAGATTCGATTTCCGTCACATCCTCGAGCGTCGGGTTGGTTTCCAGTGCCTGTCGAAGGAGTTGTGACAGTTCCAGAGTGCTGGCCTGCAGAATCTCAAGGCTCTTGCGCATTTGTGGTGCGAGAGTTTGCGTCTGCGACAGGGACTGGTAGAGTGAAGCGTCGGCCATTGGGCAGGGCGACAAGCGCCTATGGCTATTCAAACTCTAAAGCCAAGAAATATGAAGCATAATTTGTGCCAAAAAAGTCATTTGATCGCACCACTGTGGTTCGAAACACGGATTTCATCATGTTCAGCGAACCATAGGCCATGAAAAAGAGACGCGGAGGAGGCGATTTTTTGCACGAAATGAGGGCATGATTGAACCAAGCGACGGCCTGAAGCAAGTGACAGCCCACCTCTCGTCTCAGGGATGAGGGATCACGTATTCCTGATGGGGAAGGGAGCGAATCATGAGAAATAAAACACTCCCGCCTCGAAGATGGGTTGGATTTTGGTGCCGGGGATGTTTTTTGCGACATGTTCCGAATAGCGCTCGGAGTGAGCCATTTTCCCCAAGACGCGCCCGCAGGGAGAAGTGATGCCTTCGATGGCGAAAAGCGAGCCGTTGGGGTTGTAAGGATGCTGCATGGTTGGGTTGCCGTGCGGGTCGCAGTATTGGGTGGCAATTTGTCCGTTCGCGGCCAGAGAAGCGATGATGTCTTCTGAGGCATGGAATTTTCCCTCACCGTGTGAGACAGGAACGGTGTGGATGGTGCCGATGTCCTGGTTGGATAGCCATGGTGAGGTATTGTTGGCGATACGGGTTTGGACGTATTGGGAAATGTGTCTTGAAATGTCGTTGTGAATTAACGTGGGTCTTCTGGACGGTTCGTGGACGGGTATTCCGGCGTCTGATCTGTGATCAACGATCCGGCCATAGGGTACCAAGCCGGTTTTGATGAGTGCTTGGAAGCCGTTGCAGATTCCGAGGATGAGACCGTCGCGGTTTTCCAGAAGGTCTGCAATCGCGTCGGCAACATGCGGGTTGCGAAGAATGGTGGCGATGAATTTTGCGGAACCATCGGGTTCATCACCTGCGGAAAATCCACCGGGTATGAAGAGAATTTGGGAGGATTTGATGTGCCCTGCCAATGCGTGGATGGATTCCTCGATGTGTTTGGCGGAGAGGTTGCGAAAGACTTCGATGTGCGTCCGGGCGCCGGCGCGCTCGAAAGCGCGAGCGGAATCGTACTCGGAGTTCGTACCCGGGAAGGTGGGGATCAAAACCTTTGGTTTTGAGATCGTGGATTGTGGATTGCGGATAGTGGGTGACAGGCGCGGAACATCTACAATCATCAATCCACGATCCATGATCTCCGATTTGGCCTCTGGCTTGGTGGGATAGACAGGTTCAAGGGTGGATTGCCAGGCGGATCGGAGGTCGTTCAGATCGTGAGTTTCACCATCGATGCTCAGTGTCGGTTCCGTAATGGTCCGGCCGATGATTGATGCGTTTGGAATGGAAACCGTTGCGGCATGTTCGATGAGGAAGGAGAAATAGCCATGACCGGAGAACCGGGTATCTGCGTCCGCTTTGAAACCGATCAGGTTTCCAAAGCAGCATTTGGCAAGGGCGATGGATACGGTTGCCGCGCCGATATGGTGCAGGGAGAGGATTTTTCCTGCCTTGTTGAGCTCGTGAAGCGATTCCGCGTTGAGCTTGAGAACGTTGAAATCAGGCAGGCCGTTCGGCAGGATGGGAGTGCTGAGCAGGGAAACGGTGGAATCGATTCTTTTGAATTCGGGCGATTGGGCAAGGGATGCGAGACCCGGCGCCAGTGCAAAGGAAACAAGGGTCGGAGGAACATCAAGTTCGTTGAATGAGCCGGACATGGAATCCTTTCCTCCGATTGCGGCGAGGCGAAGCTCGTGCTGGGCACGGAACGCACCCAACAAGGACGCAAAGGGAAGTCCCCAGCGTTTCGGATCTTCTCCGAGGCGCGGAAAGTATTCCTGAAGCGTGAGTCGGACATCACTGAGGCGTGCGCCAGCGGCAACAGCCTTGCAGACCGATTCCGTGACGGCGTATGCCGCACCGTGGAAAGGTGATTGTTCAGAAAGGTAAGGATCGAAACCCCAAGCCATGTAAGTCGCTGCATCGGTCTCGCCCTTCAACAGAGGAAGCTTGGCAACCATTGCATCGGGTGGGGTAAGTTGCTGTGAACCGCCGAAGGGCCAGAGCACGGTGTTGGCGCCGACCGAACCATCGAACATTTCACCCAGTCCCTTTTGGGAGGCAACATTGAGGGCTCGCAGTTGACCTGCGAGAGACCCCGGATGGATTTCGTTCGGGCGGGCCTGATTTGGGGCGCATGCAGAGAAATTCGTACGTTCCGCCGGGATGTTTTTGGCGATTGGCGCCACATGGACTTTTGCGGATTGTTGCACACCGTTGGTGTTGATGAAAGCGCGCGAAAGATTGACGATTTCCTTGCCGCGCCAGTGCATGATGAGGCGGCCTGAATCCGTTACGTCGGCGACATGCACGCATTCGAGGTTCTCCTTGTCGGATTCGCGGATAAAAAAATCGATTTCTGAACGATCGACACAGACAGCCATGCGTTCCTGGGATTCCGAGATGGCGAGTTCGGTGCCGTCCAGCCCGTCATATTTTTTCGGGATGGCATCGAGGTTGATGATCAGCGATGGTGCGATTTCACCGATTGCGACCGAGACGCCACCGGCTCCGAAATCATTGCAGACCTTGATTTTTCTGGAGAGTTCAGGCTGGCGGAACAAGCGTTGGATCTTGCGTTCCGTAGGGGCATCGCCTTTCTGAACTTCCGCGGAGTTTTCCAATGCGGTATCGGTGTGTTCTTTGGAAGAACCCGTCGCCCCGCCAACGCCATCCCGGCCCGTACGACCACCGATCAGCAGGATGACATCTCCGGAAACCGGAGTACCGCGGAACACGTTGCTGCGGGGTGCTGCTGCGACCACCGCACCGATTTCCAGGCGTTTGGCAACGTAGCCGGGATGGTAGACTTCCGCGACCTGACCGGTAGCGAGGCCGATCTGATTCCCGTACGACGAATAACCCTTGGCGGCGATCTGGCAGATTTTTTTCTGAGGGAGTTTGCCCGGAAGCGTTTCAGAAAACGGTGTGAGCGGGTTAGCGGCGCCTGTCACCCGCATGGCCTGATAGACGTAGGAGCGCCCGGAAAGAGGGTCGCGGATGCATCCGCCCAGGCAGGTTGCAGCACCGCCGAAAGGCTCGATTTCCGTCGGGTGGTTATGCGTCTCGTTCTTGAATTGGATCAGCCACTCCTCCTTCTGAACCGAATCGGAGACGGTGGATTCTGCATGGTGAATGGCGACCGGAACCACGATCGACGCGGCATTGATTTCTTCAGAGACTTCGAGGTTATCGAGTTCTCCGGAAGCTTTGAGTTCCCGCATGCCCGTGAGGGCGATATCCATGAGCGTGACAGGACGATCGTCGCGTTTGAGTGATTTACGGACATCACGGTAGACATGGTAGGTTTCCTCAATCAGTTCGGATCCTGTATCGAATGCGACCTCATCGATGCTTGTCAGGAATGTGGTATGGCGACAGTGATCGGACCAATAGGTGTCGAGCATACGGACTTCCGTCAGAGTGGGAGGGCGTCCTTCCTCGTTGTTGAAATAATCCTGAGTGAACGCGATGTCCGCCTCAGACATCGCGAGTGACATCTGTTTGCGGATGTTGGCGGGACTTTCCTTCAGGAAATCATGGAGAATCTCGATCTCGGAGGGCACTTGAAGAGCGGGTCGCTCCAGTGTCGCTCCTACCGGAATTTCATGGGAATCCACCGCGTTGATGACATAGGATTTGATGGAAGTGACCTGTGCCTCGTCGAGACGACCCTTGAGGATGATGATTTGGGAGGCACTGACCTCGGGCTTTTCTTTTCCTGTCAGAATCTGGATGCACTGAGCGGCTGAATCGGCTCGTTGGTCAAACTGTCCCGGCAGGTAGGCGTAGGCGAAAGCGGTTTCATCGGCCGAAATTTCAAGATTGCGGCTGATGATATCGGTCTGTGGTTCGGAGAGGATGGTGGATGCTGCTTGGACAAACGCCTCTTCGGAAACGTTTTTTACATCGTAGCGGTTGAGAAGGCGAAGAGAGTCAAGATTCTGCAGATTGAGCGATTCACGCAAACCGTGGAGGAGGTGCTTGGCCTCATTGGCAAATATGGATTTTTTTTCGACGAAGATGGTGTGACTGTTCAAGGCTCGATGGGTGTGAAGATTGAGTTCAGGTGAATGTGACCACGAAATTCATGAATGATACGCATGTCGGAGGCGGTGGGCATGTCCGGGTGTTTTTGCGGATTATCATCCTTTGATTTCAAGCAGCATCTGGGGATTATTGGGGAACTTCTTGATAAAGTAGAGCAGTCGTTCCATTGCTTCGTAGGGGCGGTGTCCGGACAGGCCGCGACGGATTAGATGGATTTTATGGAGCATGTGCTCGGCAAGGAGCAGTTCCTCGCGGCGTGTGCCGGATTTGAAAATATCGACGGCGGGATAGACGTAGGATTCTGCGATTTTCCGATCGAGGACCAGTTCCATGTTACCGGTTCCTTTGAATTCCATGAAGATCGCCTCGTCGGCACGGGAGTTGGTTTGAATCAGGGCCGTTGCGAGAATCGTGAGCGAACCCGCCTCACGGGTGTTGCGGGCTGCGGCGAAAAGGCGTCGCGGGATTTCGAGTGCGCCGATCGTGATGCCACCTGAGCCTGTGGCGCGATTCCGCCCGCCTTTGCCTGATCCGCCGCTCATGGCGTTGTTGTAGGCGCGGGCGAGACGTGTGATTGAATCCATGAGCAGGAAGACATCCTTTCCCGCCTCAACCAGGCGTTTGGCACGCTCGATGGCAAGTTCCGCAATGCGGGTGTGATTGCGTGCGGCTTCGTCATTCGAAGAAGCGTAGATCTCCGCACCCGGAAGAGCCCGGCGGAACTCGGTCACCTCCTCCGGGCGTTCATCAACCAACAAGATCATGAGGTGGATCTGTTCGTCGTATTTTTCGCGAATGGCCTCGGCCATATGGAGCAGGAGGGTGGTTTTGCCGGACCGCGGTGGAGAAACGATCAGACCGCGTTGTCCTCGTCCCACCGGGGCCACGATGTCTACCACGCGGGTGGTGTAGCGATCCGAGGTGGTCTCGAATGCGATGCGTTTGTTCGGGTTGATCGCGGTGAGTTCGTCGAAGTGCGGAAGGTTCGCAGCGAGGTCTGGGGGCTGGCCGTTGACCGATGAGATTTCGGTGAGTTGCGGGCCACGGTTGCTCTCCTGATAGCCGCCGTAGATCCATTGTCCCTGACGGAGAGAGAATTTGCGAATGAGTTCCGGCGAAATGAAAACGCCGTCTTTGGTTTGCTCGAAATTGTTATCCGGGACGCGAAGGAAGGCGAAGCCTTTGGGAGTGATCTCGATGATACCATTTGTTTCCAGGACGGGTCCCGTTAGAATGGTTGGCGAGCGATCTTCGGGCAATGGGCGATCGAACTGTCCGTTGCGTTGATCGTTTTCGCCAAGTTTTTCGCGGCGGCGTTTGCGTTTGTCTCGTCGTTTTTTAGAGCGGGATTCCCGAGGTTGGGTTGAATCCTCGGGATCGGTATGACGATGCGCCGGTTGTTGGTTGGATTGGACAGGGCCTCCGCCGGGCACACGCCCGATGCGCGGAGCTTCCTGAGATCCGGGAGCTGCGGAGGATGGCAAGCCGGGAGGGAGGGGGAGCACATTGGCCTGAATCGGATTTTCAGCCTGGACCCGGGTTGGAGGGGATACCTGAGAGGGACTTGGTCCGGTTACGGGCGCGATGTTCGTTGGCTCCGAGACAAATGATGCAACAGGACGTTCGTTGCTTGTGACGTCGGCTTCGGATCCTCGGGCTACCGGTTTCGCGGTTTTTTTGGCGGCTTTCTTGGCAGGAGTCTTTTTCGTGGCGACTTTTAACGCGGTTTTTTTGGCAGCTTTGGTTGCTTTCGGCTTCGTCGTGGAAGAAGGAAGATCAGGCTGATCGTCGGTGCTTTTTTTGCTCATTCGATGGGTATTGGGAAAAATGGACGTGGTGTGAAAACCACGAAAAGGGTTGATAGGGAGAGGATCGCCGCTTGGATGAATGATGGCGGGTGGTATCTGAAAGAGGATGGTTTCAGCAGGAGTGGCTTTCGGCAATACGCCCGGTCCGGTGGGATGGGTGAGAACGTGGAAGCCATTGCTCAAGTGACAGCCGAGGAGAGAGTCCTGAGGCGGTCGACCATCGTGTCAACGTTGTCAGATTGCGGAAAGCCGGGTGGTTTGGCAACCTTAAAAATTGCATTTTTGGTTACAGGAGAAAAGGGAATCCCATCGGTCATTCGGTATTGCGTTGGGTAAGATATCGATGAGAGTGTCCGGCGTCATGATGTCCATTGAGCAGATCAAAGAACTCCTGAAGCAGGTCAGGTATCCGGGTTTTTCGCGTGATATTGTTTCCTTCGGCTTGGTCAAATCAGTGAGTGTGGATGGTACGGATGTGGAGGTGAAGATCGAGGTGGCGACGCGTGATGCGAAAGTGCCCGAACAGATCTTCAAAGAAGTGCATGCGGCTCTGGATGCTCAGGCGGGTGTGGGAAATGTGAAGGTGGACATTTCGGTCAAGGATGCGCCGGAATCGGTATCGGGTGGCGTGGGGAAAAGTTCGATCCCCGGAGTGAAGCGGATCATCGCCGTTGCATCCGGAAAGGGCGGCGTAGGCAAATCAACCGTTTCTGCCAATATCGCGGTGGCGTTATCCAAACGCGGGTTGAAGGTGGGGCTGTGCGATTGTGATTTGTACGGTCCTTCGGTGGCACAGATGTTCGGTACGACAGAGCGTCCGAATGCGAATGAGCATGACGAGATCATTCCTATCGAGGCACACGGCCTCAAACTGATGTCGATGGGTTTTCTATTGGAAGACAAGTCACCCGTGATCGTCCGTGGCCCGATGGCTACCCGTTATACCCAACAGTTTCTGAGACAGGTGGCATGGGGTGATCTTGATGTTCTGGTTTTGGATTTGCCTCCGGGAACCGGAGATATTCAGCTCACGATCGTGCAAACCGTTGCCGTGGATGGAGCGGTGATTGTGACCACTCCTCAAGAAGTCGCACTGATCGACGCCCGCAAGGCTGTGGCGATGTTTGCGAAGGTGAACATCCCGATCCTGGGATTGATCGAAAACATGTCATGGTTTGAAGGCGATGATGGCAAACGCTATTACCTTTTCGGGCGTGAAGGTGGTTTGCGGGAGGCCAACGACATGAATGTCCCCCTTTTGGCACAGATTCCGATTGATATCCCGACGGGACAGGGAGGAGATGACGGAATTCCGATCGCGTTGACTGACCCATCCAAAAGCAAGGTTTCTGCGGTTTTCCATCAAATGGTCTCCGGATTGGTGGTATGAAGGTCAGCCGGATGGCTTGTGAATGATGTTACCAACCGATGATGACAGGAGGTACGATGATCTTCACGTTGCCGCCGCCCTTGTCCTCCATTTCCTCAAGCGTGCTCACCGCGCCGTCTTTGAATTCCACCACGGTTTTTCCTGTTTCCTCACGGGTGGTATGGGAGAGTTGTCGATAGGTTTGTCCGGTCACGGGATCGACTCTGGTAACGTAATGTTTGATTTCCTCGTAGTCGATGTATTCCCATGTGCCCGAATCGCCGGTCGGGGTGATGCGCACGGTCGTTTTCGTGGGCTTGCCGCGAGATAACTCGACCTCTTTGGGTGTCATGCCGATCGCAAGGCCGTTCTGTTTGATGATTTCCTTCACGGCGATCTGACGTTCGTAAATTTTCCTGAGCTTTTCCACGAAGTTTTTGTCCGGGTGGGAGAATGCCTTGGGCGAAACCCAGCCGGCAATCCCATGTTTGGTTCCTTGCCCACGGACACGGTAAGCGCGTTCCGTCATGCCCTCGATCTCGACTTCCTGATCGGCCTTCAGCATGCCAAGGCGGTGCTTGGCATCCTTGTCGGAGAAGACCGGGTAAGCTTCGATCACATGGAGTTTGAGAGGTTTGTCGAAGACCTCGTTGAGGTAAACGACATCAGGATCCGAATCCAGAAGGGAGCTTTTTTCTTTTTTAATTTGGGCATTCGAGAGGCAGGTCAGCATCAACATGATGAGCAGAGAAAATGCCGTTTTCATGCGATCAGGATAGGTTTTCCTGCGGAAAAGGAAAGATAGAAGTATCCTTCGGGCACTACCTCCCGGTTCCTAGCCAGTGGTTCTCGGTTTGACCATCTGCCCGGTCACATCGAAGATCGGGAGTGAAACGAGAGGGCTGGATTCCATCCAATCAAGGTGAGTGGTGGTGATGAAGGTTTGGGCGTTGGAGGGCAGATGGCGGAGGAGGGCGTTGCGGCGGGGTGGATCCAGTTCTCCGAAGATATCGTCGAGCAGATAAATCGGGGTTTTATCGCAACGTTGCCGGAGGAGATCGCCTTGGGCGAGTTTGAGGGCGAGGGCGATCGTGCGTTGCTGGCCTTCGCTGGCATAGTCCGCTGCCGGTCTGCCGTGGAGGCGGATGGAAAAATCGTCGCGGTGCGGGCCAACAACGGCCTGACGGGTGGCGGTTTCACGTTGCCGGGCTTGGAGAATCGACTCCTTCATCGATGGGCCGGAGGCGGGAAGGTACCGGAGGGAGAGTTCCTCGCTTTTGTTGGAAATATCCGCCTGTGCGGCGGAGGCGAGTGGGGAGAGCTCGGTGATGAGTTGCTGCCGCGCCCGGGTCAGGTATTCGCCGTGTTCGATGAGGATATCCTCATAAGCGATGAGTTCCGGCAAACGGAGCTTGGGTTCCTTGAGAAGCAGGTTTTTGGCTTTCAGGGCGCGACGATAGCGGGTGTAGGCGGTGCGGTATGTGGGGTCGAGTTGCGCACCGAGGAAATCGAGGTAGGTGCGTCTGGTTTCACCCGAGCCGCGGACGAGGTTGAGGTCTTCATTTCCCATCCAGACGATCAATCCGCCGTCAGCAAGGTAGTCCGTGCGTGAGTGCCGCAACTCCCCATCGGATTTCATCATCAGACCTTTCGGTGTCTGGACGATTTTCCGTTCCTGTCCCCAAGGGTTTCCGGCGATCCCGAAACCTTGTGCTGAAAATTTGGTAAGGGTGTTGAGTCGGTTCGTTCTGGGGGATTGCAGGCGGATCAGGGTGCAGATGGCTTCCAACAGGGAAGTTTTTCCCTGTGCGTTATTGCCGATGAAAATGGCGCCGGAGGGGGACAGATCCAGAGAGAGCGAGCTGAAACAGCGGAAATCGAGGAGTCGGAGAATCTGGATCACACAGGGTGGGATTAGGGCTTGTCGAGTGAAGGAACCGGAAAGAGTTCCGACGGCTGGCGTGCGCCGTTGATGAGTTTGAGTAGCTCGTTGGTTTTCACGACTTCTTTTTTGGATAGATCGGCAGTTTCGCCGGGATCCTTGGACAGATCGAACAGTTCTGTGGTGGTTTTTTCGGGTAAAGCGACGTTGGTTTGCACGAGTTTCCAGTCTCCGGTCTGGATGGCACGGCGGATGTTTTGTTCGTGGTGCTCCCAGTAGAGGTGGGGATGCTTGGCTTGGATTCCCTGTCCCGACAGGGTATTGGCATAGGAGATGCCCTGGATGTTTTTCGGAATGGGTTGTGCGGTGAGCTCACAAACCGTGGGAAGGAAATCCCAGAAGGCCGAGGGGTGATCGGTGGTTTGTCCGGCTTTGATGACCGCAGGCCAGTGCGCGATCATGGGGACGCGGATGCCGCCTTCATAAAGATCACGTTTGCTGCCGCGGAGCTGGCCGTTGGAGTCGAGAAGCTGGGGGGAATACCCGCCTTCCGAGTGCGGACCGTTGTCACTGGTGAAGATGATCAGGGTGTTTTCCAAAAGATTTTGTGATTTGAGGGATGCCACAATTTGACCGATCGAGTGATCGAGGTATTGCATCATTCCGATGTAGTTTGCTTTGACTTCATTGGTTGCGGTATAGTGCCCTTTTTTCGCTTTGACCTCGTCTTTCACGGTGGATCTGGCGGTGCTGAGTTCCTGTTCACGGGCAACGACCGATGCGTGCGGCGCGGGGTAGGATAAAATCAGAAAAAACGGTTTTTCTGCAGATTGTCGGGATAGGTAGCCCAGCGTTTCCCTCGTGTAGAGCTCGAGATCATAGTCGGTCCCCGTATGGAGTTTGTTATCAGGCAAACGGATTTTCTCGGTGTTTTTGTAAACAAATTCCGGGTAGCGGTAATGGGCGTCCACATGATGGGTCGTTCCGTAGAAAAAATCGAAACCGTGTTGGAGAACGGACTCCGGGGTTTGGGTGTTTCCGGTGACGCAGGATTTTCCGATCATGGCATTGTCGTATCCGGCGGCCTTGGTGATTTTCGCTACGGTGATTTCCGCTGCCGGAATGGAAAACTCCCCGTTACCTCGAATCGAGGTGTGACCGGTGTCTTTTCCTGTCATCAGAGCGCAGCGTGAGGGATTGCACACCGTGGCTCCGGAATAGTGCCGGGTGAAACGCATGCCGTTGGCTGCGAGGCGGTCGATGTTCGGTGTGCTGAAGTGTTTTTGTCCGTATGCAGAAATGTCGTTGTAGCCCAGGTCATCCGTGATGATGCAGATGATATTGGGTTTCGCGGAGAGAGGGTTGAGAAACAGCAAGCAGAGCAGTAACGATTTCATGGATGTATGATGGTTCAAGCCGAGAGATGGTCGAGGGCTTTTTGGTAGGAACAGTTGCTGAGATAATGGCGGAGTTTCGCATCAAACTGTCTCGAATTTTCACGCGTGTAAGTCTCGATTTGCTCGGATACCTTTTTCAGGGCGGCGAGATGTCCCGCGGGGTCTCGATCTCTGAAGGTATGGTCGGCGATGATGTCAAGGCGCTGACTGAGTAGGGTTTGTAGCTCGGCGTGCATGGGGGATACATTAAGATTTCAGGTATAAATTACAACCAAGAGGTTGATCTTCACGGAGGTTCCGCATGAGTTGAAAATTTGAGGTTTGAATTTGAGTTTCTCCTAGTCTTGAATCCTCGGATGATTTCGTTGATCATTGTCGTGGAAGTGGATCCGGAAAAAACGGAAATGTTCCGTGAGTATTTGTGTGAGGAGGCTTCGGATGCGGTATCGAAAGAGCCGGGTTGCAGGGATTTCGTCGTTTCACAGAGCAAGGAGGAGCCGCATGTATTCACGCTTGCAGAATTTTATGATGATCCTGCGGCATTGGAGGCCCATCGCCTGACTCCGCATTTTCTCTTGTTTCAGGATAGGGTGAAGACACACGAACTGATCAAAAGCAAACGCGAGGTAATCACCGGGGATGTGATTTTCGCCGGAGCTTGAGGATATCCCTGCGACCGATTAGCCATTGGCTTTTTTGAGAGCGGCGGCGATGAAGCCGGAAAAGAGCGGATGCGGATGGTTGGGTTTGGAGAGAAATTCCGGATGAAACTGTGCCCCGATGTAAAACGGGTGATCCGGAAGCTCGACGATTTCGACGAGACCTTCGTTGGCGGATACGGATGAGATAACCAGACCTCCCTCTTGGAGGCGGTCCTGGTAGTCGGAATTTACCTCATAGCGGTGGCGATGACGCTCCTTGATCCGATCGACATTGCCGTAGAGATCCGCGGCCTTGGTGCCGGCGAACAGGATGGATTCGGCCGAGCCGAGCCGCATCGTCGCACCCATGTCCGTCACGCCTTTTTGTTCCTCCTGGAGGCAGATGACGGGATGGGGAGTGGATTTGTCGAACTCGGTGGAATTGGCATCTTTGAGGCCGCATTTGTTCCGGGCATATTCGATGGTGGCGATCTGCATGCCGAGACAGATGCCGAAGTAAGGAATTTTGTTTTCGCGGGCGTATTGGGCGGCGAGGATTTTGCCCTCGATGCCACGGTCTCCGAAACCACCCGGAACCAGAATGCCATCAACCTCTCCGATCACCGCTTTCGCGCCTTTGTCCTCAATCGACTCCGCTTCGACGCGAACGATTTGCACTTTCGTATCATGATAGGCACCGGCGTGGATCAGGGATTCGTAGATGGATTTGTAGGCATCCTGCAGTTCGATGTATTTGCCGGCCACCGCAATGGTGACTTTGTGTTTGGGATGGATGACGCGTTGCACGAACTTCTCCCATTTTTCCAAGTTGGGTGACGGTGTATGACCGAGGCCGATCTTGTCCACCACAAGCCTGTCGATTTTGTCTCTTCTGAGATCGAGCGGGCATTCGTAAATGGTATGATCGACATCGCGGAAAGCGACGACGTTCTTCTTTTCAACGTTGCAAAACATCGCGATTTTTCTGCGGTTGTCCTCATCGAGATCCGCCTCGGTGCGGCAGATGATGATGTCCGGCTGGATACCCAGTTCGCGAAGTTTGGCGACGGATTGTTGGGTGGGTTTCGTTTTGATTTCCCCAGCGGCCTTGATGTAGGGGAGGAGGGTGACATGGATGAAGCAGACATTTTCCTTGCCCACCTCGAGGGCGAATTGCCGGAGTGCCTCGATGAACAGAAGGCCTTCCATATCTCCGACCGTACCCCCGATTTCGGTAATCAGGACATCGACATCGGGGTTGTTTTTCGTGACCGTGTGCATGCGGTCTTTGATTTCGTCCGTTACGTGGGGAATAAATTGTACGGTTTTGCCGAGGTATTCGCCACGGCGTTCTTTCTTGATCACGGAATCGAACACCTGTCCGGATGTCAGGTTGTTCATTTGGGAGAGTACGCCTGAAGTGAACCGCTCGTAGTGACCCAAATCGAGATCCGTTTCCGCACCGTCATCGAGCACGTAAACCTCACCGTGTTGGTAGGGGGACATGGTGCCGGGATCGACGTTGAGGTAGGGATCGAATTTCTGCATCAGGGTTTTGAGGCCCCGTGCTTCCAGGAGAGTGCCGATTGAGGCCGCTGCAAGACCTTTTCCGAGAGAGGAAACCACGCCACCGGTGACAAAGATGTATTTCATGAGAAGTGAGTTAACAGTTAGAATGTTTCAGTGGCGAGAATCCGTTCGATTTCGATGGCTTGTTGCGGGGTGTCCACACCGGGGGATGTATCGGTTGTGAGAATGACACGGATATTCGCATTGTTTTCGAGGGCGCGGAGTTGTTCCAGTGACTCAGCTTGTTCCAGCGGCGAGGGTGGCCAGGTGACAAAGGTTTCGAGGAAATCCCGGCGGTAACCGTAGATGCCTTTGTGCCGAAGAACCCGGAGTGATTCAATCGTGTTGCGAAAATACGGTATGGGGGACCGGGAGAAGTAGAGGGCGTTTCCGTTGAGCTTGAGGACGACTTTGACGACATTCGGATCGGATACCGCCGGATCCTCGGGATGGAGCGGGTTGGCGGCGGTGACCATGTCCAAGCTTGGTTCGCTACACAGGGCAATCGCAAGGTCATCGATGAGTTGGGGATCGATCAGGGGTTCATCGCCCTGAATATTGAGAATGTGAGTGGCGTGGGGGACGAGCCTGACAGCCTCGGCGAGGCGGTCGGTGCCGGTGGGGTGATCGGGAGATGTCATGATGGCGTTTCCCCCGAAGGCTGCGACCGCATCGGCAATGCGAGCATCATCTGTAGCCACAGCGATCTCGGAGAGTTGGGTGGCTTGCTTGCAGCGTTCCCAAACATGCTGGATGAGAGGTTTTCCGGCGATGGGATGGAGCGGTTTTCCGGGGAAGCGGGTGGAGCCCCAGCGGGCTGGGAGGATGCCGATGATATGATGATGGGGAGCTGGAAGTGACACGCAAACGAACAGGTTGCGCGACCTTATGGGAGAGAGCGAGGTGACCGCAAGGACGGTTTTTGAAAATTCAAATTTCAGGTTTCAAATCCCAAGCCTGACAGGCCAAACTTATCTCCAGCAATCCTCGTCCATCGACCAGAGGATGCCGGTGTGGTGGATTTCTGTGGTGCGGAGTTTGTAGATTTTCTGGCGCTGGGCGAGTTCGGGAGCGCTGGTGAGAGAGGGTTTGGGCGAGGTTTTCTCGAGAGTGTCGGCCTCCTGTTGGGCTGCTTTGAGCTCACGCCAGCTGTTCAGGAGCGAACGGACCTGTTTGCGGATGATGGCTGGGTCGGTCAGTTTGGTTGTCGGGTTCTCGGATGAAAACTTCTGGGTGATCAGGGTCGCTCCGGGTAATGCGGACCGGTTTTTGGAATGTTGCCTGGAAAGGGCATTCACGAGGTGGTGGGTGCGCTGCAGGTGGCACCAGCGGTTGAGGTCATTCAGATCGGGTTGGACCATTCCGCGGTAATCCGTCAGGCCGGAACGGTCGGGTTTGAAACGAAGGTCGTGATACTCGGCATCGAAGACGTTCCGCATCTGGGTGAGCCAGGTTTTGCGATCTTCGTGAAGGGTATTGCGCCAGTTCTCCAGAGCGGAGAGAAATTTGGGGTCGTTTGATTTCTGGTTTTTCAGGGCGGTTTCGGCCAAGTGCAGTTCGGCATTGATGATTTGTTCCTTGCGTAACAGGTGGTGGAGTCTGACGCGCTCCTCACGCATCGCGAGCTCGGCTTCGAGGCTGGTGGAGACTTCCTGCCATTCGTGTTTTTCGAGTTGGTGCGGGACGTTTTTGATGTCGCCGATCGAGGAAATGCGTTTGGGGAGCTGTTCGACCGGATTTTGCAAGGATTTGAGCAGCGCGGAGGGACTGATGATCTGGCCGACCGAGCCT
The DNA here is from genome assembly GCA_041170385.1 of Verrucomicrobiota bacterium. Lineage (GTDB taxonomy): Bacteria > Verrucomicrobiota > Verrucomicrobiia > Verrucomicrobiales > Akkermansiaceae > Luteolibacter. The sequence continues at coordinate 641 of JBEAZA010000022.1, read as the reverse complement.
GAGATCGTTTCTTTCACCTGGCCGCTGATTTCCGCAACGACAGGTTTTTCCTGATTGGCTTTGGTGAAACGGGATCTGGCACTGAGGAATGCCGGGTTGCGAGATTCCATGAGTTCGATTGCCTCGGACCAGCTCATGGTGAGAGTCTCGAAAGGCGACTGGGAGTCGATTTCCCGTTCGTATTTGGAGGCCTCGGTCGGGGATGCCTCGGCGATTTTATTCTGAACGTTCTGCTGGGCGCAGGCGGCCAAGAAGAGAGGGAGCAGGGATGTCAGCCATCTTTTCATTCGTATGGTTACGCCGTGGCCGGAGTCTTTCTTGCATGTTTTGAAGCAGAGCGCAGGGAGTGAAGGAAGAGATTGAATCGCAGATTCGTAATCAGGGGAATTTTGAAGTTCGCTCGTATTGGGCAAGAAGTTAGAATCAGGATCACCGCATGGCTTGAAGGCGATAAGAATCTAAACGCACCATTTACTGCTTTTGAAGAAGTGGCAAAAGAGCGAGCGGGTGAAGATCGTTGGGTCGCGTGGTGAGTCCAGTGATGGATTCAAACCAGAATAGGATCCAGTCCTTGGCAGCGAATCGCCGAATCCCATTCTCAATCGCCCATGCAGATCCCCACGGCGCGCGCGGCCAGGACG